>DATJTW010000102.1:0-160424 GCA_035502995.1 Steroidobacteraceae bacterium | reverse complement strand
AAGGGGACAGTCACCTGGCACGACGGATGTACGCGGCCCCCGCTTCGCGCGCCGCCGCCGCCTCCGCCTCTATCCACTCGCCGAACGCCGCCAGCTTCCGGGTGTGCGACCGCGACGCCGGGTACACGAACCAGAACGCCCGCCCATCCGTGCCGACGAACTCGTGCGCCGGCACCAGCCGCCCCGCATCCAGCTCCGCGCGGAACAACAGCGGCGATCCGATTGCGATGCCCTGCCCCGCGACTGCCGCCGCGATGTCCAGGTACTCGTGCGCGAGGCTGGTCCCGAACTTGTCGCGACTCGGCCCCGCGTCGAACCCGCGCGCGCGGAACCACATGGTCCACCAGTCGGGACGCCCGAGCAGCGGCACGTCGAGCGCGCGGCGCGGGTTCGCGAGTGCACTTGCCGCCGCCTTCATCTTCGGCGCGCACACCGGCATGAAAATGCTCGGCAGTAGTTTGACCGCCTTGTAACCCGGCCAGCGTCCGTTGCCGTTGCGCACGGCCGCGTCGAAGCGGCCGTCGTTCAGGTCCTCCGCATCGCTCGACGTATCGAGCCGCAACGCGATCTGCGGATGTCGCTTGCGGAAAGCGCCGAGCCGCGGCGTCAGCCAGCTCGTCCCGAAACTGGGCAGCGTCGTCAGCGCGAGACGCGATTCGTCGACGTCCACCGCGCGCACGAAACTGGCCCGCAGTGCCGCGAACGCGTCCGTCGCCTCGCGCGCGATGACGGCGCCGGCCGTGGTCAGCTCCACGCGTTGCGCCATCCGGTGAAACAGCGGCAGGCGGATCTGCCGCTCGAGCTGGCGCACGTGGTAGCTCACCGACGCCGCCGTCGTCCCGAGTTCGGCTGCAGCCTGCGCGAAGCTGCCCAGCCGCGCGGCGGTCTCGAATGCACGGATCGACGCCAAGGAGGGGAGCTTGTCTTCCGCGACCATAAGGATGCCTTGCCCTGGGGGTGAATCTGCCTGCTGGTGGATGTTATCGCGGCGCGTCGATGATCGCGCCATGAACATCACCCGCCGCGATCTGCTCTCCGGTCTAACTATGGCCGGCGCCGCCTGCGCGCTCGGCGCGCCCCGCCTCGTGACCGCCGGCTCTCCCGCCGACCACGCCCACGACTGGGACTGGCTGACCGGAAACTGGGACGTCCACCACGACCGCCTGCGCGACCGGCTCGTCGGCAGCACGACGTGGGACAGCTTCGAAGGCAAGAGCGCGTTCTGGCACACGCTCGGCGGCCTCGGCAACGTCGACGACGACCTCCTCTATCTCCCCACCGGCACCTACCGCGCGTTCAGCGCGCGCACGTTCGACCCGGCAACGAACCAGTGGGCCATCTGGTGGCTCGACAGCCGCACCGCCGGCCGGCTCGATCCGCCGGTGCGCGGCGGCTTCGTGAAGGACGAAGGCGAGTTCTTCGGCAGCGACGTGCACAAGGGCACGCCGGTCACCGTGCGGTTCCGCTGGCACGAGACGCGGGGCAAGCGGCCGTGGTGGGACCAGTCGTTCTCCACGGACGAGCGCAAGACCTGGGAGATCAACTGGCGCAACTACTTCACGCGCACCAGCGCGGTGGCCACGCCGATTCCGCTCGACGGCCCGGCGGATCCCGCGGCGGCCGACTGGCAATTCCTGGTCGGCAGGTGGCGCGTGCGCAATCGCCGGCGGCGCGCGGATGGGAAGTGGGAGGAATTCGCCAGCGAGCTGAACAACTGGCCGGTCATGGGCGGCCTCGGCAACGTCAGCGACAACGTGTTCCACGCGCCCGGCGGCACGTATCGCGGCATGAGCCTGCGCGCGTACGATGCCGGCGCGAAGGTCTGGCGCAGCTGGTGGGTAGATAGCCGCGCGCCGGCGGATTTCGGCGCGCCGCTGGTCGGCGGGTTCGGGAAAGGCGCGGGGACGCTGACCGGCGACGGTGCGCGCTCCTCCTGGACTCGCACGGACACGTCGACTCCGCACTGGGAACAGGCCGTGTCGACCAACGGCGGCGCATGGGAGACGAACTGGAGCGCGGATTTCGAGCGAGTCGGGTGATGCGGCGCCTCGGCGCTGTGATGATTGGTTTTCTCGCCGGTCTCGCGATTGCCGCGGAACCGCCATTGCCGCCGCGCGGCATCAACATCGACCTGCTGCCGGAAGAATTCGCGCACGGCATCGCATCGACCTCGTGGTCCGACATCCGCCTGACGATCTCTCCGGATGGCCGCACCGCGCTCTGGTTCAGCCGCGACCGCATCGGCGGCGCCGGCGGATACGACATCTGGATGTCGCGCAAGATCGACGGCCTGTGGCGCGTCGCGACGGCCGTGCCGTTCAATTCCCCGACGCGGGATTTCGATCCGGCATTTTCGGCGGACGGGCGTTACGTGTATTTCGCGTCCGACCGCCCAGGCGGCGCCGGCGGCGACGATCTCTGGCGGGTCGCCGTCAAGAAAGCCGGCCTCGGCACGCCTCAGTGGTTAGGCGCTGAAGTGAACACCGCACGCAACGAATGGGCACCGATGCTGTCCCCCGATGGCCGCACGCTGCTGTTCTCGAGCGACGGCCACGGCGGCGCGGGCCGCATGGATCTCTTCACCGCGCGCCGACATGGCGCGCGCTTCACCGCCGTCGAACCACTGCCCGGCTCCCTCAACACACCCGCCGATGAATTCGACGCGACGTTCCTGAGTGACGGCGAGACCGTCCTCTTCTCGCGCTCGCCCGATCTATCCACCGAGCCCGTCGCGCTCCACTTCTCGTTCAGGATCGGCGCCGGCTACGAACCCGGCCGACGCCTGCCCGACGACATCAACACGCCGGGCAGCAACACGTATGCACCGATGTTGGACTGGTCGGACACGAATCGCGTCACGTTCACGACACGCCGCCCGGCGAACAGCGTTCGCCAGGCGGATGTCTACCGCACCAGGATCGTCGTCAAAGACCCCGCGCGGCCGTGACTGTCCCCTTTTGCTAGCAATCGGGGACTGTCCCCATTAATTGGGGTACAGCGTCTCGGGGATCTGGACGATCGACTCGAACGGCGAGCCGCTGGCCTTCGCCGCGCTCTCGATGGCCGAGTAGCTGGGTGCTTCGTACACCCAGTACGTGCTGGCGTTGTCCTTCGCGCCGTACGACGTCAGCAAGGTGACGCCGAAGCGGCCGTCGCTGTCGCCCTTCACGTTCGCGGCGCCCGTGCGCTTGACGAGAAAGCGCTGGTTGCCGGCCTTGATCGTCTGCACGGCGCCGCGCGGCTCCGCCTTCAGGTCGGCGGGGATCTCGGTGACGTTGTCGACCGGCAGCCCGTTCAACTTCGCCGCTTCGTGCACGGCGTTCTCGGTCGGCGCGTCGTAGACGCAGTACGTCTTCGTCTTGTTCGCGTTCGCGTACGACTTCTCCCAGGTCACGCCCAGGGTCTTGTTGTTCGCGTTCACCTTCTGCTTCGTGGCGGCGTCGACGCCGTCGAGCGCGCCCGCCGGGAACGTGCGTTCCACGAGGTAGCGGTGCGTGGCAGGCGCGGCGTCGGCCGCGAAAGCCGTGGAACCGGCGATCGTCATCGCGGTGGCAGCACAAATGGCCTTCATCATCGTGTTCTCCATTTTCAAGAATTCGGTTGCTTGTAGTTCGGGACGGCTGGCAGAGTAAGTGCCGCGAGACGAATTTCGAATGACCACGCGTCCGGTTTGTTTGGCCGAAAATCCGGCCGGATCGCCGGTGAGGATCGCGCGGCGCTCCGGCAATGACCCGGCGTCCGGATCTCTTGCCCGATCGTCCACGAACGTCCGCCGGGGTCATCAACGGTCCGCAACGAGGAATCGATGGACGCTTTGTCAGACGTGTTGCGCGCGGTCCGGCTCTCCGGCGCTTTCTTCTTCGACGTGAACGCGCGCGGCCCGTGGGTGGCCGAGACGCCCGAGGGCAGTTGCGTCGTCGAGAAGATGTTCCCGGGCTCGGACCACCTGATCTCCTATCACCTCGTCATCGAGGGCTCGTGCTGGGCCGAGCTCGAGGGCGAGGCGCCGCTGCGCCTGACCACGGGCGACATCATCGTTCTGCCGCACGGCGACACGCACGTGCTCGCGACGCAGGTCGGCATGCGGCGCACGCCGGAGATGTCGATGTACCGCCTGCCGTCCGACGGCCAGTTGCCGATCCGCATCTCGCTGGGCGCCGAGTCCGGTGAAACCACGCGGTTCGTCTGCGGCTTCCTCGGTTGCGACTCGCGGCCTTACAACCCCCTGCTGACCGCGTTGCCGCGCATCATCCACGTCGCGAAGCAGACCAGCGGCCCGCTCGGCGCCTACTTCAGCGCGGCGCTCGAGGAATCGCGCGGCTCGCGCATGGGCGGGCAATCCATGCTCGGCCGCATCAGCGAGCTGATGTTCGTCGACGTCGTGCGCCGCTATCTCGAGGAGCTGCCCGGCGACCGCACCACCTGGCTGTCCGGCCTGCGCGATCCTTACGTCGGCCGCGCGTTGACCGCGCTGCACGCGAACCCCGCGCGCGACTGGACGCTCGAGGGGCTGGCGCAGGAAGCCGCGTTGTCGCGCTCGGCGTTCGCCGAACGCTTCAACCAGTACGTCGGCCAACCGCCGATGCAGTACCTGACGAACTGGCGCATGCAGCTGGCGACCAACTACCTGCGCACGGCGAACGACAGCATCGCGGCGATCGCCGGCCGCGTCGGGTACGATTCCGAAGCCGCGTTCAGCCGCGCCTTCAAGAAGTCGCTGGGCGCGCCGCCCTCCGAATGGCGCGAGCAGCACCTCGGCGCGACCCACTAGCGGACCCTTCAGTAAAACTTAACATCGGCTCAGAAAGCGGGAACCGCTCGCGGCCGCACCGCGGGCACCATGCGCTCCTCACAAACGAGGAGTACATGTCATGAAGTCGATCAAACTACTGGCCGTCGTCGCGGCCCTCTCTTTCTCGAGCCTGGCCTCGGCCACCGTCACCGCCGATTCGTCGTCGGTGGTCGTCAGATACGGCGACCTGAATCTCGCCAGCGGCAGCGGCGTGAAGAACCTGCATGCCCGCCTGCGCTCGGCGTCCGAATCCGTCTGCAAGGTGCTCGACAGCCGCGTGCTCGGCCTGCACGACCAGTACCAGCAGTGTGTGAACGACGCGTTGTCGCGCAGCGTCGCGCGCGTCGCCAACCCGAACCTCACGAACTATCACCGCTACCGCGCACTGCCGCGCACGCTCGCCGCGAACTGACCCTTCGCGAAGACGGCGTCGCGGGGCCATCCCTCCCCGCGGCGCCGGCATCTTCCGACAACGATCCGCCCCGCGCGCCGCATCCCGCCGCGGAGCTGCCTTGCGATGCTGCCGGTCTCGACACCAGGAGCATCGAATGAACACCGAAGCGGAAATCGAAGCGAAATTCTGGAAGGCCCTGGGCGACGATCGCGTCGTCATGCTCGGCCTCACCGGCGACGAGGGCCAGACGCAGCCCATGTCCGCGCAGATCCTGCACGAGGAGCACGCGCGCGGCCCGATCTGGTTCTTCACGTCCAAGGAGACGGACCTGGCGCGTGCGCTCGGCAACTCGCACGCCGCGACGCTGAGCTTCTCGGCGAAGAACCACCAGCTGTTCGCGTCGCTGCAGGGCGAGCTGACCGTCAACAACGACCGCGCCATCATCGACCGCCTGTGGAACCGGTTCGTCGCGGCCTGGTACGAAGGCGGCAAGGACGACCCCAAGCTGCTGCTGATCCGCTTCGATCCGGAGCACGCCCACGTCTGGCTGAACGAAAACCACCTCGTGGCCGGCGTCAAGCTGCTGCTCGGCCGCGATCCGAAGCGCGAGTACAAGGACAAGGTCGCGGACATCCGGCTGAGCTGAGCGCGTTTCAACGAAACTGAAACATTTCCCCGGGAGCATTCCCCGGCTGCAAGGCCGGGGAACTCCACGATGTCCGACGACAACACGCCACCGCTCGACCACGAACGATTGATCGCCCGCATCCGCCGCGATCTGCTCGACAGCTGGGACGAAGAGCTGGAGATGGACGTCGAGGATTACCACCCGCTGCCCGGGCTCCCCGACGGCGGCGCGAACGGCGCCAACGAGCGGGACTACCGCAAGACCTATTTTCAGCAGCTGTTCCGCCTGCAGGCCGAACTGGTGAAGCTGCAGGACTGGGTCGGCGCGACCGGCGAGAAGGTCGTCATCGTGTTCGAGGGCCGCGACGCCGCCGGCAAGGGCGGCGCCATCAAGCGCATCACGCAGAAACTGAATCCGCGCGTCTGTCGCGTCGTCGCGCTGCCGGCGCCGAACGACCGCGAACGAACGCAGTGGTACTTCCAGCGCTACGTCACGCACCTGCCCGCCGCCGGCGAGATCGTGTTGTTCGACCGCAGCTGGTACAACCGCGCCGGCGTCGAACACGTGATGAACTTCTGCACGGCGGAGGAATACGAGGAGTTCTTCCGCTCGGTGCCGGAGTTCGAACGCATGCTGGTGCGCTCCGGCATCCGCCTGCTGAAGTACTGGTTCTCGATCACCGACGAGGAGCAGTACCTGCGCTTCCTCGGTCGCATCCACGATCCGCTGAAGCAGTGGAAGCTGTCGCCGATGGACCTCGAGTCGCGGCGCCGCTGGGAGGACTACACCAAGGCGAAGGAAGTGATGCTCGAACGCAGCCACATCCCGGAAGCGCCGTGGTGGGTGGTGCACGCGGTCGACAAGAAGCGCGCGCGCCTCAACTGCATCGACCACCTGCTGAAGCAGTTCCCGTACGAGCAGACGCCCAAACAAAGCGTCGTCCTGCCGGAACGCGAGCGCCACGAGCACTATTCCCGCCAGGCCGTGCCGCCGGAGATGCTGGTCCCCGAGATCTATTAGGGCGTAGGAGTCCGTCCGACAACGCCCATCGGCGCCCGCCTACGTTGGCGCCGCCGCACTGCGTCATGCTGCCGGGATGCCGGAAGCCTCCGTGAGCCGTCTCCCCCTGTCCCCGTTGCATCTCACCGAGCAGCATTTCCGGGCCTTCCTCTCGTCGAGCACCGACGTCCTCTACCGCATGAGCGCGGACTGGACCGAGCTGCGTTATCTCGAGGGCCGCGAGTTCGTGCCGGACACGCGCGAGCCCAGCCGCCACTGGATGGAGAACTACGTCGACCCCGAAGACCGGGCCCGCGTGCGGACGGCGGTCGATGCTGCGATCCGCGACCGCACCGTATTCGATCTCGAGCATCGCGTGATCCGCGCCGACGGCACGCGCGGCTGGACCCATTCGCGCGCGGTGCCGATGCTCGATGCCGCCGGCGAGGTCGTCGAGTGGATTGGCGTGGCCACGGACATCACCGCCAGCAAGGTCGCGACGGACGCGCTCGCCCAGCAGAAGCGCCTCTACGAAGCCATCCTGACCAACACGCCCGACCTCGCCTACGTCTGGAACCTCGACCACCGCTTCATCTACGCCAACGAAGGCCTGCTCAAGATGTGGGGCAAGACCTGGGAAGAAGCCATCGGCAAGCACTGCCTCGAGCTCGGCTACGAGCCCTGGCACGCCGCGATGCACGACCGCGAGATCGAGCAGGTCAAGGCCACCAAACTACCGCTGCGCGGCGAGGTGCCGTTCGCCGGCACGTTCGGCCGGCGCATCTACGACTACGTGCTCGTTCCCGTCATCGGCGAAGACGGCAGCGTGGTCGCGGTCGCCGGCACGACGCGCGACGTCACCGACCGCAAACAGATGGAGTCCTCGCTGGTCGAAGCCGACCGGCGCAAGGACGAGTTCCTCGCCACGCTGGCGCACGAGCTGCGCAATCCGCTGGCGCCGATCCGGAACGCCGTGCACCTGCTGAAGGTGCGCGATCCGAAGGACGAGACGGTGCGGCACGCGCGCGATCTCATCGACCGCCAGCTGCAGCACCTGATGCGACTGGTCGACGACCTGCTCGAGGTCTCGCGCATCACGCTCGGCCAGGTCACGTTGCGCTCGGAGCTGATCGGCCTGCGCCCGGTGCTCGAGGATGCACTCGAGGTCGTCGCGCCGTCCGCCCGGTCGCGCGGCCACTCGGTCCGCGTCGAGATCCCGGACGACGATCTGCCGCTGGTCGGCGATCCCACGCGCCTGTCGCAGGTGTTCCAGAACCTGCTCGACAACGCGGTGAAGTACACGCCGGAGAACGGCGAGATCGTGTTGCGCGTGGCGCGGCACGAAGCCGAGGTCGAAATCCGCGTCTGCGACAACGGCATCGGCATCCCGCTCGACGTGCAGTCGCGCATCTTCGACCTGTTCACGCGCGTGCATCCCAGCGACCGCATCAAGAGCAGCGGGCTCGGCATCGGGCTCGCGCTGGCGCGCCAGCTGGTCAAACTGCACGACGGCCGGCTCGAGGTGCGCAGCGAAGGCG
Source organism: Steroidobacteraceae bacterium (assembly GCA_035502995.1). Lineage (GTDB taxonomy): Bacteria > Pseudomonadota > Gammaproteobacteria > Steroidobacterales > Steroidobacteraceae > CADEED01. The sequence goes on along the minus strand of DATJTW010000102.1, from coordinate 152,073 downwards.
CCGGCCGCGGCAGCGAGTTCGTCGTGACGCTGCCCCTGGCGAGCGCGCCGGCCGCCGCGACGGCCACGTCGCGCACCGCCGCCGAACTACCCGCGGCGGGCAAACGCGTGCTGGTCGTCGACGACAACCGCGACGCCGCCGAGAGCCTGGCGATGATCCTGCAGTTCGCCGGCCACGAGGTGATCACCGCGTTCGACGGCGCCCAGGCGCTGGACCGAGTGCGCGGCTTCCGTCCCGACGTCGTGCTGATGGACATCGGCATGCCCGGCATGGACGGCTACGAAGTCGCGCGGCGCATGCGCGCGGATCCCGCGCTGCGCGGGCTGACGCTGGTCGCGATCACGGGTTGGGGACAGGCGAAGGACAAGGACCGCGCGCTCGGCGCGGGCTTCGACCGTCACCTCACGAAGCCGGTGGATCCGGCGGAACTGGATTCGCTGCTGGCGTCGCCCGACCGCTGAGCCGGCGCACCGCGCGGCGCACGCCGACGTAGGCCAGCGGCACGAAGAACACAGCGAGCACCGTGCCCGTCACCATGCCGCCAATGACGGCGGTGCCGATCGCATTGCGGCTGTGCGCGCCGGCGCCGGTGGAGATCGCCAGCGGCAACACGCCGAAGATGAACGCCAGCGACGTCATGAGGATCGGGCGCAGTCGCGTGCGCGCGGCTGCGAGCGCTGCGGCGACGGCACTCTCGCCGCGTTTCTCGTACTGCTCGGCGAACTCGACGATGAGGATCGCGTTTTTCGCGGACAGGCCCATCGTCGTCAGCAGGCCGACCTGGAAGTAGACGTCGTTCTCGAGCCCGCGCAGGAACACCGCCAGCGCCGCGCCCAGCAACCCCAGCGGCACCACCAGCAGCACGGACACCGGAATCGACCAGCTTTCGTACAACGCGGCCAGGCACAGGAACACGACCAGCAGCGAGATCAGGTACAGGTACGGCGCCTGCCCCGACGACAACCGCTCCTGGTAGGACAGCCCGCTCCACTCGTACGACACGCCGGGAATCTCCGCCGCGAGCTGTTCCATACGGTCCATCGAATCGCCGGTGCTGCGGCCCGCCGCCGCGGCGCCCTGGATCTCGTACGACGACAAGCCGTTGTAGCGGCTGACGCTGACGGGCGCCTGCTTCCACGAGGTCGACGCGAACGCCGAGAACGGCGTCATCGCGCCGTTCGCGTTGCGCACGTGCCATTCGTCGAGATCCTCGGGACGGCTGCGGAACTGGCCGTCGCCCTGGATGTACACGCGTTTCACGCGGCCGCGATCGACGAAGTCGTTGACGTAGTTGCCGGCCCAGGCGGCGGTCAGCGTGGTGTCGACGTCGTGCTGCGCGAGGCCGAGCGCGCCGACCTTCTCCTGGTCGATGTCGACGCTCAGCGTCGGCGTGTCCTCCAGCACGTTCACGCGCACGTTCGTCAACGTGTCGTCGCCGCGCGCCGCGGCCAGTAGTTTGTCCCGTGCCGCCTTGAACTCCGCGCGCGAGAGGTTGCCGCTGTTGAGCAGCTCCATCGTGAAGCCGCTCGACTGTCCCAGGCCGCGCACCGGCGGCGGATTCAGCGCGAAGACCTCCGCGTCGCGGATGCGGCCGCCCAGCGACTTCGTCGCGCGCTGCGTGATGCCCTGCGCGCTGTTCGCCTGGCCCTTGCGTTCGTCCCAGGGCGCGAACGCGACGAAGCCGCGCCCCGCGTTCTGGCCCGCGCCGGCCTGGCTCTGGCCGACGATCAAGAAGATGACCTGGACGTTCTCCGGCTCCTTCTCCTTGAAGTACTTCTCCACCGTCTGGACCACGCCCAGCGTGCGTTCCATCGTGGCGCCCGGCGGCAGCGTGTACTGCAGCTGCGCGCGGCCCTGGTCCTCGGCCGGCAGGAAGCTCTTCGGCAGGATCCAGAAAGCCGCGACCAGCGCCAGCACGAGCAGTAGATAGACACCCGTCGCGATGCGGCCGTGGTGGATCACGCGCTCGACCTTGCCGCGGTACCACTCGGCCATCTTCTCGAAGCCGGCCTGGAAGCGGTCGCCGTGGCGGTGCAGCGTGTGCACGATCTGCCGGCGGCGCGCCTTCAGCTCGTCCGCGGGACGGTGCAGCAGCGTCGCCGCCAGCGCCGGCGACAGCACCAGCGCCACGACCACCGACAGCAGCATCGACGCGACCATCGTGATCGAGAACTGCCGGTAGATGGTGCCCACCGACCCGCCGAAGAACGCCATCGGCAGGAACACCGCCGACAGCACCAGCGCGATCGCGATCAGCGCCGTCTGGATCTCGCCCATCGAGCGGATCGTCGCCTCGCGCGGCGAGATCTCCGGGTCCTCGCGCATGACGCGCTCGACGTTCTCGACGACGACGATCGCGTCGTCGACCAGCAGGCCGATCGCGAGCACCGTGCCGAACAACGTCAGCGTGTTGATCGAGAAGCCGAACGCCGCCAGCGCGCCGAACGTGCCCAACAGCACCACCGGCACCGCGATCGCCGGGATCAGCGTCGCGCGCCAGCTCTGCAGGAACACGAACATCACGATGACGACGAGGATGATGGCCTCGACCAGCGTCTTCACGACTTCCTCGATCGACAACTTCACGAACTGCGTGCTGTCGAGCGGGAACGCGTATTTGTAGCCGGGCGGGAACTGCTTCGCCGCTTCGACCACCGCGGCCTTCACCAGCTCCGAGGTGCGCAGCGCGTCGGCGCCCGGCGCGAGCTGCACGGCCATGCCGGCACCCGGGTGGCCGTTGAGCCGCGTCAACGTGCCGTAGTTCTCGCTGCCCAGCTCGACGCGCGCGACGTCGCCGACGCGCACCGCGGAACCGTCGGGCTGCGTCTTGACCAGGATGCGGCGGAATTCGTCGGGGCTCGTCAGGCGCGAGCGCGCGGTGACGGTGGCGTTCAACCGCTGCCCGACCGGCGCCGGCAGCGAGCCGATCTGCCCCGCGGCGACCTGCGTGTTCTGCGCCTGCACCGCGGAGATCACGTCGCCCGGCATCAGGTTGAAGCTGGCGAGCTTCGCAGGATCGAGCCAGATGCGCATCGAGTACTGCGAGCCGAACACGTTGAAGTCGCCGACGCCTTCGATGCGGCCGATCGGGTCCTGCAGGTTCGAGACGAGATAGTCGGCGACGTCGGCGCTGTTCTGGCGGTCGGTCTCGTCGTAGACCGCCATGATCAGCAGGAAGTCCGGATTCGATTTCGTGACCACCAGGCCCTGCTGCTGCACCGCCTGCGGCAGCCGCGGCAGCGCCTGCTGGACCTTGTTCTGCACCTGCACCTGCGCGATGTCCGCGTCGGTGCCCTGCTGGAACGTCAGCGTGACCATCGCCGTGCCGCTGGCGCTCGAGCTCGAGGAGAAGTAGATCAGGCCGTCGATGCCGGTGAGCTGCTGCTCGATGATCTGCGTCACGCTGGATTCGAGCGTCTCGGCCGACGCACCCGGGTAGTTTGCCCGCACGTTGACCGACGGCGGCGCGATGTCCGGGTACTGCTCCACCGGCAGCAGGCGGATGCCCGCGAGGCCGCCCAGCATGATGAGGATGGAGATGACCCATGCGAGCACGGGCCGGTCGATGAAGGTCCGCGAGATCATCGCGGCGCGGCGGTGTCCGCGGCGACGCGCTCGATCGGCACCGGCCGCACCTTCTGCCCCGGCTTGATCTTGCCCAGGCCTTCGACGACCAGCTTGTCGCCGTCCTGCAGGCCACGCGATACCAGCCATTGATCGCCGACCGTGCGCTCCGCGACGACTTCGCGCAGCTCGGCCGTGTCGTCCGCGCCGACGACCACCGCGGTCGCGTTGCCTTTCACGTCGCGCGAGATGCCCTGCTGCGGCGCGAGGATCGCGGCGCGCGCCTCGAGCGGCGCGAATTCGGCGCGCACGTACATGCCCGGCAGCAGCAGGCCGTCGGGATTCGGGAAACGGGCGCGGACGGTCACCGTGCCGGTGGCCGGATCGACGACGGACTCGGCGAACTGCAGCACGCCCTGGTGCGCGTAGTGGCTGCCGTCCTCGAGGACCAGGTCGACCTTCGCGGACGCGCGCGCCAGGTCGCCGCCCGAGAGCTGGCGACGAAACGACAGCAGCGCCGAGCTCGATTGCTGGATGTCGACGAAGATCGGATCGAGACGCTGGATCGTCGCCAGCGCTTCGGCCTGGCCGGAGTTCACCAGCGCGCCCGTCGTCACGACGGAGCGACCGATGCGCCCGGTGATCGGCGCGCGCACCTGCGTGAACCCCAGATTCAGCTGCGCGGCCTCGAGGCCGGCCCGGGCGCGCTCCGCGGACGCGACCGCGGCGTCGCCGGCCGCCTGCGCGTCGAGCAGGTCCTGGCGGCTAACTACCCCGGACTTCGCGAGCTCGCCGAGCCGCTCGGCGCGGGCCTTCGACGCCTCGCGGGTGGCCGTGGCGCTGGCGAGATCGGCACGCGCCTGCGAGGCCGCGGATTGGTAGACGCGCGGATCGATGCGATAGAGCACGTCGCCCTCGTGCACCAGCGCGCCCTCGGTGAAGAGGCGCGCGCGGATGATGCCCGACACCTGCGGCCGCACCTCCGAGATCTCGAAGGCCGTGGTGCGCGCCGGCAGCGTCAGGTTGAGCGGCACGGCGCGGGATTGCAGGACGACGAAGCCGGCCTCGGGCGGCGCCTTCTTGTCGTCCTTGGGTTTGTCGCCGCCGCAGGCGGCCAGGGTCAATGGCAACAGGGCCAGGACGAGGAGTTTGCGGGTGTTTTTCGCGATCAAGGTGCCGGGCAGTCAAACCGTTTCCGGCCCGGCATGCAATCCGGTCCCGCCCGCGCGGGGGTCCGGCCGGGGTTAAATCGCCGCAATATCGTGTCAGGCGGGGCCGGCTCCCGGCGGGGTGTCGGCGGGGCCTTCCTCCTCGAGGATCATGGCCCCCTGCCGCTCGAGGTCGTCGTATTGCCCGGCATCGATGGCCCAGAGCAGCGCCCAGGCAGCCAGGCCGAGGACGCCCAGCCCCAGCGCCACCAGTAGATAGGCAATGCTCACGGTGTCCGGCCCGCCAGGCGGCGCGCGTTCAGCACCACGCCGAGCGACGACAGCGACATGCCCAGCGCCGCCAGCCACGGCGCCACCAGGCCGAGCGCCGCCAGCGGTACCGCCGCGAGGTTGTAGCCCAGCGACCAGCCGAGGTTCTGTCGCATCACGCGCAGCGATTCGCGCGCGGTGACGATGGCGCGCGGCAGCTGCTCGAGGCCGTCGTGCACCAGCAGCAGGTCGGCCGCGCAGTGTGCGATCGCGGAGCCGGTGCCCATGGCGCAGGACACGTCGGCGGCCGCGAGGACGGGGCCATCGTTGATGCCGTCGCCGACCGCGAACACGCGCCGCCCGTCGCGACGCAGCTCGCGCACCAGCGCTATCTTCCGCGCCGGCGTGCAGCGCGCGAGCGCGCGTTCGATGCCCAACGCGCGCGCCGCCTGGCGCACGGCGACCTCGCCATCTCCACTGGCGATGATCACGTCGAGCCCGAGCGCGCGCAGCGCGTCGACCGTCGCGCGTGCGCCGCTGCGCAGCGGCGCACCGATGTCGATCGCCGCGACGAGGCCGGCCGGCCCCGCCAACCAGGTCGTCGCGTCGTCGCCGGTCGGCAGCGCCCGCACGACGCCGGCTTCCGCGCAGCGCTCCGCCCAGCGGCGTCGCCCGAGGCGCCACACCGTGCCGCCGATCACGCCTTCGACGCCCTGCCCCGCTTCCTCGCGCAGGTCCTGGGCGACGATGCCGGCCATTTCGTGCGCGCGCAGCGCCGCGGCCAGCGGGTGCGAGGAGCGACGTTCGAGCGCGGCCGCGGTGGCCAGCGCGCTCGCGCGATCGAGCCCGCCGAACAAGCGCACGTCGAGCACCGCGCCGCCGGATTCCGTCAACGTGCCCGTCTTGTCGAGGACCACGGTGTCGATGCGCGCGAGGTGCTCGACGGCGTCCGCGTGCGCGATCAGCACGCCGAGCCGCGCCAGCCGCGTGGCGGCGGCGGTCAGCGCGGCGGGGGTGGCGAGCGACAACGCACAGGGACAGGTCACCACCAGCACCGCGAGCACGGCCGGAAAGGCGCGCGCGGCATCGTGGTGGATCCAGCCGGCGGCGGTCAGCGCCGCCAGCCCGAGTATCGCGGCGACGAAGCCGCTCGCGGCACGGTCGGCGACGCGCGCGAGGCGCGGCCGTTCCGACTGCGCCCGTTCGAGCAGGCGCACCGTCGAGGCCAGCGTCGAATCGCCGACCGCGGCCTGCGCCACCAGCGTCAGCGGCGCACCGACGTTGACGCTGCCGCCGCGGATGCGTTCGACGCCGCGCCGGTGCGCGGCGGTGGACTCGCCGGTGAGCAGGGATTCATCGAGCAGCGCCACGGTGTCCGGCCGCAACTCCGGCGCCAGCGTCGCGTCGACCGCGACCACCGCGCCGCTGGGCGCGAGGAAACGATCGCCGGCGCGCAACTCCGTCGCGGCCACGCGCTCCTGGCTGCCGTCGGCGCGCAGTCGCGCGACCTGCGCCGGCAGGCTGCGCGCCAGCGCCTCGGCCGACGTCAAACCGCGATGGCGGACGCTCATCTCCGCGAAGCGCCCGAGGCTGAGGAAGAAGATGAACATGCCGACCGAATCGAAGTACACGTCGCCCGTGCCGCGAAACGTGTTGACGACGCTGGGCAGCCAGGCCAGCAGCAGCGCCAGCGCGACGGGCACGTCCATGCCGAGACGCCGGTTGGTCACATCGCGCCACGCGCCGACCAGGTACGGCGCGCCGCTGTAGAACAGCACCGGCGTGACGATGATCATTCCGGTGACGCGCATCAGCGTCGCCATGGACGCATCGATGTCGCTGACGCCGTACAACGCCGCGAGGTACATCATCGCCTGCATCATGCCCAGCGACGCGAAGCCGACGCGTTTCAGCGCCGCGCGGCGTTCGGCCTGGAACTGCGCACTGGCCGCGTCGCCGGCCAGCGGCACGGGACGGAAGCCACCGCGCTCGACGGCTGCGAGGATCTGCGCGAGGCCGGTGCTGCCGGCGCCGCGCCAGTCCACGGAGACGCGCGCGGTCGCCAGGTTCACGGCGACGGATTCGACGTCCGGCAACGCGCGCACGGCCGCCTCGATGCCGCGCGCGCAGCCGGCGCAGCGCATGCCTTCGACGAGGAACACCACGTGTTCGTGTCGGCCGTCGTCGAGCGACCAGCGCGCGTGACTCGCCGCGGTGGCGGTCATGACGCGCCCGACGGATCGCGCGCGCGCAGCTCGACGCGATGCAGCGCACCGTCCACGGAGCCGCGCACGCTCCACGCGCCACCCGGCGAATCGACCTGGATCCGCCACTTGCCGGGCGGCGGCGCCGCGCAGTCGGCGGCGTATTCGTCCGCGCCGACGCGCGGTAGTTTGAGCGCGCGATCGAGGCCCGCGTCGGTTCCGTGGGTCAGCAACACGTCCAGCGCCGGCGGATCACCGGCGGCGCCGGCCACGCGCACCGCGCATCGACCGCCTTCGGCCGCCAGCATCACCCGGATACCCGCGGTCACGGCCGCGCGCTGGCGCGCGAAGTCGGCATCGAGCCGCTCGCCTTCCCAGTGATAGGCCTCGGGCAGCGTGCGGTCGGCACCCTGCAGCGCGATCGCCAGCGTCGTGAAGCCGGCCAGCACGGCGGCGGCGGGCAACGTCCAGATCAACCAGAACACCGGGTTCTCGCGGGGGCTCATGTTCGTCTCCATTCATCGCGTCGGCGCCAGGAACCGCGCCTTCGTCGTGGCGTGGATGCCGGCCTCGTCCACCGCGCGCACCGTGAGACGGATGGTCTCCGCGCCCGGCGGCTCGTAAGCTGCGCGCCGCACGCGCAGCGGCACTGAAAACACGGCGCCGCTCGGCACGACGTACTCGCTCGCGCCGGCGACCAGGCTGAGCGGCGTGCTGCCCTCGGCCTCGAGCACGAATCGACGCTCGTGCTCGGTCTTGTTGAGGATGCGCACGGTGTAGACGTTGTCGACGTGACCGTCGTCGGTCAGCCGGAACAGCGAATTCCGATCGCGCAGGACATCGAGCGACACCGGCGAACGCAGCGAGACCGCCACCACCCAGCCGACGACGAGCGCGCCGAGCAGCGCGGCATAGACGAGGACGCGCGGCCGCGCGAGATGCGTGGGTTCGCCGTCGACCGCGTGCTGGGTCGTGTAGCGGATGAGCCCGCGCGGCGAACCCACCTTGTCCATGACGTCGTCGCACACGTCGATGCAGGCCGCGCAGGCGATGCATTCGATCTGCAGGCCCTTGCGGATGTCGATGCCGGTCGGACACACCTGCACGCACATCCTGCAGTCGATGCAGTCGCCGAGACCGAGCGCGCGCGCATCCGAGCCGCGACGGCGCGATCCGCGCGGCTCGCCGCGGACGCGGTCGTACGTGATTACCAGCGAGTCCTTGTCGAGCATCGCGCTCTGGAAGCGCGCGTACGGACACATGTACTTGCACACCTGCTCGCGCAGGTGGCCGGCGTTGCCGTAGGTCGCGAAGCCGTAGAAGAAGATCCAGAAGGTCTCCCACGGGCCGGGCGACAGCGCCAGCACTTCGTGCGCCAGCGTGCGGATCGGCGTGAAGAAACCGACGAACGTGAAGCCGGTCCACAGCGAGAAGGCGATCCACAGCAGCTGCTTGAGGCCCTTCTTCCCGAGCTTGCGCGCCGTCCACGGCGCGCGGTCGAGCTTGAGCCGCGCGGCGCGGTCGCCCTCCGCGAACCGCTCCATCCACAGGAAGGTCTCGGTCCACACCGTCTGCGGGCAGGCGTAGCCGCACCACAAGCGGCCGGCGACCGCCGTGAAGAAGAACAGCGACAGCGCCGCGATGATCAGCAGCCAGGTGAGGAAGATGAAATCCTGCGGCCAGAACACCAGGCCGGCGATGAAGAACTTGCGCGCCGGCAGGTCGAACAGCACCGCCTGGCGCCCGGACCAGCCCAGCCACGGCAGTAGATAGAAGATGCCGAGCAGCACCCACACGGACAGCGTGCGCAGACGCGCGAAGCGGCCGGTGATCTCGCGCGGATAGACCTTGCGGTGGGCCTCGTACAGCGAGGCGGGTGCGTCCACTCAGCGCCTCCGCGTCGGCCGCGGATGCGCCAGCGACCAGCTGATGACCGCCGCCAGCAGGCCGACGAACCAGAAGAAGAAGAAACCGAGCGCGTACACGCGCATGCGCGGCCCCCACCATCCCGGCGCATCGCCCGCGGCCAGCGCGTCCGGATCGACGAACGCGAAGCAGACCATCGTCGCGACGGCCGCGGCCAGGAACGACGACCAGCCGAGGATGCCGGCGACGCGCGCCGGCCGCGTCAGCCGGCGGAACCGTTCAACGCGCGTTTCCATCGGCCTGCGGCTCCTGCGCCGCGCCCAGCGACAACACGTATGCGGCCAGTAGTTTGACGCGCGTCTCGCCGAGCCGCGCCAGGTGCGGCGGCATCGTGCCGTTGCGGCCCTGCTCGATGGTCTGGCGCACCGTCGCGGGCGCGCCGCCGTGCAGCCAGGTGCCGTCGGTGAGGTTCGGCGCGCCGAGCACGGGATTGCCGCGGGCATCCGCGCCGTGGCAGGCCGAGCACAACTCCGCGAACTTCTGCCCGCCGGCGCGCACGTCCCCCGCGTCGAGTTCGTGCCCCTGCAGGCTGAACACGTAGTCGAGCACGTCCGTGACGCCGCGCTCGCCGAGGATGCCGCCCCAGGCCGGCATCACGCCGTTGCGGCCGTTGGCGATGGAGGCGAACACGGTGTCGGCGTCGCCGCCGTACAGCCAGTCGCGGTCGGTGAGGTTCGGGAAGCCGGGCGCGCCGCCGCCGTCCGAGCCGTGGCAGGCCGCGCAGTTGTTCAGGAACAGATTGCGGCCGATCGTCATCGCGGCGGGATCGCGCACGAGCCCGGCGACGTCGCGCGCCGCGAACGGCGCCAGCGTCCGCTCGATGCGCGCGGCGTTCTGGCGCGACTGGGTCGCGTGCTCCTGGCGCGACGACCAGCCCAGCGTGCCGCCCCAACTACCCAGCCCCGGGTACAACACCAGGTACACGCCGGCGAACGCGACCGTGATGATGAACAGCCACAGCCACCAGCGCGGCAACGGGTTGTTGAGCTCCGTCAGGTCCTCGTCCCAGACGTGGCCGGTGGTCGCGGCGGAGCCGGCCGCTTCGCCGCGCGAGCGGCGCGTCCACCACAACAGCCACAACGCGCCGCCGATGTTTGCCAGCGTCAGGACGACGATGAAGATGGCGTGCGAGTCAGTCATGCGCGTCTTCCTCGAGCGGCAGGCGCGCGGCGGCGTCGAACGCGGGTTTGCGCGCCCGGCTCCACGCCCAGATCACCAGCCCGACGAACAGGCCGAGCAGCACGGCCGTGACCACGCCGCGAAAGGTTCCCATCGAGAAGAAGGTATCCATGTGTCTCACCAGTTCGCCGCGGCGATGCCGAGGCCCTGCAGATAGGCGATCAATGCGTCCATCTCGGTCTTGCCGCGCACCAGGTCGGCGGCACCGCCGATGTCCGCGTCCGTGTACGGCACGCCGACGCGGCGCAACGCGCGCATCTTGGCGGCGGTGCCGTCGGCGTCGACCTCGCTCGCCGCCAGCCACGCGTACGGCGGCATGTTCGATTCCGGCACCACGTCGCGCGGGTTCGCGAGGTGCGCGCGATGCCACTCGTCGCTGTAGCGGCCGCCGACGCGCGCGAGGTCGGGACCCGTGCGCTTCGAGCCGAACTGGAACGGATGGTCGTAGGCGCTCTCGCCGGCCAGCGAGTAGTGGCCGTAACGCTCGGTCTCCGCGCGCAGCGGCCGGATCATTTGCGAGTGGCAGTTGTAACAACCCTCGCGGATGTAGATGTCGCGGCCCTCGAGCGCCAGCGCGTCGTACGGCTTCACGCCCGGCGCCGGATGCGTGACCTCGCTGGATAGATAGAGCGGCACGATCTCGACCAGCCCGCCGACGCTGATGACGACGGCGATCCACAGCCCGAGCCAGGAGACTTTCTTTTCGACGACTTCGTGTTTCATGGTGGGGTCTCAGGCCGGCTGCGGGATCGCGGCTTCCGGTGCGTGCGCCGCGCCGGCCGCGGTCTTCGCGCAGTTGAAGGCCATCAGGAACATGCCGGACAGCACCATCAGGCCGCCGGCCAGGCGCACCGCGTAGTACGGATAGGTTGCGTTCAACGCCTCGATGAAGGAATACGTCAGCGAGCCGTCGTCATTCGTCGCCCGCCACATCAGGCCCTGCATGACGCCCGCGATCCACATCGCGGCGACGTACAGGACGACGCCGATGGTCGTGGTCCAGAAGTGCCAGTCGATGAGCCGCGTGCTCCACATCTCCCGCTTGCCGAAGAGGCGCGGCCACATGTTGTAGACACAGCCGACGGTGATCATCGCGACCCAGCCGAGCGCGCCGGAATGCACGTGGCCGATGGTCCAGTCCGTGTAGTGGGACAGCGCGTTGACCGTCTTGATCGACATCATCGGCCCTTCGAAGGTCGACATGCCGTAGAACGACAGCGCCACCACCATGAACTTCAGGATGGGATCGGTGCGCAGCTTGTGCCACGCGCCGGACAGCGTCATGAGGCCGTTGATCATGCCGCCCCAGCTCGGCGCCAGCAGGATCAGCGAGAACACCATGCCGAGCGATTGCGCCCAGTCCGGCAGCGTCGTGTAGTGCAGGTGATGCGGTCCGGCCCACATGTAGATGGAGATCAGCGCCCAGAAGTGGACGATGCTCAGCCGGTACGAGTAGACAGGCCGGCCGGCCTGCTTCGGCACGTGGTAGTACATCATGCCGAGGAAGCCGGCGGTCAGGAAGAAACCGACGGCATTGTGTCCGTACCACCACTGCACCATCGCGTCGACCGTGCCCGCGTAGATGGAGTAGCTCTTCGTCAACGACACCGGGATCTCGGCGCTGTTCACGATGTGCAGCACCGCCACCGTGATGATGAACGCGGCGAAGAACCAGTTGGCGACGTAGATGTGCGAGACGCGGCGCTTCACCAGCGTGCCGAGGAACACCACCGCGTAGGCCACCCAGACGACCGCGATCAGCACGTCGATCGGCCACTCGAGCTCGGCGTATTCCTTGCCGCTGGTCATGCCGGCCGGCAGCGTGACCGCCGCCAGCACGATGATGAGCTGCCAGCCCCAGAACGTGAACGCCGCGAGCCGGTCGCTGAACAGGCGCACGTGGCAGGTGCGCTGCACGACGTAGTAGGAGCTCGCGAACAAGGCGCTGCCGCCGAACGCGAAGATCACCGCGTTCGTGTGCAGCGGCCGCAGCCGGCCGTAGGAGAGCCACGGAATGCCGAAGTTGAGCTCGGGCCAGAACAGCTGCGCGGCGATGAACGCGCCCACCGCCATGCCGACGATGCCCCAGACGATCGTCATCGTCGCGAATTGCCTGACGACCTTGTCGTTGTATGTCGCCGCGTTGGAAGTCATGCGAGGTCCGGTGTTGGGTTGACCCGGAAATCTTCGGCGGCGCGGCACGCGGCGGATATACGGCCCACTACGCGCGCGACGCGGCGCGGATAGGGAGTGTTACGGATGCGCGCGCAGCAGCCGCGCGGCGCCGATCGTGATCGCGACGGCGGTCGTGATCTCCATCACGAGTGTTGCGCCGAGCGGCAGCGCGCTCGCGCACCACGCGACACCCAGCGGCATCGCGGCGACGCAGCCGACGTGCGCCGCCAGCGCGCCGTGCGCCTGCCGGCGCGGCAAGGCGAAGCCGCCGGCCAGCACCAGCAGTCCACCCGACAACGCGCCGATGACCGCGAGCGGCAGCAGTTCGATCGTGAACGTCAACAGCGAACGCGGCGACAACCCGGCCGCGCGGCAGGCGCCGCGCCAGATCGTGAACCCGAGCGCGCGCTGCTCGTCGAGGCACGCGCCGAGCGCGGCGAGCCCCATGGGCAACGACACCAGAAAGGAGAAACGGAAAGTCTCGCGCAACGTCACGGCGCATGCTGCCGTCGCCGCGGTCGTGCGCGCTTCCGGTGCGCCCGCAGCGGTGTACGCAATCCTGCGTATCCGGCGGCGGCGCGGGGAATTCGGTTATCCTCGCCGCACCATGCTCTCCTCCGAGCTCGTCCGGAACGTCCTCGACTCTCTGCCGGATGCGATGATCATCATCGACTCGACGGGCGTCATCCGTTTCGCCAACCACCAGGTCTCCCAGTTGTTCGGCTACGCGCCGGGAGAAGTGGTCGGTGAAAAGGTCGAGAGGCTGTTGCCCGAGCGTTTCCGCGGTCGTCACGAGGGACACCGCCAGGGTTATGCGCAGAACGTGCGCGAACGCCCGATGGGTCCCGGGCTCGAGCTCTTCGGTCTGCGCAAGGACGGCGTCGAATTCCCGGTGGAGATCAGCCTGAGCCCGGTGGCGCGGGAACCGGAAGCCCTGGTCGCGGCGTCGATCCGCGACGTCACGGATCGCAAGCGGGCCGAACAGGCGCTGCGCGACGCACGGCGCGACGCCGAGCACGCGAATCTCGCGAAGAGTCGGTTCCTCGCGACCGCGAGCCACGACCTGCGGCAGCCGCTGCAGACGCTCGGCCTGTTGATCGGTGCGCTGCGCCGCTCGGTGAGCGACGCGGACTGTCTCGACATGGTCGCGCAGCAGGAACAGGCGCTCGACGCGATGTCGCGGCTGCTCAACGCATTGCTCGACATCAGCAAGCTCGAGTCCGGCGCGATCCGGGTGGAGCCGGCGGATTTCGCGCTGGCGACGCTGTTCGACGAGATGCGGCGCGAGTTCGCCGGCGTCGCGGCCAGCAAGGGATTGCGCCTGTCGATCGACGCGACCGCGGCGCAAGTGCATTCGGATGCGGCGCTCGTCGGCCAGGTGCTGCGCAACCTGCTGTCGAACGCCATCAAGTACACGCGCGCCGGCGCGGTCGAGCTGCGCGCCAGCGAGGCGGGCGCGCGCGTGCGGCTCGAAGTCCGCGACACCGGCGTCGGCATCGCGACGGCCCAGTTGCCGCTGATCTTCGACGAGTTCTACCAGGTGGGCGTGTCGCCCAACAGCACGCGCGATGGCTACGGCCTCGGCCTCAGCATCGTGCGGCGGATCTCCCGCCTGCTCGGGTTCCGCGTGGAAGTGTCGTCGGCGCCCAGCGAAGGCTCGACCTTCGCGTTCGAGCTGCCCGCGGCCGACGGCGCGTGCGCGGCCACGCTCGACGGCGCCGACGCGGACCCGGCCGGCGCAGACGGGGCGACGGGCGCGCAGCGCGTCCTGCTGGTCGAGGACGAGACCGGCGTGCGCAACGCGATGCGCATGTTGTTCAAGGTGGAGGGCTACCAGGTGGCGACGGCCGCGTCGGTCGCGGAAGCCACCGGGCTGCTCGAGGCGGACGAGAAGTTCGATCTCGTGATCACCGACTATCACCTCGGCGAAGGACAGACCGGCACCGACGTCATCGCGGCGGCCCGGCGCGTGCTCGGCGAATCGATGCGCGCGATCCTCGTGACCGGCGACACGTCCTCGGCAGTCCGGGAGATCGCGGCGGATGCGCAGCTGCGCATCACCAGCAAACCGATCAATGCACGCGAACTGTTAGGCCTGGTGCGCGAGCTGCTGGCCGGCTGACGCCGGCCGGGCCGTCCGCGCGGCCGCCTCCGCCGGATCCACGAGCAGGATGTCGCTGTCCGTCGACTGCAGCAGTCGACGTGTGATGGAGTGGAACGTCGCGAGCAATGCGCGGTGGCGCGGCACCGTGCCCAGCACGATGACGTCGTAGCATCGCTCGGCGAGCAGCGGCGGCAGCGTCTGCTGCGGCGGCCCCTCGAACACCTGCAGGCGTTCGCAACCCACGTGGTATTCGCGCACCAGGCGCGCGAGCCGGACGGCGCGTTCCAGGCGCAACGTCTCGTCGTGCTTCTCCGTTTCGCTGTACAGGATGTCGAGGTGGGCGACGAACCGCTGCGCCAGGAATCCGGCGACGTGCAGGATCCGGCGCGACAGCGCGTCCGAATCCGGCTCGGTCACGTCGACCGCCGCGGCGAAGCGCGGTTCGGCCGCCCAGGTGCTGCGGCCGAGCAGCAATACCGGAATCGGGCATCGCTCGAACTCCACCTGCGCGCGCGGCGCGACGAGCAGGTCCGCGCCGATGTCCCGGGCTCGCTGCATCACGGCGTCGCGCAGCGGCGTGACGCCATCGTGCATCGTGAACGCCACGGCGCCGCCGCAGCCGAGCGCCGCCACGCGGCCGGCGACCGCGAAGTAGTCGGAGGGCGCTGCCAGGTACAGTTCGACCCGGGCGGACGACTTGCGAATCAGGCGGCAGATCTTCTCGAGTGACGCGCCCTGCGCGCCACCTTCCGGAACGATCGCCAGGATGGAAGTCAGCTTGTCCATCGTCACGCCGCGCGCTCGCAATCGCCGCAACGCGTGGCGTACGGCACGACGTCGAGGCGGGAAGCCTCGATGTCGTCCCCGCACTGCTCGCAGAGGCCGAAGCCGCCGGCATCCATGCGTTCGAGCGCGCGGTCGATGTGTTCCATCTCGCGGCCCGCCGTCGATTCGATCGCGCGCAGCACGTCGTCGTTCTCGATCACGATGGCGGCATCGGCGGAATCGCGCGGCAGCGGTTCACGCGCCCGGGACAGATCGGTGCGGACGCGGCTGACCCGATCGCGCAGCTCGGCGCCGCGGGCCACCAGTCGGGCGCGCACGGCCCGCAGTCGTTCGTCGTGACGGATGTCCATGGGCACAGCGTCCCACCCGCTCATGCCGGCCGCATTCGATCGATCCCGTATGTCGTCCGCAATACTGCGTACTCCGCAGCGGGCGACGGGCCGACATACTGCAATCGCATGTTTTCCCGTGAAACCCAGGCTCTGATGGAAGCCGCGGTCGATGCCATCATCGTGATCGACCACCGCGGACGAATGCAGGCGGTCAACGACGCGGCCTGCCGTACCTTCGGTTACCGCACCGACGAGCTGCTCGGCGAGAACGTGAGCCTGCTCATGCCCGAACCGGATCGCTCGCGGCACGACGACTATCTCGAGCGGTATCGCGTGAGCGGACACGCGCGGATCATCGGCATCGGCCGCGACGTGCTCGCGCGGCGGCGCGACGGCACGTTGTTCCCCGTGCGGCTGTCCGTGGGCCAGGTGCGCGACTCGGTGCCGCCGCGGTTCGTCGGCCTGGTGCGCGACATCACGGCGGAACACGAGGCGACGTCGGCGTTGAAGCTGCAGCGCGACCGCGCCAGCGCCTACCTGCAGCTGCACGACTCGATCCTCCTCGAGCTCGACACCCAGCAGCGCATCCGCGAGATCAACTCGCGCGGCGCCGAACACCTGGGCGGCACCCCACCCTGTCTCGTCGGCCGCGACTGGATCGGCCTCGTGCGCGGCGAGCCGGAGCGCGAACGCGCCCGGCTGCTGCTCGCCGGCGCGCTGGCGAGCGGCGCGGCGCGCGAACGCGAGCTGGATTGCCTGGACCTGGCCGGGGAGCCGCGGCGCATCTTCTGGCGCTGCATCGCGCTGCGCCGCGGAGACGGCGAGCCCGCGGGCTGGCTGTGCTCCGGCACGGACATGACCGCGCGGGTCGCCGCGGAACAGCAGGCCCGAGCGGCGCGCGAGCGGCTGACGCAGGTGGCGCGCCTCGCGACCGCGGGCGAGATGGCGGCCGGCGTCGCGCACGAGATCAACCAGCCGCTCACCGCCATCACCACCTACGCACGCGCCTGCGAACGCTATCTCGCGCTGCCCGTGCCGGATCTCGTCGAAGCGAGCGACGCCCTGCGGGAGATCGCCGCCGAGGGCCTGCGGGCCGGCGACATCATCCGCCGGCTCCGACAGATGGTGCGTCTCGACGCGCCCGACACGCGCGCGCGTCTCGACGTGAACGGGCTGCTGGAAGAACTGCGCTCGCTGCTCGACTCGGACGCGCGCGCCCACGACGTGCGTCTGCGCTTCGACATGACCCGCGGTCTGCCGCCCGTCACCGGCAACGGGCTGCACCTGCAGCAGGTGGTGCTCAACCTGGTGCGCAACGGATTCGAGGCACTGCTGAGCCGGCCACCCGGCGACCGGCAGCTCACCATCAGCACCGTGACCGACGGTGAGTACGGCCTCGAAATCCGCATCGACGACAACGGGCCGGGCATCGATCCCGGGATCGCGGACCAGCTGTTCGAGCCGTTCTCGACCACCAAACAAACCGGGACCGGTCTCGGCCTCGCCATGAGCCGTTCCATCGTGCAATCGCATGGCGGTAGCATCACCACCCGGCCGTTGCAGCCGCGCGGCACCCGTTTCGCGGTGCGCCTGCCGACCGCCGAGGGAGTCGCCGCATGAAGAGGAATCCGGTCGTGATGGTCGTCGACGACGACAGCGGCGTGCGCAACGCGATGCGCGCGCTGCTCAAGTCCGTGGGTCTCAGCGCCGTGCTCTACCCTTCCGCGCAGGAATTCCTCGCCGCGTACGATCCGCACCAGCCCGGCTGCCTGCTGCTCGACATCCGGATGCCCGGCATGAGCGGGATGGACCTGCAGCAGGAGCTCAACCTGCGCGGTGCCGTGGTGCCGGTCATCTTCATGAGCGGCCATGCCGACGTGCCGATGGCGGTCGAGGCCATGCAGCACGGCGCCTTCGACTTCCTGCAGAAGCCGTTCCGCGACCAGGACCTGCTCGACCGTATCCAGCGCGCCATCGCCCGGGACGCGGAGCGGCGCCAGGCGCTCGGCGAACGCGCGCGCATCAAGGCGCACCTCGGCTCGCTCACCGATCGCGAGCGCGAAGTGCTCGACCTGCTGACGACCGGCAAACAGAACAAGGCCATCGCACAGGACCTCGGCGTGAGCCCGCGCACCATCGAGATCCACCGCGCGCGCGTCATGGAGAAGATGAACGCGCAGTCGGTCGCCGAGCTCGTGCGCATGATGCTCGATCTGGGACAGTCCGCGACCGCGCGGTGAAACACGCGCGCACGACCGACGGCGTCGACTACCGCATCCGCCCGATCACGCCGGCCGATGCCGAGCGCGAGCGCGCCTTCATCACCGGGCTCAGCCCCGCGTCGCGCCACGCGCGGTTCATGCACGCGGTGCGCGAGCCGACCGACGAATTCATCCGCAGGCTCGTCGAAGTGGATGGCGTGCGCGACCAGGCGCTGGTCGCGGTGCTCGGCGAAGGCGCGGAGGAACGCATCATCGGCGTCGCGCGCTACTGCGCGGACGACGACGGACCGGACTGCGAGCTCGCGGTGGCCGTGGCGGACGAATGGCAGTGTCGCGGCATCGGTACGACGCTGGTCCAGGCGCTGTTCGCAGCCGCGGCGCGCGCCGGCTTCCGCGCGATCTACGGGACGATGCTGCCGGACAACGCGCGCATGCTCGAGCTGGCGGAACATCTCGGATTGACGGTCGAGCCGCGCATCGCGGACCGCTCGACGGTCCGCGCGTCGCGGCGCCTGCGCTGATCACTCGCCGACCGGCGCGTCCTGCTGCCAGCCGATCCGCGACAGATAGTCGGCGACGCCGAGCACGCCGTCGAAGGTGAGCGGCTTCAACCGCCGGCCATGCGAGGCGGACAACGCCGGCCGCCGCCCGTCGACCGCATCGTAGATCTGCCGGGATAGATAGGCGGCGTGCTGGCCGGAGAGGCGCGGGATCTCGCGCCGCGCGTCGCCCTCGCCGTTCGCGCCATGGCAGGAGGCGCAGCGCCCCTCGTAGATGCGGCGGCCGAGGTCGACGCGGTCGCCGAAACCGATGCCGCGCTTGCCGTCGCGCTCGAGGCCGTTCACGTAGCTCGCGACGTCCGCGATGTCCTGCGCGCTCGAGAACGTGCCGTGATCCTTGGCCACGCCTTCCATGCGCATGTCCCAGTGCCGCCCGCCGCGGAACTCGACGATCTGCCGCGCGATCACGCTGAAATGCTGGCCGGCGATCCTCGGCACCGAACCGCTCACCTGTCCACCGCCATCGGCGCCGTGGCAGACGACGCAGCGCTGGAACAGCACCGCGCCGTGCTCGGCATCCGGCGTCGCCGCCATGACCTGTGTGTATTCGCGTTGCTCGCTCGTGGCGGCCAGCACCAGGGCGGGGAACAACACGCTCCACAGCAACCTGCCGCGGATCTTCATGAGGCCTCCGTCCAATCGTCAGCGAAAACCGGGGTACGTGCCGCGTCGCGGCCATAGGGTTGCATGGTCATTCGTCGTCCGTCACGAGTAGCGGGCTCAGGTACCCCGGGGGCCGCACGACCAGCAGGTCGCAGGCCAGGAACTCGAGGATCTGCGCGGCGGTGCCGCTCGCGCCGGTCTGCCGCCAGCGGCTGTGCGCACCCGAGCCGAGCACGAGGATGTCCGTGGCGTGCGCCGCGACGAAGCCGAGCACGCCGGGGGCGATGCGGCCGCGCGTGAAGTGCAGGTCGACCGGCGTCGTATCGTCCCGCGCGCGCGCGACCAGTTGCCGGCATTCCTCGCGCGCATGATCGTGCGCGAGCGCCCGCGCCTCTGGCGTCACCGGGTCGCCGGGCAGGTGCGGCGGTTCCTGCAGGACGTGCAGCGCATCGACCGTGCCGCGCGTCGCACGCGCCACGTCCCCGGCGAGCTGCACCATTTCCTCGTCGAGCGCGGCGGGGCGCTGCGCCGGATGCAGCGGATCGATGCCGACGGTCACGTGCGGCCGCGACGGCCACGGGGTCGCGCGCACCAGCAGCAGCGGCACGGGGATCTGCCGGATCAGCGTCCAGTCGGTGAGTCCGTAGCCGCCGCGCATCCCGTCGAGCACGTGGCTGTGCGTGTCCTTGACCACGAAGTCCGCGCCGGAGCGCAGGACGCGCAGGCCGATGCCTTGCTCGAGCGGCGCATGCCATTCGCAGCGGCATTCCACGACGAGGCCCCGGCCGCGCAGCGGCGCGGCCAGCGCCTGCAGCTGCGCGTGTGCCCGCTCCTCGCGCTGCGCACGCGCGGCGCCGTCGCCTTCCTGCAGCACGTCGCAGACGAACAGCTCGAGCGTCGCCCCGATGCCCGTCGCGATCCGCGCGGCCTTCTCGACGCAGGGGTGCACCGTCGCGGTCGGATCGACGACGACGAGGATGCGGCCGATGCGCCGCGCCTTCGCGACATGCAGCGGACACGCCATTTCAGGGACCGGTTCGAGTCGCATGGCTCACTCCTCGCGGATCGATGGCCATTTCTATCGCCCGGCTCCGGGTGCGGATATACGTGTTAGACCGAATGCGGCTCCGTTGTGCCCCGGGCTCCCCCATCGCGCGGCGCGATCTAACTTCACTCCGCCCCATCCCGGGCGAGGTGCGCCGCGATGCCCGTCCGTCATTTCATCGACACGCAGGACTTCCAGGCCGCGGAGCTGCTCGCGATCATCGACCTCGCGCGGCAGCTCAAGGAGGCGGACCGCGCCGGCGCGTGTCCGCGGCTGCTCGACGGCGCGTCGCTGGGCATGTTGTTCGAGGAGCCGTCGACGCGGACGCGCGTGTCGTTCGAGGTCGCGATGACGAAGCTCGGCGGCCACGCGTTGTACCTCAGGCCGGGCGAGATCCACCTCGGCCAGCGCGAGTCCATCGAAGACACGGCCAACGTGCTCGAACGCATGGTCGACGTCATCGAGGCGCGCACCCTCAAACACTCGACGCTGACGCGGCTCGCGGCGCAGGCCGACGTTCCCGTGATCAACGGGCTCACCGACTACAACCATCCGACGCAGGCGATGTGCGACGTGATGACGATGATGGAGCACGCCGAACGCGGCAAGCCGCTGTCGCAATGCCGCGTCGTGTTCGTCGGCGACGCGACCAACGTCTGCAACTCGCTGGCGCAGATCTGCACGCAGATGGGCATGCACTTCACGCACGCGGCGCCGCCGCGATACCAGATCGGCTCCGGCGTGCAGGCGATTGCGCGCCACAACTGCCGGTCCTCGCACGGTTCGCTGACGGTGACGGCGGACGTGAGCACCGCCGTGCGCGACGCCGACTTCCTCTACACGGACCTGTGGTGGTGGATAGGCCAGGAATCCGAGATCCCCGAACGCCGCGCCGCGTTCATGCCCACGTACCAGCTGAATCGCGCGCTGGTCGCGCAGGCCCCGACGTTCTGCCGGATCATGCATTGCCTGCCGGCGTCGCGCGGTGTCGAGGCGACGGACGAAGTGCTCGACTCGCCGCGCTCGATCATCTTCGACCAGGCGGAGAACAGGCTGCACATGGAAAAGGGCCTGCTCGCCTGGTTCGTGTGGCCGCGCCTGCGCCGCACCGACGAACACGTTCGCTCCAACTACCGCAAGCAGATCGACGCCTTCCTCGAACACTCGCACGGCACACCGAACAGGGACTTCCCATGAGCGCACCGACCATCCGCAACTTCCGCCGCGTGCTGCGCGGCCTCGACATCACGCTGTTCAGCGTCTGCGCGATCCTGGTCATCGACCAGCTCGCCGCCTCGGCGGCGATCGGCCCGTCGGCGATCTTCTGGTGGCTGTTCACCCTCGTGTTCTTCTTCGTGCCGTACGCGTTCATCTCCGCCGAGCTCGGTGCGGCCTTCCCGGAGGAAGGCGGCATCTACGCCTGGGTGCGCCGCGCGTTCGGACCCCGCTGGGGCGCGCGCGCGTCGTGGCTCTACTGGGTCAACGTCGCCTTGTGGATGCCGTCGGTGTACGTGCTGTTCGCCGGCTTGTTCTCGCAGATGTTCTGGCCGGCCATGCCGCTGTGGGGCCGCATCGCGCTGGGCATCGCGCTCACCTGGCTCACCGTCGGCATCAACGTCGTCAGGCTCGACGTGGGCAAGTGGGTGCCGAACGCCGGCGCGATCGTCAAGGCGGCGATCATGGTCGCGATCGGCGTCGGCGGCATCGTGCACGCCGCGCGCCACGGCGTCGCCAACGCGCTCGGCCCGCGCAACCTCGCACCGACGCTCGGCGCCGGTCTCGCGTTCCTGCCGGTCATCGTCTACAACTTCCTCGGCTTCGAGCTGATGTCGGGCGCGGGCGAGGAGATGCGCGATCCGCGCCGCGACGTGCCCGTCGCCATCCTCGTGTCCGGCGTGCTGATCGCGGCGTTCTACCTGCTCGCCACGTTCGGCATCCTGGTCGCGCTGCCCGTCGACCAGATCGGGCTCGTCGAAGGTCTGCTCGATTCCCTGCACCGGCTGTTCGACGGATTGCCGGGTGGCGCGACGTTCGTGTTGCTGCTCGGTCTGGGCGCGCTGTTCACCTTCGTCGCCAACATGGTCACGTGGACGCTGGGCGCGAACCGCGCCGCCGCGGAGGCGGCCGCGCGCGGCGACCTGCCGGCGACGTTCGGCCGGGTGCATCCCGTGCACGGCACGCCGGCGAGCGCGGCCATCGTCACCGGCCTCGTGTCGACCGCGGTGATGGTGCTGTACGGCGCGATCGCCGCCGACACCGAGGACCTCTTCTGGACGCTGTTCGCGTTCAGCTCGATCGTCTTCCTGCTCCCCTATCTACTGATGTTCGCGGCCTTCGCCCGGCTGCGTCGCACCGAGGCCTCGCATCCCCGTCCCTGGCGCGTGCCCGGCGGCCCGGTGCTCCTGCGCGCGCTCGTGGTCATCTGCTGCGCGTTCATCCTGCAGGCCATCGTGTTCTTCGTCTGGGTGCCGGGACAGCCCGTCGACACGACGCGCGTGGCGGCGATCGCCGGCGGCGTGCTGGCGACGGTCGCCGCCGGTGAAGCGCTGATCCGCCTGGCGCGACGTCCACGCCCCGGGCCGCGCGGCACGGATCTCGGCGAGCTGCACGCATGAGTGCGCGGCAGCCCGGCACGCCGCGCGCCGACGGTTTCCACATGCCGGCCGAGTTCGAGCCGCACGTCGGCACCTGGATGCTGTGGCCCGAGCGCAGCGACAACTGGCGGTTGGGCGCGAAACCGGCGCAGGACGCCTTCGCGCGCGTCGCCGCGGCGATCAGCGAATTCGAAGCCGTCACCGTCGGCGTCAGTGACGCGCAGTTCGCGCACGCGCGCGCGACGCTGCCGCCGCGCGTGCGCGTCGTCGAGCTGTCGAGCAACGACGCCTGGATGCGCGACTGCGGCCCGACGTTCGTCGTGAACCGCGGCGGCGAGGTCCGCGCGATCAACTGGCGGTTCAACGCCTGGGGCGGTCTCGCCGGCGGCCTGTACTTCCCCTGGCATCTCGACGACGCCGTGGCGATCAAGGTGGCGGAGATCGAACACGCGAACCGCTACGACGCGCCGCTCGTGCTCGAGGGCGGCTCGATCCACGTCGACGGCGACGGGACACTGTTCACCACGGCCGAATGCCTGCTCAACTGCAATCGCAACCCGGACCTGTCGCGCGGCGAGATCGAGACCGCGTTGCGCGATTATCTCGGCGTCGACAAGATCCTCTGGCTCCAGCGCGGCTTCTACAACGACGAGACCAGCGGCCACGTCGACAACCTGCTCGCACCGGTGCGGCCCGGCGTCGTGGCGCTCGCCTGGACCGACGATCCCGCCGACCCGCAGCACGAGATCTCGCGCGAGGCCTACGAGTTCCTCTCGCGCAGCACCGATGCGCGCGGCCGGCGAATCGAGATCGTGAAGATCCACAACCCGGCACCCGTGATCATCAGCGCCGAGGAGAGCGCGGGCGTGGATGCCGTCGACGGCACGCTGCCGCGCGACGCGGGCGACCGGCTGCCGGCGTCGTACGTCAACTACTACCCCTGCAATGGCGGCGTGATCGTCCCGACCTTCGACGACGCCAGGGACGCGGCCGCGCTGTCCACGCTGCGTTCCCTGTATCCCGGCCGCCAGGTCGTCGGGATCCCGGCGCGCGAAATCCTGCTCGGCGGCGGCAACATCCATTGCATCACGCAACAGCAGCCCGTCGTCAACGTGGAGGTCGCATGAAACTCGTCGTCGCACTCGGCGGCAACGCCCTGCTCCGCCGTGGCGAGCCGACCACCATCGAGGCGCAGCGCTACAACGCGCAGCGCGCCGCGAAGGCGATCGCCGCGCTGGCGCACAAGCACCGCATCGTCGTGACGCACGGCAACGGTCCGCAGGTCGGATTGCTCGCGGCGCAGGAGGCGCTCGCGCATGCCGGGGGCGGCGCGCCGCTCGACGTGGTCGGCGCGGAGACCGAGGGCATGGTCGGCTACCTGCTCGAGCAGGAGCTCGCGAACGCGCTGAACACGCGCAACGTCGTCACCGTGCTGACGCGCACCGAGGTGCGTGCCGACGATCCGGCGTTCGCGTTCCCGACCAAGCTCGTCGGGCCTGTCTACCCGCGCGACGTCGCCGAGAAACTCGCCGCGCAGTACGGCTGGCGCATCGGACCGGACGGCCCGTCCTGGCGCCGCGTCGTCGCGTCGCCCGAACCGCAGGACATCCTCGAGCTCGGCGCGATCACGCATTTGCGCGCGAACGGCTTCCTCGTGATCTGCGCCGGCGGCGGCGGCATCCCCGTCAGTCGCGATGCGCACGGCCGCTACGCCGGCGTCGACGGAGTCATCGACAAGGACCTGGTCGCGGCGCTGCTCGCACGCCAGCTCGGCGCGGACGCGTTGCTGCTGCTCACCGACGTGCCGGCAGTGTTCGACGGCTGGGGCGGTCCGACGGTGCGGCGCATCCGCGCCGCGCATCCCGATGCACTGGCGGGGCATGAATTCGCCAGCGGCTCGATGGGACCCAAGGTCGAAGCCGCGCGGCGATTCGCGCTGCACGGCGAGGGCAATGCGTACATCGGCGCACTCGAGGACGGGGCGGAGATCCTCGCGTATCGCAAGGGCACGTGCATCTCGAGCGACGTCACGGGCGTGACGCTCGAGTGAGACGCGAACCTCGGGCCAGCAGCCGCTCGAGCCTGCGGTCGTAGCCGTAGATGTCGTCGAAGAAGAGCAGGCGGCCGTCGGCGTCGACGACCACCGTGCCGTACAGCACGTACACCGGCACCGGCCGCGACAGGCGCACGGTGAGCGTGGTGTCGGCGCAGGTCGCGGCCTCGATGGCGTCCGCGTTCCACGTCCCCGGCGTGTCGGCGAGCAGCCAGGCCGCGAGCGCCGTGGCGTCGCTGACGCGGATGCAGCCGTGGCTCAGCGCGCGGCGCGCGAGCGAAAAGAGCTGCGGCTCCGGCGTCGAGTGCAGGTACACGCTGTACGGGTTCGGCATCACGAACTTGATGAGTCCGAGCGCGTTGTCGCGGCCGGGGCGCTGGCGCAACCGTGCCTGCCCGGCACGCAGCGCCGCGAGACCGGCCGCATCCGGCGGCAGCACGCGATCGCCCGCGACGATCTCCATCTCGTGGCGCTCCAGGTAGTCAGGCTCGCGCTGGAGTCGCGGCAGCAGTTCGTCGCGCACGATGCTCCGCGGCACGTCCCAGTAGGGACGGAACACGACGGCTTCGATCGACGTGTCGAAGATCGGCGTCTGGCGCGCCGTCTCGCCGACGACCACCGGCAGGTGCAACGCGGGCGCTGCGGCCGGATCCGCGCCGGCGTCGAGCGCATACAGCACGAACTGCGGCACGTTGACGATGACGGCCGGCGGGCGCAGCGGCGGCAACCAACGCCAGCGTTCGAGCGTGAGCTCGATCTGCCGGCGGCGGCTGGCCACCGGCACGGTGAGCGCCGCGAACGTGCGACGGCCGAGGACGCCATCGGGCAGCAATCCGTGCCGACGCTGGAACGCTGCGACGCCCGCGGCGAGCGCGCCGTCGTAGATCGCGGCGGCGGCGATGTCGGTGAGGCGCGCGGCGGCGTCCGCTGGCAGATCGCCGAACGCCGCGAGCAACCGCGCGAGTTGCGCCGCGCCGACGTAGGGATCGCCGGCACGCAGCGTCGGCGCGGGTGGCAACCTGGCGAGCGTCGCGGGGATTCGCCGATAGCGCGCGAGCGCGGCTTCGAGCGCGCGATACTGCGCCGAGCGCGGTTCGACCTCCGCCAGCGCGTCGCGCAGCACCGGCGCCGTGGCGACACGGCGCAACGCCGCGTCGACGTCGAGCGGCACGCGCGCCTGCGTCAGTGCATAACCCGCGGCGCGGGGATCCACACGGCCGCCGTGGAGCTGCAGGAGCAGACGGCGCGCGGCGCGATCCAGCGCCGCCATCGAGTCGCGCGGCGGCGCCGCGGCCGATCCGAGGATCGCGAGTTCCGCGGCGAAGTCGCGCGGATCGAGGCCGAATTGCGCGACGTCGCGCAGCGCCTCGACCAGCGCGCGTGCCTGCGGTGTCGGCCGTCCGTCCCGCATCCACGGCGCCGCCTCCGTCGCGGCGCACGCCGGACCCGACGCGAGCGCGGCGAGCAGCACGGAGAGGATCGGCGCGGCCCACCGCACGTCAGGGTTCGCGCTGGATCGAGCGCAGATAGCGCACGAGCCGCTCGATGCGCTCCGTCGCCGCACCGTGCGCGGCCGCGTCGTCTCCGTCGTCGCCGAAGAATTCGTATCCCCATACCGGCATGTTGCGGGTGCCATGCGCCGGCAGCGGCGCCTGTCCGTCGACGATCCGGAAGATCTCGTCGTCGGGGAAGCGGCCGCCGCGCCGCGCGGCGATGCGCGTGACGTCGGGTACCGCGACCTTGAGCAAAGGCGAGACCGGACCGTCACCGCGACCGGCGTCGCCGTGGCAGCTCGCGCAATAGTGGCCGAACAGCCGTTTGCCCGTCGGCACGTCGGGCATCGCCTGGCGGGAGGTCGAGCCGCACGCGGCCATCGCGAGCCACGGCACGACGAGTGCCGATCGGACGATCCAATTCATGCGCCAGCTCCGCTCCTACGGGGTCGAGCCGATCCTGCACCGCGCGCCGGACGCCGCCTTCCGCGGTCCTCACTACCCGCATACGTAATTGCCCGCACGTCGCTCAGCGACCCTGCGAATCGCCGCGACGGCGGCGCGCGCCTAGATTTTTTCCCGAGCCCACCGACACACCAACCGAGGAGACACACATGAGCCTGATCCGCTGGGAGCCTTTCACCACCACCGACGACCTCTTCGCCCGCATGCCGTCGATGTTCGGCCGCTGGCCGCGCGCGTTCGAATTCGACGGCAAGCGCACGTTCGAGTGGTCGCCGACCGTCGACATCAGCGAAACGGACGGCGAGTACCTGATCCGCGCGGACCTCCCGGCGGTGAAGAAGGAGGACGTCCGCATCACCGTCGACGAGGGGATGCTCACCATCAGCGGCGAGCGTCACCAGCAGACGGACGAGAAGAAGGAGAAGTCGCACCGCGTCGAGACGGTGTACGGCAAGTTCTCGCGCAGCTTCTCGCTGCCCGACAACACGGACGCCGCGACGATCCGCGCCGAGTCGAAGGACGGCGTGATCACCGTGCACGTCGCGAAGGCGAAGGCCGCCGCAAAGAAGCCGACCGAGATCAAGGTGCAGTAAACCGCCGCGGAGCTGCCGCCCGCCGGGCGCGCAGCTCCGCAGGAGACTTCGATGTCCCTGTACGACCGCATCCTCTACGCCATCCGCGACACCGACCCGCGCCGCGCCCGCGGGCTCGCGAAGGTCATCTCGCTGGCGCGCGCCTGCAACGCGCATCTCGAGTTGTTCCACGCGGTGTCGTCGCCGCTCTTCCTGACCGAGCGCGCGACCGACATCTCCATCGCCGACCTCAAGACCGACACGCTCGAGCTGCACCGGCTGCGCCTCGAGAAGCTGGTCGCGCGCGCGCGCAAGTACGGCGTGAAGGCATCCTGCACCGTGACCTGGGACCATCCGGCGCACGACGCCATCGTGCGGCGCGCCGAGGATTCGCGCGCGTCGCTGATCGTCGCGCAGTGCCACGAGGGCGGCGGCAAACGCTGGGCGATGCACTTCACCGACTGGGAACTGGTGCGCACCAGCCCTGCCCCCGTCCTGTTGATGCGCGACACCTCGCCGTATCGCGAGCCGGTCGTGCTCGCAGCCGTGGACCCGGTACGCGGGCACGGCAAGCCGGCGGACCTCGACGAGAACATCCTCGCCGGCGGCCGCGCGCTCGCGGCCATCCTGCGCGGGCGACTGCACGTCGTCCACGCGACGCATCCGCCGCTGTCCAGCGTCGCGAGCGAGACGCCCTACACGCTCGACGATTTCCGCTCGCACGACCGCCGCGAGTTCGAACGGCTGATGAGTCGCGCCGACATGAACACCCGCCGCGGCCATCTGCGCGAAGGCGACCCCGCGCGCGTGATCCAGCAGGTGGCGGCGGACACGCTCGCGGATATCGTCGTCATGGGCGCCGTCTCGCGTTCCGGGATCCGGCGCCTCTTCATCGGCAACACGGCCGAACGCGTGCTCGGCCGCCTGGCCTGCGACGTGCTGGTGGTGAAGCCCGACGATTTCCGCCACCGCGTGTCGACCGAGCGGCAGGACGCGGTGGTACTGGCGCCGGCGCCGGCGACCGTACAGCCGGCCTGAGCGTGGCGGCTCCAACTCCATGAGCTACTACATCGCGAAGACCACGGATCGTCCCTTCGACACGGTGGTCGACGACACCATCGGACACCTCAAGGCAGCCGGCTTCGGCGTGCTCTCCGACATCGACGTGCAGGCCACGATCAAGTCGAAGATCGGCGCGGAGATGGGCCGCTACCGCATCCTCGGCGCCTGCAATCCACAGCTCGCGCACTCGGCCCTGAAGGTGGAAGACAAGCTCGGCGTGCTGTTGCCCTGCAACGTGATCGTCCGCGAGGCGGCGGACGGACGCGTCGAGGTGGCGGCGATCGATCCGGTCTCGTCGCTGGAGCGCACGGGCAATCCGGCGCTCGGCGCAGTCGCTGCCGAAGTGCGTCGTCGGCTCGCCGGCGTCGTGGAGGCCGTGAAAGCCTGACGACGGCAGGCGGGTGCAACGCCGGATCGCATCCGCAGTGTTCCGTACACGGAGCGCAATGCACCCGATTGGCGCACGGCGCGCGACGCGCAGAATCTGTGACAGTCAGCCAGGAGCCTCGCCATGGAAGCCGCCTTCGTCGAAACGGGAGTGCCGGAACAACCAGTCATCGCGCGCCGCCGGCCCGGCGGCATGGAGCATCGGTTCGGCCGGCGCCTGTCCTGCGGCACGCGCGTGCGTCTCACCGCCGGCGAAGGCATCGCCGGCGCCGGGCGGCTCGTCAACGTCAGCCTGAGCGGCGCGTACATCGAGACGTCTCTCGACCTGCCGCCGTTCTCGCTGCTCGAGATCTCCAGCGACGGGCGGCCGCGCGCCGTCGAGTTGCTGGCCTCGGTCGTGCGCAAGGATGCGACGGGCGTGGGCGTCGAATGGTGTGAAACGCCGAGTTGTTCCATCTGCAGGATCTTCGGCTGCGCGCAGCCTTGCGAGGTCGCCGAAGACGGTAGATAGGCGCGCGCGGCACCGGCGAATGGAGGGCCCGCACCGACGCCTCAGCCCGGGCGCAGTTCCTTCTCGATCATCTGTTCGGTCTGGATGGAGCCGGCGATATCCTGCACCTGTGCGGCCAGCACCTTCACGATGTCGTCGAGCGAGATGACGCCGACCAGGTCGCCCAGGTCGCCGGTGATCGGCAGGCGCCGCACGCCGATGCGGCGCATTTCGTAGAGCGCGTGCGCGACGGAATCGCGCAGCGTCACTCGCAGGGGATCGCGCGTCATGACGTCGGTGACGCGCAGGCCGCGCGGCTCGATGCCGCGGGCCATCACGGACACGACCAGGTCGCGGTCGGTCAGCACACCCACCGGGCGCCACAGTTTCTCGTCGACGCCCGGCTCGACCACCACCAGATAGCCCACGTGCCGCTCGCGCATCAGGCGGGCCGCGGACAGCAGTTCGTCGTCCGGGCGCACCGTCGCGACGTTGCGGCTGCAGATTTCTCCGACATTCATGGGGACCTCCTGTGATGCTCGCCGCGATGTTAGGAGCGGCGGCACGCGACCGACGTCCGTAGGACTGCGGATGCGACGCGAGACGTACGCAATGTTCCGGATCCGTTAGGCAGTGCAACGGATCGTCGGCACTGCTGGCGCAGACCACCATCTCCCCGCGTTCTCGACAGAGAGGAATCCCCGATGAATGCCCCGCAACGCATCCTGTTCGCGATCAAGGATCCCGACGCCCGGCGCCACGCGACGATCGACAAGGTCGCCCGGCTCGCTAAGACGCTAGGCGCCCGCCTGGATCTCTTCAATGCGATCTCCGCGCCGGTGTTCCTCGAGCTGCAGCCGCTCACGGGCGACTCGCTCGGCGCACTGCGGCGCGAATCGCTGGCGTTGCGGACGAAACAGCTCGAGAAGCTCGCGGCGCGCGCGCGCCGCCACGGCGTCGAGACCACGGTCGCGGTGGAGTGGGATTTTCCGCCGCACGAGGCCATCGTGCGCCGCGCGAAGAAGACCGGCGCGGACCTCATCGTCGCCGAGTGCCACAAGGGCCGCCGCCGCGCTCCCTGGCTCATCCGCCTGACGGACTGGGAGATGTTGCGCGCGAGCCCGGTGCCGGTGCTGCTGCTGAAGAATTCCCGCGCGTGGCGCAAGCCGACGGTGCTGGCGGCAGTCGATCCGTCGCACGCGCATGCGAAGCCCGCGCGTCTCGACGAGTCGATCGTCGAGACCGCGCTCGCGCTGGCGCGCAAGACCGACGGCGATCTCGAACTCATGCATGCCAACTACCCGTCGCTGCTGTCGATCCCGAGCGGCGATCCGGCGATGGACGCGGCCGCCCTGCAACTGCAGTTCGAGGAGCGGCAGCGGATCGGCCGGCGCGAATTCCAGAAGTTCTCCGATGCGCACCGGCTGCCGAAGTCGCGGCGCCACGTGTACGAAGGGCATCCGGCGATCGGCATCCCGCGCGTCGCGCGCCAGCGGAAGGCCGACGTCGTCGTCATGGGCGCGGTGTCGCGCTCCGCGATCAAGCGCGTGTTCATCGGCAACACCGCCGAACGCGTGCTCGAAGCCCTGGCCTGCGACGTGCTCGTCGTGAAGACACCGCATACCGAGAAGGCGGTCGCGCGCCAGCCGCGCGGCATGCGCATCGTGTCCCAACCCCCCGTGCTTTCACTGCCTGTGTGAGGTCACCATGATTCCGAAAACGATGCAGGCCGCGGTCGTCCGCGAATTCGGCAAGCCGCTGGCCGTCGAGGAGATCCCCGTTCCCGAACCGGAATCGGGCGAAGTGCTGATCCAGCTCGCCACCACCGGCGTCTGCCACACGGACCTGCACGCGGCGCACGGCGACTGGCCCGTGAAACCGACGCTGCCGTTCGTGCCCGGGCACGAGGGCGTGGGCTACGTGGCGGCGGTCGGCGCCGGCGTGCGGCGGTTTCGCGAAGGCGATCTCGTCGGCCTCGCGTGGCTGCATGACGCCTGCGGACACTGCGAACACTGCATGAGCGGTTGGGAGACGCTGTGCGAACGCCAGCACAACACCGGCTACAACGTGAACGGCACGTTCGCCGAATACGCGATCGGCCATGCCGACTACGTTGCGCAACTGCCGCCGTCGGTCGATCTCATCGAGGTCGCGCCGATCCTCTGCGCCGGTGTGACGACGTACAAGGGCATCAACGAGACCGAGGCGCGCCCCGGCCAGTGGCTGGCCGTGTCGGGCGTCGGCGGGCTCGGCCACCTCGCGATCCAGTACGGCAAGGCGATGGGCCTCGAGGTGCTGGCGCTCGACGTCTCGGACGACAAGCTGGCGCTGGCGCGCAGGGTCGGCGCCGACATCACCATCGACGCGCGCCGCCCGGACGCGGTCGCCGCGGTGCTGCGCGAAACCGGCGGCGGTGCGCACGGCGTGCTGGTGACGGCGGTGTCGAACAGCGCGTTCGCGCAGGCGATCCAGATCGCGCGCCGCCACGGCACCGTGTCGCTGGTCGGCCTCCCGCCGGGCACGTTCCCGACGCCGATCTTCGACGTCGTGCTCAAGCGCATCACGGTGCGCGGCTCGATCGTCGGCACGCGGCAGGATCTCGCCGAAGCGCTGGAGTTCGCGGTGGCGCGCAAGGTCATCGCGCAGACGCACGTCGCGCCGCTCGCGGACGTCAATCGCGTCTTCGCGCAGCTCGAGGCCGGCACGCTCGAAGGCCGCATGGTGCTCGGCATCCGCGGAGACGCGATGAGCCACGCGCGCCCGATGCTGGCGCGCTCGGGCACGAACTGACGGAGGAGACGATGAATGCCAAGATCGAAGACTTCGGCCGCCGACTGCGCGACGTGCTAGACGAAGCCGACAAGCTGCTCGACGCCGGCGCCGCGCACGCCGCCGACGTACCGGAAGCCGCGCGCGAAGGATTACAGCAGGCACGCGCGCACCTGAACTCGGCCTGCGAATCCGTCGGCGGCCGCGCGCGTGCGGTGAACCGCGCCGTGCACGACCATCCCTGGCAGGCGATCGTCGCGACCGGCGTCGTCGCCTTCCTGATCGGCCTCGTGGCGGGACGCCGATGATCTCCACGGAGCACGAAACGCCCGAGGGCGCGATGGACTTCCTCGCCGCCATGGCACGCACGCGCCTCGAGCTCGCGGCCGGCGACCTGGAAGATCATCTCGGCGCGACGGCAGCATCGGTGGCGCTCGCGGTCGCGGCGTTCGTCGCCGCCCTCGTCGCACTGGCGTTCGCCGGCGTCGTCGTGATCGTGCTGTTCTGGGACACGCACCGCGTGCTCGCCAGCATCGGCGCGCTCGGCGGTTACGTCGCCATCGCGATCCTGCTGGCGGCGCGCGCCCGCGCGCGCTGGCGGTCGAGACCGCCGGCTTTCGCCGCCACCTTGCGCGAGCTCGAGCTCGATCGCGAAGCGGTCCGGGAGGCGGCATGAACGCGCCCCGCGTCCCGCGCGCCGAGCTCATCGAGCGCTGCCGCCGCCAGCGCGCGCGGCTCGCCGGCTTCACCGGCGCCGCGGTGCGCAGCGCCCACCTGCACGACATCGGCCGCGCCCTGCGCCTGCTGCGCCGGGTCGCGCGCCTGCTCGAAGGAAAGTAGGTCCGCATGAGAGTGAGAATCGTGGTCGCCGACCAGACCGAAGCCCACTTCTACGACGCCATCGGCTTCGGCCGGGCGCTGAACGCGGTGGGACGCCTCGCGAATCCCGCCGGCCGCCAGCGCGAACAGGACCTGGTGAGCGACCGGCCCGGCCGCGTGTTCGAGCGCGCGGCGGATCCGCACCGCCGGCGCGGCGCGAGCGCGCGCCACGCGAGCGGGCCCGAGCACGCCGCCCGCCGGCAGGCGGTCGACCGCTTCGCGCGGCGCATCGCCGCGGAGCTCGAACGCGGCTGGCGTGCCGATCGCTTCGACGCGGTGGTGCTCGTCGCGGGTGCGTCGCTGCTCGGCCGACTGCGCGCCGCGCTGCCGGCGCACGTGCGCGCGAAGCTCGCCGCGACGGTGGTCAAGGACATCGTGCACCACCCCGCCGAGGACGTGCTGGCCTATCTACCGCGCAGCGTCTTCACCGGCCCGCTGCCCTTCACCCCGGCGCCGCGCGCCGCGCCACGCGGGCTCGGCTGACGCGCGCGGCGGCCGCATACGTAGTCTTGCGGACCGCATACGCGCCGCCGCGAATTCGCACGACGCCGCCCTCGACTAACGTCGCGACATGAGCAACGACATCGCGTTCGACGCCGAACTCCTGCAGCGCTACGACCGGCCGGGCCCGCGCTACACTTCGTATCCCACGGCGCCGGCTTTCTCCGCGGCGTTCGGCGCCGCCGAACTGCGGGCGCAGGCGCTGCGCACGAACGGCGAGGCCGTACCGCGACCGCTGTCGGTCTACGTGCATGTGCCGTTCTGCGAGAGCCCGTGCTTCTACTGCGGCTGCAACCGCGTGATCACGCGCGATCATGCGCGCTCGGTCGGCTACCTGCAGCGCCTCGAACGCGAGATCGCGCGCGTGGCGACGTTGTTCGACCGCGAGCGCGACGTGGTGCAGGTGCACCTCGGCGGCGGCACGCCGAACTTCCTCGCGCCGCTGCAGATCGCGGCGTTGATGACCGCGTTGCGCCGGCACTTCCGGTTGAGCGCGCGCGCCGACCGGGATTTCTCGATCGAGCTCGATCCGCGCTTCCTCGCGCCCGGCGACGTGGCCGCGTACGCACGCGCCGGCTTCACGCGTGCGAGCTTCGGCGTCCAGGATTTCGACCCCGAGGTGCAGCACGCCGTGAACCGCGAGCAGACCGTCGGGCAGACGCTGGCGGCGATCGGCGAATGTCGCGAGAACGGCTTCCGCTCCGTGAACGTCGATCTCATCTACGGCCTGCCGAAACAGACTCCCGCGGGATTCGCGCGCACGCTCGACCTGGTGACTGCGGCGCGTCCCAACCGCATCGCGATCTACGGCTACGCGCACATGCCGGCGCTCTTCAAGCCGCAGACGCAGATCGACGAACGCGCGCTGCCGGACGCGGGCGCGAAGCTCGCGCTGCTGCAGCTCGCCATCGAGAAGCTGGCCGCGGCGGGCTACCGGCACATCGGGATGGATCACTTCGCGTCGCCGAACGACGACCTGGCGCGCGCGCAGCAGCTCGGGTCCCTGCATCGCAATTTCATGGGATACACGACGCACGCCGACTGCGACCTCATCGGACTCGGCGTGAGCGCCATCAGCCACATCGGCGATTCCTTCAGCCAGAACCCGCGCGATCTGCCCGCGTGGGAGGCGGCCATCGACCGCGGCGCGATCCCCGTGTGGCGCGGCCTCGCGCTATCGGCCGACGATCGCATCCGTGCCGACGTCATCCAGCAGCTCATGTGCCACGCGGCCATCGACATCCCGTCGGTCGAGTTCCGCCACGACCTCGACTTCACGGACTATTTCGCCGAGGCGCTGTCGCGCCTCGAGCCGCTGATCGCCGACGGCCTCGTCACGCGCACCGACCGCCGCATCGCCGCCACGCCGCGCGGCCGGCTGCTGCTGCGGATCATCGCCATGTGTTTCGACAACCATCTCGACACGAGCGCGCCGGCGGCGCGGCCGCGTTACTCACGCGTCATCTGAGGAGACCGCCATGTCCATCGATCGCATCGTCCTCGTCTTCACCGGCAGCATGGTCGTCCTCGGCCTGGCGCTCGGACGTTTCGTGAGCCCGTACTGGCTCATCCTCTCCGGCGTCATGGGCGTGAACCTCGTCCAGGCCGCGTTCACGAGCGTGTGCCCGCTCGCCTACGTCCTGCGCAAGGCGGGATTCCAGAGCAGCGCCGTTTTCAGCGCGTAGATGTCCTCACCGCGCGCTGGCGCGGGCCGGCAGCGGCGCGCGCTTCATCAGCGCCGCCAGGAACGACCTGAGCTTCGCCTCGTACGCCTCGCCGTCCGCGAGCTCGCGCGCGTCGAACGCGACGCTGGCGACGGCGCGCTGCCCGATCAGCCGTTCCATCGCGCCGATCACGGCGGCGCCGGCACTGCCGCCCGAGGTCGTGAAGAGCGCCACGTCGTCGAGCTGGCCGCGCCGCTGGCCCAGATAGGCGCGGATGGCCGGTGTCATCTTGCCGGCCCAGACCGGTGTGCCGACGATCGTCAGCGCATGATCGTGCGCGTGACGCGCGAGCTCCTCGAGGCGGCCGGGCCGCTCGCGGAAACTGTCGATGGCCGCGCGGCAGCGACCGACGAACCCGCGCCGGCTGGCGCGTTCGCGGATCTGCTCGAGGTCGGCGCCGAGTCGCGCCGCGATGTCGCGGGCCACGCGTTCCGTGTTGCCGCTGAGCGAGTAGTAAGCCACCAGGTTGTCGGACGAGAGGGGCATGCGCGGAGCGAGGGTGCACCCCGCGGCCGGCCCGCGCATGCGGTTGACTACCTACCCGCGTCCCGGATCGCGCGGATGGCGCGCCCTGGTGGCGTCACGCAGCCAGCCGCTTGCCGATCCCGGCCGCGCAGATCGCGGCGAGCGTGTCGCGCACTGACGAGTCACTGACGTAACGCGTGCCGATCTTGCGTTCGTGCGCGGCTTCGCGGATGAGGTCGGCGATGCCAACGATGCCGACCAGTGCGCCCTGCGCGTCGACGACCGGCAGGCGGCGCACGCGCGACTCACGCATCACCTTC
Source organism: Steroidobacteraceae bacterium (assembly GCA_035502995.1). Taxonomy (GTDB): domain Bacteria; phylum Pseudomonadota; class Gammaproteobacteria; order Steroidobacterales; family Steroidobacteraceae; genus CADEED01. Next base: position 116,181 of record DATJTW010000102.1, on the reverse strand, counting down.
TCGGCCGTCTCCAGGGTGTCGTCGGCCTGGCAGACGGCCACCTGCTTCGACATCGCGTGCGCCACGTCGAGCGCGCTCAGCGGTTTGCCGGCGAACATCGCTGCCATGCAGATGTCGCGATCCGTGATCATGCCGACGACGCGGTTGCTGCCGTCCGCGCACACCGGCAGGCAGCCGCAGTCGCCGTCCCAGAGCAGGCAGGCGGCGCGTTCCAACGTATCGGCGGGCGCGCAGGTGTTGACCTCGCGGGTCATCAGTTGCTCGACTTTCATGATCGATCTCCTGTGATGTCCGGCCACGGACCGGTGGAGCTGATGGTCACGCCCGCCTCGGCGCGTCGAATCCGCAACACTACGGGTCCGGGTTCGTAGTGTTTCGGGCGTCGCGGCGCGCCCGATCCGCGGGCGAGGCGCGACGTCGCGGTCCGTGCGTGGCCGGCTGGCCCGGCCGACACCTTATATATAGGGGTGTCGAAGGCAGGCGGCCCGAGAAACGCCGCGGAGCCGCCCGCGCTCAGCGCAGCCAGCGGATCTCCGGTTCCGCGCGTCCGTGCGCGGGCGGCCAGGCGGTGGGATATCCCATGACGATCGGCGCGACGACGCGGTAGCCGCGCGGCAATTTCAGCTGCGCGCGCGTCTCCGGGCGATTGAGCCACGGCCGCGCGAAACCGACCCAGCAACTGCCGAGCCCGACATCGCGCGCGGCCAGCATCAGCGTCTGCGCGGCGAGGCAGCAATCCTCGCGCGCCTGCTCGGTGTCCGACTTCGCGAGGACGAGCACCAGCACGGGCGCGTGGTGGAAGATGCTGTGGTCGCGGGCTTCGATCGCCGCGCGCACGGTGTTCGGCACGTCTTCGTGCGCGAGATAGTATTCCTTGGCGAGCGACGCATATTCGTCGATGCGTTGCGGATCGTTGGCGACCGCGAAAGCCCAGGGCTGCCCGTTCATCGCGCTCGGTGCATGCACGGCGAGGCCGATCAGTTTCGCGATGAGGTCGGCGGGCACGGGCGTCGGGGCATAGCTGCGCACGGCGTGACGGCCGAGAACGACGTCGACGAATTCCATGACCGGACCTCGCGCGGGGCAGGACCCGCAGCGTCTCAGCCCGTGGCGCGCGGCGCATTCGTAACTTCCCGGACGACCCTACGCGGCGCCGCGCATGAATCGCGCCGCGAGCCGATCTAACTTCCGACGTCATGCGCTCCCAGAACCGCGCCCGTGGCCGCCCCAATGCCCGGTTCCCGAACCGCCGCGTCGCCGGCGCCGCGCTCGGTGAAGCCGTGGCGACCTTGCGATTGCCGGCGCCGGTGCTCGTGCTCGGCCTGCCGCGCGGCGGCATGCCCGTGGCCTTCGAAGTAGCCGAGGTGCTCGATGCGCCCCTCGACGTGCTCGTCGCCCGCAAGATCGGCATGCCGGGGCAACGCGAGCGGATGTATCGCGAAGGATTTCCGCCGCTCGAGCTCGGGGACCGGCACGTCGTCCTGGTCGACGACGGCATCGCGACGGGCGCAACGATGCTCGCGGCCATTCGCGCGGCGCGCAAGCTCGGCGCGGCGTCGGTCACCGTCGCCGCGCCCGTGGTGTCGCCGGAGGCGGCTCCCCGTCTCGCGTCCGAGGCCGATCACGTCGTGTTCCTCGAGACGCCGCCGATCCTGTTCGCCGTCGGCGAGTGGTACGACGACTTCGACCCGGTCGAGGACCTCGAAGTGTGGGAATACCTGTCGAGCGCCGCGCGCCGTCACCCGTTCCGGCCGCCGTCGCCGGCCTGACGCTTCAGGGTAGACAGGGGGCGGGCGATGCGCCCGTCACGTGGAGACCTCGCGCTCTTCGCGCGCGGGAAACCGCGCCGGCCACGATCGGCCGTCCGTCGCCTGGCATCGGCCGGCCCCGCCGCCGTGCATTCCCGACTGGGGCTCGTCGAGATGGAATCGGCAGCGCAGCCGCGAGCCGTCGTCGGTGCGCAGGCTCGCGAGCACGTCGCCTTCGTAGTGGGCCCAATGCCGCGCGCCGCCCCAGTCTTCGAGCAGCGGCGCCAGGCGATCCGCGCCGACACCGGGCGCGACCCAGACATACGGGCCCGTGAAGCGCCGTCCATCCCGGAGCAAGGCGACCATCTCACCCGATACCGCGTCGAAGCCCCGCCACTGCACGAGCGCGGCCTGCGGCGGGTCGTCCACGCCGAGACCCTCGGAGGTGATCGCGCAGGCGGCCAGCAATGGAAAAACGCACGAGGCGAATGCGGATACGAAACGGCGGTGGCGCAAGTCGGCTCTCCTGTCCGAAGGCGCCCAGCGTGCCTCCCGCCCGTCCGCACGGCATGCGTATGACTGCGGACGGGACTACGGGCGATGACGCGTGTCATCGCCCGGCCGCAACCGGCGTCAGTCCGCCTTCCACCCCGACGGCAACGTCCGCGCCCGCACCTGCACCGTGGTCTCCAGCTTCACGTCGGCCGAGGACTCGCCGAGCGTCACGCGATAGCTGCCACCCTCGATGTGCCAGGCGTTGTCGGCGTCCTTGAACACCGCCAGCAGCCGCGGATCGATGCGCACCTCGAGATCCGCCTTCGCGCCGCGCTTGATGTCCACCTTGCGCCAGCCGCCGAGCCGCTTCGGTCCTTCCCAGCCGCCGGCCGCGGGCGCGATGTAGATCTGCGGCACGGCGTACCCATCACGCGCGCCGGTGTTCGTGACGCGGAACTTCACGACGACACCGTCCTTTTCCGAATGCGCCGCGAGGTCGCGATACGCGAACGACGTGTATCCGAGGCCGAAGCCGAACGGGAACAGCGGCGTGAGCTTGTTAGCCTCGTACCACTTGTAGCCGACGGTCGCACCTTCCTTGTAGGTCGCGGTCAGCAGCGACGCACCCTGCGCGTCCTTCTCCACCAGATCCTTGCGCGGCAGCTGCGATTCATCGGCGGGGAACGTGATCGGCAGACGTCCCGACGGGTTCACGCGGCCGAACAGCACGTTCGCGATCGCCTCGCCACCGCTCGTGCCCGGGTACCACGCGGCGAGCACGCCCTTCACCTTGCCGACCCACGGCATCAGCACCGCACCACCGCTCTCGAGCACGACGACCGTGTTCGGGTTCGCGGCGGCAACCGCGTCGATCAATGCGTCCTGATCGTGCTCGAGCGTCAACGGCGAGTCGAACGATTCGCCGTTCCATTGCGTCGCGAACACCAGCACCACGTCGCTGCGCTTCGCCAGCGCCGCGGCCGCGGCGCGGTCGGTGCCGCTCGCGAACTCCACGCTGGCCTTCGGCGCCAGCGCCTGGATCGCCTTCAGCGGCGACGACGGGTGGACCATGATCGGCCCCGGCCACACCTTCGGCTCCATGCCCGGCACCGCGTTGCCGCCGATCGGATACACCAGCGACGAACCGCCGCCGGCCAGCACGCCCTTGTCGGCCCAGCCGCCGATCACCGCGATGCGTTTCGCCTTCGCGGTCAGCGGCAGGATCTTGTCGTTCTTCAGCAGCACTGCGCCCTGCTCGGCGCCGGCACGCGTCACCGCGGCATGCGCCGCGTAGTCGATGTCCGCGATCTTCACCGGGTTGTCGATGACGCCCTTGGCGAACAACGTGCGCACGATGCGCCGCGCCATCTCGGTCAGCCGCCGATCGGCGACCTCGCCCGACTGCACCGCCTTCAGCATCAGCTCGCCGAAGTACGGCTTGTCGTCGAACGGCCAGCCGGACTGCTGGTCGAGGCCGGCGTTCGCCGCCTTGCCGGTGCTGTGCGTCGCGCCCCAGTCGGACATCACGTAGCCGCGCCAGCCCCAGTCGCGGCGCAGGAGGTCGCTCAGTAGATAGGCGCTCTCGCAGGCGTGGTCGCCCCACACCTTGTTGTACGAGCACATGACCGAGCCCGGGCTCGACTGGTCGATCGCGATCTGGAACGCCAGCAGGTCGGACATGCGCGCCTGCGCGCGGTCGATCACGACGTTGACCTGGTTGCGATCCGTCTCCTGATCGTTCAACGCGTAGTGCTTGACGGTCGAGATGATGTGGTTCGACTCGATGCCGCGGATCTGCGCCCCGACGATCATGCCGGCCAGCAGCGGATCTTCACCGCCGTATTCGAAGTTGCGGCCATTGCGCGGCTCGCGCACCAGGTTCACGCCGCCGGCCAGCAACACGTTGAAGCCGGACGCGCGCGCCTCGGCGCCGATCATCGCGCCGGCATCGAACGCGAGCTCCGGGTTCCACGTGGCGGCCGTGGCCATGCCGGAGGGCAAGGACGTGCGCTCGCGCTTCTGCTTCGCGCCGCCCTGCGTAGCGACGCCGATGCCGGCATCGGCGATCCACTGCGGCGGGATGCCGAGCCGCGGGATGCCCGGCACGTAGCCGGCGGATCCTTCGAGCGCTTCGGGCGCGATGGTGTATTTCTTCCACGGCGCGTCGGTGCCGAAGTAGCCGAACACCAGCGTCTGCTTCTCCTCGGTCGTCATCTGCGCGACGACGAGGCTGGCGCGCTGGTCCGCTTCCAGCGAGGTGTTCATCCACGGTTTCGGCGCCTCGTCGGCGGCCGCGGAGCCGGTGGCGACCAGCGCAAACAAACAGGAACCGGCAAGAACGGCGCGACGCATGCTCATGAACCACCCCTCGTTGGACACGAGGCGCGATTTGAGCACGGCGCGCCGATTATTTCACTGCGCCTGCGCGACCGCCTTCGCCGGCTTCGCCGTCGCGCGCCACACCACGTTGCCGACGTCGTCCGCGACCAGCAGCGCGCCCGCCGCGTCGAACGCCACGCCCACCGGCCGGCCGCGCGCCTCGCCGTTGTCGTTGACGAAGCCGGTCAGCAGGTCCACCGGCGGGCCCGAGGGCTTGCCGTTGGCGAACGGCACGAACGCCACCTTGTATCCGGCCGGCGGCTTGCGGTTCCACGAGCCGTGCAGGCCGACGAACATGCCGTTGGCGAACGGCGCCGGCAGCGCGGTCTTCTCCGCGGCCGCGAGACCCAGCGCCGCGACGTGTGCGCCCAGCGCATAGTCGGGCGCGATCGCCTTCGCCACGAGCTCGGGCCGCGGCGGCGACACGCGCGCGTCGACGTGTTGGCCGTAGTAGCTGTAGGGCCAGCCGTAGAACGCGCCGTCCTGCACGGAGGTCAGGTAGTCAGGCACGAGGTCGTTGCCGAGCTCGTCGCGTTCGTTCGCGACGGTCCACAACGCGCCACTCGACGGCTCCCAGGCGAGCCCGTTCGGATTGCGCAGGCCGGTGGCAAAGAGGCGTTTCTGTCCGCTCGCGACGTCCACTTCCCAGATCGCGGCACGGCCCTCTTCCGCCGCAATGCCGTTCTCGGCGACGTTGCTGTTCGAACCCACCGTCGCGTAGAGCTTCGTGCCGTCGCGGCTGGCGATGATGTTCTTCGTCCAGTGATGGTTGATCTCGCCGCCGGGCAGGTCCGTGAGCTTGGTGCCGGCGCCCTCGATCTTCGTCGCGCCCGGCACGTATCTGAACTTCAGGATGGCGTCGGTGTTCGCGACGTACAGGTCCTCGCCGATCAGCGCCATGCCGAACGGCGAATGCAGATCGCCGAGGAACACCGTCTTCAGCTCGGCGATGCCGTCGCCGTCGGCGTCGCGCAGCAGCGTGATGCGGTCGGGTGACGGGATCGTCGCACCGGCCTTCTTCATCACCTGCTTCATCACCAGGCCCTTCACGCCGCCGCCATCCTTCGGCCGCACGGGCGCGTTGGACTCGGCGACCAGCACGTCGCCGTTCGGCAGCACCGTGAGCCAGCGCGGATGCACGAGCCCCGACGCGAACGCCTTCACGGCGACACCGGGCGCGGCGGTCGGCTTGCCCTGCAGCGGCCAGCCGATGGCCGGCGCGATCTGCACGGTCGGGATCAGCTTCTTGTTCGGCTCGGGCAGCGTCGGCGATGCGCCGATGCTCGACTCCGGCGATGCCACGGGTCCCACGCGCGTGGGACCGACCGACGTGCACGCCGTGCACGCGACGAACGCGGACACCGCGACGACCGACGCGACGCCAAGGGAAACGATCTTCGGAAAACGTATCGACATGGCGAACTCCTTCGCAGCGGGAGTCGTGCCGATTGTTTGTTGTTCGCGCGGGTGCGCGACGACGCCCAACACCGGCCATGGTAGTGAGCCGGTCCGCGTTCCCGTCAGGTCCGGACTCCGTGCGCGACTGTAGGAGAGCGCTCATACTTCGTCCATGAATTCCGTGGTGCGCACCGTCCTCGTCTACGGCGCCCTGCTGGCGCTCGGCGCCGTGGGGCTGCAGTGGCTCGAGTACCAGTACCTCGTGCGCGCGTATCCATTCCAGGTGTACGCGGCGCTGATCGGGGTCGCGTTCCTGGCGCTGGGCGTGTGGGCCGGCGCGCGGCTGTTCCGGCGCGCGCCGCCGGCGCCGTTCGAGGTCAACGTGCAGGCGTTCGAATCGCTGGGCATCAGCGACCGGGAACGCGAAGTGCTCGAGCTGCTGGCGGGCGGGCGGTCGAACAAGGAGATCGCGAACCAGCTGGCGGTGTCGCCGAATACCGTGAAGACGCACGTCGCGAAGCTGTTCGAGAAGCTGCAGGTAGGGCGGCGGACGGCGGCGATCTCGCGGGCGCGGGAATTGGGGCTGATTCGCTAGGCCCGGGCCGCGCCGACGTGACGATTTCGCCCGAATCACCCTTTCATACGATTGCCCGGGCCACGCCGCGCGGACATTGATGCGACTCCATTCCAACGAAGAAGGTGTCCCATGCTTCCCTTGATCCTGCGATATGGACTGATCGGCGGCCTCATCGTCGCCGCGCCGATGACGTGGCGGATGTTCACCGCCGATCCGCAGAACCCCGGCGACCCGCTGGGCGGGATGCTGATCGGCTACCTGACGATGCTCGTGGCACTGACCAGCGTGTTCCTCGGCATCAAGCAGTACCGCGACCGGTTCAAGGGCGGCGTCGTGAAATTCGGCGCGGCGTTCGGCGTCGGCCTCGCGATCAGCGCGGTGGCCTGCGTGATCTACGTGATCGCCTGGGAGATCTGCATGGCGTTCGCCCCCGTCGACTTCATCGCGATGTATTCGAACGCGATGATCGACAGCGTGAAGAACCACGGCGGCACGCCCGAGCAGATCGCGAAGGCCACCGCGGAGGCGAAGGACTTCGCGACGATGTACGCGAAGCCGCTGGTGCGCATCCCGATGACGTTCGTCGAGATGTTCCCGGTGGGGCTGCTGGTGTCGCTGATCAGCGCGGCGGTGTTGCGGAATCCGCGCGTGTTGCCGGCGCGGGCGCCGGCCTAACGACTCAGCTCTTTCGAAACCTGCTCCGCGCGTTCCAGCGCGCGGAGCACGTTCTCGCCGGCGAGCTTCGCCAGGTCCGCATCGCTCCAGCCGCGGCGGATCAGCTCGGCGAACAGGTTCGGATACATCGAGACGTCGGACAACCCTTCCGGCCACTCGGTGTTGCCGTCGAAATCACCGCCGAGGCCGACGTGATCGACGCCGGCGACCTTGCGCACGTAGTCGACCTGGTCCGCGACCTTCGCGATCGTCGTCACGGGTAGTTTGACGCCCTCGAACAGCGAGACGCGCAGCGCCTCGCGCTCGGCCTCCGTGTTCAACGCCTTCGAGCGGCGGTTGTACTCCTCGATCTTCGGCTGCATCACCTTCGCGACGTCCGGGTCCGTGAACCCGGCGACGAACGTGACCATCACCACGCCGCCATTCGCCGGCACGCGTTTCAGGATCTCGTCGGGGATGTTGCGCGGCACGTCGCAGACCGCGCGCGCCGACGAATGCGACCAGATCACCGGCGCCTTCGACACGCGCAGCGCGTCGTCCATGGTCTCCGCCGACGTGTGCGAGAGATCCACCAACATGCCGAGGCGGTTCATCTCCCCCACCACCTGCTCGCCGAACGGCGTCAGGCCGTGGTGCGTGGGCACGTCGGCCGCGGAGTCCGCCCAGTCGAGCGTCGAATTGTGCGTCAACGTCATGTAGCGCACGCCGAGGTCGTAATACGCCCGCAGCGCGCCGAGGGAGTTCTCGATGGCATGGCCGCCCTCGATGCCGAGCATCGAGCCGATGCGCCCGTTTTTCTTCGCCGTCCGTATATCACTGGCGGTGGCGGCGAGCTGGAACACGTCCGGGTAGCGGGCGATCACGCGGCGCATCAGGTCGATCTGCTCGAGCTGCGTCGCGGCTAAATGATCTTTCATCTCGCCGGGGATGTAGACGGACCAGAATTGGGCCGAGACTCCGCCGGCGCGCAGGCGGGCGATGTCGGTCTGGCCCGGCGCGGTCTTGCGCAGGTCGTAGCCGACGACGTCGTTCGGATGGTCCTTGTCCGTGCGGATGGCCCACGGCAGGTCGTTGTGGCCGTCGAAGAGGATGGCCTTCGCGAGCACGCGGCGCGCGTGCGCGAGGTCGTCCGCGGGCGCGGCGAAGGCCTGGGTTGCGGCAAAGACGAGGGCGGCGGACAGCCGGACGAGAGCTGACGAGAGTCGAGACATCGGGATCCCCTGGCAAGCGACGCGCGGTGCGCGCATGGTTGGACACATGGCACGAAAACTCAAGATTTCCCGGATCATCCTGCTGGTGCTGATCGTGGCCGCGGGCGTGTTCGCGTTCTTCCTCAGCCACGACGCGCCTTGTGAGGCCGGCGCGGCGCCAGTGTCGGGCGCGGCGTCGATGAACGCCATCGCGTACCGCTGCTACGGCGGCCCCGAGGTGCTGAAGCTCGAGCGCGTCGCGAAGCCGGTGCCGGCTGCCGACGAGGTGCTGGTGCACGTGCGCGCCGCCGGCGTGAACCCGCTCGACTTCCATTACATGCACGGCACGCCATACATCATGCGGCTTGGCGCCGGCATGGGCCGGCCGAAGGACCCGAGCTTCGGCGTCGACTTCGCCGGCGTCGTCGAGGCGGTCGGCGCGGACGTGAAGACCTTCAAGCCCGGCGACGCCGTGTTCGGCGGCCGCAGCGGCGCGTTCGCCGAGTATCTGGTCGTTCGCGCCGCGCGGAACATCGTGCTGAAGCCGGAGAACCTGTCGTTCGAACAGGCCGCGGCGGTGCCCATCGCCGCCGTCACCGCACTGCAGGCGTTGCGCGACAAGGGCAAGGTGAAGGCCGGGCAGAAGGTGCTCGTCAACGGCGCGTCGGGCGGCGTCGGCACGTTCGCCGTTCAAATCGCCAAACATCTCGGCGCCACCGTCACCGGCGTGTGCAGCACGCGCAACGTGGAGATGGTGCGCGGGCTCGGCGCGGATCTCGTCGTCGACTACAAGACCGAGGATTTCGTGCAGCGGCCGGAGCGTTACGACGTGATCATCGACACCGTCGGCAACCGCGACCTCACCGAGTACCGCCACGTGCTGACGCCCGACGGCATCTACGTGATGGTCGGCGGTCCCAGCGACGGCAACTGGATCGGGCCGCTGTCGAAGGGATTGAAGGCCGCGATCTACGATCCGTTCGTCGATCCGTCGTTCTCGATGATGCTGGCCGAGCTGAACCCGGCCGATCTCGCGTATCTCCGTGACCTGCTGGCCGCCGGCAAGCTGAAGCCCGTGCTCGACAGGTCGTACGAGCTGGCCGATGCGGCCGCGGCGGTGGCGTACGTGGAGGAAGGACACGCGCGCGGCAAGGTCACGCTCGCCATCGACTAGCAAGTCGATCGATTAGACTCGCGGCATGACGCCGACCTCCGCCGCCCGCCCGTCGATCGCCGCACAAGTCGTGATGCTCATCGGCGTGTCGCTGGCGAGCATCGGCAACTACTACGTCTACGACAGCATCGGCCCGGTCGCCGACCTGCTGTCGCGCCAGCTCGGCTTCAGCGACACGCAGATCGGCACGCTGAATGCCATCTACAGCCTGCCCAACGTTTTCCTGGTGCTGGTCGGCGGCATCCTGGTGGACCGCTTCAGCGCACGGGCCATCATGGTCGCGACCACGGCGATGTGCCTGGTCGGCGCGGTCGTCACCGCGCTGGGCGAGCAGTTCGTCGTCATGGCGATCGGCCGGCTGCTGTTCGGCATCGGCGCTGAGACGATGATCGTCGCGGGGCTGGTGGCGCTGGCGCAGTGGTTCGTCGGCCGCTGGTTCGCGCTGTTCCTGGCGATCAACGTCAGCGTGTCGCGGCTGGGCTCGTATCTCGCGGATCGGTCGCCTTCGTTCGCCAGCGACCTGTACGCGCAGGGCTGGCAGCCGCCGCTGTGGCTGGCGGTCGGGTTCGCGGCGGCCTGCTTCGCCGGCGCGCTGGTCTACTTCGTCGTCGACCGCCGCGAAGCAGCACGCGGTACGCTGACCGTCGCGCCGCCCGCCGAGCGGTTCGACTGGCGCAGCCTCGTGCGCTTCCGCGCCGACTACTGGTACGTGGTCGCGTTGTGCGTCGCGTTCTACTCGGTGATCTTCGCGTTCCGCAGCACGTTCTCGATCAAGTACTTCCAGCATGCGCACGGCCTCACGCTCGAGGAGTCGAGCACGCTGAACAGCTACGTGTTCCTTGCCGCGGTGTTCGCGACGCCGCTGTTCGGCCTGCTGGTCGATCGCATCGGCAAACACGCGCTGCTGATGGTCGTCGGTTCGCTGCTGCTGCCGCTGAGTTTCCTGGTGTTGGCGGAGAGCTCGCAGGCGTTGTGGCTGCCCACCGCGCTGCTCGGTATCGCGTTCTCGCTGGTGCCCGCGGTGCTGTGGCCGGCCGTCGCGAAGTACGTCGAGCCGGCGCAGCTCGGCACCGCGTATGGATTGATGACCATGCTCGAGAACATCGGCATGACCGCGGCGAACGTCATCGCTGGCCGGCTCAACGACGTCAACGGCGCGAGCGCGGCCAACCCGGCCGGGTACGACGGCATGTTGTGGTTCTTCGGCCTGCTGTCGCTGTCGGGATTCCTGATCACGTTGCCGCTGTGGGTGCGCGAGCGGCGTGCGCCCGCCTCGGGGTCGGCCTGAGGACCGACACTGATCAAATCGTGATCAGTTCATGACGAGATCGTCATGATGTCGCGCTGCGGCGACTTGCGGAAAAATCTCTCACTTTGAAACTCCGGATCGGCGCGACGTTCTTGCAACCGTCACGAGCCCGAACATAAGCTCGGTCGAAACAGCGAACGAATGGAAACGGATTCGCGTCATGCCAGAGGACCTGAGCAACCTGAACCTGATTGGTGCATCGCGCGCCTTTCGCGACGCGTTGCAACTGATCCAGCGCGTGGCGCGCAGTGACGCCACCGTCCTCATCCAGGGCGAAACCGGCACCGGCAAGGAGCTGGCCGCCCGCGCCATCCACTATCTAGGCGCGCGGCGGAATTTCCCGTTCATCCCCGTCAACTGCGGCGCGCTGCCGGACCAGCTCGTCGAGAACGAGTTGTTCGGCCACGCGCGCGGCGCGTACACCGATGCGCGCGAAGCCACGGCCGGACTGATCGCCGACGCCGAGGGCGGCACGCTGTTCCTCGACGAAGTGGAGGCGCTGTCGCCGCGCGCGCAGGTCGCGATGCTGCGGTTCCTGCAGGACGGCACGTTCCGCCCCGTCGGCGGCCGCCAGCAGCAGCAGGCGCGCGTGCGCATCATCGCCGCGAGCAACGTGAATCTCTCCGATCTCGTGCGCGCCGGCTCGTTCCGCGCCGACCTGCTGTTCCGCCTGCGATTGATGGACGTCGACCTGCCGCCGCTGCGCGAGCGCGTCGGCGATCTCGCGTTGCTGTCCGATCATTTCCTGCGCAAGTTGGGCGCGCTGTACCGCGACAACAAGCGGCTCGACGCCGCGTCGTTCGACGCGCTCGGTCGCCACGACTGGCCCGGCAACGTGCGCGAGCTCGAGAACGTGCTGCACCGGGAATACCTCTTGAGCGACGACGACGTGATCCGCGTGCGCGCCTACAGCTTCCACTCCTCGAGCGCGCGGCGCATGACGCTGCCGGCCGAGGAAACGCCCGACGCCCTGCCCGAGGACACCGGCGAGTTCGAGATCGCCGACTTCGGGCGCGCCAAGGCGCAGGCCATCGGCGAATTCGAGCGCGCCTATCTACTCGACGCGATGCAGCGCTTCGGCGGCAACGTCTCGCAGGCCGCGCGCAGCTGCGGCAAGGAACGGCGCGCGTTCGGCAAGCTGCTGAAGAAATACGGGATCGATCGCGGGCGCTACGGCGCCGGGATGCCGGACAACACGCGGTAGGGCTTGGGGAACCAGGCCCAGTGGTCGTCGATCCAGGCGAGGCCGTCGAAGGACAGGCCGCCGGTGGTTTCGCCGGGATGCGTGAATTTCCAGGCAACCCAGACGACGCGCGGGTTCAGTGCCGGCGCCAGCGCGCGGTAGCCGCCGGGGAAGTGGCGCAACAGCTCGTTGTCGGTGGCCAGCATGCCGGCGGGGCTCACGTGAATGCGCAGCTCGCTGAGCTCCGATCGCGGCGCGCCGATGCGTTCGGGCGTCACCCACTCGGCGGCGTAGGCGGCTTTCGCCGCGGCGGCGACTGTCTTGTCGGTGAACACGCGATCGTAGTCCGTGTCGCGCGGCCGGACGTTTTCGATCGTCTGCGGGTCGCGCAGGCGGCACAGCGCTTCGATCAGCGGTTCGACCTGCGCCCGGATCAGCGCGATAGAAGTGAGGACATCCTTGTCGGGCCCGGCGGAACGAGCGCCGCCCGTCAAACCTCGTAGATAGGCCTGCAGCCGATCGCGACGGAATCGCCCGGGCTCGCGCTCGTACATCTCGCGCCCGCGGACGTTCACGAACGCCTCGACAGGGATCGCATCCGCGTCCGGCGGAATCGCGGCGAGAACCTGTTCGACGAACTCGATCGCCGACGGCACGCCAGCCGTATCACGTCCATGCAGCTCGGCGAGCAACAGCCGCTCGCCCGGATCGAGCGCAACCAGCGGCAACGGCGGTCCGCCGCCGGCCAGCTGGAACTCGGCGCGCGCGTGCGACACGCCGGGGCGGCCGGAGAGTTCGTAGTGCGCGATCAGGTCGGCGCCGCGCCGGATGAGCGAGTGATTCCGCCGGCCCCGCGGGTAACCGCGCAGATCCAGGAAGCCGGTGACATCTTCCGCGTGTTCGGCGTAGCGCGGCGCGTAGACCAGCGTGGTGGTCAGCGTCGGCCGGTCCCGGACTTCCAGCAGCTCTTCCGGGAAAATGCCCGCATCGAAGGACACGCCGAGATCGCGCGCCAGCGCCGCGAGACCCAGCGCTTCGAGTGACAGCGCGCGATAGGGTGGATAGGCATCCGGCGTCGAGTCGAAGTATGCCCGGTGACGCGCGACGGCGTTGCGCAGCGCAGCGTCGAATCCGGTACCGGAGGACAACGCCCGCATCATGGGCAGCAAGGGCGCGATCTGCGAATCGATGACGGCCTCGTCGCCGAGCCGCTCTCCCTCGACATCGAACAGTCCTTCGACGCGCGAGAAATCTTCCGGCGCGATGCGTTCACCGCGGACCAGCGCCGACGCGATCACGCACAGCGGCAACCAGAAGTCGTCGAAATTGCCGGCCGGCGCGCCCAACGCGTTCAGGTTCGTGGTCTCGCACAAGATCTCCAATGCCGCGGCATCGCGCACGACCAACGCGCAGGCCAACGCTCTCCACCACTCCGAGGGATTCGGCGGTTCACTGGGAAGAAACAGCCGCGACATGCCGTCTGGCCAACGGACTTCAGCCTTGGCGGAGTCGTCGGCCTCGGTCGCCGCGAGCATGAGGCCGGCAGACAGTGTTGCCGCGCCTTCGGCGAGTGCGAAACGCGCATCCGCGAGTTGCCCGGACTCGATCGACACGACGGCAGCCTCGAACGCGCGGTTCGCGAGTTCGCGCGCGTCACCCGGCAGCGGGCGGCGCGACAGGACGGCGGCGCGACGACGCTGTAGTTCGAGCCAGGGGCCGTTGTCGTTCATCGAGGGGTTCATCTCCTGCGTGTATCGAATTCCGAGACCTGCGGCGTCGTCGGTGCACCATCGATGTCGAAGGGCTGCCGCACGAGATAGTAAGGAAGATCGACGTCGCTCGTGACCTGAGCGAGCAACGCGGCCCCGGCCGTGCCCGTTCGCCCACCCTTCGCGATCATGGCGTGGGCGAGACTCTCCACGTACTCGCGCCTTCCTTGCGAAACACGGAAGCGTCCGTCCACGCTCTTGCGGGTGCCGAGATCCGCGACACCGCCCTTGCACTCGACCAGGACGTAACGCGGACCGGGCAGTTCCACCAGGATGTCCGGAACACCCGACCCGCTGAACGGCAGGTCGATGATCGTGCCGGTGCGCAGCACGGGATCGTTCGCGACGAATTGCCGCCCTGCAGCGACGCCAAGCGCCTCGGACAGCAAATTCGTTGCCGCGATGTTCCTGCCGATCCGCTTCTGCAGATCGCGGATCCGGGCGGAATCGTTTCCAGGCTGATCGAGCTCCATCTGCAGGAGGCTGCGAGCCTCGAGCAGTCTCAGCCGCCCTGCGATCGCCTCTTCCACGCGCATGCTGCGCATCTCCGACGGTCTCCGACCGACCTCGATCACCAGGTCGTCCGGCAGGGCCGACGCGGCATGCGCAACGTCTTCGGACAGGAAGCGTGCTTCGTAACCGGGAGACGGACGCCGATCGTTGTCGACATAGGGCGGGCGGGTCGCGGCGGTCCTGATGGCGCGATCGAAAAGGTCGCGCATTGCTCCCGGCATTCCCGCGCGCAGCCTCGCGATCTCGTTTCCGTCGAACGAGGGCCCAGCCTTGCCGCGGTACGTGGTGACCAGTCCCTCGCTCATGACCAGCTCGATCGCCTGATCGAGGATGAGCTGCTCGCGGAACCGCAGCTCCGCCCCCTGATCGCCGAGGGAACGAGCGTGCTCGAGCCGACGCCCGAGCAGGGCCAGATTGTCGTCTATCGTTTCTCCGGGTTTCTCGAGGAAAGGATTGCTGCCCGCCGTCCGTACCGCGTCATCGAGCAACGCGCGGATCGACGTGTCTTCACCGAGCGCGCCACGGACCGCGCCCAAACGCCGCGCAGCGGCCGCCGACTCTCCTAACAATCCCAGATGATCGACGAGTCGTTGTGCCTCATCCATGATCCGGCGGCGAGTTGCAGCGCTCCTGGAATCCGCAGGATCCAGCGTCGCAAGCTGGTGCGCCATGAACTCGATCTCGCCCAGTCGCCCTTCGTCGTGTGGCGACAGGCGACCGCCTTTTCCTCCCGCCCCCAGCGCATCGGGCATGGCGGCGTTCGCTGGCGTCAGATTGCGCAGTTCGCGCACCTCGTGCGCCAGCGCACGCCCGACTTCGGAGGCCGGCGTTCCTTCGGACACGCGGATGATGAATCCGCCGGGGACGTCGGGGTCGGCGTCGTAACGCGCGGCCTGCATCTCGCCCCGGACACGCGGCAACTCCCGCTCGACGATGATGCGCACCGGAATGTCCGGCTCGTCGGGCGTGCGGCCGGAGATCACGAACCGGTCGTGTTGATCCTCGATCCCCGCCATCCGCAAGCGCCCTTCCAGCGCACCGCCCGGCGCGCCCAGTGCCTCCGCCGTGTTTCGCACGCCGTTCGACGTTGCGCGTGACATGCCAGGCGCGATTGCCGCATCGCCGGACAAACGCGATCCCCGAATGCCCGCCGCTGCCTGGTCCGCCGTCCCGAAATTCTCCTCGGGCTCGCCCCCGCCACCCCCGCGCCGTCCCGGCACCGCCTCGAACTCGTGCACCTGCCCGCTGCCCGGCACAATCATCCGGTTGAACTCGTTCAGCAACGAGTGGGGAATCTCGAGTTGATCATCCGCGAAGCGCACGTCGACCAATCGCGGCTGTCTACCCGCGAGATCCGCGGTGCCCGCCTCCGGAATCGCCGCCGAGCGCGCCGCGCGGATCCAGCTCTCGTCGACCTCGAAGCTGAACAGCCGCGCGCGGCCGCGCGAGTTGTTGAGCAGGAACTCCATCGCGCGTTCGAACGAGCCGGCGTTCACGTGCACCGAGCCGTCGCTCACCAGCCGCACGTTGCCGTGCGCGTCGATGCTGACGAGCTCGCGGCTGCGCTCGCTCTCGACGCGGAACACCACGCGCGTGCCCTCTTCGCCGTTAAGCAACGAGCGCACGAGGCGCGGCAGCAGTTCGGGATGCGCTTCCACGTTCGAGAGTCCGATGTGCAACAGCCCCGGCGACTCGCTGGTCAGGTTGTCGAACATCACGTCGATGTCTTCCGCGCCGGGCAGATGGGCGGTCGCCGAACGCCGGCCACTCAGGTATTCCTCGGCCTCCGCGCGCCGTGCGCCGGCCCGCGTCTCGAGCTGCGCTGCGTCCTCCCGCAGTCCGGCGGCGCGTGCGCGCATGCGCTCGGCGCGTTCGGGTTTGCCGATGGTCTCTTCGTGGCGCGCTCGGGTCTCGAGATCGTCCGCTTCGCCACGCAGCGACGACGAACGCCGCGACAACGCATCGGCCTCGTCGGCCAGCACGCCACCGAGCTGGCGCTGCGCGAGCGTTGCCTCTCGATCCGCCGGCACGGGCGCCGGACGCGTCTCCGCCCCGGGCTGTTCGGCGCCGATGCGCATCATCAGCGCGGACTCGGCGTCGTCGACCGCGCGATTGACCTCGCGCTCCGTGAGCCGCGGGAAGAGGCGGTCATCGTCGCCGCCGTCTCCACCGCCGGCCGGAACGCGCGGCGGACCCTCGTCATCACCGCCACCCCCACCCGACCGGCGCGCAGCCGCCGCTTCTTCATCGCTTCCGCCGCCAGGGCGAGGCGCCGCCGCTTCGGGCTCGTCGGCATGCGGCGCACGGGACCGCCGCGGCTCGCCGCCCTCTTCCGGGGTCAGCGGCGGACGCGCCGTGCGCGGCACGCCCGGCGGCAGCCGCGCGGGCTCCATGCCGCCGTTCGCCGCGACGTGATCGAGGCGGATCGCCGCGGCGAGCGCCCCGCTCTCGCCGATCTGGTTCATGAACATGAGATCGTGCGCGGCGGCGCGCAGCGTCTCCGCATCGAGATCGGGCATGCCCATGCTGGCGCGCTCGCGCGCGATGTCGGCTTCGTGCCGGCGCAACGTGGCGTTGTGGAACCGCCCGCCGACGGCTTCCGCCGCGCCTTCGCCGAAACCCTGCACAGCGGAATGCAAACCCGCCGCGCCGATCTCGTGCAACGCATCGCCGGCGTCGCCGCGGAATCGCCCGGTCGCCGAGTCGAAAAGCAGCTCGGTGGAGCGGCCGATCATGCCGCCGCCGCCGGCCAGCAACGCCCGCGCGCCGCCGCGCATCACGATGTTCCGCAGCGCGGCGCGCACGCCACCCTCCGCGGTCATGTGGTTCAGCCGGTCGCCGACGGTCTTGCCGACTTCGCCGATGTTCTCGATCGTGCTGGTGAACGCCGACGTCGCCGCACCCGCCAGCGCGCCGCGCAGCAGGCCACCTAACAAGGATCCCACGGGATCCTTGCCGTCCCACGTGCTTTCGTCGAGCGCGGCGGACCCGAGGCCGCTGATCGAGCCGGTGATCGCGCCGATGATGATGGCGTTCATCACCGGGCTCTCGGTGAAGATGCGCGACAGCGCCATCAGCGTCCGCGTCGCCTGGCTCACGGCGGTCGCGCCCTTCGACGCGATCTGCGCCGCCGCGCCGAGCTGCGCGCCGACGCCGGCGGTGACGGCCTGCACGGCCGTCATCGCGAGATCGATGCCCGCCTGCTCCCAGCCGTAACGTCCGCCCTTGATCGCGTAGTTGGCCGACATCGAGGCGAGACCCGTCGCCACCGCCATCGCGATCAGCGGCAGCGCGGCACCGCCCGTGGCAACCGTTATCGCCGCGGCGGCGATCGCGCCGAGGATCGCGATGCCGGTCGTGAAGATGTCCGCGAACGCGTCGATGCGCGCCGCGTAGTTGTGCGCGATGTCCTGCGCCATCCCGGTGGTGCGCAGGAACTCGTCGTGATCGGCGCCGGTGTAGTTGCCGCGCGCGTCGAAGTTGGGCAGCGAGAGCAGCAGCTCGCCGCGGCGCGAGATCGCGATCGGTCCGCCGCCGAGCGCCTCGAGCCGCGCCGACGCGCCGGTCATCGCCTGGTCGGCCAGCGTGCCGTCGGCGTACGCGGCGCCATCGTCGCCGGCCTCCCAGCGCTGCTGGGCGATCGCGAACGCGGCCACTTCGAGTCGCTCGCGGTCGTTGCGCGCGACGCCGAGCATCGCGCGCTCCATGCGCAGCCGGTCGTCGCCCGAGAGCTCCGTGAACGTGCCGCCTTCGCCGTAGACGCCGAGTTCCGCGTCGAGCGAATCGCCACCGGTCTGATGTGCGAACTCCGTGCGCATCGCCGCGACTTCGTCGCGGTTCATGCGTTCGGTGAACCGGAAGATCAGCTCTTCATTCGTGCCGATGTGCGAGTACATCGCGTGCCGCATCGCGAGCGCGCAGGTCGCCGGGCTCGGGCGTGCATCGGTGAGCAGGCCGGCAGCCAGTTGCGCGCCGACGGTGTCGCTGCCGAAACGCGCCTCCAGGCGTCTGATCAGCCGGTCGCGGGCGTTCATGACCCGCGTCTCGCGCATCGCGGCGCCCGGCTGGTGCGTCGGGTCGTCGCCGCCGGGCGTCCAGCCTTCTGGCGGCGGATCGGCGCCGGCATACCGCTCCGCGGCGAGCATCACCACTCGCGCGCGATCCTCCGCGGCGCGCCGATGAGCTTCGCGCTCCTCTTCGGAAGCGTGCGCGAGATCTCCGGAGAAACCCGCGTCGAACGTCGCCCGGTCCAGATTGAGCGCACTCGGATCGCCGCTGCGCTGGATCTCGAAACCGATGCGCGCCGCGCGCGCCTCGACGCTGCCATCGCCGTGCCGGATCAACGACTCGGCGAGGTCGCGGCTCGCGCCTTCCATGCGCATCGTGATGTATTCGCCGCCGCCTTCTCCGCCACCGACGTAGACGTCGATGTCGCGCGTGACGTAGGCGATGACGCGCGCCTCGTTGCGCGCCGTCGCGATCGCGGCGGCGCGCTCCGCCTCCGACATCTCGCCGGTCACCGCGGCCACGGCCGCCGGCTCGGTGACCGAGGGCGGCAGGATTCCCGCCAATGCCGCGACCACCGCGGCGCGGCGCTCGTCGGGCGTCACGGGTTGATCGCCCCAGGTGCCTTCTTCGGCGCCCGCCGTCCAGGTCGTCAGCGCCGTCGCGGTCGCGTCGATGTCGCCGTTGCGGCGCGCCTCGTCGACTTCGTCGCGCATGTGATACGCGTCGGCGAGCGCGTAGTTGCCGTCGGCCACCGCGTTGAACACGTCGAGATCCGTGCCGCTCAGCACGGCGCGGGTGTCACGCAGCGTGTCCGGATGCAGCGCCCGCATCGACGCGAGCTGCTCGGGCGAGAGCGCGCGCATCGCCGCTTCCATGCGCGCCTCGTCGTCGCTGACGATGCCGTTCGCCTCGATCAGCTCGAGCCGCGCGCCTTCGATGGCGTTGCCCGATAGATAGGCCATCGCCGCGTTGTAGTCGTTCGTGCCGTAGTCCAGGTTGTCGAGGAGATCGTCGACGAGGTCGCGGCCGCCCGAGCCCTGCGGGTAGACGGGATCCTTCAGCGCGTTGCCGCGGATTTCGGTCAGGCCGCGCAAGGCCCCCACCACCTTCGCCTCGTCGACGGTGCCCAGGAAGCCGCCGCTGAAGCCCGCCGTCACGTCGGTGGTGCGTTTGCCGAGATTGCTGTCGACGCCGTGCCGCGTGTCCGTGATCTGGCGATCGAAGAATTGCCGCGGGTTGTGGCGGCGCGCGACCTCGCCGATCTCGGTGGCCGATTCGCGGATGAGCCCCGGCGGATCTTCGGTGGGCGCCGGCGTGCCCGCGGGCGTCGGCGTGGTGGCGGGTGCCGGGCAGCGGCAATCGTGCGCGGCCGGTGTCGGCGGCGCGGGCGGCGTCGGCTCCGGGACTCGTGTCGTGTCTTCGACGGGCCGGCCACCGTTGTTCAGCTGGATGAGCGCCGTCGCCGCCTGCGCGGCCTGCGCCGCGATGTCGGCCGCCATGCGCGCGGCGAGCGGCCGCGCCCATTCGCTCGCGGCCTGCGTCACCGAATCACTCAGCCCGCCGAATGCCTGGACGAGCCGCTCGTCGGTCGCCGTGAAGGTGCCCTCGGCGTCGCCGGACAGCGTGTTCAACGTGTCGTCGAACTCCGCGAGCGCCTCCGTGCTGGCGCTCTCGTTCTGTTCCCCGCGCTGCTCGAGACCCGCGCGGGCGCGCGCCAGATTTCCGCGCAGGCGCTCGTCGAGCATCGCGTGCGTTCGGCGCGTGGACTGCAGCACGCCGGCGCTGCCGAGCGCGGTCTGTCGCAACGGCGCCGCGCCGCCGGCCGCCGCCCGCCGCAGCGTCGCGGCGAACTGATCGACGTTGCGCGAGAAATCCGGCTGCGACGCGCGCGCCGCCGCCTGCACGCCGGACACCGCGCTCTGCGCTTCCTGCCGCACGCCGCCGAGCGCCGCCCGCGTTTGCGCGGTGAACCGCGTCTGCGCCGCGTTGTGTTGCGCGCGGACCTGCGCGACGTACGACTGGCGCCGCTGCTCGATCGTGCGCCGACCCTCGCCGCTCTGTTCGCGCAGCGAGCGCCGGGCCTGCGCCAGCGTCCGCGCGACCTGCTGCCGCCCCTGCGTGTTGAGGTCGACGCGGCGCGTGTTGAGGGCATCGGTGTAACCGCAAGTAAGGCTGCACGTGGTGGACGTCTTCGCGGATTCCCACGCGGTGCGTTTGCGCGTCACGCGGTCGCCGAGTCGCGTCGCCTCCTGCTCCACCCAGCGCGGTATGCGGTTCTGCAACGCTTCGTTGCGCGCCCGTTCGTCGTTGGCGCCGCGGCTCGTCGCGAACTCGGTCGTGCGCCCGTCGCGGAAGATGTTGAGATTGGCGATTGCGAGTGCAAAGGCGTCCGACAGCGAGCCGAGCGCGGTGTTGTACGCGCCCTCGTGCCCCGAGACGAGCCCGCGGACCACCGTCGCGATCCGGTTCGCGGCCGTGCGGTCGTCCGCGTTGATCAGCCCATACGCGCGGCGGCCGGCGGCTTCGATCGCGAGACCGGCGGCGAGGCTGGCTTCTTCGAGCTGCAGCTGCGCGAAGCTCGCCGAGCTGTCGATGGCGTCTTCAGTGCGATCGGCGGCGCGGCGCAGCGTTTCGAGCTCGTTGTCGTGCGCGGACAGCAGCGTCGCCGACGAGCGCTGGAAACTTTCATTCACGCTATCGACGATATCGTTCGCGAGCCCGACGAATTCCTGCTGCTCCCGGCGTGCGGCCGGCACGAGATCCGCATAACTGCGCCGCGCGAATTCCCGCGCCTCGGCCGCCGCCGCGCGCCGCTGCTCGGCTTCGCCCGTGTCCGGCTTCGGGGCCGGCTCGGGGGCGGCGGCGCCCGCCTCTCCGTCGGCACCCGATTCGTCCGCGGATGGCGCGGGTTCCGGCGGCGCGCTCGCCCGCGGCGGAGCCGTCGCGGCGCGCGCCATCTGCGTCGCCGGCGGGAGGGCGTCGTCGGGCAACGAGTCGGGCGTCGACCAGCTGGTCGTCAACGTCGACCAGGTCAGAGGCTCGACGTCGACGCTCGTATCCACCGGGCCGTCGAACGACGACACCTCGACACCGACCAGTTCTTCGAGCGGCTCGAGATTGAACACGCTGTCGGTTGTTTCGACGACCGGGCCGCCGCGCCGCGCCGCGCGACCCGCGGCCGGTGCGGCCGGCGCGGTCGCAGCGCGGCCGGCGGGTCCGCCGGCCACGGCGGCGCGCGGCGCCGGTGCGCGTTCGGGTTCGACGTAGGGTGCGGCCGGTGGCGTCGTGGACGAGGTGTGTGCGTGTCCGGGCGGAGCGGCGCGCTCCGCGGCCGGCAGCGAGAGCGCTTCAGCGTGGTCCGTCGAGCGCGGTGCCTCCGGCGCGGGCGGCGGATCCGGAGCGCGGATGTTCGGCACGGCCGGCGCGCGCGAGTCGGCGTCGCTCGCGAGCACCGACCGTTCCGGGAACGCGAGATAGGCCGGCAGTCCGCCCACCGTGTCGAGCACCGGCGCGGACGGCGGGCTCGCGAGATCGATCGGTGGCGTCGCGGATCTCGCGGCTTCGCGCCGCCGCGCCGGGCGCCGCAGCCGGTCGTGCGTTCGCGGCGCGCTCACGGCCGGGCGTGCTCAGCCGCCGCCGGCAAGATCGCCGAGTTCCGACGGCGCGTGACGGCCCAGCTTGGCGTATTCGGCGTCGAGCGCGGCGCAGACGTCGGCCGGCGTCAGCGCGCGATCGCGGGCGCGCAGCGCGGCGCCGATCACGACGTTGCGGATGTTGCCGCCCGGCAGGTCCACCGCGGCAGCGAGCCGATCGATCGTCACCGCGTCGAGCGATCCGGGCGAAAGATGCGCAAGCCACAACGCGCGGCGCTCGACGCCCGCGGGCAGCGGGAACTCGAGCACCGCGTCGAGACGGCGCAGGAACGCGTGATCGAAGCGCGCCTTGCTGTTCGACGTCAGCACCGCCACACCGTCGAAGGATTCGAGCCGCGTCAGCAGGTAGTTCGTCTGCTGGTTGGCGAACCGGTCGTTCGCCTGCTTGACGTCGGTGCGCGCGCCAAACATCGCATCCGCCTCGTCGAACAGCAGGATGCAGTCGAGGTGTTCGGCCTCGCCCAGCAATTGCGCGAGGTTCTTCTCGGTCTCGCCGATGTACTTGCTCGTAACGTTGGCTGCGTCGACGCGCAGCAACGGCTTTCCGAGCCGGTGGGCCAGCCACTGGACGGCCAGCGTCTTGCCGGTGCCCGACGCGCCCGTCAACAGCGCCTTCACACCGGGATGCGCCCGCGCCCGCACGGCGACGCCGAGCCCGTCCAGCAGACTTTCGCGCCGACGGCACCGTTCGACCAGCAGGTCGATCTCGCGCGCGAGCGAGGGCGGCATGACCAGAGCGTCATCGGCGATGTCCGTGTTCAGCCGTTGCGCGAGCGCGCCGAAGCGGCGGGCGGCACGATCGAACTCGGCGGCGACCGCCGTCTCGATACGACCGGCATCGACGTCGCCCCGCGCAGTGGAAGGCCACAGGATCGCGGCCGTACGATTCAGCGTGCCGATACCCGCGCGCCAGCGCCGCGCGAGGTCGCGCGCGGCCGCCGATCCGGATTTCGCCGTCACACCGAGCACTTCCGCGCGTTCATCCGCGCGCGGCAGCGACGGTTTCCATTCCTGCCACTCTCCCGTCCCGGTCTGGAGATCCGCCTCGGGGCTCGCGGCGACCAGCAGGGGTCCGCGATAGTGCCGCCAGGGCGGCAGCGCGATCCGCTCGCCCGGCGGCGAATCGATCACGAGCAGCGGCACGTGCCGACTCGCGATCAGCCACGGCTCGAGACCGGCCGGCACGGTCGCGCCGGCGCCGACGATCTCGATCGGTGTCAGTCCGGCCTGGTCCGCGGCGAGGATCGCCAACGAGCGCGCCTCGTCGACGTCGCCGCTGCGCACGACGAACGTCGATGGGCGGCGGCCCGTCAGCGACGGCAGGAACCGCGAGAGGTCCCGATGCCACGCGGCGGGCAGCAGCCAGTCGGGCACCGCGGCCGAGCGCACCGTGGCGTCGTCGAATCGCAGGGCGGCGGGCGGGCACGTGTCCGACTCGAAGAGATGCGGCAACAGCGACGGATGCAGCGACAACGTGCGATGGATGATCGCGCCCTCGTCCCGCGAGAGACGGAACGTCGCGCTGTCGACGCCGATGCCCGCGACCAGCGCGCCGAGCCGGCGCCGTTCGGCCTCGGCCGCTCCACCATCGAGGATCGTCCACAGCCGCGCGACGAGGCCCAGCGTGGGCCGCATCTGTCCGGCCGCGCCGGGACTGGATTGCAGCCGCTGCAATTGTTCGATGACGTGTGCGTCGTGCTCGGCGAGCAGTGCGAGTTGGCCGGCGACCAGCTCGAGGTCCGTCAACGACAATGCGTTGGCGAGACGAATCCACGCGCGCTCGCTCGCGCCGGGCTGCCGGCGTCGTGCAGCGATCAGCGACTCCCACGATTCGGGCAATCGCACCGGCGCGCGCGACGACGACGCGAGTTGAGTCAGCGCCAATCGCAGCAGGCCGGACACGCTGGTATCGATCGCGACGTCGACGACGGCGTTCATGCGTCGGTCCCGGTGTCGGGCACGAAGTGAAACGCGACGATGCGGCCGAGCCACGGCACCCAGCCCGGATCGCTGTCCAGCCCGGCGCGGCGCACGCGCAGGTCCACAGCGTTCATCGGGAAGATCACATCGAGATGCGTGCGCGTCATCGCGACGGCGCCGGCGCGATTCACCAGCGAGGCGGCGCCGATCCGCGCGGCGGTACGCAACCAGCGACGCGTCTCGCGACGGAAGCGGGCCAGTTCGGCGAGCTCGGCGGCGTCCGGTGATGCGGAGGGCGTCGACCACGCCGCGCGCTGCGCGTCGTCGACCGGCAGTGCGAGCCGGCGTGCCCAGTCGTCGAGCCAGGCATCGCGACGCGCCTCGTCGCCGCCGCACAGCCAGTCATCGGCGCCGGTGGCGCGCCAGGCGTTCAGCAGCAGGAACAAACCGGCGTGCGACGTCTCGCGGGCGCCGGCGAACCAGGGCGGGAGCTTGTAGTTAGTCGGCTCCGGCACCGGTACTTCGTCGCGCACGGCGACGATCGGACCCGAGTCGCGGTCGGCAATCGCCGTGGTCGGCGCGTGTCCGGCCGCGTGTGGCTCGGCGGCCTGCCCCGGCCGGTAGTTCGGTGCGGCGACGACCTCCGCCTCTCGAACTACTGCAGTCACGAAGTCGGCCACCTCGCCGGCCGGCGCCTCCGCCCGCAACTCCCCAGCCGCCACCGCCTCCCACCTCGCTACCCAGCGCGCCGCAGCCGGCGAAATCCGCGCGGCCGCTGCCAACCGCGGCGCGGCGGCCCGGGCGACGTCCCGGGGGGCCTGGCGGTGCCTATATATAAGAGTGGATTCCCCAGCCGGGGCCCCGGCTGGCCGATTCGAGTCCGGCACCCAGGCCGGCGGCAGGGCGGCCATGAAGCGCTCGAACGCCGCGGCGCTGAAGCCGCGCCAGCGGCGCGCGAGCTCCGTGAAGAACACCGGGCGCGACACGGCAGTCGCGGCGACCGTCTCCAGCCGCTCGCAGACCTCGCGGATCGCGGGCTCGACCGAACCCGCAAACAACGGATCGACGCGCCGCCAGAACCACGCGTTCAGTGGCCGGCCCTCCACGCGCAGCGTCAGAGCCTCGAGATGCGCGGCGAACTCGTCGTCGAACCACACCACCGGCGCCTGCGCCGCGAGCGGATCCGCACCGGGCCGGGCCTCGGGCAACAACGCGCGGAACGAGCTCTCGATCGCGCGCGCCGCCGCCGGCCCGTTGAACCGTGCCGCGAACGCCGGCAGGGTCAGCCGCCGCACGAACACGAGCCGGCCCCGATCGCCGAAGTCCGCGCAGTTCAATCCGTCTTCCAGCGCGATCCGCGCGCGCGGCACTTCGTCCGCATCGGGCACGCGCAGCTGCAGCGCGCGTACGACGCGTGCGTTGTCGGGCAATGAGTGCGGCGCGCGGTCCATCTACTTGAGCAGTTTCAACCCGACCAGCGCCTTGTCCTTCGCCGCCGTCGCCGCGGTGGTCAGCGGCGGGCCGCTCTGCAGTTGCACGCGCATCGACGAATCGATCGTGAACGCGGGCTGCATGACCTCGGCGAATCGCGCGACGACGCCGTCGCTCGCCAGGTCTTCGACCACGGCGCGTGCGATCGGCAGGTTGCCGGTCGGCGCGTGCACCAGCACCTGCATGCCGATCTTCGCGACGCGCGGATCGACGGCGAGATCGAGCCGGCCGTTGAGCACCGGCCGCACGGGCTTGCGCACGCGCGCCGAGATGATGCGCTTCACCGGCGCATGCGCCGACAACAGCAGCGCCACCTGCACCAGGTCGTTGATCGCGGCGATCGCGTCCGCCTCGTCGGCGACGCGCGAGAACAGCCAGTCGACCATCTTCTGCATCTGCTTCCACTGGATGTAATCGACGCCGAGCCGTTCGTCGCCGAAGCCGGGCAGCACGGTCAACACGCGCAGGCTGATGTCGGGGTCGAGCTGCGAGAAGCGTTCGGCCCACGTGAGGCGCGTCGCGGGCGGCACGTCGCAGAACGCGTTGTACAGGCAGCTCGCGACGCCGGCGATGTCGTCGAGCTCGCCCGACGCCTCCAGCGTGATCTTCTTGTTGGCCGCGCCGGCCGAGATCAGGTCGGACGCGCTGACCGCCGTCGCGCCGGTGTTGATCACGTTCTTCCACGTGTCCGACTTGATCGCGTTCAGCACCAGCGACTGCTTCTGCAGCGTGGTCGTCATGCGCGTCGTCTGCTTCTGGAACAGGTTCGAGATCAGCGCGCCGGTCTTCGTCGCCGCGCCCTGCTGCACCAACTGCAACGGTGGTTGCGCGGCCGCGAGGGAGATGCGCTGCGCGGCGTTGCCGAGCAACGTCTGCAGCGAATCGAGATGATCGAACTTCAGGATCAGCGGCTGCAGCTTGCGGATCCACACCGCGGGCACGTCCTTCAGCGTGTCGACCATCGCCTGCAGCTCCGCCGGCACGTCGTGCGTGTCGGCACGGCAGCGCGGCACCGGGTCGTCGACGATCGCGGGCTGAACCGTGCGCACCGGCACGTCGAGCAGGATTTTCGTGAGCCGCGGGCGGCGAAACACGACGAACGGCACGTGCTCGGCGAGGATCGCTTTGCGGCGGGCAACAATGCCGGCGACGCGCTGCAGCTCCTCGGCGCGTAACGCCCGCGCGACGGCGAGATCGTGACGCGTCTCGGCCAGCGCGGTCGCCAGCCCGGACATCAGGTTCTCGAGCCGGCCGAGCGCGGCCAGCACGCGCGTGCGCGCGGCATTCGCGTCGGTCTGCAGGCGCTTGTAATCCTCGACGCGGATCTCGACGCCGCGCAGGAAGCGCACCAGGTTGTCGATCGCGTCGAGGCCGCGCTTGAAGTAGACGGACTCGGCGACGTCGGTGCCCTCCGGTTCCTCGGCGTCGGTGTCGTCGAGCTTGCCGTCGGCGAGATCCTTGGCGGTGACGTCGGTGGCCGCGCCGTCCTTCGGCTTGTAGCCGAACACGGGCAGATCGCCGAGCGCGAAGCCCTTGTCGGCCAGCAGATTGACGCCGGACTTCACGAAGTCGCTCTTGCCGCTGGCCGCGGCGTTCTTCGCGACGACGGCCGCGGAACCGCTGAGGCGTTCGCCGACGGTGACGGTGTTCAGCGTCGCGCCGAACAGGCTCGTGCCGGTGACTTCCTTGACGGTGGGCGTCGTGTTGATCGCCAGCGTCGGCAGCGAGTTGACCAGCAGGTTGGAATTCAGCAGCGCGCTGCCGCCGAGCAAACTACCCGAGGAGCCGCCGAACGTGGACGCGGGCGTCGTGACCGGCGTGAACACCGGCAGCGAGCCGATCGACCCCGAGATGCCGCCCGCCGGCGTGGTGACGATGGGCGTGAACACCGATCCGGACAGCAATGCGCCACTCGACAAGGCACTGCTCGACGCGCTCAACGCCGCCGACTGCGGCGCCGACGCCGACGTGTTCAGCGACAGCGCGGAGCCGATCGAGTTCGTGCGCAGCAGCCGCAGCGAGGCGTTCGTGAACGTGGGCGCCGACGGCGCCGCGGGCGCGGCGGCCGGCGTGGTCGGCGCCACGGCGGGCGCGACGGACGGCGCGGCCGCGCTGGTCACCGGCTCGCCGGCGCGCTTGAAGTAGTCGGCGAAGTCCTTGTCGGTGGCCACTGGGTTGTCGTTGCGCGTGATGAGTTCGGCGGCGGTCGGCGACGTCAGCAGGCGGCCGGCCTGGCCGACGCCGAGAACGTTCTGGCGCACGCGGTAGATGTCGGTGCGCGCGCGCAGGAAGCCGAACTCGATGTGGTCGTTCGCGGCGGCGATGCGCGTCTCGACGCGGCGGATCAGCTCGTCGAGGCCGGCGCCCGCGAGCGCCGGGTTCGTCGACGGCGCGATGCCGAGCTCGCCCTTCAGGACGCCGCCGCGGTACGCGATGAAGCTCGTGACCAGCGTGTCGAGCTCGCTGGCGCTGCGCACGTCACCGGTCGCGGCGATGCCGTTCGCGGCGTCGACGAGATCGGGTGTCGTGTTCTCGCCCTGCTCCTGCCACTCCCAGTTGTCGTGAGGAACGGCGCCCTGCGGCAACGCGTCCGACACCCAGTACATCTCGCGGCCGTCGGCCGCCTTGCCGGCGTAGCCGAACGCGACGCTGCCCGCGGCCGCGCCGCCGATCACGCCGTAGGCGAGACCGTCGATCGTCGTCGCCGACAGCCCGGCGGTGGCGACCGGCACGGACAGGCGCACCCAGCCGGGAGTCGCCGGCAGCGGGCCGGCGTTCACCGCGCCGGCGGGCGGCGCGCCAGAGCCCCAGTAGATAGTTTGCTTCGCGGTGTCGCCGGTGAACGGCTGCAGCGTGATGCCGGCGGGCACCGTGTCGAGTCGTACGAACACGAACAGCTGGTCGCTGGCCGCCAGCTCGAACGAGAACGCCGCGTTGCGGAAGGAATGGCCGGTGGTTTGCCCGGCGGCGAACGCCGCGCGATGCACGCGCGCGAACGAGATCGAATCGAGCGCGCCGGTCTCGTCGGGCAATGCATCCGGGTCGTCCTGCGAGTACCACGGCAGGCGCCCGGTCACGGCGTGCGACAGCGTGTCGAAGCGGCGGCGCAGCCGGTCGCGCGCGACCAGCGTGGACAGGCGCGCGCGCTCGAGCCGCGCGACCTCGGAGTCGAACAGCGGGTGGATGCGCAGGTCGAGCTGCAACAGGTCCGGCTCGAAGAACTTCGCCGGCACCGGCACCAGGATCTGCACCTGGTCGCGCACCGACAGCGAATACGGCGCCAGCATCGAGGACTCGAGCAGCAACGCGTCGACCATGTCGACGGGCACCGGCTGCGCCTGCACGTCGAACGACGGCGGGAACACGAACTGGCGATTGGCCGCGACGTCGATCGCGTCCTTGGGCAACACGCCCGCGGGCGGCAGCCAGTCGAAGGTCTTCGCCAGCGCATCGGCCTTGCGCTGCTCCGGCGGTAGTTCGGCCAGGTGCTCGATCAGCTGCGCGACGCGCGCCTGCCACAACACGTCTTCGCCGGCGAACGGGTTGAGCGCGGTGCGGTTCGCGCGGCCGCCGCCCTGGCGGACGAGCGAGTTGCGATCGGAGAACGCGGGCGCGAATGCCGCGTCGAAGCCGACCAGTGCCAGCGCGATGCCGAGCGTGGCCCACGGCCAGTCGGCGGCGCGCGCGGCGAGACCGACCATCTCCGCGTCCAGCGCCGCGGCGCGCGTCGGGTCGGTCTCGACACCGCGCGACAACGCCAGGCGGCGCAGTTTCTGCGTGATCTCCGTGCGCTCGCGCTCGCGGTTGAACGCGGCGTACGCGAGTCGATTGCGGAAGCGCGGCTCGATGGTCGTGCCGTCCAGCGTCCACGGCGGCAGCGTCGCATCCGACGGCCATGGCACCCAGCACAGCCGGAAGCCGTCCTCCCAGGCGAGCTGCGAGAATGCGCCCTCGTTGACCGCGTTCGGACACGGCGAGTCGAGCTCGCCGCTGCGATCCAGCGCCAGCGTCAGCGGCTGCGCGACCAGCACCAGCGCGTGCGGCAGCAGGTCGAGGCGATCCAGTGCACGCAGTTTGCCGGGCGTGAAACTCTCGCCGCCGGTGAGGCGCGCGCGCAGCGCGTCGTCGGCGGCGTCGCCTTCGGGTGCGAGGCGGCGCGTCAGCGAGGCGGAGTCGAGCGGGATCGAATCCGGCGCGAGCCGCAGCGGATAGTGCAGCTCGACGTCTTCGCCATCCGCCGCGATCGCACGGCCCGGCATGATCACGAGCTGCGTGCCCTCGAGCGCGACTTCGAATCCCTCGATGACGCCCGGCGCCACCGCGCGGGCGACGCGCGCGGCATCCGCCATGCGGTCGCGTTGCTCGTCGGTCAGCGCGAGATGCGACAACGCGCGGCCGGTGAAGAAGTTGGCGCGGCGCCGCGGCGGCGGCGACACGGCTTTCGTGACGTAGGGCGCGAGCACCGGCTGCGTGCCGAGCACGCGTTCGCCGGCGATGGCCGCGTCGATTCCGCGCAGTATCTTCACGTGTTGTCTCCCACCTCGGACACGAGCTTGCGGACGTCTTCGATCTTGCCGGCCAGCGCGAAGCCGGCGAGCCGCGTCGCGAAGTCGGCGCGCGCGGTCTCGGGCAACTGCCTCGCGGCCGCGTCGAGCTCGGGGGCCACGCCGCTCTTCGCGATGGTGTCGACCGCGGCGGTCTTCTTGAGATCGGGCGCAGCCAGCGCGAGGTCGTCGAAGCCGGCGCCGAGCTCGGGATCGCCGAAGCGCCGCGCGACGTCGAGCACCTTCGCGTGGGTCGGGCCGCCCTCGGTTTCCGTGGTCGCGGCGATCGCCGCGAACGCGCTGCGGCGCAGGAGGTCGGACGTCTGGAAGACGCCGGCCGGCAGCGAGGTAGATAGCCCGAGGCGCGGCGCCGCGAGCACGTTGACCGTGTCCGCGATCGCGAGCCGCGGCATCTTCGACGTGACGCTCTTGAACAACGCCGCGGTGCCGTCGGCGGCGAGCCGCTTCGTCAGCTCGTCGTCCAGCGCGGCGGCGTCTCCGGCGAGGCGCAGCGTCGCGCCGCTGATCTCGGAGAAATACGGCAGCTGGCGGCGGCGGATGTACCAGAAGCAGCCGTGGTTGTTCTTGTGCGCGACGTCCTGCGCGCTCTTCAGCGCGTCTTTCCAGGCGGCGGCGACCGCGGTGTCGGCCGGCGGCACCGGCGTCGTGCGCACCGGGTTCGCGATGGCCAGCAGGGATTCCAGCGGCAGGCGTTTCGCCAGCATGCCCGGCGCGGCGGCGCGCACCAGGCGCGTGACCGACTGCAGCGACCGTTTCAGCTGTTCGAGTGCCAGCCGATCCACACCGGCGACGATCAACACGGACAGGTGATCGAGATCCTCGCCGTCGCCGGCCAGGTCGATCGGCGGCAGCGCCAGCGACTCGGACACCAGCACGGCGATCTCGTCGGCCGGCACGAACGCGAACTCGCAATCGACCAGCGGCGGGAAGAACGACTGCACGAACGTGCCCTGCGCATCCGCCGCGTCGACCGAGACGTTCGCGGCCGGCAGCAGGCCCACGGGCGGCAACGCGGAGAAGTAGCTGGTCGCCGGGAAGCCGGCGGAAATCGCCGACGACGGGATCGTCGCCACGTGATCGAGATGCTGCTGCAGCCAGGATTCGAGCAGGCCGCGTGGCCGCTGGTTCAACCCCGCGCCCAGCGTGCTCTCGGCGCCGATCTCGCGGCGGACCAGGTACGTGTCCAGCCAGCGCAGCGCGCCGCCTTCGAGGCAGAGCATCGCCAGCGGCAGCGCTTCCTGCAGCACGCCGGCCTTCGTGCCGTCGAAGAAGATCTCGCGTGCCACGCGCGCGCGTTTCGCGTCGGCGCCTTCGACGCCGGCGCGGTCGGGATACGGGATCAGCGTGACGGCGGTCGCCTCGAAGATGTCGCCGTCGTGCACGCTGCGCGCGCCGTCGAGGGTCGTCGGATACGACGGCACGGGATTCGCGGAGAACTCGATGGGCCGCAGCGCCAGCACGAACAGGCCGCTGCGGTTGTTGGTCGCCGCGGTCGGCAACAGTTTGACGCCGAGCTGCACGTCGAGGTTGCCCTCGTCGCCGATCTGCGAGACGCGGATGCTGCGCGTGTTCTCGACGCTGACCAGGTCGCCGGCCGGCGTGATGCCGACGCCCGCCTCGATCTCGAGCTCCGGGTTCGCCGCGGTGGCGCCGGGTTTCACCGTGACCCGCAGGCCGCGCACGATGCCCGCGCCGATGGCCTGCGCGAGGTCGGACTGACGGGCCCGCGCGTAGTCCTGGTCGGCGGACAGATCCGCGGCGGTCAGGAACCGTCCGTCGAAATAGAACGGCCGGCGCCGCGCGGTGTCGACGACGACGGTGCCGGCGGCGATCGCGGCCTCCAGCGCCTGCTGGTCGGCGGCGGAGCGCACGGTGGATTCGTAACGGGTCGAGGTGTTAGCCATGGTCGGACTCCGGGAAAGACTTCGGGCTCACGTGCCCTGCCAGCGCAGCGGGTTGAAGACGACGGGACGCAGGTAGTTGTCGACGACGACGTCTCGCGTCGTGTCGACGAGCAGCGGCGCGGACGGCGCCGCCTGGTCGATCGGCACGGCGACGCGGGCGAGCAGCAGCAACAGCCAGTCGCTCTCGCGGCGTTGCTCGCGCAGCTTGGGCAGGCGCGAGGCATCGGCGGGATCGGTGCCCGGCCAGGCGGACAGCGCGCTATCTACCGCCCAGCGGCGGCGGGCCGCGGCGCGTTGATCGGCCGGCAGCGCGCCGATCTCGCCGAGCTTGTCGTCGAGCGCAGGTAGTGAGGACTGCGGCGCCAGCGGCGCACCCGCGACCAGCGGCGCGAGATCGAGCGTGATCTCGAACGCGTCGGCGAGCCGCGAGGTGACGACGTAGTCCGTCGCGTCGAACGGTCCGGACGCGAACGCCGGCGTCTTGCCGTGCGGACAGATCGCGAAGCGCAGCGAGACGTCGAGGAACACGCGCTGGCGGCCGGCGTTGTCGGGATCGTCGACGCGGGCGGCGATCAGCTCCGCGACGCGCGCCGCGCCCTGCGTGGCCTGCCACGCGAACCACGGCACCAGACGCAGGCATTGCTCACGGCGTACCTCGATCAGGCGGCCGAGCCGGTCGAGCGCGAGGCCCGGCGCGACCTTCACCTCGCGCTCGGGATTGTCGGCGGTCGCGCAGCTCACGCCGAGCCCGGCCACGGTGCCGAAGCCGTACAGCGCGGCCAGCGCGCGCGCCAGCCGGCCGCGCAGGTATTGCTGCTCCGAGGAGAAATCCTCGTCGTCGAGCAACACGCCCGCCGCGTAGTTCACGCGCTCCGGCACGCCGAGATCGCTCAGCAGCTCGGCGACCAGCGGATCGGTTTGCACTTCGCTCATGTCACTTCCTCTTCGGTTTCGTCGGCGGTTTACCGGGAGTCGCCGCCGGCGTCTTCGCCTTCGCTTTAGCCTTCGCTTTCGTCGTCGTCTTCGCCTTCGTCGTGGCGGCGGAGCGCGTCACCGCGACCGCCGGCGTCGCGACGCGCTCGAGCCCGCGCACCACCACGACCGGCGGATTCGGCACCGGCACCGTCGGCCGCGTATCGGTCCGCTCGACGATCGCGATCCGGAGCTCGACGGGCTCGCTCTCGCCGGTCGTGCCGACGATGCTCAGCGTCACCCGGTACTTGCCGGGTTTCAGCGTGGGATCGAGCAGCACCTGCGGTTCCCGCGTCTGCAGCTTGTCCCCGAGCTTGAGCGTCTCCACCGGCGCGGCCGCCCGACTACTGCAGCAGCTGCCAGCGGTACGACTTGACCACGCCGCCGATGTCGGTCGAGCGGTCGGCCGTCAGCTGGAAGCGCTGGCCGAACGGGATCTCGACGGTGGGCTTGGAGATGCGTTCGCCGGTGACGGTGATCACGTCGATGACCGCGGTCGGACGATTCTTGTCCGTCACGACGATCACGACGTCCGCGGCTTCGGACTCGTTGCCCGCGTCGTCGGTGACGACCAGGCGGAAGACGTACTTGCCGACCTTCAGCGGACTGTTGGCTTCGACGACGACGTCGAGGGTCGGCTCTTCGGCTTTGACCTCGGTCGTCTGTCCGGGGATGAACTTGGCCACGATGTGCTCCTTGTTGGCGTGTTTATTCGGGATCGGCCGGCGGCAGCAGCCGCCAGCGGTATTCGTCGATGAAGCGGCCGGTCGCGGCGCGCGAGGCCGAGCCGTCGAGCGTGAAGCGGGCGCCGAAGTCCACCTCGCGGTCGGGGCCGGGATCGGCGATCGGCGGCGTGTCGTGATCGGTCGCGCCGAGCGCGCCGAAGGAACCCAGTGCCGCGTCGAGCGTGCCGGTGCCCTGCAGCGTGTCCAGGTAGCCGAGCTTCGAGGCGCCGACGCGCACGGCGTCTGGCTTCTCGGCGGCGCGCAGATAGGTGTCGGCGCCGACCAGCGAGGCGACGGCGACCAGGAACGGATACTTCGCGGCGATCACGTTGATCGCGACGTGGGCCGGCGCGGCTTCGAGCGACAGGCGGCGCACGCGGCGCAGCTCGTCGGAATCGATGGCATCGTGCACGAGCACGGTCGCCCGCTGCGCGAGGCCGTCGTACAACGCGTGCAGCGCGGCGTCGCGTTCGTCGTTCTGACGCTGTTGCTCCGCCGCGCTGGCGCCGGCGTCCGGCAGCCGCGTGCGGAACAGCGCGAGGAACGTCTTCGCGTGCTCGTCGCCGAGGAACAGCGAATCGCCGACGAACGAGTTGCCGCTCTGCGTGATGCCCAGCGTCAGCGGATCGTTCTCGTCGGCGAGGTCGGCGCCGAGGATCGTCGCCATCGTACGGCGCAGCCGGAAGTTCTCGAGCACGACGAGCCGGCCGCGCGTCACGCCGCCGTCGGTGGCGATGTCCAGCGCCCAGCGCAGGCCGTCGAGCGTGCCGTGCCGGCGCGCCAGCGCGGGCGCGTTCAGCAGCATGTTGCGCGCGCGGCGCGCGGCGTCGGGACCGCGCAGATCTTCCAATGCGTAGCCGATCCAGGCGCCGAGCCACGGCAATGCCTCGGGCGGACATGCAGCGACGTCGGTGACGAGATGCGCGTTCGCGATGCGGTCTTCGATGTCGGTGAACACGCCTTCGAAGAGATCGATGAATCTCTCTAGATAGTCCGCACCCGTGGCGCGGCCGGCGCGGTTGGCCTCGGCGCCGTACACCTGCTCGCGGTACAGCGCGGGCAGATAGCGGTCGCGGTACGAGACGCGGCCGGACCAGGCACGCAGCGCGACCAGTTCCGGCGTGGCGCGGCCGTCGCCGAACAACTCGACCACCGCCCACAGCCGCCGGCCGGCGAGCGTGCGCACGGTGAGGCCGGCGCGTTGCACGAGCACGGTGAACAGGCCCGTGATGCCGGGCTCGCGGTCGATGCCGAGCAGGCTCGCGCCGGCGGGCACGTCGCTGGCGGCGGACAGCCACGCCGCGCGCGGTGTCGTCGCGGGTAGTTGGGCGTCGCGCGGCAGCGCGGCCAGGTCGCCGACCACGTGCGGGAACCAGGTGGCCGCGTGCCGCTCGCCGCGCGCCGCGGGGTCTAGCGAGAAAACCGGCGGGTCGCCATCGCTGGTCGCCAGCCAGACGATCATCGCGGTGCCGCGCGGCACGGAACATTCGAGATTCAGCCGATGCCAGGCCGTGGCCGGATTGCGCGTGTCGACGAGGCCGACCGCGGCGCGGATGCCGCCGCCGTCTTCCTGCGCGAAGTTCGCGACCGCGCCGCGAGGCGCGCGCGCCGCCAGCGACAGCCGCGCCAGCGGCGCGGGCTCGGCGAGCTCGAGATCGGCGCCGCCGAAGGTGTAGCGCTTCAGCCGAGGGAAATACGCGGCCGGCGCCGAGCCCGGCGCGGCGTTCGCCAGCGGTCCGGAGGCACGGCCGGTCAGCGGGTGGTAGTCACCGAGCGCGGCCAGCGGATCGAACACGGCGTCCGCGTGCGCGCGCGCTTCGCGCACGACGCCGGCTTCGAGCCGGTACGAGAACGCGCCGAGATCGCGCTCGGGCTGCGGATTGCCGGCGGCGTCCAGTGCGGCGAGGTCGCCGATGACGGCGAAGCGCGTGTCGTCGAGGAACGAAAACGAATGCGGGAAGCGCGGGCCGTCGAAATAGACAGGCGCCGACCAGCGGCCGGCGTCGTCCAGCAGCCTGAGGCCGGCGCGTTGCGGACCCACGATCAACGCGGCGACGAGATCGTTGTGAGTCGCCAGGGCCACGGCGCGTTCGCCGGCGCCGAGCGTCGCCGGCAGCACGCGCAGGCGCGGCGGCCGCGGCGCGGGCTCGCTGGCTTCGAAGCGGGAATTCCGTTCGCGCAGCACGTCGACGCCCGTCGTGAACGGCGGCAGACCGGTCAGCCGCGCGAGACGCCCCGCGCTGACGTCGAGCACCCACACGCCCTGCGTGCGATCCGCGGCGAGGCGGTGCGCTTCGAAGCCGGCGACGCGGATGGCCACGGGCTCGAACCGGGCGCGCATGTCGATCAGCCAGATGCCGTCCGCGCCAGCGACGTACAACACGTCGTCCGCGCCGAACGCGAGATCGCGCACCGGCTTCGCGGATTCCGGCAGCGGCACGGCGATTGGCTGCAGCTCGGGGAATTCATCCGCGGCCGCGCTGACGGAATACAGCGTGGCGCTGCCCGCGTGCCACGTGACGAAATTGCCGAAGCGGTCGCGCGCGAGGGACGGCGCCAGCACCACGTCCGACGCCTGCTGCGGCGTTTCGCGGAACGGCGCCGGCGCGGCGCGATCGGCCAGCCGCACGGCCGGCACGAGATGGCAATCGTCGCGCTCGACGGTGACGCGCATGGCGTCGCCATCGGGCAGGCGCCACGGCTCGAGGCCGCGCCCGAAGGACAGACCGAACGAACGGAGTCCGTTCGCGTCCATCAACACACCTCCGGCACGACGGGCACGGCGATCGCGCCGTCGCCCACGGCGAACGGATCGGTCAGCGACGCGGGCGCGTCGACGCCTTCGACGACCATCAGCGCGGTCAGCTCGGGCAGCTGCCACGGCGCCATCGCGCTCGTGGTCACCGCCTTGCCGGCGCCGGGTAGTTCGACGTAGGCCGGCGCACCGCCGACGTTGCGGCGCTCGAACAGCCGCGCGGCGGACACGCCTTCGACGCCCGGCACGCGCGCCGCGACCACTTCGAGCTCGCGGTCGGTCAGGCCGCGGCCGAGTGGATAGCCGCCGTCGGCACGCGACGTCGTCGGCCAGTCGCCGGACTCGCCCATCGTGCCCAGCGGCAGCGGCCAGAGGTAACGGCGCAGCGCGAGGCGCACGTTCGCGAGCACGTCCTCGCGCACGTGGCCATCCTGGATCTGCACGGCGATCGAGACGCCGATCGCCTTGTATTCGCAGCCGATCGTGTACAGCTCGGTGGCCAGCGGCCGGCGCGAGTCGAGGAAGCCGTGCACGGCCTCGAGCAGCGGCCGATCCGCGCGCGGGTACGGCGCGAGATACGAGCCGGCCGGCACGTCGGGCCAGGCCATGACGGACACGACGCCCGGGATGTCGCCCTGCCGTTCGTGCGGCTTGAACAAGGGCAGCACGGCGATGCGGCCGATCTGCGCGCCCGGCGCTTCGCGCGCCAGCACGCGGTAGTCGGACGACGTCACCGCGCGATCGCGATGGCGGATCAGCGCCGGGATGCGGCGCTCGGCCAGCGGCAGCGTCTCGGCATCCTGGCCGCCGGTGGTAGATAGAGCCTGCAGCACCTTCAGCGGCTTCGCCGGCTTGGACCGCGCGAGGCTGGCGGCGTCGACCAGCGAGTCGAGCTTCGCGATGGACGTAGGCGCGAGATTGCCGCGCGCACCTCCGCCGACGCGCAGCCGGCGCGCGGTGATCTGGCTGCCCGCCGCCGGCACGCGGCCATGCACGCCGTCGCCGAACGTGATCGTCGCGGCCTCGGGATCGCAGCGATACACGGCGTCGAGCGGTCCGGCGGAACCGAGATCGTCCACGCCGATCCACGTCGCGGGCGGCAGCGTCGGGTCCGCGACCTCGATGACGAGCTCGCCCGTGTCGATGCTGCCGCGCGCGGCCGTGCCGAGATCGAAGACCTGGTCCGAGCCGCCGTCGCCGGTGCCGAGCACGCGCGCCGCGAGGTTCTCGGCCTGCAGGATCTCCACCGCGTTCACGCCGGCCCAGGCGAGCTTCAGACTGTTGATCGCGAAGCCCGGCTTCACGCGCAGCCGCAGCCAGGTGACGAGCCGCGCGGCATCGTCCGGGTTGTCGATGCGCGGCGGCGAATCGCCGACGCCGGCATTCAGGTTGTCGCGCGGATCGTTGGCCGGCGCGCCGATGAACGTGGGATCCGGCAGCGACAGCCGCACGACACCGCGCTGCGAGAGGCCCTGCGTCGTGTCGGCGATGGATTCCAGCGCGAGCAGCGCGGGCTGTCCGTCGCGCGCGCCGGTCGTGATCTCCCAGATCGCGGGAATGCGCGCGCGGGGGCCGAGGTTCTCTTCGAGACCCGGCATCTCGAGCGCCAGCGACAGGCCGACGTTCAGCGCGCGCGGGCTGCCGGCGTTCGCGCCGCTGCTCGGCGGCGCCAGCGTGCCCCGCGCCGCGGCCAGTGTCTTCGCCGATGGCGCCAGCAGCGCGATCCACAACGAGTGGTCCACGGCATCGGCGATGAAGTCCACGCCGGCCGGCGTCGCGGCGCCGTTCTCGAACACCTGCGTGGTGACGTAGCCCACCGGC
The DNA here is from genome assembly GCA_035502995.1 of Steroidobacteraceae bacterium. Classification (GTDB taxonomy): domain Bacteria; phylum Pseudomonadota; class Gammaproteobacteria; order Steroidobacterales; family Steroidobacteraceae; genus CADEED01. Next base: position 77,957 of record DATJTW010000102.1, on the reverse strand, counting down.
GTGCCTTCGAGTCGATAGACGCGCGCGAGGTCGGGCAGCAACGCCGCGAACCGCGCCGACGCGTCGGAATCCAGCGCGCGCTTGACGTACACCTGCGCCTGCAGTGGATAGGCGGTGCAGTAGCCGGTGGTCTGGAACGGCACGGGCTTCTCGAGCACCGCGCCGGCCGGCACGTCCACGGCGGTCGCGGCGTTCTCGTCGTCGACGACGAGGCCGACCAGGCCGCGCGCCGGCAGCGCCGGCTTCAGCGGCTGTCCCAGCAACCGCAGGAACGCCAGGCGCTGGCGCTCCGGGATCAGGTTGGCGCGATAGAGGATCGTGTCGCCCAACCACGCGAACAGGTCGATCAACGTGCGGCCGGGATCGCCCTGCCGCGGGTTCGACCACTCGGGCGTATGCGCGGGGATGCGCGCCAGCAGCTCGGCGACCAGGTCGTCGAAGCCGCGGTCGTCCAGCGCGGGAGGTCTAATGGGCACCGGCGGCCTCCATCGCGAGCGTCACGCCCACGCGTTGCGCCTGCTGCGTACGGCGCAGCCGGTAGTGGATCTCGACGCGCACGCCGCCCGCATCGCCGTCGACGGGATCGACCGCGATCGCGTCGACGAGGATCCGCGGCTCCCAGCGCGCCAGCGACTCCTGCACGAGATCGCGGATGCGCGAGCGCGTCGCCAGCGTGTTCGGCTCCGCCAGCAGGTTTTCCAGCCCGCCGCCGAACTGCGGGCGCATCAGCTGCTCGCCGGGACGGGTGGACAGGATCACCTGGATCGTCTGCCGCACGCTGTCCGCGAGCGACGGGAACGACCACGTGCCGTCGTCGCCGGGCACGGCGAGCAGCGGCCATCCGATGGGCTCCGGCGGCAGGCGGGCGTCAGACATGGCGCGATTCCTTGCTGGGCGTTTTCATTTGGGCTTCGGATAAGGAATGCAGATCTTCAGGAACGGCAGCCAGAAGAAGATCATCGCGAGGATCTGCAGGAAGATGTTCAGCACGATGAACGCGCAGATCGTGATGATCGGCAGCGAGAACGAGCAGATCCAGCCGAGGGTCCAGCCGTTCTCGTCGCCCTTGCCGTCGCGCAGGTCCTTCGCGTCGCTCTGCAGCAGCTTCGCGAGCTTCGGCGACAGCGCGAACGAGACGTTCGGCTTCAGCTTGCCGAGCACGTTAGGATCGAAGAGATCCGGCATCGCGATCAGCGGCGGCGGTGTGCCGGCGCTTTCGTACCAGGGCGCGATCGTGAACGGCTCGCTGTACGGCGACCACACGAGGCGCGGCGGGCAACCGGCGTGTTCGGGCTTGAGTCGGATGAACGCGCGCAGCACGTACTGCGCGTTCGGATCGTCGAAGCGGCCGCGCGCGACGCGCAGCGCGAGGAAACGCGCGTCGAGCGTGCGCAACGACGCGTCGAACAGCGCGTTCGACGTCGCGGCGCCGACCGCGCTCCAGGCCGCCGGCATCGTCAGGCCGGCGTAGTTGGGCTGCGCGTCGAGCAGGATGGACTTCGCCTGGCGCAGGAAATCGCCGGCCGGCGACGTGGCCATGGAGCCGTCGGAGCGCGTGCGTTCGATCGTGTAGGCGTTCAACCGCGAGAACAACGTGCGCGACTCGGTGCTGTCGCCGAAGGCGTCGAACTCGTTGTGCAGCTGTTGCAGCAGCAGCACCAGTTCCTTCACCGTTGCCGGGGACGGCGCATTCGCGACGGAGGCGTTCGCATCCACGGCGAGCTTCATCCACGCGCGATCGAGCATGCGGCCCTCGCCGCTGAACGCGCGCCGCCCGCCCTGGCCGAGATTCGGCACGAGGTGCGCCTGCAGCTGCATGCGCTCGGAGGCGTCGTCGCCGTAACGCGGCGACTCGGGCGGCGTCTCGGCCTGGTCGCTGGAGGTGACGGGAATGGTCGCGAACAACACCGTGCGATTGCTCGCCAGGCACGCGGCCGGCGGCGCGACGAACAGCGGCGTGATCTGCTCGGTGACGGTGACGTCGGCTCCCAGCGTGTTCGCCAGCCGCTGCGCGCTGGCGCGCATCGCGAACGCGTTCGACGGCAGCAACGCGTCGAGCGTCGGGTGGCCGACCGATTCCGGCAGCGCGCGGCGCGACGCATCCGGATCGACGTCCTCGTCGATGACGTCCCAGCCGAACACGCGCGTGCCGCCGGTGATCCACGCTTCCTTCGCGCCGTTGCGGCCGAGCCGGCGCAGCACCAGGCCGGCGGATTCGATCTTCGCGCGGTCGAGCCGCGGCGTGCCGGGCACGTCGCAGAACGCTTCGAATACTGCCAGCGTGTGCACGCGCTGCAATGGATGATAGAGGCGCGGCCGGCCGCCTTCGCGGCGTGGCGCGGCGTCGAACACGCGCGCCGCGGACGCGGCATCGCCCGCGCTCACGTCTTCCACGAGCCCGGCGATGAAGTTCTGGTCGGTGCGTTCGACGAACAGCGGCGCCGCGTCGTTCGCGCCGACGAAGTTCGACCCCGCATGCAGCCCGGCGAGGCGCACCGGGTGATGCGGCTGCGCCGGCGCGCGGCGTCGCTCGGCGCGCAGCTTCGCGCGCGACACGAGCTCGGCGTCGCGGCGGCGCGCGATCAGCTGCCGTTCGGGCGCGATTTGCGGGTTGGTCTTCACCACATGTTCCCCGCACCGGGCGTGTAGGCGCTGCTGACGACCGAGGTCGCGATCAGCGTGTTGCACTGGACCACGCCGGAGAATTGCGAGAACGCGGAGTTCACCGTGACCTGCCCCGCCGTCACGTCGACCGTCGACGCTTCGACGGCGACCTTGGCCGCCGACTGGATCTTCACGCCCTGCGAGTCGATCGTGATCGTGTTGCCGGCGCAGACGACTTCGACCTTGCCGCCGGCCTCGTCCGTCATCGTCAACGTGACGCCGGCGGGCGTGGAGCATTCGATGGTGGCGGTGGCGTCGCTCTCCTCGACGATGGCGATGCGCGTGCCCGCCTTGCCCGTGATCGTCCAGCGGTCGACGCGGTCGGAGATGGTCTCCGGCGGCTGGTCCGTGCCGTTCCACAAACTACCCACGACGACCGGCGCGCGCGAATCGCCGTTGACGAACACGATCAGCACTTCGTCGCCGACGCTCGGGATGAAGAACGCGCCGCGGTCGCCACCGGCGAACGGCACGGCGACACGCGCCCAGATCTCGACGTCGCGGTCGCTGTCGAAGTTGTACGGCTCCACCTTGACGCGCGCCAGGGACTGCGGATCGTCGACGCTGGTCACGCGCGCGAGATACGCGTTCGACATCGCGTGCGGCGGCACGCCGAACGGGGCCAGCAACGCGCGCGCGTCGTTCCTCATGACGCGTTCCCCAGGTACGCGGACTCGGCGGAGAACGCGGTTTCGTAGCCGCGCGTCTCGTCGAAGCGATGCGTGCAGGCGGTGACGTAATAGGTGTTGTCGAAGCGTGCGGAGACGTTGCGCACGCGCACGTTCGAGCCGACGCGCAGCGCGGGATTGCCCTCGGCGACGCCCTCGATGCGCACGAACGTGCGCGCCCGTGCGGCGAACTCGGCCTCAGCCAGCGCGCGCGCTTCGCCTTCGGTCAAGGCGAGGCGATGCGAGACGCGTTCCTCGCGCTCGAGCTGCGCGCTGCCCATCGCCTGCGCGCCGGTGCGGCCCGAGCCGGGGCCGAGCGCGGCGCCGGACCCGGTGCCGGATACAGCGCGTCCCGACGCGGGATCGAAGCCGGTCACACGGACTTGGGTAGTTTGCTGCGACAGGTCGGCGACGGCGCGCAGCTTCTTCAACTGGCCGCTCATGACCAGCTCGAGCTCGTTGCGGCGCACGTCGGCGCGCGGCGAGACGTGCAGCTCGCCGGCGACGATCTGCACGTCGGCGCCCTGCCGCTCCAGCAGCCGGCGCAGGAAACCGAGATCGCTCTCGTTGGCCTGCACCCAGGTGTCGGTGATGTCGGTGAGGCCGGCGATGACGGGCGTCAGCCCGTGGCGGCCGGCGATGTCGCGCGCCAGGTCGGCGAGCGATTGGTCTTCGTGCACTTCGATGCGGCGCGCGAGGCGCGCGGCGGCCAGCGCGTCCTCGGCGTGCAGCGTCAGGCGCGGCGGGCCATCCGGGTCGAACTGCACTTCGAGCGCGCTGATGCGGCCGCGGAAGATCTCGGTGGGCCCGATGATCTCGCCGGCGTACAGCGCGATCTCGGTGCCGAGCGCGAACAATGCCTCGTCTTCGAAGGCCGGGCCCGCGGAGCCGTTCTCCTGGCTCTTCCAGTTCAGGAACGTCAGCGCCAGCGAGGACAGGCCGCCCTCCTGCTCCTTCATCGTCATCGCCTGCAGCAGCGACTGCGCGGTGGCGTCCTCGCGACCGGCCACGCGCAGCGTCGGCCGCGCGTTGTACAGACCCAGTCGTGACAGTGATTCTTCGCCCATGTCGTCGGTGTTCCGGCTCAGTCCGCCATCAGGCGCGCGAGCTTCCACTGCTCGTACGCGATCAATTCGGCGATCTTGTGTTCGTCGGGCGCGCGCGGCGCGGCGGCGGCGCGGTCGGCGCGCGACTCGCGCTCGGGCGCATCCACTTCGACATCCATCTCGTTCACGACCACGGCCATGGCTCACCTCTCAGTCGAAGCGCAGGCGCGCGTTCGCGCCCACGTTGGTAGTCAGTCCGCCGGAGGCGGTGGCGACCGCGCGGCCGCCGACGGCGAAATCCGCGCTGACGACGTTCGGCGTCGCGCGCGCCTGGAAGGCGGCGGTGTTCAGCGTCACCGTGGTCGGCGTCTTCGACGCGCCGAGGCCGGAGAACGCGCCGGCCGACGCGGTGACCCCGGCGGAGGACGACGCGCCGAAGGCGGCGGCGGCACCGAGACCGGCGCCGGCACTGGCGCCCGCGCCGAAGGACGCACCGGCGCCGGCACCGGCACCGAACGAACTACCGGCACTCGCGCCGAAGCTCGCGCCCGCGCTGGCGCCGAACGAACTACCCGCGCCTGCGCCGAAACCCGCGCCCGCGCTGGCGCCGGCTCCGAAGGACGCACCAGCGCCCGCGCCGAATCCCGCACCCGCCGACGCGCCCGCGCCGAACCCGGCGCTCGCGCCGGCCGAAAACGCCGCCGCGGCTTTCAACTGCACGCTGCCCGACGCGACCGCGACCAGGCTGGCACCGGGATTGCGCATGCTCTCGAGTCCGTTCGCCGCGGCGATGCCGCGACCTGCGCCCGCGTTGCCGCCCTTGCCGCCGACCTCGGTGGTGCCGCCGGGCGGCACGGACACGAGCTGCGTCGTCGAGTCCATGCTCGCGCCGGCGTCGCGGAACTGGTCGTTGCCGAAGATCGCGTTGCTGTCCTGCGCCGTCATCGACAGCTTGACGCTGGAACGCAGCGGCACGCCATCTTCGGAGAAGAAGTCGAGCGACTCGCGCATCGACTCGATGAAGCCGCGGAACTTGAATGCGCCCCACGCGAACACGACTACCGGCGGCGCCGCCGCGTTGGGGTTCGCCTGGCCGCCGGCGATGAGGAATTCCTTGATGCGCGTCGTGTCCATGCGCACGTCGTGGCCGTTGTGCGTGGTGTCGAACACGAGGTCGTACTCGAGCTTCGCGGATGCCTGCGCGACGAACTGCGCCGCGCGACCGCCGCTGGCCGCGGCGCCCGCGCCGCGATCGGGCGGCCGCAACGTGTTCTGGATCGAATACGACAGGGTCGTCGGGTTGAACTGCACCGTGACTATCTGGTCGTCGCTGCTGGGCGGATCGCCGTTCGCGACGTCGTAGAGCTGGGCACGGACGCTGGGTGTCAGTGGCATGGGTCAGGCCGCCGGTGGGTCGAGGGTCAGCCCCTCGTGGACGAAGTGCAGTTCTTCGACGCCGATCTCGGTGGACTTGGCGCTGAAGTCCGCGGCCTTGAACTTCACGGGCATCGCGCGCTCGAGCTTCCAGGTCATCACGGGCTTGCCGGCAGAGTCGCCGAGCGTGATGCGCACGGTGAGCCGGTGCGCGTAGGCGCCTGTCGTGAATACCTTCCACCACTGCCAGATGTCGCGCGCGGCGGTCACTCCGCGCTTCAGCACGACGGTGGAGAACGTGACCTGCCCCGCGCGCTGATGCGCGCCGTAGTTGGCCCCGCCCTCCTTGATCGATTTCACTTCCATCGACGCTTCGAGCCCGGTGACATCGGAGAACGCGCCTTCGCACAGGTCCTCGGCCGAGCCGCCGGCGACACCCGCGCCGTGCCCGTCGATCGACTCGCGCACGAACGCGACGCGGAACCGGTGCGTCTGCATCGGCGGGTTGAACGGCTTGGTCGGGCTGTCGAGGATGGAGTCGGGCATGGCGTTCAGGCCGCTCGCGCGGTGGCGTCGGTGACGCTGGCGGTGCTGGCATCGCGCAGGTCGAGCACGACGACGATGCGCACGATGGGTTGCGAGGGCACGAGCTCGATCTCGACCAGCGTGCGACCGGCGTCGATGTCGTTCTGCGTCATGGTCTTGCGGCCGCAGCGCGCGACGAAGGCGTCGGCGCCCGCATCGCTGGACACCGCGCCGACGGCGACCAGCAGGCGGCCGAGGTCGTTCAGCCGGCTGACGATCTGTTCCCACAGCGCCTCGCCGTTCGGCTCGAACAGCAGGTCTTCGCCGATCTGCCGCGCCTGCGCGATCACCACGTTCACGAGGCGGCGCACGGCGCCGGCACGCAACAGCGGATCCGCGGCCAGCGTGACGTCGCTGACGAGTTCGGGACCGCGCGGCGTCGGCGCGATCAGGCAGACGCGGTCGGCCAGCGTGAAATCGCCGAGCGCGGTGACGGCCGCCTCGGTCAGCGCCTGGCCGAGGTCGAGCCGCGGCTCGACGTCGATCAGTCTATCTACCGGGAAACGCGCGGCCGAATGGAAACTGCCGGCGCGCAGCGCGGAGCCGGCCAGCGCGGCGGCCAGCGAGCCCTCGGGCGCTTCGATGCCGCCCTGGCAGTCGCCGGATTCGGGCGTACGCAGCCACGGCCAGGCGAGCTGGATGCGCTCGCTCTGCAGGTCGACGGCGGGATCGGCATCCAGCCACGCGGGCCAGTCGTTCTGCTTCGGCAGGCCGGACTCGGCGGCGGGCAGCGGCAGCGATGCGAGCAGTTGCGTGTCGCGGCGGTTGAACGCATGCGGATCGTTGTCGAGCAGCGCGCGCGCGAACGACAGCAGCCGGCGCCACGCGGCCAGCTCGCGCGCGCCCAACGTCGGCGCCGCGACGCGCCGGCCGGCGGGCAGCCGCGGCGGCGACGGGCGCTCGACGCATTCCTGGAACACCTCGGGCGTCACCAGGATCTCGGCGCGTTCGACGATCTGCGGCAGATCGATGGCGATCGCGTCCACCAGGTCGGGCAACACGACGAAGCTGACGTCGGGCAACCCGAAGACGTGTTCGGCGCCGCGCCACGCCGCCGGATCCGTGGACACCGGGCCGGGGGTGACGACCGCGGCCGGCAGCGCGGCGGGTGTGCCGGGCAACACCGGCACGCGGGTGGATAGATCGAACGATGCCGTGGCGCTTTCGCGCACTTCCGCGGCGAGCACGGCGTAGCGCTCGGCTGCCAGCGCGAACACGGGCACGGGTTCTCCCGTGACGACGACGTGCGCGGTGCGCCCGCCGCCGGAGAAATACGCGCGCAATGCCGCGCCCAAGGGCGTGGCGATGGTCAGCGACTCCACCTCCTCGCCCGGCGGATGCAGCGCGCGCCCGTCCCAGTCGAACAGGTCCGCGAACGTCTCGAAGTTCTCGCAGCGGATCGGCAGGTTCAGCAGCCGCTGCACTCGCGTCCAGCCTTCCAGCTCGGCGCGCGAACGCACCAGCGGGTCCGCCGAGGACGGCACGCCGAGCAAACTACCCGGCGCGAAGCCGGCGACGCGCAGCGACTCGACGAGCGGCACGGGCACCGGCGACAGCTCGCGGCAGGCCGTGAGCAGACGCGTCAGCGCGGCCGTGTCGACCGGCGCCGGCCAGGCGTCGGTGTCCAGCGCCGCCTGCAGCGTCGTGCGGAACGCCGCCACCGAATCCAGCGCGACGACGGCGCGGCGCAGCCGCGTGCCGTCGCGCGCCACCTCGGCGCGGAAGACCGGCTGCCCTTCCACCCAGCGCGCCAGCACCTCCGGCAACGGGCGCCGTACCGCGACGTCGCGCCGGCGCGCGCAGGCGCCGACGAAACACGCGATGTCGGTGCGATTCGGGTGCGAACGCCGCGGCGGCGCCACCTCGAAGCTCAGCCCGGGCCGGTGGATGTGCGAGCGCATGGGCGTCGAACTACTCGAGCACGTAGCCTTCGCAGGAGAGCACGAGCTCTTCCATCGCGACGTCGCCACCACCCTTGCCGGCCAGCGTCGGGCCCGTGTACTTCAGCGGCACGACGCCGCTCAGCTTCCACGTCGCGACGATGGCGGTGCGCGCCTCGTCGAGCAGCGAGACGGTCACGCTGCGCTTGGCCTTGTAGCCGTCGGTGCGCGTCTGGCGGATCCAGTCGAACAGCTGGTTCTGGCCGACCAGGCCGCGCTTCAGCGTGACGTCGCCGACCTTGTGCACGCCGGGGATCTTGCGCACGTGGTTCTCGGCATCGGTGCCGTTGCGGTATTCGGCGACGGTCATCTCGGTCACGAGGCCCGACACGTCCGAGAAGCCGCCGGCGAGTCCGTCGCCCAGGTCGACCTGGAAGTTGAAGGCGCCGTAAGGCGTATCGCGAGCAATCATCGGGATTTCTCCTTGGATAGTTGTCAGTCAGCCGCGTCCGCGGTCTTCTGGCCGATGCGGAAGATCACGAACTCGGCCGGCTTCACGGCGGCGACACCGACCAGGCAGATGAGCCGGCCGTTGTCGAGATCGTTCTGGGTCATCGTCGAGCGGTCGCAGCGCACGAAGAACGCCTGCTCCGGTTTCGCACCGAGCAGCGCGCCCGTGGTCCATTCGCTCAAGAGGAAGTCGGTGATCGTGTTGCGCACGTTCGCCCACAACATCTCGCCGTTCGGCTCGAACACGGCCCACTGCGTGCCGCGGTCGATCGACGCCTCGAGATAGTTGAAGTAGCGGCGGATGTTCACGTACTTCCACTCGGGATCCGAGCTCGCGGTGCGCGCGCCCCAGACGCGGTAGCCGCGGCCGGTGAGGAAACGCAGGCAGTTCACGCCCAGCGGATTGAGCAGCTCCTGCTCGCCGAAGTTGATCATGCGTTCGAAGCGCAGCGCGCCGCGCACGACTTCGTTCGCCGGTGCCTTCCACACGCCGCGCGAGATGTCGTTGCGCGCGTAGATGCCGCAGACGGCGCCGGACGGCGGCACGTCGAGCTCGAGCGGCGCCAGGCTATTGGGTCCGGCGAGCGGGTTCGTGATCGTGATCCACGGGTAGTAGAGCGCGGCCCGCGTCGTGTCGATCTTGCCGCGCACGTCGCGCATCTCGGACGGCGTCTTGCCGGCCGGCGAGTCGAGCACGGCGATGCGGTAGTGCTTGTTCTCGACGTGCGCGATCAGCGCGTCCTGGATGCTGTCCGAATCGCCGCGCGCCGAGTAGCCGGGCGCCGCGACGATGGAGATATCGTCGAGCGCGCGCAGCAGGTCGAAGCCGGCTTCGTAGTCGGCCTTGGCCGGGGCGCTGCCATCGCCGCCGCCGGTCAGCGTGTACGAGACGCGCGGCTCGACGTAGGTGCGCGCGGCGGTGGTGCTCGGCGTTGGCTGCGTCGTGCCGACCAGCGTGCCCAACCACTCGTCCGGGCCACGCGAGAGACCGGTGCCGATCTTGAACGCCACCGGGTTGCTGACCGCATCGGCGCGGCGATCGGGGTTCACGGCGAGCACGCTGCCGATGAAGCGCGGCGCGTCTTCGCTGGCGGAGAGACCCTCGAACGTCGTGTGCTGCGTGCCGGCGACGACGTCGACGGTCAGCGTGATCAGGTAGACCTCGGTCACCGCGGCGATCGCGTCGGCCGGCACGTCTTCGGCTGCGCCACCCGCGGCGCGGCGTTGCCATTTGCCGGCGGACTTGAACCAGAGTGCGAAGGTGTCGGCCGCCGCACCGCCGCCGCCACCGCCGCCCGCGCCCGCGACGCGCGCGCGGGCGATCGAGCCGTTCGGCGCTTTCGGCAGCACCTTGCCGCTGGTCGGCGTGGCGACCTGCTGCACGACCACGGTCGCGTTGGTGAACGCGGCGCCGGGGAAACGCGCGACGAACTTCGCATCGCGCAGCGTGTCGCCGGCGCCGGTGCTGAACAGCGCGGCTGACGCGGCGGGTGCGGCGTCGCTGCTGGCGACACGCGCGACGTACAGCCGCGCGCCGCCGTTGTTGAAGTACGCCTGCACGGCGTGGGCCAGGTAGTTCGGCGTCGCGGTGCCGCCGACGTCGAGATCGTCGAAGCCGCCGTAGATGCGCTCGAAGTCGGCGAACGACGTCAGCAGCTCCGGCGGCAGCGGATGATCCACGCCGCTGACGATGGCCGGGCCGCGCAGCGCGGGGCCGACGAACGCGGTCGTGCTGGTGCCGACGCCTTCGATGGATTTCGAGCGGAAACTCGTCTCTTCAACGTATACGCCTGGCGCTAGATACTCGGGCACGACACTTCTCCTGCGTTCATGAACGGCCGTGTGTCACGGCCACGGGATCTCCACCGTCGCGCGCAGGCTCTGGCCCGCGGACAGGGAAACCGGGGATTGGGCAATCAAGGTGACGTCGGCGACGCCGGCGAGGCGGTCGCGCTCGATGACGTCGGGATCGGCGAGCGGTAGTTCGGCGGCTGCGGCCGCTGCAGCAGCGGGCGCGGCCGGCGGAGCCGGCGCGGCGATGACGACGCGGCGGTCGACGACGACGTCGACGTTGCAGGCGAACGTGCGCGTCAGCAGCGCGGGCGCGGCGCCCTGCGCGAGGATCGGTTGCGCGCCGGCGATCGCGACCAGCGCTTCGCCGCGCTCGTCGGTCATCGCGCTGACGGCGGGCAGGCCCGCGACCTGTGGCGTGACCTTCACCAGCACGTTGCCGAGGCCGGGTTTCCGTCCGGCGCTCCCCTGCACGTGCACGCGCAGCACGGCCCAGCGCGGGTTCACCGCGGCGGACGCGGCCGGGAACATCGGCACGACCAGCGGATTCAGCACGGAACGCGCGTCGCTCGCGGGCGCGTCGAGGCGCGGCAGCGCGATGCGCAGGCCGCGCGGCAGATAGCGGCGGCCGGGATCGCGCACGCGGATCTCGAACTCGCGCGCGCCGAAGGTCGGCGTCGTGGGCATCTTCTCGAACTGGTCGAGATGCGATTCGAGACCGGGTGCGCGGTGGATCACGTACAACGAGGAACGGTTCGCGCGGATGTCGACGCCGGCGTCGGCCGGCTCGACCTTCAGCGGCGCACGCAGCCGGGCCGCGGTGACCGCGTCGACGAATTCGATGGCGCCGAGCACGCGACGATCCAGCAGGTCCATCACGCGCCCTCCGGCACGTCGGCGACGCCGAAGCGCGTGGCGACGACGGGCGCGAAGCTCTCGTCGTCGTCGTAGTCGATGCGCACGTTGCGCGCGACGAAGCCGGCGGACAGGCGGTACGGCGGCGCGAGCATCTGCCAGAGCTTGGAGACGTCGTCGAGCGAGAGGTCCTCGATGGTGACCTGCACGAGGTCCGAGGCGTCGAAGTTCGCGGCCGCGCCGAGCAGGCCGCGGTCGAGCAACGCGAGTCGCGCGAGCTCGCGCAGGACCCAGGCGAAGACCAATTGTTCCTTCTGCGCGCTGTCGGCCCAGACGGTCAGCAGGCCGTGCAGGTTGACGGTCATCGCGGGGCGGCGCGGATCGACGCGGCCGATGCCGTTGCGCGTGTGTTCGTTCGGCGCGACGCGGTAGATGAACAGCGAGACGGTGGTGTCTTCGCCGTCGAGCTGGCGCAGCTCGCTGGTGCCGGTCGCCGTGAACGTGCACGACGTGCTCTTGATCGGCGACAGCTGGTGCGCGCGCGTCAGGTACTGCGCGAGGCCCGCGGTGACGGCGTTGATGGCGGACAGGCCGGCCATCAGGCGTCCGCCTTGCCGAGCGCGTAGATCACGGTGCCGTCTCCCAGGCGCCGTGTGCGTACGAAACCGGTCGCGAGCAGCAGTTCGAGCGCACGCTCGACCTGGATTGCCGAAACGCCCGGCAGGTCGCGCGCCAGCCACCAGGCCGCGATCCCGTCGACGGTGTCCGCCGCGTGCGGGAATTCCAGCAAGTATTTCCTGATGCCGACGACAACCTGATCGAGCTCCGCATCCACAGTGCCTGACTAACTAGCAAGCGGCGTGCCGGGCGCAGTGCGGGCGGAAGTCGTTGATTCGTGGTGGGGTGGGAAATGGGGTGGGTGGCGCGTGACCCGGTGCTGCGTGGGCGGCGCGGTGGACGCGCGGGATGAGGTGGGTTGGTGGGGACGCGGTGGGTCGCGGGTGACCCGGTGCGTCGTGGTGTGATGGTGCGGCGTTCAGCGCGCGAAGTTCAGGGCGCGGGCATCTCGAGCGGCTGCGTCGTGCCGTCGGGCTGCGCGCGCAGGAATTTTCCGTCGCGGATCAGCAGGCTCTCGAAGCTCACGTGGCCCTCCTCGCGCTTCGGATACACCTGCACGGCGATCACCTTGCCGCCGAACAGCGGCGTCACCGTCGGCACGATCGTGTGGCCGACCAGCACGTGTTTCACGCCGAAGTGCTGCAGCGTGAGGTCGACGTCGGTGTCCGTCGCGCCGGTGAAGTCGGTGGCCGCGGCGAAATAGCCGCGGTACCAGAGCGGGCCGAGCGTGGTCATCAGGAAGTCGGCGCGATCGGCATCCGCGGCGGGGACCTGGTCGTTCAGGACCTGGCGCACGGTGCGGTTGATGTCCGCGAGACCGTAGCCCCTATCTACCAGCGCGCGCGAGATGCCGCCGTGCAGGCACAGCAGGTCGTTCACCTTCAGCACGACGGGCTTCGAGCGCAGCCATTGGCCGAGCACGCTGTCGCCGCGGAACAGGTCCTCGTACGGCACGTCGAGCACGTGTGCGGTCTCGACGTACCTCGGATTCAGGTAGCGGCCGTCGCCGCGCAGGGCCATCGTCTCGTGGTTGCCGAGCACGAGGTGCACGCCGCCGCCGGCTTTCGTGGCCTGCGCTTCGAGCGAGTAGAGAAGCCAGAGGATTTCGAGGTGGTTCGGGCCGCGGTCGAACACGTCGCCGAGAACGATGAGGTGACCGCGGCCGAAGGACCAGCGGAGTTTCGCGTCGACGATCTTCTGGCTCACCAGCATCTGCGCGAGGATCTCGAACTCGCCGTGCGTGTCGGCGACCACGAACATCGCCGAGCCGGGCGGCACCGTCACCGCATCCGGCGCCACCGCCGCCGGCGCACGAATTGTTACAAGGAAATCAGGGTACGTCCCCATTTTGACCGTCACACTGCGCTTCACGGGCGTGACGCGTTTGGTCGCCACATCACCCTGAACTTCCACGGACCACGCGACCAGCTTCCCCGCGGCGTCGCGCAGGACGTAGGGACCATCCGGCATCGCGGCAGCGATCGGCCCGGAAATCAGCAGCGCGACGAACGCGACGAACGCAACGAAACGCGGTGTAGGAATTCGCATGTCCTAGTGTCGCAAAACTGGCTAGCCGGCCCTATCCCCTTCGGCGTACTCCCTTTGGAGCCTCCAGGACCCTCCGCGTGGCGGATCGTCGGACCGGTCCCGCGCTCGCATAGTGAGAGGCAAGCAAAAAGACTCTTGGGGAGCCTCTCATGTTCCGCCGCCTCATCTTCGCCGTCTTCGTTTTCATCACCCTGTCCGGGCTCTTCATCCCGCCCGCGCAGGCCGCCGGCTTCTATGGCCTGCTCCGCGCGCGCGACATGTCGCCGTTCGGATTCCTGCGCCTCGACATGCGGCCGGCGCACGCCGTCAGCATCGAGCCCGGCACGTGGGCCGTCGAAACCGAGTTCAACTACCAGAACTCGTGGGCGCTGAGCCCGAACGTCGAGAACTATCTGAACGGCCTCGAGGCCGGCGGACGTCGGCGTCTCGGGCCCGAGGACCTGGCCGCGATCCGCGATCTGCCCGGCGAGAACTATCTCGTCGATCTCGAGATGTCGACGCTCGAGGTCACCGCGCACTACAAGTTCACCGATCACGTCGCCGGCTACGTCATCGCCAGCGCGGTGTCGTACGGTGGCGGCTTCATGGATCACGGCATCGAGGAATTCCACGACGCGTTCGGCTTCAGCACGTTCGGCCGGCCGGCCGTCGCGCGCAACGACGTCAACCTGATCTACGACCTGAAGTCCACGTCCGTCGCCTACCTCGGCCACTCGCCGCGCGATCGCGGCCTGCTCGATCCCGTGGTCGGCGTGCGTTACGCCGGCCCGCGGCTCGGCGACCGCTGGCACGTCGTGCTCGAAGGCGCGGCGAAGGTGGCCGTGGCCGGCCGCCGGGATCTGCTATCTACCGGCCGCACCGACGTCGGCGCCCAGGCCGCGCTGATGTACCTCGGCAACCGCCACGCGTTCTTCACCGATGTCTCCGCCGTGTACTACGCGGGCGGCGATTTCCCCGTGCGCCAGCGCAGCCAGGTCGTGCCGACGCTGTTGCTCGGCTACGAATACGCGTTGTCCGCGAACACGCACCTGAACGTCCAGGGCTACGTGAGCCCGAGCGTGTACACGCACCGCGAGACGGATCTCCCCGACCTGCTGGCCAACAAGTACCAGGTGACGGCCGGCTTCCGTCATCGCATCGAGAATTTCCTGGTGACGTTCGGCGTGACGGAGAACCTGCAGAATCTCAACAACACGCCGGACATCGGGTTCCAGCTCGGCGTGGCGTGGGTGCCGAAGGTGATCGGGCGGTGACGAACCCTATCCGGCGATGAACGCATCCACGCTGCGCGCCAGCACCGTCATCGGCACGCCGCCGCCCTTCACCACCACGTCGTTGAAGCGGCGGAAATCGAAGCGTGCGCCCATCGCAGCCTGGGCCTTCGCGCGCAGCCGGTTGATCTCGCTGTGGCCGACCTTGTACCCGCAGGCCTGGCCCGGCCACGCGCAGTAACGATCCACCTCGCCCGTCACCTCGGCGATGCTCGAGCCGTTCGTCTTCGCGAACCAGTCGATGGCCTGCTGCCGCGTCCAGCGTTTCGCATGCAGGCCGGTGTCCACGACCAGCCGGCAGGCACGGAACGCGATGGACTGCAGGTAACCCACGCGGCCGAACGGATCGTTGTCGTAGACCCCGAGTTCGTCGGCCAGCTGTTCGGAATACAGCGCCCACCCCTCCGAGTACGCGTTGAACGCCAGCAACGAGCGGCACAGCGGTAGTTTGAACGTGTACTCGCCCTGCCAGACGTGGCCGGGGATCGATTCGTGATAGGTCAGCGTCGGCGTGTTGTAGGTGGTCCAGACGCTCATGTCGTGCAGGTTGATCCAGAACTTGCCGGACACCTTGCCGTCGATCGTGCCCGGACCGCCGTACGCGCCCGGCGCGCCGGGCTCGACTTCCGGCGCCATGCGCTTGATCTCGAAGTAGCCCGGCACCAGCGTCGCGAACGCGCGCGGCAATCGCGTGCGCATGTCGGCGACGTGGTCCTCGAGGAACTTCATGAGCTTCGCGCGGCCTGCATCGCTCTGTTCGAACTGGAAGCGCGGTTGCTTGGCCAGCGCAGTCATGCGTTCGCCGACCGTGCCCTGCGTGAAGCCTTCCTTCTTGAGGATCGCGTCCATGCGCGACTGCAGCGCCTTCAGCTCTTCCTGGCCGCGCGCGTGGATCTCGTCGGGCGTCATGCGCGTGGTGGTCCCGGCGCGCAGCGTCCAGGCGTAGTACTCGTCGCCGCGCGGCAGTTTCCACACGCCGGCGTCGGACGTGGCGCGTTTGCGGTGCGCCTCGAGCTCGGCGATCTGCCGGTCGAGTGCGGGCGCGATCTTGTCCTTCGCGATCTTCGCGGCCGCGTCGCCGACGCCGCCGAAATCCTTGCCGCGCTTCGCGATCGACGTGACCACCGACCACTGCGCGATGTCCCCGCCGCGCGCCATCTTCGCCTGGCTCAGCGTCTTGTCCAGCAGGAAATCCGGCGCGATGACGTTCTGCGCCGCGGCCTCGTGCAGCCGCTGCGTCTCGCCGTCGATCTGGCCGGCGTAGGCCTCGAGGCGCGATAGATAGGCGTCGGCGTCGGCGCGTGTCTTCACCGTGTGCTGCTCGTCGAGCATGCTCGGGATCTCGAGGAACGCGCCGGTGTTCTGCGCCACGACGTACGGCGCGTTGCGATAGGACCAGCCGGAATTCAGGATGGCGACGTCGCCGTACGGGAACGCGAAACCCTCGGCGGCGAACTCGTGCGCGGTGCGGACCACGTCGACGTCCAGCGCGGTGGCGGCGCCGAGCTTCGTCGTGTCGAGCGCGCGCAGTTTCGCGAGCCGCTGCGCGGTGCGCGCGGCGATGGCCTTCTGGCCCGCGGCCGAGCGGTCGGTCAGCTTCGATTTCAACGCGGCGCGCGCGTCGACGTCGATGCCGAGCATGGTCGCGCTCTCGGGGTAGTCGACCATCAGCTCTTCGGAGATGTCGGCCAGCAGTTTCTCGGCGGCGGTGTCGGCGGGACTGGCGGCCTGTGCAGAGGCGGCGTCCGCGGCGGCGGCGAGTCCGGAGGCGGCGAGAGCGGCGGTGGTTCCGATCATGAAATCGCGGCGATTGGTTGTCATGCCACGATTCTGGCACAACGTCCCGGTACCATGCGCCCATGACCCGGACAACCGTACTCGCCAGCTCCGCCCTCGTTTCCCTGGCCCTGGTTTTCCTGCTGCCGGCGACGGCGCTCGCCGACCCGCTGCACCCGATCGCGCGCGACGGCTACTGGCACCACGAGAGCAATTTCGTCTTTCCCGCCCGGCTGGCCGGGTTCACGCGAGCCGGCGCGCCGCAGGAGCTGGACGGGTCGGAGACGGTGACGGCGTACTACGCGCAGGGCGAAGGCGACGCGCGCATCGTCGTACAGGTTTCGGTCGCGCCGGTGCGCGCCGGTTCGCCGCCCGCGCCGGCCGCCGATACGAAGTACACGGTCGATCACGCCGGCTGGCGCGTCACCGTGCAATCCCGACTGCTGGCCGAGGATTCCCGGCTGGAAGGCCTGATCGCCGCGCTGCCGATCTCGCGGCTCGGCGAGATCGACACGCGTTGCCCGAATCCGGGTTGCGGCGACTAGTTAGTCGGCGAGGTCGATCGGCCTAGTTGGCCGACGAGGGCGGCTCCGCCGCGCGGCTGATCGCGTCGATCGTCTCCTGCGCCGCGGCCGACAGCGACTCGTCGTCGCCGTGATAGATGACCTCGCGCACCGCGTCGCGGATGCGCTGGTCCCCGTCGCCCTGCGCCAGCGCGAGATCGCGCAGGCCCGTCAACGCGGCGGGCCGGTCGTAACCGGGCTCGCCGTTCAGCAACACCTGTTTGAGCGGCGGCAGCGCCTGTTCGCGCGGCGCCTGCGAGAGCTGGCGGATCGCGGCGAGACGGCTGTCGCGCGGGCCGACCATGGCGTCCTGCGCGAGCCTGGCGAGAACGGCATCGCTCATCGCGACCACCGCGGAACCAGTCACGTCACCGGGCGCTGCCGTTCCATCCGCCACCGCCACCGGCGCCGAAGCGGCGACGCTCACGTCGGAATCATCGGACCCGGCCGCGCCCGTCTGCGCACGCCCTAACAACAAGCCCGCGACCGCACCACCCGCGATGATCACCGCCACCGCGATCAACGTCCCACGTTGTGAATGAACTCTCATGCCACGATCACCGCGACCCGCGACCACGTCCAGTACGCCGCGATCATGCCGAATGCATACAGCGCCGGCTTCTTCGCCAGCACCATCCAGTCGAACCGTTTCAGCGCGAGCCAGGCCAGCCACGCCGCGCCGATCACGGCGAGCTGCCCGAGCTCCACGCCGACGTTGAACGTCAGCAACGCGGTGGCCAGATGTTTCTGCGGCAACCCGATGTCCGCCAGCGCACCCGCGAACCCGAGCCCATGCACCAGGCCGAACGTGAACGCGACCAGCGCCGGCAGGCGCTTGGCCAGCGTCTCCCGATCATGCAGCGCCTCGGCGCACACCAGCACGATCGACAACGCGATGCAGGCTTCCACCGGCGGCGGCCGCAGCGTCAGGATGCCGAGCGCCGCGCTCGCCAGCGTCAGGCTGTGCGCCAGCGTGAACGCGGTGATCGTCCACACGAGCTTGCGCCGGAAGCCGACCAGCAGCAGCAATGCGCCGACGAACATCAGGTGGTCGACGCCGGAGAGGATGTGCCCGACGCCCAGCGAGAGGTACGCGCGCGCGATCTCGCCCATGCCACGGCCGTCGTCGGCCGAGCCGTACAGATGAACCGTCGGCTGGCGCGCGGTCAGCGTATACACGCGGCTCTGCCCGTCGAGCCAGAACACCTTGACCATCGCCGCCGAGTACCGCTCGCCGACGCCGCGCACTTCGAGCGTACCGGTGAGGCCGGCCTCGCCGCAGCGCAGGACGTTCGCCTCGGTCTTGCACTGCGCCGGCCAGACCGGCGTCAGCTCCGAATCCGCCGGCAACGTGCCGCTCGCGGTCCACTGCCACAGGAACTCGCCGTGCCGCGACTCGCGCAGCTCCATCTCCGCCATCGACATCTCGTGCGCGGACGCGAGCGGCGCGACTCCTAACAATAGCAACGCCAGCCAGCGCTTCATTTCGCGGCCTCGACCTGCACCTTGTACTTCTTCGCGAGCGCCGCGACCGCCGCGCTGCGCTGCTCGGACATCGTCGCGTCCGTCCAGTCCTGCATGACGACGCCGGCGAGGTCGTCAAACGACGCCGGCTTCGCCGCGGTCGCCGCCTTCAGCCGGACCGCACGCAACCCGCCTTTCGACGGCGTCACGCGCCACTCACCCACCGGCGCCGCTTCCAGCGCCACCGCGAATTCCTCGCCGTAGCTCTGCACGATGTTCTCGTGCGGACGATTGGTGAACACGCGCAGGTCGGCGCGCACGTCGCCGGGCATGCCCGTGGGCACGCCCGCGTTCAGCGCCGCGACGAACGCGCGCACCGCGCTCTCCGTCCGGTCGCCCACGACGATGGCTTCCTCGAAATCGTAACGCGCCGGCTCGTCGTATTTCGCGCGATGCGACTCGAACCAGGCACGCAGTTTCGCCTCGTCGACCTGCGGCGCCTTGAGCCCCGCCTCGATCATCGACAGCGACTTGAAGATGACGCGATCGCGGATGGTGTTGTCGCCGCGGTCGAGGCCGAGCGCGATGCCTTCGCGATACAGCACTTCGTTGTCGAGCCACACGCGGCGCAGCGCGTACAACTCGTCGGCATCGGGGACGCGGCCACGCGCGTCGCGGAACACGTCGACGGCCTGCTTGTCGACGTCGGCACCGATCACGATGGTGTGCGGATCGCCGGCGCGGCTGGATAGATAGTGATCGACACCGAACAACAGGCCGCCGAGCACGGCGAAGTGCAGCAGCGGCTCGCGGAACCAGGAAGGTATGACGAAGCGCTGACGCGCCGGAGATGGGTTCGAGGCCTGGGACAGGGGTGCGGCGGACGACATGGGATTTCCCGGAGTTCTGAGACGACGAAGGGGCGCCGCGCGAAACACTCGCGCGGCGCCCCGGACCTGCTGGCTGGTCAGATCGGTTACTTGACGCCGGCGACCAGCGTCGAACCCTTCACTTCGATGTACACCGGGTTGCTGTAGAACCACAGGTCCGACCACGCGGCGACGTCGAAGGCCGAGTACTTCTGGCCGTTGATCACCGGCAGGTGCGACGGGCAGCCGTCGATCGCCGCACCCGTGTACAGCGTGCCGACCGCCGGCACGTTCGTGCCCACCGTGTTGCACGGGATGCGCAGGTTCGCGCCGGCCGGCTGGCCGTCCGCGCCACCCGGAACCGTGGGATTCACGGCGCCCGCGTTGGTGAAGAGATCCTGCAGCGGGTTGCCGTCCGCATCCGTCTCGTACGGTACCGACGCCGGCAGGTTGCTGCCGCGCAGGCGCAGGTACTGCGACGCGCTCAATCCTTCGAGCGTGAACGCCACCGTCTTGTACTCGCCGTCCGAGGCCCACGACGTGTTCGAGAACGTGCGGATGACCGCCGCGCTCGTGTTCTTCGCCGCCGCCGGCACGTTCGCCAGGTTCGGGTTATTGATCCAGTCGCGCGGCCACTCGCCCGAGTAGTCCGCGGCGCCCGGCGTCTTGTAACCCGTGACGAGGCCACGGATCACGTCGACGTGGTCGAGCACCGGCGCGTTCACCGGCGTGCTGATGCCCACCTGGGCCAGCGACGGGTTCGGGAAAGAGTACGGCGAGTAGTTGGTGCCCGACGGATCACGCACGGTGACCGCGACGACCACGTCCTGGCCCGGCTTGATCACCAGCTTCTCGCCCATCGTGGCGCAGTTGGCGTTCACGTCCACGTCCGTGTTGTTCTTCGCCGCTTCGAGCGTCGCCGCCGCGACGTAGTCCGTCGGCAGCGAGTTGCGACCCGACGACGCGCACACGACGTAGCTCAGGCGATCGATCAGCTGGCCGGCCGACGACCAGATGTTGCCCGTGCGCATGCCGTTGACGATGTTCTGCGGCGTGAGGTTCAGGCCGTTCTTCGTGGTGTTGTTCTTCACCTTCACGTACGAACGCTGGTACTCGCCCGGGTAGAAGTCCTGCGACGAACGACGGTCATCCGGACCGAAGCTGCCGCGGTTGTGCCAGTCGGAGCTCGCGAAGAACCAGTAGTTGCGGCCTTCGCCGAGCAGCGCGTCCCACACGCCGCCGACCTGCGCGCCGTACACGCCCGTGCCACCCCAGGTCGTGCCGCCGACGGAGTCGACGTTCGTGCCTGCGATGTTGTTGCGGCGGATCGTGTATTCACCGCGCGCATCGGACGCGCCGTGACCCGGCTGCGTCTCGAAGCCGAACGCGACGTTCGGGGCCGCGTTGTTGAAGTTGCGCAGGTTCTCGATGTTGAAACCGTTGTTGCCGTCCGGATTGAACGGTCCGGCGCGCTCGAGGTGCGTCGGTAGATAGTAGCTCTGCTCGCCGTGGAACGCGGCCATCCACTTGACCGCTTCGACGGTCTTCAGGTGACCGCGCGAGCCCACGCCCGCGCCGGAGACCGGGATCAGCTTCTGCGCCACCGGGCTCCAGTTCGGGTCGGCCGCGTTCGCGCTGCCGGGCACCGAGCAGTCCCAGTTGTTGCCGACGGAACCGCCGACGACCGTGTTGCCACGGCCCGTGTCGGTGTCACCGCGGTCGAAGCAGTATTCCCACTTCGCGAGCGCGGTCGCGTTGCCCAGCGCCGTGTAACCGGCGGAGGTCGGCAGCGCCTGCTTGAACACGGAGTTCGGCATCTGGCCGGAGATCACCGACGCCGACGTGTGCTCGTGACCCGCGACCACCGACTCGATGCCGATGAACAGCGGCTGATCGCGCAGCGCGCTCAAGTACTCGACGACCGGGTACTGATATTCCTGGATCGACTGCCAGCGCCACATGTTCTGGTTCGGCGCGGCGCCCGAGACGAGGCCCTTCGGCTGCACGGCGGGAATGCTGTTCTGCCAGGTCGTGGTCGGGCCGAGCACCTTCGTGCCGTCGAGCGAGGTCACCACCGGGTACGCCGGAGTCGCGAGCGACGCGTCCTCGATCAGCGTGCAGTTGCGGTTGCCGTTGCCACCGTGGCCGGCCTGGACGAACCAGTCGAGACCCCAGGGCGTGTCCTGTTTGTCGGTCGCCTTCTTGATGAGCTTCTGCATCGAGATGGAGCCGTCGGAACAGGTCGTGTGGTTGTGCACGTCGCCGGCGACGTAGGTGCCGTTCGAGCTGGACTTGCTGTCCGCGACGGCGGCGCCCGCGGCGGCAGCGCCGATGGCGGCCGCGACGGCCACTGCGATGTGGCGTTTCGTGAATTGATTGAGCATTGAGAAGCTTCCCCGTGGTGGAAAAATGACGACGCGCGGCCCTTGCCGCGCGAGTGGGGGAAAGTACGAGCGGTTCGTGACGATGCGATTAACGTTTCTCGCCGTCGGATTTCTTGACGGTGCGCCAGCGATGGCTGGCGTCGGTGCGGCGATGGGCTCGTCACGAAACTGTCGCCTGACTGTCACAGAATGCGCGGCTCCATGAGCTCCGACGTCACTGCACTCTTTCCGACTCCTTTCATGCGCACGAAGCAGGCGTTGTCCGCGCCGCTGGTCGCCGGGCTCGTGTCGCACTTCAGCGCATTGGTCCACCAGGAAAACAGCTCGTCGCCGAATCTTTCGCACACGTCGATGCTGAAGCCGTCGGATTCGCCGCTGCTGGTCGACGTGGCCGCCGCGGTGACGCCGCTGCTCGGCGAGTTCGGCACGTTGATGTTCGGCGACCGGCTCGGCTGGTCGCTGAAGGAGATGTGGGTCAACGTGCTGGACACGGGTGGCCGGCAGGCGATGCACAACCACGCGAACAGTTTTATCTCGGGCGTCGTGTATCTCACGCCGACGCATCCGGATTCGCGCACGGTGTTCATGCGCGCGCCGGGTGGCACGGACTTTTCGTTCAAGCATGACAACGCCGGCGTGAACACCGGGCCGTACAACGCGGACAAGTGGATCAGTCCGCAGCCGTCGCCGGGCGACGTGGTCCTGTTCCCCAGCTACCTCATGCATGCGGTGCCGACCAACGTCGGCGAGCGGCGCATCACGCTGGCATTCAACGCGATTCCCACGCACCTGGATTCGTGGGGTTATCGCATCGCCTTCTCGGGCTGACGATGCACGTCGATCGCGTCGGCAAGCACCGCGTGCCGGCGCGCGCGTTGATGATCGCGTCCGGGTTTTCCGGACTCGGGTTGCAGATCGTGTGGACTCAGCAGGGCGCGCTGGCGCTGGGGCACGAGGCGGCGTCGATGCTGGCCGTCGTCACTGCGTTTTTCGGCGGGATCGCAGCGGGGGCGTTTGCGCTGGGCGGGCGGATCGCGCGCGCGGCGCGGCCGGCTCGCTGGTATGCGGGTTGTGAGGCGGTGATCGGTGGATGGGCGGTGGTGCTGGCGTTCGCGTTTGCGCCGCTATCTACCCTGTGGGTTTCGTTGCTGCCGCTGACGCCCGCGCCGTTCGTGCAGTGGGCGTGGATCTTCGCAGGCACCTTTATATTGTTGCTGCCGGCGACCGCGGCGATGGGCGCGACGTTGCCGGCGATGGAGCGGATCCTGGATGACGAGCGCGAACGCGGCGCGTCGATTCCGGCGTTGTATTCGGCGAATACGGCGGGGGCGGTGTTGGGGGCGCTCGGTGCGGCGTTCGTGCTGATTCCGATGATTGGATTGCGCGCGACCACACTTGTTTGTGGCGCGGTGAATATCGGGTGTGCGGTCGTGGCGGCGAGGAGCGGTGAGGTGAGCGCTGGTCGCGCGTCCGCGGTGGAATCTCCGCCGCGATTCGACGCGGCGCTCGGCGTGCTCGCGGTGACCGGGCTGCTCGGCATCGGCTATGAAGTGCTGGTCGTGCGCGCGTTGTCGCAGATCGCGGAGAACACGGTCTACACGTTCGCGATCCTGCTCGCGATGTACCTGGTGGGCACGACGCTGGGCGCGGCGTGGTACGCGCGGCGCGCGCGGGATGCGGGCCGGACTCGCGATGGGTTGTTTGCCGCGTTGGCACTGGCCTGTCTGTTCGGCGCGCTCGCGCTCGCGGAGGCGGCGACGTTCAAGGCGTGGATGGCGCCGGGCAGTTTCGCGGCGGCGTTGATGGTCGAGGCATTGCTCGCGGCTGGAGCGTTCCTGCCCGCGACGGTGTGCATGGGCGCGCTGTTCAGCCTGCTGGCGACTGCGGCGACGCGCGCGGGCGTGCCGTTCGCGCGCAGCCTCGGCGTGAATACGTTGGGCGCGGCGCTGGCGCCGCTGGTGTTCGCGGCGTTGATGACGGTGGGCGCGGATCTGCGGTGGGTCGTGCTCGGCGTGGTCGCGGCGTACCTGGTGATGGTCTCGGCGCGCGCGTGGCGGCGGCCCTTGCAGATGGGGGTCTCGCTCGCGTTGCTCGCGGCGATGTGGGTGCTGCCCTCGCCTGCGCATGTCGACGTGCCCGAGGGCGGGCGCGTGGTGCGCCGGATCGAGGGACCGCTCGCCACGGTCAGCATCGTCGCCGACGCGCGCGACGTCGCGACGCTGCACATCGACAACAAGCAGCAGGAAGGCAGCAGCGCGACCGTGTTCGCGGATGGGCGGCAGGGTGTGTTGCCGCTGCTGCTGCATCCGCATCCGGGGCGCGCGTTGTTCCTGGGTCTCGGCACCGGCGTGACCGCGCGCGCGGCCAGCGCGGAGGCGCGCGTCGACGTGGTCGAGTTGTTGCCGGAGGTCATCGAGGCCGCGGCGGATTTCGAACCGGCGCTGCCCGCGACGACGCCGTTGCGCATGATCGCCGCGGATGCGCGCCGCTTCGTGCGGGCGTCGGCCGATCGCTATGACGTGATCGTTGCGGATAATTTTCATCCGGCGCGCAGCGGGTCGGGCACGTTGTACACGGTCGAGCATTTCCGCGCGGTGCGCGAGCGGCTTGCGGATGATGGCCTCTTCTGCCAGTGGCTGCCGTTGCATCAGCTCGATCTCGACACGTTGCGCAGCATCGTGCGCAGCTATCTGGAAGTGAATCCGAATGCCGCTGCAGTGCTGGCGACGAACGGGCTCGATACGCCGACGATCGGATTGGTGGCGCGACGTGATGGCGCGGCGCTCGATGAATCGCTGCTCGCGGCGCACCTCGCGCGGCCGTCGTCCGCGGCGCTGGCGGCGCGCTTCGGTTTTGCGGATGAACTCGCCGTGCTGGGGTCGTTCATCGCCGGGCCGGATGCACTGGTGCGCTTCGCCAACCGCGCGCCGTTGAACACGGACGATCGGCCGGTGGTGGCGTATTCGGCGCCGCGCGTGACGTATGCGCCGGACTCCTCGCCGCGCGACAGGTTGTTTGCGTTGCTGGCCGACGTCGACGTCGCGCCGGAGCAGATCGTCGCGCGTGCCGATCCAGCGTTTGGCGCGAGCCTGCGCGCCTACTGGAAGGCGCGCGATGCCTATCTACTGGCCGGCCGCGACGTGCGCCCGGTTGCCGACGTGCACGCCATGATCGCGCAGGTGCGCAATCCGTTGCTCGAGGTCCTGCGGCTGAGCCCGGACTTCCGGCCGGCCTACGATCCGCTGCTTTCGATGGCGGCCGCGCTCGGGCGCGAAGACCCGTCCGCGGCGCGCGAGTTGCTGCAGCAGCTGGCCGACGTGAGTCCCGCGCGTCCGGAAGCGCCTCGCGAACTGCTGGCGCTCGGCGGGGGTCGCTGATCGCCCGGCGGTTGTGACATAGTCGCTGCGCCCCTGCCGACCACCGCGAAAAGAGAGGTCCTCCGTGAAGCGCCGCGATTGCCTGGGCTCGACATTCCGTGCGAACGCGAGCCGGTGTCCGACGTGATGGAGATCGTCGCGGCGAAGCGTGCGGATCTGGGTGCGGCCGTGGGTTGTCTGGCCACGGCGTTCGCGCAGGATCCGATCACGGGGTTCCTGCTGCAGGCGGGCGCCGGCTATCACGAACGACTGACGAAGTTCTTCTCGCTGGTGATGCAGGCGCGCATCGAGCTCGGGATGCCGGTGCTCGTGGCGCGGGACGGTGGTTCGATCCGCGGCGCGGTCATGGGCTATTCCACCGCGCCACCGACGTGGCCCGCAGACATCACGGCGGAATGGGAGCGATTCGAACACGCGATTCCCGGCATGGTCGAGCGCGTGGCCGTCTATGAAGGAATCGCCGCCGACGGCAAGCCGGCCGCGCCTCACTACTATCTCGGCGCGATCGGCACCGATCCGGCGCTGCAGGGGCGCGGCATCGGCAGGCAGCTGATCGAGGCGTTCTGCGCGCTCGCTGCCAACGATCCGCTGTCGCGCGGCGTCTACCTCGAGACGGCGAAAGAGTCGAATCTGCCGTTCTACCGGAATGCCGGATTCGAAGAGACCGTTTGCCGGGAGATGGGCGCCGGCAAATTGTGGTGCATGTTCAAGCCGCACGGAAGGGCGTAGCCAGGCTCACATGCCGCTACGCGCGATCCTCTTCGACCACGACGGTACGCTGGTCGACTCCGAGCCGGAGCATTTCCGCATGTGGGTGTCGGTGCTCGCGCCGCACGGCGTGCGGCTTTCCGAAGAGCAGTACGTCACCCACTACGCCGGCGTTCCGAACCGGGCGAGCGCGGTCGATCTCGTCAGCCGTTTCGAACTGGCTGTCGACGCCGCGACCCTGACCGAGGCGAAGAATGCAGCGGCGCGGGAGTTCCTGAGCCGAGGCGCCTATCCACTGATGCCGGGCGCGCTCGAGGCCGTCGACGAATTCCGTCGTGCGGGTCTCGTGCTTGCGGTCGTGACGGGCGCGAGCGCCAATGGTGTCCGTACGACGCTGCGGGCGAACGATCTCGAAAGACACTTCGCCACGGTCGTGTCCGGCGACGACGTCCGCGCGAGCAAGCCTGCGCCGGACTGCTATCTGCTGGCGCTCGAGAGGCTCGGATTGTCCGCTGCGGATTGCCTGGCGCTGGAGGATACGCAGCATGGCTTGCAGGCCGCTCGCGGTGCCGGCATTCGCTGCCTGGCGCTGCCCACTGCCCTGTCGAAGCGTCATGACTTTGGCGGTGCGGAAGCGGTCGTCGAAGGAATGTCCGAGGCGGTGAAATATGTCCGTACGCTGCTGGGGCACGGCTGACAGACTGAGGTGCCGGGCCGAATTGGCCCGGGTTCCCGTCGATCGAAGTGTCGAGGCTTCGGATAGCCAAGAACGAATCAGTCCGGCGGACTTGGTGGCGTGGATGGGTGCGTCCGCGTGCGGTATAACTAACTGCCATCGTTTGACGACACGAACGATCCCGAGATCAATGCAGACAGGGACTTGGAGAGGTGCGTGGAATGTTATCCCGCAGTTTTCGCGTTTGCGCGGCGTCTTTTGGCCCGATAAATAAGAGTTAGACCGCACAAATCTCTTCTTCAGCTCGGAGTTCATCTCTAGAGACCTTCCCTTCGGTTTCGCGGCGCCCGACGGTCGCAGCGGCGCACGGATCTCGCGGCCAGGGTCAGCGAGTCGGAAGCGCAGCTTGAGCGAGCCATCGAGATAAATCGCGAGTCCAATCCAGGCCGCGGCCGAGCTACTTCAAAGGGTTAAGTTCAGCGCTGTTGCGCCGCTCGGTCCGCAGCGGCATCCTTCGTCTCAACTTCGGCGAGCGCACTTCGATCAGCGAAGCGGTTGAGGGCCATCCGCCTGGAAGTTTGTGGCAAGGGACTCAATCAACTTCGGCAAGGAATGGCATGTGCGCTCTAACACCACGCTCGAGCGGACGCGATCACGATCAAGTGCCAAGCTCATGCGCCTGCGCGCGCCGCTCAGCTTAGCCGTTAGGCGGCACTCGATGGCATCGATATCTGAGCCGTTGGCGGAATCGTGGGTGGCGTTCTGGCGGGAGCACGAAGCGACGGGTGAGTTTTCTGATACCAACGACGCTGCGGAAGTGCTGAGCGAACTTGCGAGAACTGAGCCTGAAACGGCTTGGGAGGCAATATTCCAGATCTTAAGCCTCGTCGAAGCCAAGCCAGAAAATCCGCTGTTCCAGTCTCTAGCCGCCGGCCCACTTGAAGATCTCCTCAGCGAGCACGGTCGATCCATAATTGATCGTGTCGAGCTTGAAGCTCGCCGTAGTCCTTCGTTCAATCTCTTGCTGGGCGGCGTGTGGCAGGGCGGAATGCCGGCAGACGTTTGGGAGCGGATCCAAAAGTGCCGTCTGAGGGCGTGGTAGTGCCGCCTAACACCTCGCTGGAGCGGACGCGTGATAGATAAAGTGCCAAGCTCAAACGTCGGCGCGCGCGCCGCTCGGCTCAACCGTTAGGTGTCACTCGTGCCGGCTCTAGTGCCATCTATCGAAGAGAGACTCCAGCGCCTTCAAGAATTAGCGCAGGCGGCACTGGACGATGGGCTCCCGCACGGCTCGCCTTGGCTCATCGATGCGTCTCTAGACGCGTTAGACAAGATTCGTGTGCTTCGCGCGACCGCGCGAGTAAATTTGGCGCTGGTGCCAGTCGGCGAAGAATTGCGTGCACACCTTGGAGAAAACTGGGTTGACCTTCATGAGGAGATCTACCAGTTCGTTCAGAGCAGCGCGCACTGGCACGATGGGTGAGTAATGAGCAAAGTCGTGACCCCTAACACTTCGCTGGAGCGGACGCGTGAAAGATAAAGTGCCAAGCTCAAACCTCGGCGCGCGCGCCGCTCAGCTTCACCGTTAGGCCTGCTATGAAACCACTCGTCGTGCCACCCGCTGCAATTCGAGATCCGAACTCCGTCCAAATGCTCAACGCCTGGATTGCCGAGAAAGGGCAGCACTGCACGATCAATATTGGTCACTGGGAAGGGCGCGGCCACGACGAGGTGTCTTCTTGGGGCATCTTTCTGGCCGACACGATTCGTCACATTGCCAACGCGATGCGGGACGAATATGGCAAGGCGACGCCAGACACCATCGCCGGTCTCCTCAAGGCACTTCACGGCGAGCTGCACGATCCAACCAGCGACGCACGAGGAGAGTTCGCGCATGGTGGCAACTAGCGCAGGCCTAACACATCGCTCGAGCGGAAGCGAGAACGATAAAGTGCCAAGCTCAAACGTAGGCGCGCGCGCCGCTCAACTCAACCGTTAGGCCTCATGGAAAGCGACGCGGAACCTGATGTGTTCACCATCCCGCGATATCGGGACAATCCCGAGGTGATTTTCATAGAAATGTATGTGCACGACACGATAGCGCCGCTTCCGCCTGAATTTGTGGCGTGCATTGCCGAGCGCCTTGGGTGTACCGAGGAAACTTGGCGTGAGACCGTCCAAGCTGCGTCGAAGCTGTCGAACACCTTCGATATCGCAGTTCTTGACCTGTGGTATCGAAATGCGGAAATCGCGCGCTCGCAAGGCTTTGAGCTCATTCCCCTTGAATTCTCAAGAATGATCACGGACAACTACATGGCGCATGACACGCAGATCGATGTTTGGCTCCCTGGGGCATTCGATGCGGCGGTAGAGCGCATCAAGCGTGCGCAAGGCGCAGCGCAATGAGGCCTAACACACCGCTGGAGCGGACACGTGATAGATAAAGTGCCAAGCTCAAACGTCGGCGTGCGCGCCGCCCAGCTCAACCGTTAGGCGGCTCGGGAGAAGTTGCCGTGAGATCCAAGAGAGTAGCGAGCCTGTCGCAGGCCGAGTCGAATTGCGCGCTTGTGGCCAGTCCGACCTTGCGGAAACGCATGGACATCCGGACTGACGCTATCGCGTCAAACTTTCCTCAGGGGATAGCCAGGCCGGCCTTACGTGCATTGCTCTCGGCCGGCATGACCGAGCTGCAGCACCTGTCTCGCGTCACGGAGTCTGACTTAGCAAGGCTGCATGGCATGGGTCCCAAGGCAGTTGGTCTGCTGCGCGCTGCGATGCGGGAGGCGGACGTGCAGTTCAAGTGTGGCGAGTCGCGGCCTAACACATCGTTCGAGCGCAGCCGTGGGAGATAAAGTGCCAAGCACAGAAGTCAGCGTGCGGCGCGGTCAACTCAACCGTTAGACCGCATGACCGACAATAACCAACAGCGATATCGTCCAGGCGTGCATATCTACCTTTACCTCTGGGTTGGTCTCCTTGTAGTGAGCATCGTGCCTGCGCTACTGATCTCGAGCGTGCTTTTCGACACCACACACATGATTGAGGGGCTCGTCTCATTTGGAGTGCTTCTGGCCGCGTTTCAGGGGCTATTCTGGTACGCGCGCCGGCGTTGCTCCGCAGAGGATCTGTCGGCCTGGGACGGCCTGCTTTACATCACTTCCTATATGACCATCGGGGTCGGGACGATGTCGCTTTTCTTGGCGGTGCCCTGCGCCATTGTGGCTGTGCTTGGGCTTGTCGGAATCGCAATAGTGAGCCTGGGGAGCGGCGCCTCCGTCCCACAGCGTTGGTTCCGATCAATGGTGATCTGGTTTGGCCGTCACCGGATGTACCAGTGAATCATGCGGTCTAACACCTCGCGGGAGCGGACGCGTGGAAGATAAAGTGCCAAGCTCAAACGTCAGCGCGCGCCGCTCAACTCAACCGTTAGGTACGCGGAAACACAGTATGAACCCACGTATCCGAATGACATGCTTGGCACTCGCACTTGCACCGGCATTCACCCTCGCCGAGGGAAAGTCGTACATGACTCTCGTCGGAGAACTGATGGGCGCCGCAGAAAGCCCGCAGATGATTCGTGATTTTTGTGCCAAACGCACGCCAGGCACTACCGCCGAATATTCGCGTTTGTATGAAGGCTGGGCGACGAGGCACAAGGACCTCCTACGAGCCGTGGCGGAACAGCTTGCCCGCGCAAATGTTCGACTCAAGAAGCAGGGTGCGCCAGGCGGAGACAGGCCAATAGATCTCATGCGCCAAATGGCAAATCAACGGCTCGAACAGGCTTTTGGTGGCATGACATCGGCCGACATAGCGCAATACTGCAGCGGATATCCGCAACTCATCGAAAAGAAGGACAGTGAGGCGGAAACGTCGATTCGTGAGCTGTTATCCGTTGTTGAGTACGCCGACCAAAAGTTTACTGAGCGAGAGCGAACCTAACGAATAGCTGGAGCGGACGCGTGAGGGATAAATTTCCAGGTAAATACAGCAGCGGGCGCGCCGCTCAGTTCAACCGTTAGGCAGCGTGATGACAACGGTATTCGTATACCAAGGCGAAGCCACTTATCGCGGGCCCAGCGAGTTCGATTGGCGAAGCCCAGAAGTTGGTGCCAGGCATGAATTGATGCTCTTCTTGGCGCAAGTTGAGAGCAAGTCGAGTGAAGCAGTAGCGACGACCGAGCTGTCTCGCTTCGGATTTAAGGAAACTCAACTCTCACCAGGCAGGCCAATCGCGGTGGAGACGCTAAACGCTCCGGACATGCGCACATTTCAGAAGAACTACGAAGAAGCCTTGACGAACGGCGCTTCCGTTGTGTGGTACCCAAACGGCGTGCCACATCCCGCCGCCTAATACATCGGTGGAGCGCAGCCGAGATGCATAAAGTGCCAAGCCCAGCTCGCAGTGCGCGGCGCACTCAGCTTCGCCGTTCAGCGTCGCTATGAAGTACGACGACGCGTCTTGGCACTACGGCGGAGATTTTCCATCAGGTCTTCCCGATGAGGCTGGTGCCACTCACACCGGCATGTTCGTTGCGTGGGCTCTCCTTTCTGGCCTCGGCAGTGAGATACACACTGTTGAATGCCCGGAGGATCTGGTGGCATTGAAGTCGCGCGCTATCACTCCTGGAGCGTTCTTTCTGAAGTTCTGTGATGGAAAGTTCACTGACGAAGATCTGAGTGAAGAGGGAAATGCCTTTGCAGGGGAGTACTTCAAGTTCGAGGGAGATGGGTTTCTAAGCGACTACACCAACGCTTTGCCAAACGATCTTCCTAGCCTCTATCACGCGCCTGATAGCTGGGAAATATTTGAGATGCTGAAGCCCGTATTCGATGCGCGCCTCAAGAGTTGGAGGCTCGATGCCTAACACCTCGCTGGAGCGGACGCGTGATAGATAAAGTGCCAAGCTCGTACATCGGCGTGCGCGCCGCTCGGCTGCGCCGTTAAGCGGCATGCGGTTCGTCTCAGCATCCTCTTTTGCACTTGGAGCCGCGGTCGCTGTGCTTGGTTGCAAGCCGACTGCGAGTCCGTTTGGTGCGAGGGATTTTGAACTCGGCACGGGATTTCCAATGCCTGCGGGCGCGCACTTGCTCAAGGCTGAGACACGTAACTGGGACTTTCATGGCGATCACGATGCATGCGCCGTCGTGGAAATGGCGCAAGCTGACTATTTCCGCATTAGAGATGCGATCCTTAAGAATCCAAGTGTCGGTGAGCGCCCAGCCTTAGTTGCTTGTAGCAGCTCCATGTATGCAGAATTTGCTCGCTATGCCGTAGAGATCAGGCAGTACTCGTCGAAAGAAGGCGGGTTAGTGCGCGAAGTGGCGCTTGTGCGCGGCCAGCCGATCGTGCTCGTTCAATACTCGTCGTGGTAGCAAGATGCCGCCTAACACCTCGCTGGGGCGGACTCGTCATAGATAAAGTGCTAAGCCCATACTTCGGCGCGCGCGCCGCTAAACTCAGCCGTTAGGGGACAAAGGGCGCATCGTGAAGACCAACGACGCTTCAGCACCCTCGCTTGCGGAATTTCAAGCTCATGTCCGCGACGCGTTTGCGTTTACTACAGGTTTCAGATTCTCCGAGACACCACTTCCTCCCGGCGAGTCCGTGAACCAGTTCCAAGTCAGGATGAGCAACGGAAAGGTCACCGTAGTTGTGGAAGGTATCAATTGGGGCGCCGGCACGGACGTTTACTTGGAGGATTCTGCTGGCGTCAGCGTTCCATTGATCCTCTTCGTTTCTCCTCGCCATCGCCCACCGCGTTACAAAGGACGCGGTTCCAAGTCCGACCAGCTGTCTCAGGTTCGTACAGCGGCGCAATATTTACGTGATCATTGCACTGATGTGCTTTCTGGAGATATGACTCGCTTCGAAGAGCGCGCAAGCGAGTGGCGCCGAGTTTCGGGCTCTGACAGGTCCTATCAGAAGAGGGAGTTGCCGTGAGCTTGCCGCCTAACACCTCGCTCGGGCGGGCGCATGACAAATAAGATGCCAAGCCCAATCAATCGTGACCGCGCCGCTCAGCTTCGCCGTTAGACCGCACAATGCAAACGACGGCATCGCAACGCCTACTTTCCATGTCGCTGCCCAGCGGCGCGACGGTAACGGAGCGCGGGGATGCGGTCAGGCTCCGCTTGAAGCGCGGCACGCTCGAAGTGGTGGTGACGGTGCCCAAGTCGGTGCGCGAATGGTTTGTGGAGGCAACAGATGCCAGCTCAGGAGCCCGCACGGAGGACTGGTGCGATTACGATGGATACGACTCTACTTCGGAGCAATCGCGAGACTTAGAGATGGCGCAAGACGTCGCCCTGTTTGTAGAAGGACTACTGGGTCGTGACCTGAGGTTCGAGGTTGGCCGCCGCAGCAGGCTCCTGTGGAACGTAGCAGATTCCTGGAAGCAGGCAGTGCCACTTGATGCGAGCCCCGTCTAACAAATCGCTGGAGCGGACGCGTGAGCCAAACACCGCACTGGATCAAACGCATGAGAAATAGAGTGGCTGGCACGTACAAGACGCGGCCGCGCGGCTCAGCTTCGCTGCTGACCCTGCGAGGACGCGCGGCGGCTACGTTTCGCCTCTCGATTTGCCTGGCCATTCTGACGGCACCAATCGCGCAGGCAGACTGCTTGAAGGAGGGTCAGGAAGTGACCTTCACCGGCAGCATCTCGCGCGAAACGTTTCCCGGACGACCGAACTACAGCAGCATCGACGACGGTGATGAACCGGAGACAGTGTGGATTCTCACGATTGCGTCTCCGAATTGTGTCGTGGCGAAGTCAATGGAAGACGGACAAACCTACGAGGTCGCAAAGTCCACCACGAGATTCCAGTTGGTCTTCCCGGACGCCAACGAGTATGGACGCCACAAATCGCTGGTTGAAAATCAGGCACGCATACGCGGCCAGATACGTGTGGGCTATACGGGCCACCATCACACAAAGGCAATGATCGAAGTCCAGGAGATCCATGCGGCTGACGAAAAGTAGGCCTAACACCTCGCTGGACCGGATGCGTTACAGATAGAGCACCAAGCTCAAATGCCAGCGCGTACGCCGCTCGGCTTCATTCCCGAAAGAACTCGATGTCTTCCAGGTGACATCCAGCAGAAAGATTTCATGCGGTATAACAACCCCGAAACTTCGCAGCCCCGACAAGAAAGCGGCACACCGCAACCCGGGCCGACATCCCATGAAACACCGCTGGCACATTGGCGCTTCGATCATTCTCGTCCTTGGCCTCGTGGGTGCCTGGATGTCGATCAGTGCGTGGTACTTCGACCGGTTCAGCTGGCCGCGCAAGATCCAGACAGAGCTGTTTGGCGGCGCGCTGGCGACGCACGAGTCCCTGGTGGCGTTCGACGACAACTCGCATTTCGGCCAGGGGTCGTTCCGGTGGACTTACAACCTCTCGGGTCGCGCCTCCGCGGCCCTGTCGAAGTTGTGCGCACCCGAATCCGTGAAGAATTGCCGCTTCAGCCGGAGTGGTAACCCGGACAAGCAGATCGAGACTTCGGTAACCTTCGAGAAAGGCACGTTGGTCGTCGAAGAAGGCTGGCTGTAGAAATCCCGCGCGAGCATGAGCAAGATCCTCGGCACCGTCATCATGTCGCTAGACTTGGCGCTCTATCTATGGCCGGTCACGATCGCGGTCCTGGTCGCCGGCTTCTTCGGCATTCGCGCCTTGCACCGCCTGAACAAGCTGAACACCTGGCAATCCATCACCGCGCTCGTCTCCCTGATCTTTCCCCTGCTCATCGTGCCCGCGTTCACCATCGTCTTCTGGGCCGACCACCGCGTCGACACACCCGAAAGCCAGGCGGCGCCGCTCAACCATCTGGCGATCATCTGGTCCGTCTTCGCGGCCATGCTGATCGCGGCGATTTCTTTCGCCCGGGGATTTCGCCTCGCGCTGGCCGGAGCCGCTTCGATGGTCGTCTGGTTCGCGGCGGGCATGTACCTCATATCCGCGATGGCCGTGTCGGGAATCTGGCTCTAACAGCCCTGTCCGCATCCGGCGATTCGCTGCGTCTGGGTACTTGTAGCGAACTCACCGAAGGATGACAGCGCCCATGAACCGGACGTTTCGACCCTTGCTGCTCTGGGCCGCATCCGCGGCCATGCCCATCGCTCTCACCGCCGCGGCAACATCTTCGCCGGCCAATTCTCCTCTCTGCACTACAGCCGAATACCACCAACTCGACTTCTGGCTCGGCGACTGGGACACGCTGGATTCCGAAAGCCCCACTGGCCCTTCCATCGCCCGCGCCCGCATCGAGCCCATCGCCCAGGGCTGCGCCCTCCACGAGCTCTACGAACAAACCGACGGACTGATCGGCGACAGCATCCTCAGCTACGACCCGGTCCGCAAACAATGGCAGCAGACCTGGGTCACCAACCGCGGCTCGATCATGGTGCTCTGGGGCAACTTCAAGGCTGGCGCGCTGGTGCTCGAAG
Organism: Steroidobacteraceae bacterium; assembly: GCA_035502995.1. Taxonomy (GTDB): domain Bacteria; phylum Pseudomonadota; class Gammaproteobacteria; order Steroidobacterales; family Steroidobacteraceae; genus CADEED01. The sequence continues at coordinate 42,877 of DATJTW010000102.1, read as the reverse complement.
GCGAGATGCATCAGCGGGACGGCACATCGTTCCGGCAGCGAATTACCTGGGAGAAGCAGGACACGGGCGTGCGCGAGTGGGCGGTCTCGTCGAGAGACGGCGGCAAGACCTGGAGTCCGGCATTCGATGTTTCCTTCGTCAAGCGCGGAGATCGCTGAAGGAGCGCGACTATCGCTGGAAAACTTGGCTTGGACGTCCCTGTGGGTACACTCCACAGCATCCTCAAAAGCTCGGGCCTCAAGAAGGACTAGAGAGCAACCATGGAATACCTCGTCGTCGTCGAGAAAGGTAAATCCAGCTTCGGCGCATATGTCCCCGATCTTCCGGGCTGCATCGCCACCGGCGAATCGCGCCGCGAAGTCCTCAAACTCATTCGCGAAGCGATCGAGCTGCACATCGAGGGACTCCGCGAATCCGGCCAACCCGTCCCCGCGCCAAATTCACAGAGCGAGCTCGTCAAAGTCCGCGCCGCCTGACACGACGACGCGCCACGCAGCTTGATCCTCGGCTCCCGGGGCAGCCTACAATGGGCTCCATTTTTTCCGCGGAGCGACGACCCCCGTGAGCAATGAGAATCCCCTGGCCGGCAAACCCGCCCCCGCCCGCCTTCTGGTCGACCTGCCCCGGCTCATCACCGCCTACTACACCGAAAAGCCCGACCCCACCGTCGCGACGCAGCGCGTCGCCTTCGGCACGTCCGGCCACCGCGGCTCCTCCTTCGAACGCAGCTTCAACGAAACCCACCTGCTCGCGATGACGCAGGCCATCTGCGCCTACCGCAAGCAGGAAGGCATCACGGGCCCGCTGTTCCTCGGCTTCGACACACACGCCTTGTCCGCGCCGGCCTTCGCCACCGCGCTCGAGGTGCTCGCCGCCAACGGCGTCGAAACGATGATCGCCGCGCGCGACGAATACACGCCGACGCCCGCGCTCTCGCACGCCATCCTCACGTACAACAAGGGCCGCACCGCCGCCCTCGCCGACGGCATCGTGATCACGCCGTCCCACAACCCCCCGGACAGCGGCGGCTTCAAATACAACCCGCCGAACGGCGGCCCGGCCGACACCAACATCACGAAGTGGATAGAGAACGAGAGCAACCGCCTGATCGCGACGAACCTCGACGGCGTGAAGCGCGTGACGCTGGCGAAGGCGCGCGCGGCTGCCACCACGCACGAACACGACTTCCTCGGCGCGTACGTCGCGGACCTGGCGAACGTCATCGACATGGACGCGATCCGCGGCGCGAAGGTGCGCATGGGCGTGGACCCGCTCGGCGGCGCCGGCGTGCACTACTGGCCGGCGATCGCCGAGAAATACGGCCTCTATCTCACCATCGTCAACGACGCGGTCGACGGCACCTTCCGCTTCATGACGCTCGACTGGGACGGCAAGATCCGCATGGATCCCTCGTCGCCGTCCGCGATGGCCAGCCTCATCGGCCTGCGCGACAAGTTCGACATCGCGTTCGCCTGCGACACGGACCACGACCGGCACGGGATCGTCACGCGCAGCGTCGGGCTGCTGCCGCCGAACCACTATCTCTCCGTGTCGATGAACTATCTACTGCAGAACCGGTCGGGCTGGCGCAAGGACGCCGGCATCGGCAAGACGGTGGTCAGCAGCAGCATCATCGACCGCATCGCCGCCAAGCTGAACCGCCGGCTGTACGAAGTGCCGGTGGGCTTCAAGTGGTTCGTCGACGGCATGTTCGACGGCTCGCTGGGCTTCGTCGGCGAGGAGAGCGCGGGTGCGTCGTTCCTGCGCCGCGACGGCGGCGTCTGGACGACGGACAAGGACGGCATCATCCCGGGCCTGCTCTCCGCCGAGATCATCGCGAAGACCGGGCGCGACCCGGGCGAAGCGTACCGCGAGATCACTCGCGAGCTCGGCGACCCGCTGTTCGCGCGCGTCGACGCGGCCGCGACGCCGGCACAGAAGAAGGTGCTGTCGCAGCTGACGCCGGCGCAGATCACGTCGAAGGAGCTGGCCGGCGATCCGATCAAGACCATCCTGACGCGCGCGCCCGGCAACGATCAGCCGATCGGCGGCCTGAAGGTGGAAACGGCCAACGGCTGGTTCGCCGCGCGCCCCTCCGGCACCGAGGACGTGTACAAGATCTACGCGGAAAGCTTCAAGGGCGCGGACCACCTGCGCAGGATCCAGGACCAGGCGAAGGACATCGTCAGCGCGTCGTTCGCGGGCTGAGCGCCGACGCTGCGGGTGTTCGCGGCGCGAGCACGGGCTGCACGACCTCCGCCACCCAGTCCATGAACACGCGCACGCGTTTCGGCAGATTGCGCCGGTGCGCGTACAGCAGCGAGACCGGCATCGGCGCGGGAATCAGCTGCGGCAGGATCTCCACCACCTCGCCGCGCGCCAGTTCCTCGCGCATGCCCAGCTCGGGCGCCTGGATGATGCCGAGCCCGGCGAGGCAGGCCGCGTGGTAGGCATCGGACGAATTCACGACCACCGGGCCGCTCATCGCCAGTAGTTTGAAGCCGCCCTCGCCGCCCGGGTATTCGAACCCCTCGCTGCGGCTGCCGAGCACGCTGGTGTAGTGCACGAGGTCGTGCGTCGCCAGGTCCTCGAGCGTGCGCGGCGTGCCGCGCCGTTGTAGATAGTCCGCGCTGGCGACGTTGATGAACTCGAGCTGGCCGACCGGCCGCGCGATCAGCTGCGGATCGCGTGACGCGCCGACGCGCAGCACGCAGTCGAAACCTTCCTGCACCGGGTCGACGAGCCGATCCGTGGTGCTCAGCTCGAACTCGATCTGCGGATGCGCGCGCAGGAACTCCGGCAGCCGCGGAATCACGTACGAGCGGGCGAGGCGGAGCGGCAGATCGACACGAAGTCGGCCGCGCACCGCCTCACCACTGCGCTGGAACATCGTCTGCACGCTCTCGACGTCGGCGAGCAGCTCCTTGCAGCGGTCGTAGTACGCGTGGCCGTCGAGCGTCATCTGCACCTTGCGCGTGGTGCGATGAAGGAGGCGCGTACCCAGCGAGTTCTCGAGCTGGGCCACGGCCTGCGAGACCGTGGCCTTCAGCAATCCGAGGCTGTCGGCCGCCCGCGTGAAGCTCGCCTGTTCGGCGACCCGCATGAAGACCTGCATAGATTCCAGGGTGTTCATGGGCACTGTTCATATCACATGAACAGTCGTTTCCAAAACACCCGGTTTATCAACGGGCGACGGACCAATAGTCTGGCCTCACCCGATACCTCTATCTATAGATAAGGAGAGCCCCATGACCCCCTCGAAACCCATCGCCATCGTCACCGGCGGCAGCCGCGGTCTCGGCCGCAGCACCATACTCGCCCTGGCCGCGCGCGGCGTCCGCTCGATCTTCACGTACCACTCGAACGCCGCCGAAGCCGACAAGGTGGTCGCGCTGACTCGCGATGCCGGCACCGAAGCCATCGCGCTGCAGCTGGACACCGGCAAGGTCGCGACGTTCGACGCCTTCGTCACCCGCGTGCGCGACGCGTTGACGCGGCTCGGCGCCGCGCAGTTCGACTACCTCGTGAACAACGCCGGCGACTCGCACAACAACACCATCGAGAAGACCACCGAGGCCGAGCTCGACCACGTCTTCGCCGTGCACTTCAAGGGCCCGTTCTTCCTCACGCAGAAACTGCTGCCGCTGATCAACGACGGCGGGCGCATCGTCAATCTCTCCAGCGGCCTCGCGCGGTTCGCGCATCCGGGCCGCGCCTCGTACGGCTCGATGAAGGGCGCGATCGAAGTGCTGACGCGCTACCTCGCGAAAGAGCTGGGCCCGCGCGGCATCGCCGTGAACACCGTGGCGCCGGGCGCCATCGCCACCGACTTCAGCGGCGGCGCGGTGCGCGACAACCCGGAGTTCAACAAGGCCGTGGCCAGCGCGACGGCGCTGGGCCGCGTCGGCCTGCCGGACGACATCGGCCCGATGATCGCCGCGCTGCTGGGCGACGAGAATCGCTGGATCAACGCGCAGCGCATCGAAGTGTCCGGCGGCATGAACATCTGATCCAACTACCGCATCGGAGAGCCCCATGCCTTTCGTCAACTTCAAGTTCCCCCAGGCCGCGATGAACGCGCGCCAGAAGGAAGAGCTCGTCCACCGCACCACCGCGATGCTCGTCGAATACTTCGGCGAGCCCGCGCGGGCGCACACGATGGTGCTGATCGAGGACATCCCCGACGGCGGCTACGCACGCGCGGACGAGGTTTTCGTGATCCCGGAGGCATACCGCGCGCAGGACTGACTTGTGGTCGCCCGGCCTACACGACGTCGGCCAACTCCGCCCGCCGCGACAACCGCATCCCGCGGTCGGTCGCGGCGGTGGCGAACAGACGCGCGCGACTCCGCTGGCGAAAATTCAGGCTCCCAGATTCGAGGAGTCCGAGCCATGCGAACCCTTGCCCCACTAACCATCGTCCTCGGCTGCGCGGCCATCGGCTGCGCGAGCACCCCGTTGCCGACGGCAGAAGTCGCGCGAGCGCAGACGCTCGTGGCGCAGGCCGAGAGCAGCCAGGCCCAGCAATACGCCGCGGCCGATCTCGATCGCGCGCGCACCAAGCTCCAGCAGGCCAACAAGGCCATGGACGCGAAGAAGCCGATGCCCGCGAACCAGTTCGCCACGGAAGCGGCGGCCGACGCGGAAGTCGCCATCGCGCGCAGCCAGGCGGCACAGGCGGAGAAATCCGCGGCCGAAGTCGACGCGAGCGTCGAGGCGCTCCGCTCCGAATCCCAGCGCAACGTGCGAGGTCAGTGATCATGAACAAACTACCTTTGTTGGGTGCAGCCGTCGCCGCGGCGCTGGCCATCGGTTGCGCCACCACGCCGAAGACCGTGCCCGAGCTGGTCGAAGCGCATGCCGCGGTCGAACGGCTGACCAGTGATCCGCTCGCCTCGCAGTCCGCGACCCGCGAACTGCAGGCCGCGCGTGGCTCTCTCGACAACGCGGACAACGCGCTGAAGAAGAACCGTCCGCAGGGCGAGGTCGTGCACTACGCGTATCTCGCGAAGCGCCAGGCCGAGACGGGTGAAGCCCGCCTCGCCGAGGTGCGCGCGAAAGAGAAGATCTCGAAGGGCGAAGCGGCACGCAACGCCGTGCGGCTCGAAGCGCGCGAACGCGAGGTCGACCTGGCGCGAAACCAGGCGGCCGCCAACGCGGCGGACGCCGAGGCCGCGCGCCAGTCGGCGCTGTCGGCCCAGCAACGCGCCGAGGAAGCCCAGCGTGCACTCGACGAACAGCAGCGCGCCCTCGCGGAGCTGCAGGCCAAGCAGACCGAGCGCGGCATGGTGCTGACGCTGGGTGACGTGTTGTTCGACACCGGCCGCTCGGAGCTGAAGCCCGGCGCCGCGACGACGCTCGATCGCGTGGCGAAATACCTGAACCAGAATGCGGAGACCCGCGTGCTGATCGAGGGTTACACGGACTCGCGCGGCACCGCCGAGTACAACCAGCAACTGTCGGCGCAGCGCGCGTCGTCGGTGGCGTCGGCGCTCGAGACCCGCGGCGTCTCTCGCGACCGCATCGACACCAGCGGCAAGGGCGAAGAGCTGCCGGTGGCCAGCAACGACACGTCGGCGGGCCGCCAGCTCAATCGTCGCGTCGAGATCGTGTTCTCCGATGCGGACGGGAAGTTCGCGGACAAGATGGCGCAACGCTGACGCTCGCGCCTGGTAGATAGGGACGAGGCCGGCAGGACGCCGGCCTCTTTCTTTTTGTGTCGACTACGCCGCGGCGCTGAACGCCGAGGTCGAGTTGGCGCCCGCGCTCGAGCTCGCGCCGTATTGCTCCAGCAAAGAGGCGATCAGGCGGCCCACCTCGCCGCTACCACCACCCTGCCCGTCGCCCGGCGGCGGAGGCGGCGGACCGCGATGACCCTGGTTCATGCCCGCTTTGAACTCATCCGCGCTGACGCTGCCGTCGCCATCCGTGTCGATGGCCGCGAACAGCTCGTCGGCATCCGGCGCGGCCGCCGCGCCATCGGCCCCGCCACCGCCCATGCCGGTACCCGTCAACTGCTGCCGCAACGCATCGAACAACGATTTCGCATTGTCCGTGAGCTCGCTGCCGCTGACCTTGCCGTCGCCATCGCTGTCCAGCGCCTTCATCAGCCCGTCGGTGTCGATGGACGACCCGCCGGTCTTCTCGCTGACGAAGTCCGTGAACGCCTTCAGCTCGTCGGTGTCGATGGCGCTGTCTCCATTGACGTCGAGCTTCGCGAACAGCTCCTGCGAGCGTTGCGCCTGCGACGCCCGCGCCGCGTGCACGCCCTGATACGCGGCGGCCGAACTGCCCCCGCATCCCGAAACACTACTCATCGTCTTCTCCTCGACATGCCGCCGGAATCGGCGGCTTCGAGAGGCATCTTTCCGGCGAGTTGTGAGCGGCCTTTGTCAGCGCTGACACATTGGCTGGACTGTGACGCGCGTCGGCGGCAGAGCGGCAATGGCCTGCCGCCGCGCAGAGTCCGTCCGGGGTTTTCCCTCAGGCCAGCTGCACGCCCGGCGCCCAGCGGCGCGCCTTGCGTGCGCTGAAGAAGCCGAGCGCGATCGATGCGATCAGCACGACGCCCTGCACCGCCGCGAGCGGCGGCTCGTTGCCATTCGGCGCGAGCGCGTGGAGTGCGGGGATCTTGAGGAAGCTCTGCACGACCAGCACGAAGAGATTCAGGTACAGGCCGATCGTCGCGGTGATCGCATAAACCGTGCGCGCACCGCCCTGCAGCTTCGAGCGGTACAGCGCGAACAACGCGATGGCGAGGATCACCGACGAGACGATGCCCGTGCCGATCGCCGGCGTGAAGCCGTTGAACGGGAACAGGAAGCCGGTGACGGTCGTCAGCACGGTGGTCCAGATGAAGATGTGTGTCGTGCGTGCCAGCCAGGTGCCGCGCGCGAAGGCGATCATCGCGACGAGGCCCGTGACGATGGCGATCAGACTGATGATGACGTGCAGCTGCGTGAACGCGGCCAGTGACAGACCTAACACCATGACGACATCCTCCCTTGTTGTTGTTCGAGTCGCGGCGCCGACTGTAACCCCGCTCCGGAAAAAAGTCCTGTTGGCGGCGCGGCATTCGGCGCACACTCGGCCGTCAGCACAAGGAGCAGCCCATGAGCAAGGGACTCGACCAGAAGAAGAACGTGAAGAAAAAGCCGGCGAAGAGCCTGATGGAGAAGCGCGCCGCGAAAGCGGAGAAGCGCAACGCCAGGAAGTAGCCGACCGTCTGACGGCGGCCTACAGCGGCAGGAGGTGATCGCCGATCGCCTCCTGCCGGTGGCCGGACCAAGGTGCGCCATGCTCGAAAAGCCGCAACCCGATCCCGTCCCCGTCGAAGATCCGCCGCCCCATCCCGCGGAGCCGCTGAAGAGCCGCCGCCGGATCACCTGACCAGCAGGATTTTCGCGGCCATGTCCCGCGCCGCAAGACCGCCGCCCGCCGGGAATGCCGGCGCCGCCAGCACACCGCCCGCATCCGCGTGCACGGTCTTCGCGCGGCCCCACTCGCCCGTTTCCGGTTCGAACCACGTCCACCGATAACGCGCGCCCGCCGTGAATCCCGCGAGCTGCGGCCGCGGCGCGCGATTCTCGAAATACACCAGCGCGAAATCCCGCGCCGCATTGCGCGCGAGGAACGACCAGCCGTCGAGGCCATCGGCCTTCGCATCCGCGATGCTGCGCGGCTGCAGATCCGCAGGCACGGGCGCGAGCTCCTGGTAACGCGCGCCCTCCGACAGCACGAAAGTGCGCAGGTGCTGCATCTGCCCGCCCGAGGTGTACTTCAGCGCGGTCCAGATGTGCGGCCGCCAGCCGGCGGGCTCGCCGGTCGACGTCATGTCGTAGGCGGCCGTGCCGTGCACGTGACCGGCCAGCGCGCCGGACAACACCGAGCCGTACATCATCGCGCGCGCGAAATAGTTGTCGCGCGGCGAGTTCTCGGCGGGCGTCTCGCCGCCGGGCCGGTTGATGTTGTGATTCCAGCCCGTGTAGTACGGCTCGAGGTTCGCGGCCGGCATCGGCGGATCGAGGTGGAACAGCTCTTCGATCGATGCGTAGATCGCGTGGTTGCGCGGGTTGTTGCCCACGGTGTGCATCGTCAGCCACGGCGCGTGGTCGGCGTGGCCGAACGCCTTGTACGTCGAGCGGTCGATCAGCGTGGTGTATGGCTGGCCGAACGGCAGGCCGCCGTACTTGCGGTGGTGATACGTCAGCGCCTGGTTGAACTCGTCGGCGGTGAGGCTGAAATCCTTGGGGATCCAGTCGAGATGGATGCCGCTGAAGACGAGGTTGTATGCGCCGTACCGCGCGACCAGGTAGTTCACGAATCGCGAGTACGATTCGTCGAAATCGAAGTAGCGCTTCCAGGACGGCGCGTTGTCGCGGCGGATCGTCTCGAGGAATGGCACGAAGCCTTCGTCGGAGAGATGGCGCATCTTGCGATCGAGACTCGCGAAGTAACGTGGATCGAGACGGTCGAAGTTGGCGAGGCCTTCGCGGTCGGCGAACACCTCGAACGGCCGATGGCCGGCTTCGTCGTGCATGTCCTTGCCGGTGGTCGTGGCGCCGTCGGCGGTCGAGATCTTCGCGTTCGGCGCCCAGCTGCCGAACTTCTCCCAGGCGTTGCGCAGATAGACGCCGTCCTCGTTCGCATACGTCGCGCCGTGCGCATCGGCGGCCCAGTTCGGAAACGCGGCGATGAACGAGACGGAGTTGAAGCCCTGGCGCTTGCGCCACGACACGGCCTCTTCGAACGAGATGCCGGGGCCGGGCACGTAGTCGGGCGCGGCGGTGATTCCCTTGAACGGCAGGCGCCACGTCGAGGCGGCGAGCCAGGTGTCGCCCGTCAGGAAGAACGGCGAGCCGTCGGCATACACCAGCGCGTGGCCGTTCGGGCTCGCGCGCACGAAGCCGCGGCGGTTCGCGTTCTCCGCGATCTCGGCATCCGACCACGCCACGGCTTTCAGCGCGCCCGCCCCGCCATTGAGGCCCGCGTCGTCGGCCGGCGTCGCCGCCACCTTCCAGCGCCATTCGCCCGGCGCGGTGGCGACGAAACGAACCTTGAAGGTCCGGCCGTCATCCCAGAAGCCGTACACCTTCTTGCTGAACCCGGGACCGGTGAGCTCGATCCACAGCGTGACGTCGGCGTACGGATTCGCGTAGTCGCGCGCGGATTCGAACGTGATCTCCTGCGTTTCCCAGACGTGGACCTCGCCGGACTGCAGGCGCGCGTGCGCGTTGCCGCCGAACAGCAAACACAGGGCAAGAGAAACGACGAGTCGTCCGATCATGTCAATACGTCTCCGGTTTCGGGGATTCTCGCGGAAGAAATCCCGATCGTCATGCGCGGGCAAATGCCAGCGCGGGCACAAGTCTAACAGTCGGAACTCTCCGACAGACCGTCTCAGATCATCGGCCGAACATGCCGCAGCGCCCGTGTCGCTCGGGCGCGGCATGGCTCGCATGCCTAACAATCTATGGAGGGGGAACATGATCAACCTGACTCGCCGTCTGGGTATCGCACTGCTGTCCGCTGCAATCGTCGGCGCGGTGCAAGCCAGGGAAACTCCGCAACCGCCACCGCTCGTCTACGACGTCGAGAACATCGGCGCGCAATTCGCACCGCCGACGTTCCCGTCGTTCGACCAATTCCCGATCGTGCGTCCGCTGCCGGATCCGTTCCTGTCGTTCGCGTCCGGGCCGAAGGGTCCGACCCGCGACACGAAGTTCTCCGGCTGGGAAAAACGCCGCAACGAGATCAAGGCCGCCATCGAGAAATACGAGATCGGCCCGAAGCCGGACTGCTCGGACTGCACCATCACGGCTAACTACGTGCCGCCGGCGGCCACGCCGAACGCGAAAGGCACGCTGACGGTCGTCGTCACGCGCAACGGCAAGTCGCTGACGCTGACCTCGGGCGTCTACCTGCCGACCGGCCAGGGCGCCGGCCCGTTCCCCGCGCTGATCTCGATGACGTTCTTCGCCAGCGCCACGGGCGCGAACCCCGGCAGCCTGCCGGCCGCGGTGATCACGTCGCGGCCGATCGCCACGGTCGACTTCGTGCACAACCAGGTCACCGCGTACGCGTTCAGCGCTGCCGATCATTCGAAGGATCCGTTCTACACGCTGTATCCGGAGCTGTGCGCCGGCACGTGCAACGGCACGGTGAGCAATTCCGGGCAGTACGCCGCGTGGGCGTGGGGCGTGAGCCGCGTCATCGACGGCATCCGCATCGCGTCCCAGCAGGCGACGAACCCGCTGCCGATCGACGTCGGCCACCTCGGCGCGACCGGCTGTTCGTACGCCGGCAAGATGGCGCTGTACGCCGGCGCGTTCGACGAGCGCGTCGCGTTGACCATCCCGCAGGAGAGCGGCGGCGGCGGCGCGCCGGCCTGGCGCGTCACGCGCGAGATCGAGGCGTACGGCGCGTCGGAGGACATCCAGCGCACCAACTACGACTGGTTCGCCGGCCAGATGCGCCAGTTCCAGATGGACAACGGCTATAAGCAGCCGACCGACCACCACGAGCTGATGGGCATGGTGGCGCCGCGCGCGCTGCTGGTGACCGGCAACACCGACTTCTACTGGTTGTCCAACCGGGCCAACTACGTGACGTCGCGCGCCACCGAACGCATCTACGACACGTTCGGCATCGGCGACCGCTTCGGCTTCTACATCGACGGCGGCCACAACCACTGCGCGGTGCCGCCGGCGCAGCAGCCGACGATCGCCGCGTACCTCGATCGCTACCTGCTCGGCAACACGGCCGTCGCCACGAACGCGCGCGTGCATCCGTACCCGGCGCTCGACTACGCGCGCTGGACCGACTGGTGGGGCAAGCAGAAGCGCGACTACCCGACCTTCCCGAACGACTGGAACACGGAAGGCACCGTCGTCTCGTCGCTGAAGCAGGGTCCGACGCTGCGCATCAACGCGGGCGATACGGTACTCGCCGGTTATCAGCTCGCCGTGCCGGGTGCCGCGCATCCGGCGGCAACGGTCTCGCTGGTCAGCGGCAACGTGCAGGCGGACGTGCTGTGCGCCGACGGCCGTTCGTTCACGCTCGCGATCCCGTTCCCCAACAACGAGCAGCTGTCGATCGCCGCGGGCGACGAGACGTTCCAGCCGGGACGCGCCGTCTACCAGGGCGCGGCGACCGCGACGACGTGCAGCGGCGTGATGCAGGGCGCGTATTTCACGGGCCTGGGCATCAGCACGGGCGCGGGCAATGCGGGCGGACCGGGCTTCAAGACCAGCGAGCCGACGAGCCCGCTGGAGACGAAGTTCCGCGTCGCCGCGGGCCGCTCGACCGTGCAGAGCGGGCCGGTGACCGTGAACTTCCAGCCGTGACCGGCCGGCCGAGGTAGATAGGTGGGCGGAGGCCGCGAGGCCTCCGCCCTATTCTTCCCGCCCGTACCACTCGGCGTACGGGCTGCCCTTGACCTTGTGCCGGTTGAGATCCGGCGCGCCATCGGTCCACCACACGGGGCCGCGCTCGCCGAGACCGATCTTCGCGGCATCCACCGCCTTGCGCGCGGCGGCCAGTGCCGCGGCGTCGTCGGCCTTCTGCGCGGCATGCACCGCGCGCCGCGCGGCCATCAGCTCGTTCACCAGCGCCTCGCGCTTGTCGGCGGACAACCCCGGATTCGCGCGCCGCCACAGCCGGCCGCGCACGACGAAATAGCGCCCGTCGGGCGTCACACGTTCGTTCATGCGCGAAGGATAGGCGAAGCCGCCCTCAGTCGATACCCGCGGTCGGTCGCAGCGTCAGCGTGCCGTCGGCGTTCAGCGATTGGCGGCAGGCCCAGCGCACGGGATACCGCTGCCCTTTCACCTCGATCTGCGCCTTCACGCGCAGGCCTTTCCAGTCCGTGCCGCGCGGCAGCGGGAACTTCGCCTGGCGCACCTTGTGCGGCAACGGATAACCCGCGTCGAGGCTGCCGACGGCAAGCTCGCGGTTCGCGGCATCGAGCACGGAGATCCGCAACACGCCCGGGACGCCGGCGATGCCGTCGTTGACGATCCCGAGCACGAGCCCGGCATCGCCGTTGCCCGCGTCGTAGGTCCAGATCCACGACGGCCGAACGCGATAACCGATGACGCGCGACAACGCGTCGATCGCCTGCGGATACGCGTCGTAATAGCCGTGCAGACGATCCGCGCGGATGCGATGCCAGTTCCACAGTGAGAAATAGCAGGCGCCGACGTCGCGCACGTGGCCGATGACGTTGTCCGTCAACGTCACGCCGTCGTCGAGGTGCAGGCTCTCCTTCGTGCCATCGCCATTCGGCACTTCGATCGTCGCGCCGACCCACGGCGGGCGATTGCTCAGCGCCTCGATCTGCTCGTTCTCGATGAAGATGGTGTCCGTGCGCAGCCAGTTGTGCGAGCGCACCGTGCGCTCGAGCAGCTCGAAGTTGCCGACCTTGCTGAAGTCGGGCTGCGTGTTCGTGGCCAGCGGCGTCTTCTTCCAGTGGGCGAGCTGCGTCTCGAACATGCGCACCCACGTCGCCTCGGCGGTCGCGTAGTCCGGGAACGGGTTGCGCTCGAGCGGCCACGTGTGGCCCTCGCCCCAGAACCCGTACATCGCGGTGTCGACGTACTCCACCTGCGGGTGGCCGTCGTACGCATCGGCGAGTAGTTGGGTGAGCTCGCCGAACGCGGCCTGGAAGCGCGGGTCGTCGTAGCGCGGCTCGAAGCGGCGACGATCGAGCCAGCTGCCGAGCTCGACCATCGGGATCTTCCGTGCGAGGTACTCGGGCAGCGCGGAGCCTTCGATGTCCGGGTTGCTCATCATCACGCGCAGGCCGAGGCGCTTGTCGTAACGCTTCGCCAGCTCAAACGCGATCCGCCAGTGTTCGCAGAGATCGAGACGGCCGGGTTTCGTCTGCACGTCCTTCCAGTTCACGCGCAGGTAGAGCTTGGTGCCGAGCGCGAATCGCGCGAGGTCTTCGAGCGATTTCGCCAGCGGCTCGCCGGGCATCGACGGCGGGCCGACTTCGTCGCAGAGATAGGTGATCAGGCCCATGCCGAAGCCCGGGATCACGTCGTTCGACGCGGTGGTCGCCATGACCACCTGCCAGCCGGCGAAACGGTCCGTGGGGAACGGACCTTGATAGAGCCGGTCCGCGGCGACGGGGCCCGGGCCGAAATCGTAGCGATCGAAGTTGTGCACGGCGGCCGCGGGGGCGCGCGTGCCGGCGAGCAAGGCGGTCGCGCCGCCGGCCTTGAAGAAATCGCGTCTGCGCATGGGATCTCCCGGATGGTCGCGGGAATATCGGCCATCGGCAGACGCGATCAAAGTCGCCTTCGTTTGCTTACGATTCGGCGCGCGACGCCTAGAGGCCGAGGCGATCCATCGCGGGCGCTTCGTATTCGCCGTCCTCGGATGGCCAGCGATCGCGTTTCACCTTGCCCGAGGCGACGCCGATCGCGAGCACGAGGCTGTCGCCGGCGGGCACGACATCCGGGTTCTGGCGGAACACCGGGTCCGCGTACGCGTGTTCGGCGTCGATCGGCGTCCAGCCCTGCTTCACGTATTGATCGAGGATGTCGCCGAGGAAGAGTCCGTTGAGCACGTTGTGATGCACCAGCAGCGTGTGCCGCACGCTGCGGCCGAGCGCGCGACGCGAGACGTCGTCGTAGTAGTTCGAGCGGTCGAGGATGTGCTGGAGATAGAAATCGCGATAGCCGCCGGTCGCGGCGTCGGGATCCTGCGCGAGCCGTTTGACGAGCCGGTCGTCGACGTACCAGTCGGACGCGTCGATGGTGACGGCACCGTTGCGATAGCCGTGCTCGGCGAGGAAGCGGCGCACGGCGTCACGCTGCGCGGCGGTCTTGCCTTCTTTCAGGTACGGGAAGCGGAAGAAGCGGCGGAAGCGCGGATACGCGCGCAGGATCTGCTCGCAGCGCAGGATGTCGGCGGTGTATTCCGCGAACTCGGTGGTCTCGCAGTTGCGATGGGAATACGTGTGATTGCAAAGCATGTGGCCGGCGTCGTTCCACGCCTGCAGCATCTCCGCGCCGAACGGCGAGTCGACGTTCGCGCCGGTGACGAAGATGGCGGCCTTGATCGAATGCTCGCGCAGTGCGCGGAGGATGGAATCGTTGCGGGCGCGCAGGACGGACTCGTCGCCGCCGTGCAGCGCGAGGTCGTCCATGGTGATGGCGACTTCGCGGCGCGAGGCCGCGAAGGCGGTGTGGAAAGCGACGGTGGAAGCCACGACGCTGGCGCCTATTCGTCCGACGAGCTCGCGGCGATTCATGGAACTCCGTTGTTGGATCGGGGCGACCCGATTACGCTGCCCGACTCTACCTCGTTCCCGGGAGAAGTTGGTTGAGCGACGCAAATCCGAAGGGCTTCCCGGACGCCGAGGAACTCGTCTCCGAGATCTTCCAAAACATCGGCGCGGAGGGACAGACGCTCCGCAACAAGGTGTTCGAGGACTGCGGCTTCACCGGCTGCAACTTCGGCGGCGCCACGTTCACCGACTGCAAGTTCGTCGACTGCACGTTCACGAACTGCAACCTGTCCAACGCGAAGATCGGCGGCACGAAGTTCGGCAGCGTCGAATTCGTCGAGTGCAAGATGCTCGGCATCGACTGGACGCGTGCGACCTGGCCGCGCATCGCGGTTGGCGCGCCGCTGCGGTTCCGCAAATGCATCCTGAATGATTCGTCGTTCTTCGGGCTGACGCTCGAGGAGATCGTCATCGACGACTGCAAGGCGCACGGCGTGGACCTGCGGGAGGCGAATCTGTCGCGCGGCGTCCTCACGGGCACGGATTTCCGGAATGCGCAGTTCGGCAAGACGAACCTGATGGAGGCAGATCTCACCGGCGCGACGAACTACTCGATCGACGTGTTCGAGAACCGCCTCGAGAAGGCGAAGTTCTCGCGACACGAGGCGCTGTCGCTGCTGGATTCGTTGGGCATAGAGCTCGTGGATTGAGGCGCGACGGACGGCGCCGCCGTTTCTGGCGATTTGTGGCGGCACCTTGCTGCTGCACGCGGAGGATGGCCCGATCGACCCGGTGCGTCACTCGCCGACGTATTTCGCGGCGTTGCAGAGGATCGGCGTGCCGGTCGAGATGACGAGGCGTTGCCGCTGGCCGGCGCACGGCTCGTTCGGCTCGTGTAACACGCGTGACGTGCGCGGCGAATCTCAGCGGAACCGGACCCAGTCCACGTCGACGGGCCCGCCGCCCGCCTGCGTCACGATCAGGTCGTGCACACCGCGCGGAATCTTCTTCGCGCGGGCGTCGATCGTCGCCCAGTCCGCCGAAACCGGGACCGTCACGCGGGCAACCACCGGCCCGTCCGCCTGGTCGAGGCGGATCTCGAGCGTGGCGCCGCCTGCGCCTTTCGCGCGCACGGCGACCGACTTCGGCGCGCGCCGGCCGAAATCCACCTCGTTGAAACGCACCCACGACTGCGGCGCGCTGAACGTCGTCTTCCAGCCCGCGAACGGATTCGCGTCGTCGAGGAAAGAGACCGCGATCGCCTCCGGGCTCGTCGCGCTGTAGCGATCGATCTGGATCTCGTTGGTGGCGTTCACCAGGCCGACACCGCGCAGCGTGGGGATCACCTTGCGGATCGTGCCGTCGGATTCGAAGAACAGTTTGTCCGCGCGGATCGAGCGATGCTTGTCGAACGACGGCGAGAGGTCGCGGTCGTGGTAGAAGAGGTACCACTGCCCTTTCCACTCGATCAGCGAGTGGTGCACGGTCCAGCAGCCGCTCGCGGATTCATCGAGGATCACGCCGCCCCACGTGAACGGACCCAGCGGCGATTTGCTGGTCGCGTATTCGAGCCGCTCGATCTTGTTGGCGACTTGCGGATAGGTCAGGTAGTAAGTCCCGGCGCGCTCGAACACGAACGGGCCTTCCTGCAGGCCCTTCTTCGGCAGGTTGTCGAAGGTCTGCGGTTCGCCGTCGATCTCGACCATGTTCGGTTTCAGCTTCGCGCCGAACAGCTTGTCCGAGCCGGACCAGTAGAGATAGGCGCTGCCGTCCTTCGCGAGCAGCACGCCGGGATCGATGCCCTTCACGCCGTCGATCGGCGTCGGCATTGCCTTGAACGGACCGGTCGGCTTGTCCGCCGTCGCAACGCCGATGCGCATCCCCGCGCCGGTAGTTTGCCCGGCGGACATCGCCGGAAAGTAGAACCAGTACTTGCCGTCTTTGAACACCGCGTCCGGCGCCCACATCGCGTACGAGTCGTGGTTGGCCCACGGCACGTCGTTGCGCGAGAGGATGACGCCGTGGTCCTTCCAGTCGGTGAGGTTGTCGGTGGAGAAGACGTGGTAGTCCTCCATGACGAACCACTTGGGACGGCCGGTGTAGCCGGGCGGCTCGGGGATGTCGTGAGAGGGGTAGACGTAGATCCGCCCCTCGAAGACGCGCGCGGTGGGATCGGCGGTGAACTGGTCGGTGATGAGGGGGTTGGTGGCGAGAGTGGCGGTGGACAACAAAGCCGCCAGCGCCGCCGCCGGCCTAACCACCCTGCTGGACGTAGATGGCGCGCTCGTGCGAGAACGCCTTGAATCCGAAGACGCCGTGATAGCTGCCCATGCCGCTCTGATTGACGCCGCCGAACGGCAGCCTGCTTTCCAGGTAATGCGAGAAGAATCCATTGATCGTGACTCCGCCGGACGACGTGCGTTCGAGCACGCGGTCGATCGTAGCCCGATCATTGCTGTAGATATAGAGCGCCAGCGGCTTGGCGCGGCCAGCGATGTGGCCGATGACTTCGTCGAGCGTCCGGTACGTCACCACCGGCACGATCGGCGCGAAGATCTCCTCCTGCAGGATCGACATATCCGGAGTGACATCGGTCAGCAGCGTGGGATGGATCGTCCGGTCGGCCGGTTCGAGCGTGCCGCCCACCGCGACCTTCGCGCCTTTCGCGACAGCCTCGTCGAACAGCTTGCGGATCCGCGCGAAGTTCTGCTCGTTGACGATCTGCGCGAGGCTCTCCTTCTTCAGGCTGCCGTCGTCGCGATACAGGTTCTCCCGCACGCGCGCCTGGAACTCCGCGATCAACGCGCCCTTCTGCGCCTCCTTGACGAACACGTAGTCGGGGCTGATGCACGCCTGGCCGCCGTTGAATTGTTTGGCGGCCGCGAGATCCGCGGCGACCTTCTTCACGTCCGCGCCCTCGTCGACGATGACCGGCGACTTGCCGCCGAGCTCGAGCGTGACCGACGCCAGGTTCTTCGCCGCCGCGGCCATCACGATCTTGCCGACGCGCGTGCTGCCGGTGAAGAAGATGTGGCTGACCGGCAGCTCCAACAACGCCGTCGCCACGTCGACGCCACCTTCGAACAATGCGACCTCCTTCTCGTCGAACGCCTGCTTCACGATCTTCGCGGCGACCGCGGCCGTGGCCGGGCAGAGATCCGTCAGCTTGACCAGGCAGGTGTTGCCGGCGGCGATCGCGGCTGCGAGCGGCCCGAACGTCAGCCCCAACGGGAAATTCCACGGCCCGAGGATCAGGCACACGCCGCGCGCCTCGGAAACGATGCGTGCCTTGTCGTTCGGGTTCATCGACGGCACGACGTCGACGGGCTTCATCCACTCGTCGAGACTATCGATGTTCTTCTGGATGTTGCCGAGCACGCCGAGCACTTCGGTGACTTTGACCTCACCGTCCGGCTTGCGCGTGTCCTTTTTCACGGCCGCCTGGATCTCGTCCGCGTGGGCCTCGACGGCCGCCTTCAACCGCCGCAGCTTCTCCTTGCGTTGCTCCGCGGAGGACGCCTTCGCTTCCCACTGGTGAGCCTGTTGCAGGGCGAAGATGCGCGCGATGTCGGCGGACGTGGACATGGGATTTCCTCCGGTGGGTTGCCGGATTACAGCGAGTGCGCCCCGAGGATACGTCTCCCAGCGGGTGCCGCGACTCGACTGCGGGTGAAATCCGCTCGCCCGGCGGGCCCGGAATCTCCGGAGCCCGCCGGGCGGCCATCCCCTCGCGAATCAGTTGAAGTTGTCGGAGATCTTGCCGAAGCCGATCACGCCGTTGCAGTGCAGCCACTCGCTCTTCGTGCCGCCGCCGCAGCGGCCATTGGCGAAGACGCCGGTGTTGTACGACATGTTCTCGGCCTGGCGCGGGACCTGGTTGTCCACCTTCACCCAGTCGATCACCGCATCCTTCGTGCCGCCGTCGTTGTCGTAGCGCACGTTGATGTCGCCGTCGACCTTGTTCACGGTCACGGTGTATTCCTGGAAGCCCGTGCCGAGCGTCCAGCCGCCGTTCACCGCCTGGCCGTCGATCAGCAACGCGACGTGTTCACCGCCGGCATTGCCGCGCGCGCGCACGACGATCTTGTGCGCCGGATCGATGCGGCCGAAGTTCACGGCGCCGTTGCAGTTCAGCCATTCGGAATACCCGCCGCCGCCGCAAACGCCGTTCACGTAACGCGCGCTGTTGATCGGCATGCTCTCGGTCTCGCGCTTCACGCCGTTGATCGACACGTAGTCGAGGCGCACGTCGCGGCTGTTGGTCTGCAGCCCGTCGTCGTTGGCGAACTCGATGCTGAGGTCGCCCGAGCCGAAGATCGTGTCGGTGTAGACCTGAAAGTCCTTCGTCAACGAGAACTGCTGGCCGACAGGCTGGCCGTTCAGCAGGATGTTCACCTTCTCCGTGCCGATCGTGCCGAGCGCGCGGAACTCGATTTTCTGCGACGGCGGTGGCGAGGCGCCGGCGATCACGCTGACCGTCGCCGTATCCGCCGCCGAACCCGGCCGCGGCGCGGTCAGGCTGGAGATCGTGATGGTCGCGTTGCCCGGCGAATTCGCCTGCAGGAAGAAGTTGCCCTTGTAGTTGCCGATCGACACCACCGACGGATTGCTCGACGTCACGGTGACGTCCATCAGCGTCGACGCCGCCGGCGTGCGCGTGTAGACGAGCGCCGACGTCAGGTCGCCGACCTTGAGGTTGTACGCGGTTTCGACGAGGTCGATCTTCGTCGCGTAGACCTCGTCGGTGCGGTACACGTCCAGCGAGTTGAACGTCGCGGTGCCGTAGTTCTGGTAGCCCTCCACGAGCATCGACACTTCGTGCAAGTTGCCGAGCGGCATGCCGAGCTTTTCCCAGGCGTAGAAGTGATGCGAGATGTTCAGCAGGCCCGAGGTGCGCAGGTTCTTGCGCACGCTGAAATACTGCATGAAATCGCGCGTGCCCTTGATCGACGGCTTGTTGACGCGCTTCACGCGGTACACGTCGTACTCGCCGCCGTAGATGGTCCCCAGGCTCTCCGCCGTCGGATCCTTCGACGGGTTGTAGTTGCACCAGTTGTCGATGATGTACCACTCGACGAGGTCGTTCGGGATCGCCTTCGTCGAGTCGTACGCCCAGCCGTACACGCCCATGTACGAGTTGCCGCTGGAGCAGTTGGGGCTGTAGGTGACGTCGTAGGACGCGTTGAACGAGCCGATCTCGTAGTGCTTCTTCGTGTCGTCGTAGCCCAGGCCGCGCCGCGCGAGGTAGTTCTCGATCTTCGACGAGCTGCTGCCCCAGTTGGCGGTGAACGCGGCCTTCGTGCCAAGCGTCATGCAGGCCGGCGACTTCTTCTGGTCGGTCCACAGTTCGTGGCGATAACCGTCCTGCGTGCCGATGATGTCGTCCGACGCGGACGACGACGTGATGCAGATCTGCGCGGACGCGCCACTCGCCCAGCAGAGCGAGAACGCGAGCAGCAGAAAGGTCGAGAGCTTCTTCATGTCGTGACTTCCCTGTATTTTGTTAGTTGAAGTTGTCGGAGATCTTGCCGAAGCCGATCACGCCGTTGCAGTGCATCCACTCGCTGTACGAGCCGCCGCCGCAGCGGCCGTTGGCGAACAGGCCGGTGTTGTACTGCATGTTCTCGGCCTGGCGCGGGACCTGGCTGTCCACCTTCACCCAGTCGACGACCACGTCCTTCGAGCCGCCGTCGTTGTCGTACTTCACGTTGATGTCGCCGTCGCCGCTGACCGTCGCCGTGAATTCCTGGAACGCGGTGGTCAGCCACCAGCCGGTGTTCACGGACGTGCCGTTGATCAGCAACTGCAGGTGTTCGCCGCCGGCATTGCCGCGCGCGCGGATCTTCACCGTGTGGTTCTGGTTCAGCGCGCCGTAGTTGACGGCGCCCGCGCAGTACAGCCACTCGCTGTACGAGCCGCCGCCGCACTTGTTGTTGGCGTACGAGCCGGTGTTCACGGCCTGCGCCTCGGTCTCGCGCTTGACGCCGTCCACCGATAGATAGTCGACGCGCGCCGCCCTGCCGTTGGCGACGGCGTCGTCGTTGACGAACTCGATGCCGATCTCGCCTTCGCCGTACACCGTCTCGCGGAAGGTCTGGAACGCGGTGGTCAACGTGCGGGCCGGGCTGACGCGCTTGCCGGCGCGCAACAGATAGAGCTGCTCGCCGCCCTTGTTGCCCGCGGCGCGATACTCGATGACGCGCGGCAACGCGTTGCCCTGCGTGACGTTCACCGTGGCCGTCGTGGACTTGGTGCCGTCCGGGCTGTAGATGGTCAGCGTGCAGGAGCCGGGTGCGGCGCCGAACAGCAGGTATTTGCCCTGGTACATGTCGAGCGCGATCACGCCGTTGCAGCTGCTCGAGTGGACCACCGAGCCGGTCCAGTCGGAGTAGTCGGCCGGCAGCGTCCAGTTGACGATCGTGCCCTCGTCCACTGCCAGGTTGTAGGTGGCCGGGCTCGCCGTGATGGAGCTCGGCGCCGCCTGCGGCGTGAACGTCAGCTCGGACACGTTGACGGTGCCCGTGCTCTTGTAGCCCTCGGCGAGGAACGCGAGCTCGTACAGCTCGCCGCTCATGTCGAGCCCGAGCTTCTCCCAGGCCGCGAAATGCTGGCCGACGTTGATGCCGGCGGAGATCGTGCCGGCCGGGCTCGGCGTGGAATTGTTAGTGCCGCGGCCCAGCCGCACGCTGACGTACTGCGAGAAGTTCTGGTTGCCCCAGGGCGTCGGCTGGTTGGTGCGCGTGGTCTTGATGACTTCGTAGACCGCGCCATTCACCGCGATCTTGCCCAGCGACTGCGCCGTGCCGTCCTGCGCGTGGTTCCACTGGTACCAGTTCTCGATGATGTAGAACTCGGCCGTGGAGCCGACGTTGTTGTTCCGGTGCACCCAGCCGTAGACGCCGATGCTGGAGTTGCCGCCGTCGACGAACTGCGGCTGCCAGTTCGCGACGTAGTAGATCTGCATGCCGCCGCGCTGCTTCCAGGGCTGGTTGGTGCCGGTGCCGTAGAAGACGCCGCGCCGCGCGAGATAGTCGTCGGCGTTGGTCCAGCGGCCGCTGAACTTCGCGCCGCTGTTGACGGTCATGCACTCGTCCGTGGGGTTCGCCGCGCCGGCAGGATTCCACAGTTCGTAGCGGTAGCCGTCGGTGGTGCCGGTGCGCTGGTTGGTGCCGGACGACAGGCAGATTTCCTGCGCGCCAGCGGCGTGTGCGCCGAGCAGCGCGAGCGTGCAGACGAGACCGGCGGCGCACAGGCGCCGCGGCAGACAGCTGATCATGGTTCCCCCTTCTGAAAAACGGATCCGTTCGTTCTTCCAGGGAGCCGGCCCTCAGCCACGCGCCGGCCCGCCGTCATGGCGGGCCGGACGCCTCGTCGCTGCTCACACGTCTCCCTGATCGTGTGCCTCTCGAAGGCGGCGTACTGAGTACCACGGCGTTTTGTGGTAGCGCTACCGGCAGAGAGTGAGCGGAAACTCGACCGTGAGGGAAATGAAGCGTGGCCTAACTACGGATTTCAAACGGTTGCGCGTCTTGCCGGCCGCGGCAATATATTTTTTGCCAGCGCTGGCCATGCCAGCGCCGCGCGCAGTCCGTCGATAGTTAGTCGCCGCCGTCGCCGCGGCCGGCCTCTCGGACTAGCTACCGACGGGATCCCGGTGCTGGCCGCGGCTACCGGCCGACGCCCGCCGCCGCCTCTTCGATCAGCGCCGCCACCACGCCAGGCTTCGACACGTACACCGCGTGACTCGCCGCCACGGCGCTCACCTTGGCTCCCGCCCGCGCGGCCATCCCGCGCTGCGCGTCCGGCGGAATCATGTGGTCGTCCTGCGCCACGAGGAACCAGCTCGGCTTCTTCTTCCACGCTGGCGTCGAGATCTTCCCTTCGAGCGACGCCACGCCCCACGGCAGCTGCGAATCCGCCATGAACGCCGCGACATCCGGCGCCACGTCGGCGGCAAATGCCGCGGCGAACCGCGATTTGTCGAGCACCAGGAAGCCATCGACCGGCGGCAGGATCGGCGGCCCCGCATCCTTCGGCGCGTTCGCATTCAACGACGCGACCGACTCGCCGGCGTCCGGCGCGAACGCCGCGACGTACACCAGTGCCGACACCTTCGGATTGTTGCCGGCCTCCGTGATCACCACGCCGCCATACGAGTGGCCGACGAGGATGACGTTGCCCTCGGCGGCGGCGATCGCGCGGCGCGTGGCCGCCACGTCCTCGGCCAGCGACGTGGTGGTGTGCTGGACGACGGACACCGCGTAGCCGTGCTCGCGCAGGATGCGGTACACGCCGGCCCATCCCGATCCATCGGCGAACGCGCCGTGGACGAGGACGACGGCCGGCTTGTTGCCGCCCGCGGCGAACACGGGTGTCGCCGCGGCGGCGCACATCAGGATGCTCATGATCGCTTGCGTCACGCCGCTCATTTCCGCGCTCCCGTTTCGGGCTGGTTGCCGAGGATCTGCAGGTGCATGGCCTTCACGCCGCCCTCCGCGAGCTCGGGCAGCTTCGCGAACCAGGCCTGGACGTGGGGTGTCGCGTTGTGCGCGTCGAAGTCGGCCTTGCTCACGAAGATCTCGTAGAACACGAAATGCCCCGGTGCTTCGCGGTCCTCCTGCAGGAAGTACAACAGGTTGTTGCGCTCGGCGCGGACCTGGGCGACCAGCGTCAGCGTCGCGGCGCGTAACGCGTCTTCCTTGCCTTTCTTCGCGCGGACGTCGGCGACGACCGCGTAAGCGCCGTCCGGAATCTCGTCGTACCGGACACCGATCGGTTCGCGCGCAACGGCCGGTGAGTGGATGGACGCCATGACGATCAGCAGTGCCGCGAGAAGAGTGAGACGCATGGAAGGCTCCGTGAGTGGATAGGGTCGGTATTCATGGGTCCTGCAGCCAGTTGCCGTGGAATCCGGTCGGCACGACGTGCGGAAGGTGGACGCTGGCGCGTGGCGCGCCTTCGAAGTCGCGCGCGTCGAGCACGACCCAGTCGGTGGTCTGCGCGCGGATATCGATGACGAACCCGACGAGCCAGCCCTCGTCCTCGCCGGCCTGCGCATGCGCGGGCACGAACACGAACTCGCAGGGGTGGCGGCCGAGGCCGAAGTCGTGGCAGCGACGGTCACCGGTGTGCAGATCGTGCTTGTACAGGCACGTGCCGAGGAACCAGCTCGCCATGCCCATGGTGTACGCGTAGCGATGCGGCCGGCCGGACAGTCGTTCGTCGATGCGTGGGAATTCCTGCGCGGTGGCGTCGAGCGTGATGCGCTCGACGGCGCGCGTGCGCGGATCAAGGGTCCAGCGCTCGAACGCGCAGCTCAGCGAATCCGGGCCGCCGCGGATGCGCGAGAACATCTGGTCGTGCACGATGACGTCGAGCACGACACGGCCGTCCTCGTCGTCGTAGGCATTGACGGCATGGAAGACGAAGCAGGGATCGAGCGGACACCAGATCACGTCCGCTGCCTCACCCTCGCGCGGCAACAGGCCGACCCGCGCGGCATGCGCAGGCCGCCAGCGAAACGGAAACGGGTAGCGCGAAACGGCGGCACGCAGCGAGAACGTCACCGGGAGATCCAGCACGATCGCGAAGCGCCGCGTGAACGCGCTGTCGTGGATCATCGGCCCGTGGCGCACGGGCACCGACACCTCGCGGCGCACCTTGCCATCCGGCGCGACGACGACGTACCGCACCGAGCGCCACCGGCTCACGTCGTAACAGACCGCCAGCATCTCGCCCGTCGCCGGATCGACGTGCGGATGCGCGGCGAAGCCGCCGTGCAAGGTGCCGCCGAAGTCGGTGTAGCTCAGCGTCTCCAGTCCGTCGCCGAACTCGACCGGTGTGCTGCCCGCTTCGACCAGGCCGAGCGTCTGCCCGGCGAACCGCAGCACGTTCGTGTTGACGGTGTCGAACACGTGACGCGGGCCGGAGACGCGCGATTCACCCAGCGCCTTGCTCACGCGCTCCGACCGCACCCAGCGATTGCGATACCACAACGCCTGGCCGTCGCGCACGCCGAGTCCGTGCACCATGCCGTCGCCCGAGAACCAGTGATACTTCGCCGGATCGGCGCGCATCGGGTTCGGGCCCATGCGCAGATAGCGGCCGTTCAGCCCCGGCGGGATCGCGCCCGTCACCGGCAGGTCCCGCAGCGTGCGCTCGTCGCGCATCGGTGCGTGGACACCGGATAGATAGGGGTTCGCGTTGCCGGGGATCATGCGCGCGTGCCTGCGGTCAGCCGTGGCGGCGCCGCGCGGCCAGCGCGTCGTCGAACACCTTTTTGACCGGCCCCAGCGCCTGCACGAACTCGAGCTGCTCGCCTTCGGGTCCCTTGCAGTAGATGAGCCGCCAGCCGTTCGACTTGCCCTCGGTGATGCCGTTGCTGTTGGCGTCGAGCGGCGCCGCGAGGCGTTCGCGCTCGGAACCGACCGTGATCACGCGGTTCGCGCGCACCTGCGTCATGCCGCGGCGCGCGGACTCCGCCTCGAGGTCGGCGATGAACCGGTTGAAGTCCACGTCGTCGCGGATGTGGAAGCAGATGTGCATCATGCGCGGGAACGCCGGGCTCATGTGCGCGAGCGGCTCGGCGAACGAGGCGGTGCCGCCGGCGGCCTGGTCGGCGTCGCGGTACTTGAGTAGTTCGATCACCACGTTGTCGAACTGGATGAAACGCACGTCGAGGCGCTGCGCACCGCCGCGCAGGTCGGGCACGCCGAGCGCGCGCGGGTTCAGCTTGCGCTCGCGCGCCTCGATTTCCTGGTCGGTCAGCAGGGTGTTGTGGATGCGTTCGCCCTGGAAGTCGCCATCGCGCATGACCTCGGTGCCGCCGAGCACGTCGGTGTAGAACGAGAACGCACGCTCCATGTCCTGCACGGTCACGCCGAAGTGCTGCACGCCGCGCAGGCGTGCGCCGAGCGGCGCGCTGTTGCGACTGCCGGGTTCGTCGCGATTCGGCGCGGCATTCGCGGGCGCCGTCAGGGTCGGCGCCGCCGCCGCGAGCAGCGCGACTCCCGCGCCCTGGATCAGTCCGCGGCGCTGGATGTCGGTGTCTTCAGTAGTGGGTCGTTCGCTCACGGTCGGTCTCCTGGGGATGGCGCGGAACTCCACAGGCGGATCGTGGCGATCGAAGCCTGGGTGTAACCCGCGGGGTCGGTGGTGTCGCCGAACGGCGCGGCGCTGGTCATCGTGTTGGTCGTCAGCAGTCCTCCGACGAACGGCGGCGGCAGGTCGCGCAGCACGAGGTGGCAGCGCACGGGGAACAGTTTCGGCTGCGGAAAATCGATGGCCAGCGCCAGGCACTCGCCGCTGCCGTGGAAAGTCAGCTCGCCGAGCCGGATCTCGGCGAAGAAGTTCTGCCGCGCGCGGTCGCCGGTGGCGCCGAAGCAGCCGCGCAACGCGGCGACGCGCTGCTGTTTCGCGTCGACGACCCGCCCGTCCTCGGGCCGCGACCGGACGCTCCAGAACGAGAAGACGCGTTCGGCATCCTTCTCGAACGGTTCGAAGCCGGCGCGGTCGCGCGTGCACCGGGCGTCGGTCGTGGTCGCGGTTTCGCGGATGCTGCGTAGTAGATAGATCTGCTCGAGCGAGGGCATCGCGGGTTCGCGCGGCAGCCAGCCGATCGCCGGCGCGTCGAGGCTGTGGAAGTACCGGCGCTCCGGTGTCTCGGTGACGCCGGTGGTTCCCGGGTAGGCGCCGGTGGGATCCTGCAGGTCTTCGACCACGCGGCCGTCCTCGTCGAAGGCAACGACGTGGCCGTAGGGTTCGCCCGTGGGCAGCAGGAAGCGTGGCAAGCGCAGCAGCACCTTGCGCATGAAAGGCTTTTGCGACAACCCATCCGCCGCCGGGTTGCGCGGCTTGAACAACCCGACCCAGATGCGGCCATCGAGCCCGCGCATCAGGTTGTCGGGATAACCGGGCAGGTTGTCGATCAGCACGCGGGCCTGCGATCCGCCGCTCCGGACATCGAGATCCTGCGCGGCCGCGTCCACCTTCCAGATGCGATAGCGGCCGGTCTCCGCGACGAACAGCGAACGTCCATCCGCGGACGCCGCAATGCCGTTCGCGAACGAGAACCCGCGGGCCACGACGCGGATGGCGCCGGACGCCGGATCGCGCGCCAGCACGCGCCCCGACGCCGCCTGCTCGAGGATGTCCAGCACGCTGGCCTCGTACGTGCCGCCCCACTCCGCCGGCGAGAAACGCGTGGACGCATCCGTGAAGTAGATAGTGCCGTCGGCGGCCACGATCACGGAGTTCGCGTAACGGATCGGATCGTCCGGACCCGCATGGTCGGCCAGCAGGCTCACCTTGCCGCCGGCATCGATCGCCAGCAGGCCGCGCATCGCATCGGCCGCGATCATGCGTCCGCCGGCGTCGAACGCGAATCCGAGGACGCGCCCGTTCGTGTTCGCGAACACCTCGCGGTGTCCGCCGTCCGGATCCATGCGCAACAGCTTGCCGCTCGTCATCGCCGCGTACAGCTTGCCGTCGGGGCCGATCAGCATGTGTTCCGGGCCATGTTCGGCGCCGATATCGATGGTGCGCAGGTTGGCGAGCCGCGTGTTCGGTGCGTAGACGCCGGAGTAACCCGGCGGTGTGGGTGCCGACCAGGCGACCGGCTCGGCAGGAATCGGCCACAGGCACAGGTACGCGATGACCCCGGCCAGCAGGATCCCGATCGTGGATAGCGAAAGTCGCAGGACGCGACGCAGATTCATGGCCGGCTCTCCCTTTTTCACGAGCTTGCGCCGGCTTTCTTCGCCGCACATTCCCCGAAAGGGGGCATCGCGCGACTGACAACCCCGATATTCAGTTGTTAGCTAGACGCGGAGATGCGGATGGGCGAACCGCCCGGCCTGACCAGTCACGAAGAGTTCATCGAAACGGGCGGCGGCCATCGGATGTCCGTGCGCTCGTGGCGGCCGGCGGGCGAGCCGCGCGCGGTGCTCGCCGCCGTGCCCGGCACCCATTCGCAGCGTGGGTACTACGAACGTCTTGCAACCACGCTGGCGGAAAGCGGCATCGCGACGGTGGCATGGGACCGGCGCGGCCGCGGCAGATCGCCCTGGCACAACTGGTTCGCCGCGCCTGCCGCCGCGGCCGTCGACGATGTCGGCGCCCTCGTTTCGTTCGCACTCCAGCATCACCCCGCACGGCCCCTCTTCCTGCTCGGCCAGGGCGACGGCGGCGTGATCGCGACCGCGTACACGCTCGATGCACCGCACGCTCCCGCCGGACTGATCTGCGAGAGCCTCACGCTCGAAACACCGGCTTCCGCGGTGGCGGCGCGCGTGGTGGCCGCCGTCGCCTCGATCGCACCGCGACTGCCGATGTCACGGCGGCATCGCGCCCGCGCGACGCTGCGCGCCTGCCTCGCCGATTTCTCCCTGCCGCTGCTGCTGCTGCACGGCTCCGCCGACCGCATCGCGCTGCCGTGCGGCAGCGGGTTCTTCCACGAGGTCGCCGTCTCGCGCGACAAAACATTGCAGATCTTCGAGAGTTATCATCACGGCCTGCTGAACGACCGCCGCCACGAACAGGTCGAGGCGCGCATCCGCGACTGGATCCTGGCGCGGCTCGACCCGGCCGGCGATCGCGAGAGCATCGGCATCTCTTTCATCAACGACGGGAGTTGAGCGTCCGTGACGGGCAGCATCCGCATCCTCGCGGTCGACGATCACCCGCTGCTGCGCGGCGGCATCGCCGCGCTGATCGCCACGCAGCAGGACATGAGCCTCGTCGCCGAGGCCTCGACCGGCGAGCAAGCCATCGCGTTGTTCCGCCAGTCGCAGCCGGATGTGACGCTGCTCGACATCCAGATGCCCGGCATGAGCGGCATCGAGGCGCTGACCGCGATCCGCGGCGAATTCCCGGACGCACGCGTCGTGATCCTGACGACGTACGGCGGCGACGTGCTCGCGCGGCGCGCGCTCGAGGCCGGCGCCTATGCGTACGTGCTCAAGGGTTCCGTGCGCAAGGACCTGCTCGAGACGATCCGCTCGGTGCACCACGGCCACAAGAAGATCCCGGCCGAGGTGGCGACGGCGCTGGCGGCGCATCGCGGCGACGAAACGTTGTCCGGGCGCGAGATCGAAGTGCTGGTGCTGGTGGCCGCCGGCAATTCGAACCGCGAGATCGGCGCGCGGCTGTGCGTCACCGAGGAGACGGCCAAGGCGCACATGAAGCGGATCATCGCCAAGCTCGGCGCGAACGACCGCACGCACGCCGTGACGTTGGCGCTGGCCCGCGGGATCCTGCCGGCGGGCAGCGGCGCGTCCTGAGGGCACGCGCGGCGCGCTGACTAACTACCCCGCCCGCGATCTCTCCCGCGCCGGGCGCGCCGCCCTGGCATACGCGCGCGCCGCCGGGATGCCGAGCTCGACCGTGGTCCCCGCATCACCCTCGCTGCGGATCTCGAGACTGCCGCCGACCTGCCGCGTGCGTTCGCGCATGCCCTGCAATCCCCAGTGGCCATCGCGCCCCCGCGTGATGAGGCCGGCGTCCAGCCCCACGCCATCGTCGCGCACGCGCAGCGAGAAGCGCTCGTCGTGCCATTCGACGTGCACCTCGACGACGCGGGCGCGTGCGTGCAGCACCGCGTTGCGGAACGCCTCGCGCGCGATCTGCAGGACCTCGTCGCGCACCAGCGGCACGAGCGGGCGTGGCCGGCCGGCGATCGTGATCCGGTAGTCAGGCGCCGCGGCGGCGGTCGGTACCGGCAGTCGCTGGACCATCTCGCGCAGCGCGACTTCGAGATCGGTCTCGCCGGACGCGAACGAGCGCAGGTCCGTCACCGCGACACGCGCCTGCTCGACCGTCTCGTCGCCGCGGCTCAGCGCCTCGTCGAGGGAATCCGCCGCTTCGAGCGGCCTACCCGGCAGCAGGTGGCGCACGGCCTGGAGCCGGAACATCAGGCCGTGGAATCCCTGCAGCAACGAGTCGTGCAGCTCGCGCGCGATGCGCGTGCGCTCCGCGACGCGTTCGTCCAGGCGCAATTCGAACTCGTGAGTTACGTGGCGCACGCGCAGTCGCCACCCGATCCAGGCCAGTGCGAAGACGATCGATCCGGCGATGATCCGGAACCCGGTCGTCAGCCACCACGGCTTCAGGATCGTGAACTCCAGCGCCTTGGTCGCCGACCACGGCCCGCCGCTCGCGGCTGCCTGCACCTCGAACCGGTATTTCCCCGGCGGCAGCGAGTTGTACGCGGCGACGCGGCGGTCGCTGCCCGCCGCATGCCAGCGTTCTTCGAGCCCGATCAGCCGGAAGCGGTAGCGATTCGCCGCCGGGTTCGCGTAGCTCAGCGCCGCGAAGCCGATCGAGAAGCTGTTGCTCGAATGCGGCAACGTCAGGTTGCGCAGCTCCGGCAGGATCAGCGGCCGAGATTCCGCCGGTCCCTCGGGATAGTTGCGCCCGGCGATCACCAGGTCGGTGAACTCGACCGGGGGGATCAGCGTCTGCGCGCGCACGCGTTCGGGTTCGAACGCCGTGGCGCCCGCGAACCCGGCGAAGTACATGACGTCCGCGGCCGTGCGGTGGCAGCTGCCCCAGCCCGTGAAGTCCGTGCCGGGCAATCCATCGGCGCGCGAGAAATTGCGGAACTCGCCGGTCGCGGGATCGAGACGCGAGATGCCGTTGTTGGTGCCCGACCAGATGCCGTTGCGCGCGTCTTCGAGGATGCAGCTCACCGCGTTGCCGGGCAGCCCGTCGTCGGAATGGTAGTTGCGGATGGCGCCGGCGGCCGGGTCGAGCGCGTCGAGGCCGTTCTGCGTGCCCGCCCAGACGATGCCGTGCCGGTCGACATGCACGGCGTTCACGCGGCCGTTGCTCAAACTACCCGCGACGCCGGTCGCCGGGTAGGTGGAGAACCTGCCGGTGGCGGGATCGAAACGCTGCAGTCCGTCGAGATGCGTGCCCAGCCACAGCTGCCGCTGCGAATCCTGCGCCAGCGCGAGATATTTCGGATCCATGCCTGGTGGTTTGAAGTTCGCGAATCGATCGCGCGTCTCGTCGAAGCGCGACAACCCGCCCCAGGTCGCGAGCCAGACGGTCTGCGCGTCGTCGACGAGGATCGCGTTGACGACGTCGCCGGCGAGAGAGGCGGGATCCGCGGCGTCGTGAACGAACCGGCGCACGGCGCCGTCCGGATCCACGCGCACCAGCCCGTTGCCCACGGTGCCCAACCACATGCGCCCGCGCGCGTCGCGCGCCATCGAGATGACGTCCGCGTTCAGTCCGAATTTCTCGCGCAGATCCGTGCGCTCGCCGGTCTCGAGATCGACGGCCAGCAGGATGCCGACGAAACTGATCCACAGCTTTTTCCCATCGACCTCGAACAGCGTGTTGACCATGCTCTCGGCGCGTCCATGCGGATCGCCGGGGCGCGACGGCAGCTTGCGGAACGACGGCGTCCGCGCCGCGAACAGGTTGATCGGCATGCCGTGCAGCGCGACCCAGATGTTGCCCTGCTCGTCTTCGAACAGCGTGATGACGTCGTCGCCGCCGAGGCTGCGCGGATCGCCCGAGTTGTTGCGATAGCGGACGAACAGGTGCCGCTCGCGATCGAGGCGCAAAAGGCCGGCGCCGCCGGTGCCCAGCCACAGGCGTCCGTCGCGATCCAGCAGCGCCGTATAGATGCCGAAGCGCGCCAGCGGCTTGCCGGCCGCATCGACGAACCGGTACTCGACCAGCGTGCGGGTAGTTCGATCGAAGGTGGCGAGGCCGGTGCCGCCCGCGTGATGGATCCAGAGCAGGCCGTCGCGATCCTCGACGAACCCCATCTCGCGTGTTTCCGGCAGCGGCACGTGATCGAGCACGCGACCCGTCGACGGCTCGATGGCGTCGAGCCCGGCGCCGTTCGTGACCCACAACGTGCCGTCGCGGACCTGGCTGGCGAACCGCACGTCGTTGCTGCCCAACGCGCCGGGACCCGCGACGACGTGCACGCGCCGGCGTCCCTGCGAATCCAGCCCGTACAGGCCCGCGGACGTGCTCAGCCAGATCGTGCCCGCGCGGTCTTCGTGGATCGCCTGGATCATCGCCGACGTCTTCGCCTCGCCGGCATACGCGACGTGCGTCACCGCGCCGGAATCCGGATCGAGGATGTCGAGACCCTGGTCGCTGGCGATCCACAGACGTCCGGCGCTGTCGTCGAGCAACGCATTGACGAACACGCCGCTCAACCGCTTCGTGGCGCGCGCGTCGGGCGCGAACACGAGGTGGCTGTAGCCGTCGAAGCGGTTCAGCCCGTACTGCGTGCCGAACCACAGGAATCCCTGGCGATCCTGCGCGATCTGGCCGACGCGCGACTGCGAGAACTCCTCGGCGTTCTCGGCGCGGCGGAAGGCGATGTCGTCGCCGTCGATCAGCGCGATCGTGCGGGTCTGCGTCGTGATGCCGGCAGCTCCGCCGAAGCACGGCAGTGAGAGCAGGCAAAGTCCCAGCCACAACCTGTTAGTCACGCGCCCGATCCTCGGTGAACAACTGCAGCCGCGGGAAATCGCCGTGCGAGTTCAGCGTCGCGTTCAGCGCGCCCAGCAGCAGCGGCCGGCCGGCCGACCCGTTGGTGAACACGACCAACCCGCGCTTCTGTCCGGGCACGAGCCACAGCTCCGTCGCGATGCCGCGCTGCCCGCCGCCGTGGTGGATCACCAGCGTCTCGTGGTTCGGACCATCGTGTGTCACGCACCAGCCGAGCCCGCGCACCTTGTCGCGCGGACCGGCATCGCCGAGGTTCGCCGACGTGTCCTCGATCTCGCGCCAGGTCCGCGCCGACAATCCGCCGCCGTTCATGACCCAGATGCCGAAGCGCGCCAGGTCCTCGGCGGTCGACATCAGGTCGGCGGCGCCGTTCGCCTCCGGTTCGTTGTCGTAGCCGACGAACGTGCCGCCGGTGTATTCGCCGGAATAACGCGGCGGAACCCAGGCCGGCCACATATAGGTGGTCGACGTCATGCCCGCGGGCCGGAAGACCAGTCGCGTCGCCAGGGCTTCCATCTTCTCGCCGGTGGCGTGCTCCAGCGCGCGGCGCAGCCACTCGAGTCCTTCGCCGGAATATTGATTGCGCGTGCCCGGATCGAAGTCGAACGCCAGCTTGCCGTCGCGCCAGTTCGGCAGGCCGGTGCGGTGCTGGAGCACGAGTCGCGTGGTGATGCGACGAGCGCGCGGGTCGTCGGCGAGATCCGGATCGGTCCAGTAGTTCGTCAGCGGCGCGTCGAGATCCCACTTGCCCTGCTCGACGAGGTTCATCACCGTCATCGTCGTCACGACCTTGGTGATCGACGCGACGCGGAAGACGGTATTCGTCGTCGCGCGTTGCCCGGCGCGATCGACGCCCCAGGCGCGCGATGTGGTGATGCGGCCGTCCTCGATGACGGCGACCTGCGCCGCGCGCACGTCGTATTCGGCCATCAGCGTCGGCAGCAGGGTATCGAGCTTGCCCGCGAGCGGCCGCGCGCGCAGCGGCGCGGCGAGCGTGATCACGCCGCTGCCCGCGGCGAGCTTCCGCGTGACGGGTTCGTTCAGCGATTCCGATCCCAGCGTGTCCGCCGCGCGGAATTCGTACGTGCCCGGCGGCAGCTCGATCGTGAAGCGGCCCTGCGCGTCGGTGGGCGTGCTGACGAAGAACGCGGCATTGCCGCGGCGCCGCGCCTGCACGCGCCGCGGCGGCACGTCGCGCCCGACTCCCGACCATGCCGTCTGGCCGGTGACGGTCACCGGCGGCGCCGCGCCGGTAGTTAGCCAGGCGTCGCCGAGCGCCGCGTTGCCCGAGTCCTTGTCGTCGCCCGGCGTCCAGCTCCGGTGCGAACCGGCGCCGTCCGCGTCCCGATCGCGCACGATCACGTCGAAGCCGAAGACGGCATCACCCGCCGGCAGCGCGCGCGGGCCCGCGAGCGCCGTCAGGTCAACCTGGAATTCATACGTGAGGCGATGGTCGCCGATCCGGCGCGCGCCACGCGCGGCCGCCGCGTATCGCGGGTCGCCGACCCCCAGCACTTGATTGATGAAGAACCGCGCGGGCAGGTCCTTCGCCGCGCGATGCGGCAGGTCGACGAAGATCTCCGTGCCGTCCTGCTCGTCGACGCCATGCGTGCCGCCGGGCGGCGCCGCGGCCGCCGGCACGATGACGTCGTCCGTGACGTCGATCGCGACGTTCAGCAGCCCGTGCGCGCGATCGATGCCGATCGCGAACCGCGCCGCGAGGCCCGGAGCCGCCGCACCGATCTCATGCCAGGCGACGTCCTTCGGCCAGTCGGCCAGGTCGCCATCCGCGACGATGCCACCCAGCGGCGGCACGACGACGTGCGGGCCCGTGTGCGCCGCCAGCGGCGCGGAGATCGGCAGCAACAGGAGGACGAGCCACGGGTGTTTCACCCGCCGACTTTAATCCGCCGCGCGCAGCGAAACATTCCCTCCCGACGTGCGCGCCTCGATCGGCAGCCCGCCGCCGTTCAACGTCCCGCGCACGCGGCCGTCCTTGTGCTCGCTCGTCGTGATCGGCAGGTCCAGGTCGATTCCGCCGCCGCTGGTCGTCGCATTGACGTCGCCGGTCGTCGCACGCGGCAGGGTCAGCTCGATATCGCCGCCGGAGCTCGTCGCCGAGATGCCGCGATTGGCGCCGACCAGGCTGCATCGCACGCTGCCGCCGCTGGTGTTGCCGCGGATCTTGCCGTCGATCTTCAGCAGGCGGACGTCGCCGCCCGAAGTGTTCGCATCGACGTCGCCGCGGATCGTGTCCGCGACGATGCCGCCGCCGGAGGTGCGCAGTTCGATGTTGCCGGTGATGTTCCGCGCGCTGACGTCGCCGCCCGACGTCTGCAGCCGGGCCGTGCCGGTGGTGCCGCCCAGCTCGACGTTGCCGCCGCCGGTGCGCACGTTCACCTGGTACTGCCGCGGCACGGTGACCTCGATCTTCTCCTCGCTGCTCCACGAGCCCCAGCGGAACCAGGAGCGCTTGTCCGGCCGGCGCATCGTGATGGCGACGCCGTCATTGTTCTGGACCGCCTCGAGTTTCACGTCCGCGATGTCGTCTTCCGACCCACGCGCGCTCATGTGCACGACCACCTGGCTGGTGTTGCCGGCGGAAATCCGCACCGAGGCGCCGTCGGCGTCCACGGTCAGGGACCCGCCGGACGCGACCGTAAAGGTCTTGTCGAGGGCTTTCTCCGCGGCCTGGGCATTCCCGATGGCCAGCAGGACGACGGCAAGGGCCAGGTGACGGGTCATGGGAGCTCCTTTGACTAGCGGAATGGCGGGGCTGCCCATTGAGACGGGCCGGAGGGGCCCGGGGTTGCAATCGTCGTCAGCGCCGCGGGTGCAGCCGGTCCTCCAGCCGCTTGCGGAATCGCCGGCTCAGCTTCAACCGCGGCCCGGACTTCAGGACCACCTCGTAGTCGCCGCCGCTCTGCAGCTCCAGCCCGCGGACGCGATCGAGGTTCACGATGGTCGACCGGTGGATCCGGACGAACCGCTCCCCGCCCAGCTCCTGCTCGAGTTCCGACAACGGCCGGCGAATGATGTGCGTGGCGGCGCCGACGTGCAGGCAGGCGTAGTAGCTGGCCGACTCGATCCAGTCGATGTCGGCGACGTCGAGGAACAGCATCTGGCCCGGCGACTTCACGACCAGCCGTTTGGCCACCGGCGCCGGCAGCGTCGCGGGGCCCGCCAGCCTCTCTTTCGCGCGGGCCAGCGCGCGGGCGAAACGCGCGTCGTCGAACGGCTTCAGTAGATAGTCGAGCGCGCCGGCCTCGAAGGCGCGCAGCGCGTATTCGTCGTAGGCGGTGACGAAGATGACGGCCCGCGGCAGGTCCGCGCCGACGATCTCGAGCACGTCGAAACCGCCGCACTCCGGCATCTGCACGTCGAGGAACACGAGGTCCGGGCGCCAGCGGCGGATGGTTTCGATGGCTTCCGCGCCGGAACCGCACTCCTCGACCGCGGCGATGTCCGGGTCGACGCCCAGCAGGACGGCGACGTTGCGCCGGGCCAGCGGCTCGTCGTCGACGACCAGCACGCGCAGTGCCACTCAGCGCTCCGGCAGTGGCAGCACGACGACGACTTCCACGCCCTCGGTGCCCGCCTGCTCCACCTGCAAACCGGCGGCATCGCCGTGCAGGATTCGCAGCCGCGTGCGCAGGTTCGCGAGGCCCACGCCGCCATTGGCCTGCCAGTCCGGCGGGAACATCGGGCCGTCGTTGTAGACGCTCAGGCAAAGCGCGGCATCGCGACGCGCCGCGGTGACGCGCACGCTGCCGCCCGCGACGCGCGTGGCGACGCCGTGCTTGATCGCGTTCTCGACGAGCGGCTGCAGCAGCAGGTTCGGCACGGGCACGGCGAGTAGTTCGGCCGGCACGTCGATGCCGAACTGCAGCCGTTCGCCGAAACGTACCTGCTGGATGTCGACGTAACGCTGCAGGTATTCGACTTCTTCGGCCAATGTCACCTGCGGCCGGTGCGAGTCCTCGGATGCGCGGCGCAGGAACTCGCTCAACCCCACGATCATGCTCACCGCCGCGTCGTTGCGCCGGTCGCGCACGAGGCCGGCGATCGAGTTCAGTGTGTTGAACATGAAGTGCGGTTCCATCTGTCCGCGCAGCGCGGCGAGTTGCGCGCGCGACAGCTCTTCGCGCTGCCGCGCCTCCTGCTCGCGCGAGTCCGCGAGATACGTGATCGTGACGATCAACGCGTAGGCGATCAGGAAGATCAGCACTTGATAGAGCAGCGTGATGCTCCAGGTGTCCCAGAACGTCGGCGCGCGCTTGTTGCCCCAGGGGTTGAACGCCACCTGCAGCGTCGCGGACCAGACTTCGGCGACGGCGCTGACGAGGAAGAACGCGCCCAGGTGCACGACGACGGCGCGCACCGTCGTGCCCCGCATCAGCGGATGGCGCCGCGCGAGGCCGATCACCCACGGCGTCGCCAGTGCCCAGGGCAACCAGGTCGCGAGCTCGGTGCCGAACAACGGCAGCCACGAATGTTGTTTGCGCTCGGCGAACCGCAGGATGAGCACGGACTGGCTGGCTTCGATCAAACCACCCGCCAGCCACATCGCGGCGATCCAGGGCCAGGAAGTCGAACGCGCGCCGTTGTCGCTTGCCGTCATCGCGGCGACTGTACGCCAGGACGTCCGGCGGCGGCGCGCCGATGCAGCGAACGGCGCACCGGCTGCAGCCAGCGGTCTGCGAGCGCGGGATCTCGACGACTAGCCTGTGCGCCATGATCAAGATGCACACGGGAATCGCCGTCACGGGTTTGCTGGCCGCGGCCGGCGCCGCGGCGCAGGACAGCGCCGTGAAGTCGGCCGCCGATGCCTTCGGCGAACGCGTCGGCACCGAACAATCGGGCCTCTACAGCGAGTCCCAGGTCCGGGGCTTCGATCTCAACGAGAGCGGCGCGTACCGGATCGACGACGCGTATTTCAGCCGCGCCGCGGCGCTGAACGATCCGGTGCTGGCGGGTGTCGGCGTGCGCGTCGGTGTGAATGCGGTGCGATTGGCGTACCCCGCGCCGTCCGGCGTCGTGAACTACCGGCTGCGCGAGGCCGGGCCGGCCAACGAGCTGCGGCTCGGTGTCGGCCTGCGGGATTTCGGCACGCGCGTCGTGCAGGGTGACGGCTCGTATCGCGACGGCGATTTCAGTCTTGCCGGCGGGTTCGTGTGGCGTCCGCGGTGGCGGCTCGCGCAGGGATACGAAGGGCGTGGCCTCGACGTCGGCGGCGTGGGTGCGTGGCAGATCGCGTCCGGACAGCGCGTGCGCGCATTCGCGACGAGGTACGAGCGCAGCTACGACGGCGACTACGCGGTCGTGCCGGGTGAAGCGGCCGTGCCGCCGGATCTCGAGACGCTGCACCAGTATTCGCCGGCGTGGGCGGAGACGGCTGCGGTGAGCTCCAACTACGGCCTCCTCTACGACGGGACGTCGGGCGGCTACACCGTGAATCTCTCGGCGTTCCGCTCGATCTTCGACATCGAACGCACGGACTACACGTTGATCACCACCGACGCCGGCGGCCAGGCCTCGGCGACGACGTATCGCAATCCGGCGCGCACGAAACTGGCCGACTCGGCCGAGGCACGCGTGGCGCGGCAGTTCGAAGCGGGGGCGATCAACCATCTGGTCAGCTTGTCGCTGCGCGGCGGCCGGACGGTCGTCGACCTGACGTCCAATCTCGCGATCCCGCTCGGCACGTTCGACCTGCGTGACGAAGACGCGCCGGATGGCGTCGAGCGGCCGTGGTCCGGCACGCGCGGCACGGACACGGTCGAACAGGCCACGGCATCCGCCGCGTACGGCTTGGCATGGCGCGATCGCCTGCAGTTGCGCGTGGCGATCCACCGCAACCGCTACGACAAGGACGTGCTGTCCATCGCCGGCGTGCAGTCGGAC
Source organism: Steroidobacteraceae bacterium (assembly GCA_035502995.1). Classification (GTDB taxonomy): domain Bacteria; phylum Pseudomonadota; class Gammaproteobacteria; order Steroidobacterales; family Steroidobacteraceae; genus CADEED01. The sequence goes on along the minus strand of DATJTW010000102.1, from coordinate 5,259 downwards.
GGCGTCAGCGAGACCACGCTGTACAACGCCTCCGCCGTCGTCGGCGTCACGGCGCGCACGGCGCTGTTCGGTAGTTGGGTAACGGGCCTCGAGGAAGCCGGCGTCGCGCCGACGTCGGCGATCAATCGAGATGAAGTGCTGCCGCCGGTCGAGGCCACGCAATACGAGCTGGGCGTCCGCCACGCGATCACGCCGGCGCTGGCGTTCATCGGCGCCTTGTTCGACGTGTCGAAGCCCACCAACGGCTTTCGCGCGGATCGTTCGTTCGGGCTCGTGGGCGAGGTGCGGCATCGCGGGGTCGAAGCGTCGATCGCGGGCACCGTGGGGAAGAAAACGCGCGTGGTCGTGGGCGCCGTGGCGTTCCGCTCCGATGTGAGCGGACCGCTGGTCGAGGCCGGCGTGGTCGGCGCACACGCGGCCGGCATCTCGAGCCGCATCCTCAATGCGAACGTCGAGCACCCGCTGGCGAAAGTCTGGTCGGTGGACGCGGCGGCCAGCTACTCGGGAAAACGCTGGGCCGATACCGCCAACCGTTTCGAGACGCCGGCCATGACGCTGGTGAACGTCGGCGCGCGCCGCCGGTTCGTGCTGGCGGGCCGGCCGGCGGAGTTGCGCGTGCTGGCGTCGAACGTCACCGGCGTCACGGGATACCTGGCGTCGCCGAGCGGCGTGTTCTCGCCGGTCGCACCGCGCACGGTGCGGGCGATGGTCACCGTGACGTTCGGTGGCGGCAAGACGCCGGGTCGTTAGCCGCCGGGCGACTCGCGGCTTCGATTCGACGCGGAAAAGTATTCTCCGGCCAGGTGCAGCAGCGCCAGGCCGGCCACCGCGCAACTTTGTTTGCCGTCGGTTTCGGGTGAGGCCCCTTTATATAGAGTGGGCGCCGGAGCTGGCTGCATATACAGCTCGCGTCGAACCTGTCCTGTCGGCTGCACCTGACACCGGTTTGCGGGCCCGCTGTCCCCGGCCTCTCCCCGTCGCCTGCACGGCCCTAACAAACCCGGCGAGACGATCCGCCGTGCATCGCCACCAAACATCGAGGAGTCGACATGAGCGTCAAGGGTCGCATCAAGGAAGCCGCCGGGGCCGTCAAGGAAGAGGCGTTCGAGCACGGGAAATCGGCGTCGAGCCAGCGCAAGGCGCAGGAAGGACGAAACCTGCGCAATGAAGGCCGGATCGAAGACGGCAAGTCGCCGAAGACGTCGAAGCCCGGCACCGGGAAGAAGTAAGGTTGTTCGTCGCACGCCGGTGTCAACCGGCGTGCGACTGCCTCGCGAATCAATCCGTCCAGGTGTAGTTCGGGATCTCTTCGAGCGGCGTGCCGAGCTCGATCGTGATCTCGCGGTGTGACTTGAGCTCGATGCCGGCCCAATCGGCCTCGTCGACCTTCACCGAAGTGCCGTCGTCGGTGACGTAGATTTCGACCGGCAGACCGCTGATGCCGGCGACATTCGTGTTGCTCAGCGGTTGCCCCCAGATCTGGAAGAGTTCACCCAGCGTGAACGTGCCCGGCGCGGCCGGCGTCACGTGGATCCGCCCCGACGCGTCGTGTGTGTGGATCGCGTAGAAGCAGTGCGTCGGCGGCTGGCGTGACGCGCCCAGGTACAACGGGATCTTCTGCGGCTCGTTGTTCACGAGGATCGACAGGTGCGCGCGGAATGCCAGCGCCTGCGGCGGGTTGATCACGCAGTTGAAGCGGCCGATCGGCGAGCCGTCGGTTTGCGGATCGGGCCAGCGGGACGTGCCGACGGCGTGGCCGTCACTGAGGTCGACGGGCGTAGTAGATAGGGGCGGCCCGGCCGGCGCGGGGGGCGGCGGCGGCGGGGGTGGTGGAGACGCCGGCGGAGACGGCGCGGGCGAAGGTGGCGGTGACGGCGGCGGCACGGTCGCCGGCGAGGGAATCAGCGGCGGGCCGATGCTGTTGTCCGGCCCCGGAAAAACGCGATAGCCGATGTCACCGCAGCCGACGAGGTTCGCGAGCATCGCGGAGGCTGCCGCGGCGCGGCTGATATTGTAAAAATGGCGCATGAGACTTCCACCCGAATGACAACGCGACTACACCGTGTCGGAGTCGATGAATCGGTCGGACAACATGGACCCCGCGACCCGTGCCGGCCTTGCGCTGGCGTAGGCGACCACGAAGTGCCGGATCGGACGAGCACCCATGTGCTGAAACCGCGCTCGGCACGCCGGTAATGACGGATTCGGGACGCGCGAGCGTCACAGCAAGAGCCATCCAACAGGGGGAGACGAAGATGTCGACATTCGAACGGTCATTGGCGCGGATCTGCGTGTTGATCCTGGCGGCGCATGCCGGCGGTGCCCTTGCACAGCAACCGCCAGCGCCGCGCGATTACTACACCGGCACGCCGGGCGTCGGGCTGCCCGTCGCTCCGCCGGCGCCGGGCGCGCCGCCGGCCGCGTTCGCGCCCGCGTCGAAGAACGTGCGCATGTTCGGCGCGTTGTATTCCGTCGAGAGCTGCGTCTACGACGCGAGCCGCGGTGTGATCGTGGCGCCGTCGCGCGGGGTCGTGCAGTCGGTGCGCGCGAACGACGCGTGGATCGCGTTCGTCAATCACGATGGCAGCGTGCAGACGCCGAGATGGGTCGGGATCCAGAATGCCGGCGCGGAGCGCGACACGATGACGCCGCCGCTCGTGTTGAACGAGCCGTATGGCAGCTTCCTGAAAGATCGCGTGCTCTACCTGGCCGATCGTGATGGCGGCCTGGCCGACCCCGCGAATGCCGGGCAGCCCACGCCGAGCGTTGCCGTTGTTCGCACCTTCGACATGGCGACGGGACGTCCGATCAAGTCGGTCACCGTCGCGGGATCGCCGTGGCTCAACGATCTCGCCGTGGCGGCCGATGGCACCGTGTACGGCACGAACACCGGCGCCGCCGACAAGCCCGACACGTGGCAGGTGTGGAAGGTCACGCCGGACGGCCAGGCGTCCGTGTTCGTGCAGGGCGCGCCGCTCAGCATGCCGAACGGCATCGAGGTGGATGGCGACGGGAACATCGTCGTCGTCAACATCGGCACGCCCGACGTGATCACGTTCGCGCCCGACGGAAAGGTTGTCAGGACCGAACAAGCCGCGCAGGCCGGCAACGACGGGCTCGTGATCATGCCCGACGGCGTGAAGTTCGTGTCGAGCGTGCGTCAGGGCGGCATCTCGATGATGAAGCCGGGCGCGCCCGCGAAACTGATCGCCGAGAACATCCCCTCGGCGGCGTCGATGTGTTACGACGCCGGCGCGAATCAGCTGGTCGTTCCGATGAACGCGAACAACGGACTGGCGTTCATCTCGTTGAAGGGGATCTGGGCGCCGGGCAAGGCTGCGCGGAAATAGTCGCGGTTCCCGAGGCGGGCCCTCCGGGTTCGTGAGCTAGCTACTCAACCCGCCAGCGGCCCCGGCCGACGGGCGCTGGCGGGATTCCGCTCGAAAAGTTGCTACGATCTCCCCCGCGGGGCCCGCCAGGCGGAAGCCAGGCTGCAAGGGAGAACGCGATGGAGCGTCAACACGTCGTCCTGTACCTGTCACTGATCTTCGGCGCGGCGTTGTCGTGCCTCGCGGCGTGGATCATCGCGTCCCGCTATCGAAAGCGGATGAAGCAGCTGATGCAGGCGGTGCGCGGCGATGACGCCACCGCGGCGCCCGGCGATGGCGCCGACGAAGACGGGGTCGAACTACCCGCTCCTGCCCCGTTCACGCTGGCAGAGAATCGCGCCGCCGGCATACAGCTCGCGTTGCTGCTGATCGGGATCTCCGTCCTGATCTCGATCACCAGCGCGTGGATCTGGTGGACGCTGTCCTTTCCCACCGAAGCGCCGCGACCGAAGGCGATCGCGGTCGTCGCACTGCTGCACCTGTGGCCGGTGGTTCCGGCGCTGGCGCTGCTGTGGCGCTGGTCGCGCACCAAATTCTTCGGCGCACTGCTGCTGTGGTGCGGGGTGTGTTTCCTCATTTTCCTGTGGCGCCAGATCGAGTACCGGCCGATGCAGGCGGCACTGGCGATCGCGAGCGAGATCGGGTTGCCGCTGGTGCTCGTCTCGCTGGTGTTTCTCGGCAATGCGGCGCGGGCCGTCGCGCCGTGGTTGCTGGTGCCGCTGGCCGCGCTCGTCTGGACTTCGTTCATGGGGATGGAGTTGCTGGCGTACCTGGTCGAGCAGGAAGTGCCGTGGTTCGTGTCGGTCGTGGGGTTCCTCGGGAAGGTGTTCGGCGGCTTCGGTCTCTACGTGACGATGGGCGTGTTCATCGCGTTGCCCTGGCTGCTCGCCTGGTGGCCCGCGCGCCTATTGGGGCGCGCGCTCGGGCGAGCGTATTCGCGCAAGTGGTTGTCGGAGTTGTTAGTGGTGTTCACCGCGGTGTGGGCGTTCGCGTTGATGGATCGCGCGCTGACGATGGCACCGAGCGTCGGGCGCCCTGCTTTCCTCATCCTGCTCGCGTTGTTGTGGATTCCCGCGATCATGTCGATCGCGAGCCGGTGGCGGGAGCGGCGCGGACAACCGCCGACGCTGCTGGTGTTGCGCGTGTTCCAGCAGGATGCGCAGACGCAGCTGCTGTATGACCAGGTCATCGAGCGATGGCGGCTGAGCGGCAACACGGTGACGATCGCGGGGACCGATCTCGCGGATCGCACGCTGGATGCGGGCGACATCTTCGACTTCCTGGATCGCAAGCTGGCGGAGCGGTTCGTGTCGAGCGCGGCGGATGTACCACGGCGCATTGCGACGTTCGATCTCGGCGCGGATGTGGATGGGAGGTATTGGGTCAACGAGTGTTATTGCCATGACTCGACGTGGCAGGTGGCGATGCAGGCGCTGGCGCGGCGCAGTGACGTGGTGTTGATGGATCTGCGCGGATTCCAGGCGAGGAATGCGGGCAGCCGGTATGAGTTGGCGACGCTGGCGCAGGGGGCGCGCGAGCTGCGGGTCGTGCTGTTGTTCGATCAGCGGACGGATCGCGAGGCGGCGCGGCTGGAGTTGGCGAAGGGGCGAGAGCAGCGGTTCGAGTGGATAGAGGCGTCGCGACTGGACAGGGGGAAGAGACGCGAGGTGTTGGCGTCCTTGTTTGCGTGAAGAGCGGCGGCGGCGGGGATGCGACCCGTCACCGCTAGTGCTTTGGCTGACAGGCGCGTTGTCGATTTTGCCGCGCTTCGATCGACCAGATTCCGGGTCGAACATCCGGAGACATCGATGAAGCTGTTGCTGACCTCGGCGGGGATCAAGAACCCCAGTATTCGACGCTCCCTGGTCGA
>DATJTW010000101.1:0-4254 GCA_035502995.1 Steroidobacteraceae bacterium | reverse complement strand
GCCAGGCGTGAAGTCCATCGGGCCGCCGAGCAGCCGCGTGAACACCAGGTTCGTCTCGTGCTCGGGCGGGTTCACCGGGTCGCCCCAGGCGTTGTATTCCATGCCGCGCGCGCCTTCGCGCGACACCCAGTTGGGATACGTGCGGCGCAGGCCGGTGTCGTTGATGGGTTCGTGCGAGTCCACCGCGATGTGGCGCCGCGCCGCTTCCGTGACGACGTGCAGATAGTGGCGCGACGCGGCTTGTCCGTCGTGCCATTCGAAATGGATCCGGCCGTCGGCGTCCGCGATCTGCAGTCCGCCGGCATCGGCGACGTAACCGGTCTTCACCGAATCGACGCCGAGCTTCGCGTACAGGTCGAGCGCCGGTCCGAGCTGCTTCTCGTAGTTGGCGACGTTGCCACCGGTCTCGTGGTGGCCGATCAGCCGCACGCCCTTCTTCTTCGCGTACGCCGCGAGGCCCGGCAGGTCGAAATCCGGGTACGGCTTCGTGAAGCTGAACGTGTCGCCCTTCGCGAACCAGTCGCCGTCCCAGCCCTCGTTCCAGCCTTCCACCAGCACGCCGCGGAAACCGTTCGCCGCGGCGAAGTCGATGTAGCGCTTCGTCTCGGCGGTGGTCGCGCCGTGTTTCGGGCCCGAGCTCCAAGTCTTCTGGCCGAGATGCATGCCCCACCAGATGCCGACGTACTTGTATGGCTTCACCCACGAGACGTCGCCGAGCTTGTTGGGCTCGTTCAGGTTCAGGATGAGATCGGACATCGCGAGGCCGGCCGCGTCCTTCGCGATGGTCAGCGTGCGCCAGGGCGTCGCGAACGGCGCGCGCCGCGAGACGGGCGTGCCGGTCGACGACGGCCACAGCACGGTCTTCAGCCGCTGGCCGTCGACGCGCCGCAGCCAGAACGTCGAGTAGTCGACCACCGCGGCCTGGTGGAGGGAGACGTGCACGCCGTCGGCCAGCTTCATCGTGATCGGCGTGTGCACCAGCGGCGTTTCCGTCAGCGGCGTCCGGCGGTACAGGTATTCGTCGCGGTTCCATTCGCCGCCCGGGATCCACCACGCGGTCGCGGGCTGCGCGATCGAAAACTCGGTCAGCTCGTCGACGACGTTCACATCACGCAGCGACGACTGGTCGGGGAATTCGTAGCGAAAGCCGACGCCGTCGTCGAACACGCGGAACACCACGTCGAGCGCGCGCTGCCGGTCCTTCTCGACCAGCGACACGCGCAGCTCGCGGCCGTGGTCGCGCACGTAGCGACGCTCGCCCCAGGGCTGCTCCCAGGTGTCGTCGAAGTCGCGGCGCGTCGCGCTCCGGATCCCGAAATTGCGCTCGAGCTTCGGCTGGTCCGCGAGGATGAAACCGAGCCTCGACCAGTCGACGATGGCCGCCGCGCCGCGGGTCACCGAGTACTCGGGCCGTCCTTCGCCGTTGACGCGCACGCTCACCGTCAACGTGCCCGAGGGCGACGACACGGTCTCCGGCGGCGATTGCGCGACGGCCGTGGCCGGGAGGAACCCGAGCCACGCGAGCGCCGCGGCCAGTCGCGTCATCGTCCGCGCGCGCCTCACTTCGCCACCGCCACGCAGGCCACGGCGCCGAGCGGCGGCAGCTCGACCTGCAAACTACCCGGAGCCGACGGCTCCCGCGCGCAGGTGCCCAGCACGGACTCGAACGCCGCGGACCCCGGCTCGACCTGCAGCTGCGCCACGAGCGGCGCCGTCGACGTGTTGAACGCGATCAGCATCTCGCGGCCGGGATTGTCGAAGCGCGACACGGCGAACAGACCCGGTTCCTTCGACTGCGCGCGCAGGACCTGCCGGCCGCCGCGCAGCATCGTGTACTTCGCGCGCAGGCCCGCGAGCTGCGCGATCTGCCGGTACAGCGGGTGTTGGCGATCGAAATTGGCGACCGCGGTGGTCCTCGTGCTGCCGAGCAGCGACTGGTCGTTGTACGTCGCCACCTTGCTGGCGAACAGGTCCTGCCGCGCATCCTGGTCCACACCGTGGCCGATGAAGCCCTGCTCGTCGCCCGAATACACCACTGGCACGCCGCGCAGCAGGAACAACATCGCGTTGGACAGCTTCACGCGCTCCAGCGTGTCGGCGTCGGCGATGCCGGGGCGCTCGCGTTGCACCTTCATCGCGAAGCGGCCGAAGTCGTGGTTGCCCGTGAACGTCGGCAGGCGCTGCGCGGCCGGCGGGCCGCCTTCGTACAGGCCGTCGTCCTGGTACAGGCGCGCCAGCACGTCGGTGCCGGCCTTGCCGGCCACCGTCTCCGCGACCGCGTTCGCGAAGCCGAAATCGAGCACGGACGGCAGCCGGTCGACGCGCGTGTGCCGCGCGAGCTGCGCGACGTCGACGCCATCCGCGGCGACCTCGCCGAAGATGTGGAAATTCGGCACGCCGACCTGGCGCGCGCGCTGCTGCATCGCCGGCACGAACGCCTGCCAGAACTCGGGATTCACGTGACGCGCCGTGTCGATGCGGAAGCCGTCGACCTTGTAACGCGCGATCCAGTCGCCGTAGATGTCGATGAAGCCCTGCACGACGCGCGGGTTCTCGGTCATGAGGTCATCGAGCCCGACGAAGTCGCCGAACGTCGAGCTCTCGCCCCAGAAATCCGAATTGCCGCGGTTGTGATACCAGATCGGCGAGTTGAGCCACGCCGGCACCTTCACGTCCGCCTCTTCCGGCGGCACGAACGGCGTGTACGCGTACGTCGGATCGACGAGCTTCGACCAGTTCGCCGACGTGCGCACCGCGTCCCCCGCGAAGTCCGGGTTGATCGCCGCGCCCGCGACGCCGCCGCGGCGCGAATACGGATAGTCGCCACGCGACCGGTACGCGCAGGGCTTGCCCACGCACTCGCGGTACTGGATGACGTCGGCGGTGTGGTTCGTGATGATGTCGAGATAGACCTTCATGCCGCGCGCGTGCGCGGCGTCGACGAAAGCGCGCATGTCGTCGTCGCTGCCGAAATGCGGATCGACGCGCGTGAAGTCGGTGATCCAGTAGCCGTGGTAGCCGGCGCTCTCCTGCCCCGGCGGGCCCTGCACCGGCTTGTTCTTGTAGATAGGCCCGAGCCAGATCGCGGTGGCGCCGAGGTCCTGCACGTAACCCAGGCGCGCGGTCAGGCCCTTCAGGTCGCCACCGTGGTAGAAGCCCTTGGCCGCCGGATCGAAGCCGGTAGTCAGGCGATCGCCGCCGAGACCCCCCTGGTCGTTCGCGGGGTCGCCGTTCTCGAAGCGGTCCGGCAGCACGAAGTAGACCACTTCGTCTTCGGGCAGCCGGTCGCGGTAGTCCGCGGCGGACGAAACCGCGGCCATGAAGCCGCCCAGCGCAAGGCACACGAGTCGCCGCATCGTTCCCCCTCGTTCTTCTCGTGGGGCGCACTGTACTTCACGGCACGGCACCGCGGCGCCATGCATACGTATGCGATCAGGGGCCGAGACTCGCGCCGACTTTGCGGATGAACTCGAGTCCGCGCTTCTCGTCCTCGGGATGGAGCTCGCGCCAGCGGTCCCACTCGGCGGTGCCGGGCGCGGCCGTCAGCTCGGCATAGGGTCGACGCCAGCACGACAGCCGCTTCGCGTGTGCCGCACGCACGTAGTTGCAGGCATAGTCGAGCGACTGGAGATCGCCGGCGCGCGCCAGCCGCTTCACGCGCGCGCACAGCTCGTCGTCGAGCATCCGGCGGTCGGCAACCGCGTGTTTGTCGAATCCCGCGAACAGGTCCGCGAGGAACTCGGGATTGCGGCCGGCATCGAATTGGCCCTCGCGGATCCAGCGACACCACATCTGGCGCACTTCGTCCGCCTCCGGGAAATGACGAACGACGCTCGCGGCCATGTACTGCGTGTACTCGAGGGCCTTCGTGCGCACCGGCCACGTGGACAGGCGCATGACCTGCACGCGTTGCGCGGGCGTCAGCCGCGCGACGTGGTTTTCGATGAACCGATGCAGCGCGTCGTCGTTGGGTGGAACGCAGGTCTCGAGCAGCCGCAGCGCGACGGCGATGTCGTCGTCGGTGGCCAGGGGCCCTTCGAGCGCCTGCGCGAGCTTGATGCCGCCGTCACCCGTGGCCTTGATCCACAGTGCCAGCGCCCGGGATCCGGCACCCACGGCCCGGAAACACAAGGCCGCGTGTGCGGCCATGATCTCCCCGGGCATGATGTCGAAGAGCCCGTTGACGGTTTCATCCAGCGTATGGAAAGGCACGGCAGACAGCGACGCGGCGTTCTCTATGTGGAAGCCGGCGCC
>DATJTW010000100.1:0-55194 GCA_035502995.1 Steroidobacteraceae bacterium | reverse complement strand
GATGACCATCGCCGACGTGCGCGCCGTGGCGCGGTCGCCGCACATCGTCATCGGCGGCCACTCGCACTGCCACACGCTGCAGACGAAGCTGTCGCCCGAGGCGCGCCGTCACAGTCTCGAGACCAATCGCGCGTTGCTGCGCGAGTGGACCGGCCAGCCGGTGGATCACTTCGCGTATCCGTCGGGCGACCTCGACGACGCGGTCGTCGCCGACGTGAAGGCCTGCGGCTACCGGTCCGCGGTGAGCACCGTGCACCAGGTGTGGCGCCCGGGTACCGACGACTTCCGCATCCCGCGTTTCGGCATCGGCCGTTACGACGCGTTGCCGACGTTCCGCGCCGGCCTGGTGGGCGGGCCGCGCAATCTCGTGAACCTGCTGATCCGCGCGCGGGCCGCATGAGCGCGACGAATCCCTCCCTGCGCGTGCGCATCCTGGGCCGCGACGCACTCGAGTCGCTGCGCGGTCCGTGGACCGCGTTGTGGCTGGAGCTGCCGGCCGCGACGCCGTTCAACAGCTGGGAATGGACCGCCGCCTGGCTGGCGACGCTCGGCAAGGGCATCGACGCGCGGTTCGTGCTGCTCGAATCCGGCGACCGGTTGCGCGGCATCCTGCCGCTGGCCGATGCGCGCCGCGGCGGGCTCGGCTTCGTGGCGCCGCGCACGCTGCGTTACTGCGGCGTGGACCTCGCGTATCCCGACCAGCTCGAACCGGTCTGCGATCCGGCCGAGCTGCCCGCGTTCCTCGAGCTCGCGCTCCGCGCGGTGTTCCGCGAGAACGGTTTGCCGTCGACGCTCAGCCTGCCGATGGTCGCCGAAGACTCGCCGACGCAGGCGGCGCTCGGCGCGCTGCGCGCGTTCCGCACGGCGTCGCGCGCCGTGTCGCTGGCACCCTATCTACCCATCGCCGGCACGTTCGAGGAATTCCTCGGCACGTTGTCCAGCAACGAGCGCTACAAGATCCGCAGCCGCAGCAAGAAGCTGCTGACGGGGAAGGGCGCCGAGTACGGCCCGGTGCCGGACCTCGCGCCGGTGCAGGCGCTGCAGCTGCTGCGCACGCTGCACGCCAAGCGTTCGGAGCAGAAGGGCATCGAGAGCACGTTCGACACGGATGCCGTGCAGGACTTCCACGCCGAGCTGCTGCGCATCTTCCCGCGCGAGCGGGTCGTGTTCCGCTGCCTGCGCAAGGACGGCGAGATCTTCGCGATGTTCTACGGCTTCGTGGTCGCGAACCGCCTGTTCTATTTCCAGCTGGGTTACGACCCGAAGTGGTCGGATTCCTCGCCGGGCCTGGTGCTGCTGTCGCAGACCATCCGCGAGACGTTCGAGATCGGCTGTCGCGAATACAACTTCCTGCAGGGCAACGAGCCGTTCAAGGCGACGTGGACCAAGGCCGCGCGGCCCCTGCACGACTGGACGATCTACGCGCCGACCCTCAATGGCCGGCTGCACCGCGAGCTCGATTCGGCGGCGCGCGTCGCGCGCCATTCGCTGGCGCGGTTCCGCAGGCTGAAGGCGGACGACAAGGGACAAGTTCAAGGAGTAGCGGCTCATGGCTGAGATGATTTTCTGGATCGCGATCGGCTGCGTGGCCTTCGCCTACGTCGGGTATTCGCTGTCGATCATCGTGATCGGCCTGTTCGCGCGCCGGAAGCTGAACCGCGCCGACATCACGCCGACGATCACGTTCCTGATCACGGCGTACAACGAGGAGAAGAACCTCGCCGCGAAGATCGAGGGCACGCTGGCGCTCGACTACCCGAAGGACAAGCTGGAGATCATCGTCGCGTCCGACGGCTCGACCGACCGCACCGACGAGATCGCGCGCTCGTACGCCGACCGCAACGTGCGCCTGGTGCGCGTCGAGGGCCGCGTCGGCAAGACCGAGACGCAGAACCAGGCGGTGCGCCAGGCGCGCCACGAGATCATCATCTTCTCGGACGCCACCACGCAGTACGAATCGCAGGCGCTGCGCAAGATCGTGCGCAACTACAACGATCCGGAAGTCGGCGCGGTCAGCGGCCGCTACGAATATTTCAACCCGACCGGCGCGGCCATCGGCGTGGGCAGCGTGTACTTCTGGAAGTACGAGAACTTCATCAAGCGCACGCAGACGCGCATCTACACGATCACCGGCTGCTGCGGCTGCATCTATTCGGTGCGCAAGGCGGCCTATCAACCGTTGCCGGCCGACATCATCAGCGACCTGTGCGAGCCGCTGGCGGTGCTGTCGCAGGGTTATCGCATCGTGTTCGAGCCCGAGGCCATCGCCTACGAGGAGACCACGGAGAAGACCTCCGAGGAATTCAACATGCGCGTGCGCGTCGCCGTGCGCGGCATGCGCGGCCTGCTGTTCATGAAGAAGCTGTTCAACCCGTTCCGCTTCGGCTTCGTCAGCTATCAGCTGTTCGGCCACAAGGTGATGCGCTGGCTGGTGCCGGTGTTCGTGCTGATCGCCTTTGCCGCCAACGCGTTCCTGCTCGACAACCGCTTCTACCAGGTGACGTTCGCGCTGCAGGCCGCGTTCTTCCTGCTGGCCGGGCTCGGCTTCGTGACCGCGCGCTGGAATTTCAAGCTGCTGCCGATGAGCGTGCCGCTGTTCGTGGTGACCGTGAACCTCGCGATGCTCACCGCCATGTGGCGCGTGATGAAGGGCGTGCGCGCCGTGACCTGGGAGACCGTTCGACGATGAGCAACCGTTTCGTTTTCATCACGCAGGAAGATCCGTTCTACGTCCGCATCTTCTTCGAGGAATTCTTCGCGAAGTACGCGCAGCGCGAGCGCGTGGCCGCCGTGGTCATCGCGCCGTCGATGGGCAAGAAGTCGATCGGCGCGCTGGCGAAGCAGATGTACGATTTCTACGGCCCCGTCGACTTCGTGCGCATGGGTTTCCGCTACGTGTTCTACAAGCTCGCGCAGAAGCTGCCGCGCTCGCGCAATGCGAAGAAGTTCTACTCCATCAAGCAGGTGTGCCGCGCCTACGGCGTGCCGGTGGTCGTGACGCACTCGGTCAACGCGCCGGAATTCCTCGCCGAGCTGAAGAAGCTCGATCCGCAGCTGGTCGCCTCCGTGGCCGCGCCGCAGATCTTCCGCGACGGCCTGATCAACCTGCCGCCGCTGGGCTGCATCAACATCCACAATTCGAAGCTGCCCAAGTACCGCGGCATGCTCCCGAACTTCTGGCAGATGTTCAACGGCGAGAAGCAGATCGGCTGCACGATCCACCGCATCAACGGCAAGCTCGATGACGGCGCGATCCTGCTGCAGCGCGAGGCCGCGGCCGATCCGCGCCACTCGCTGCACGAGCGCATCTGCACGACCAAGCGCCAGGGCGCCAGCCTCATGATCGACGCCGTGGAAGGCGCGTTCGCCGGCACGTTGCGCGACCAGCCCAACGACTCGGCGCAGGCGACCCATTACACTTTCCCCACGAAGGAAGAAGCGCGCGAATTCCGCCGCCGGGGGATGAAGCTGCTGTGAGCAAGCCGAAGCTGACCTTCATCGTCGATCACCTGAATCTCGCCCTCGCCGGGACCGAGAACCAGTTGTTCAAGATGTTCCCGGGCCTCGTCGACCACTTCGAGGTCGAGGTCATCTGCTTCCGCTACGAAGGCGACTGGCTCGAGACGCAGGGCAAACGCATCGGGTTCAAGGTCCGCCACTTCGAAATCCGCGACTTCAAGCGCCCGCTGGCCTACAAGAACCTGTGGCGCCTGCGCGCGCACCTGAAGCAGTCGGCGCCGGACGTCGTGCACACGTTCTTCCCGGTGTCGAACATCGTCGGAGTGCTGGCGGCGAAACTCGCCGGCGTTCCCGCCATCGTTGCCAGTCGCCGGGATTTCGGCGAATGGATGAGCCCCCGTTACCTCACCGCGACCAAGATCGCGAACCGCGCGGCGGACTGGATCGTCACGAATTCGACGCAGGTCAAGAAGCTGACCGAGCGTGTGGAGAGTTATCCCGCCGACCGCATCGAGGTCATCTTCAACGGCATCGATCTGTCGGGCATGAAGATCCCGCCGGTGCGCGACGAGATGCGCCGCGAGCTCGGCATCCCGGCCGGCGACACGGTCTGCGTGCTGGTCGGCAATTACCGGCCGATGAAGCGGCACCAGACGCTGGTCGAGGCCGTGGCGCTGATCAACAAGCGTCTGCCGGACGTGAGCTTCCTGCTGGTCGGCGGCGACTACACGCCGGGCGAACCGCTGAAGACCGCGGTGAAGCAGCGCGCGGCCGAGCTCGGCATCGAGAGCAGGATCTTCTACGCGCACGCCAAGGGCGACGTGCAGAAGTTCCTCGCGGCCGCCGACATCGGTGTGAACTGTTCGCAGGGCGAGGGCATCTCGAACGCGATCATGGAATACATGACGGCGCGGCTGCCCTGCGTCATCGCCGACAGCGGCGGCAATCCGGACCTGGTGGAACACGAGGTCACGGGACTGCTGTTCGAGCTCGACAATCCGGCCGCCATGGCGGCGAACGTCGAACGCATGATCGGCGACAAGGCGCTGCAGGAGCGCGTCACGGCGCGCGCGTACGAGAACGTGTCCACGCGGATGACCATCCCGGGGATGATCGAACACTTCCGCCAGTTCTATACGAAGATCGGTCCGCGCAAGGCGGACGAGTCGAGCCCGTCGAAGGACAAGGCGAAGTCGAAAGCCGCCTGAGTCCCGGGCTGCCGCGGCACGTCGCCGCGACCGGCCGCATCAATGGCCGCGCTTCTTCACCAGCTGGATCGCGTCCTTCATCAGCGGCCGGTCGAAGAGGAACATCACCGCGGCCATGAACACGCCGCCGGCCGGCACCTTCAGCGCGAGGTTGCCGAGCGGCGAGCCGGTCTCGATGAGGCCCAGCAGCCAGAACATCGCCGCCGAGGCGAGGCCGTACTTGAGCAGCGCCAGGTAGGGTAGTTTGATGGGCAGGTGGCGGAACGAGAGGATCGCCGTCATGACGCTCGAGGTGGCGCAGGCGATCAGCATCGCCATCGACGCGCCCCAGCTGCCGTGCCCGGGCACCAGCACCAGGCTCATCGCGATGTTCACGACCACGGCGATCGCCATGTTCAGCAGGATCAGCTTGGAGCGCTTCTCCAGGTACAGGCCGGCGTACAGGATGTAATTCATGCCGAGGAACGCCAGGCCGCACACGATGATCGGCGAGAACTCCGCCGCGCCCGCGTACTTGTCCGAGGCCAGGAACACCAGCGCGTCCCTGCAGACCGCCGCGTAGCCGGCGATCAGCGGCAGGATGCCCATGACGTAGTACTTGAGCGCGCTGCCGAGGAATTCCTGCGTCTCCTCGCGGCCCTTCTTCGCGTACAGCTCCGTGTAGATGGGCACGATGGAGTACGACACCGAGAACAGCACGAGGTCGTTGATGTACTGCGGCAGGCTGTAGCCCACCGAGTAGACACCGAGCGTCGCCGGGCCGTGGAACATCGCGAGGATGTAGCGATCGGAGTAGATCAGCAGCAGGTAGCCGAGCTCGGTCGCGAGCAACGGCAGGCCGAAGCCCATCAGCGTCCACGCGAGACTGCCGGAGACGTGTTTCGGCGAGACCGAGTACGTCTTGAAGAACCAGCGCCACAGCACGATCGCGATCAGCACTTCGGCGATGACGATGCCGGAGAAATACGCCGACAGCTGGCGGTTGAAGATCAGCAGCAGCGCGACGGCGAAGACCACCGACGTCAGCTTCAGCCCGACCATCATCAGGTTGTAGAACACGGTGCGGCCCGTGGCGCGCAGGAAGTTCAGCACGATCACGCTGAGCGGCCGCACGAACAGGAAGCCGGCCATGATCAGGAATGCGCTGGTCGCCGCGTGCGGGATGCCGAGGATGTCGTGCAGGTCGGCCGACAGCGCGACGTACAGCGCCGTGACCAGGGCGACCAGGACCAGCCCGCGGAACACCACCGTCGACGTGAACACCGGCAGGTTGTGGGCCGCTTCGTATTCCCGGTAGAAACGGATGATGCTGTCGGACAGTCCGCCCTTCGCGACCGCCACGGCGATCGACGAGAAGACCGTGATCAACGCCATCGTGCCGTAGTCCTCGGTCGAGAGGATGCGGGTCAGGATCGGAAAGCTGATGAGGCCGATCAGCAGCGACGCGAACGTGCCGCTGAAGAAGTGCAGGAAATGGGTGCCGAGCTTGCGAAGGGCGGTCACGGTGGGGATCAACGTCCTGTTTTGTTCGGTGCGAATTCGACCGCGACGCGGATCTTAAAGGCCCGGTCCGGGAGGGAACACTGTCGCCACCTCACGAAACGCGCACTCCGTGACGGAATCGAACCTGACACTCCGGAGGGTGCGACGTATTCTCGCGGCCGTCCTCGGGGAGGCAGATGAGCATAAGTTCCCGCACCGCGATTCCGGCTTTTATAACCGTCTGGGCGCTTGCATTCGCGCCGACGTGGTTGCAGTGGACGCACGTCTGGTGGACCAGTCCGTCCTATGACTTCGCGCTCGTGCTGGCGGCGTTGACGCTGTGGGCGCTGCTGCGCGGCCACGCGCGGGTACCACGGCCGGACGCGCGCTGGGTGCCGCCGCTGGCGGCCGTTTCCATCGCCTGGCTGTTCGCGTGGCTGGCCGGCATCGCCGCGGTCCAGCAGGTGCTGGTGATCGCCTGGGGCGTGCTCGCCGTCTGCGCGCTGTATGGGTCCGGCGGCGCGCGCCGGCTCGTGCCGGCCATCGGCTGGCTGGTCTTCGCGTCGGAGATCTGGGAATACGCGGCCACGCCGCTGCAGGCGCTGGTCGTGAAGGTGGTGCCGCCGGTGATGGCGCTGCTCGGCCTGCCGTCGGTAGTTAGCGGCAACCGCATCACGATCCAGGCCGGCACGTTCATCGTCGAGGAGGGCTGCTCGGGCGTGAAGTACCTGATCAGCCTGCTGGCCTTCGTGGCGGTGTTGCTGTACCTGCAGCGCTTCCGCCTGCGGCACAAGGTCCTGCTGGGCGGGCTGGCGGTGACGATGGCGCTGCTGGCCAACTGGTTCCGCGTCGGTACGCTGATCGCGGTGGGGCAGGCGACGCAGATGCGCAGCGACATGATGCGCGACCACGCCACCTTCGGCTGGATCGTGTTCGCCGTCGCGCTGGTGCCGCTGGTGCTGGTCGCACGCCGCTACGGCGAGCCGGCCGACGAGACCGGCCTCGAGACCGCGTCCGCGGCGGTCGCGCCGATGGGGCCGCGCCGGCTGGCCTGGCTGGCCGCCGGACTCGTGGGTCCGGCCTTGGCCGCCGCGTTCTGGCTGGCGCCGGCGCCGGCGACATCGCTCGCTGCCGAGCCGGTCCCGGCGGGCTGGACCCCCGGCGCGTGCGCCGCGGGCCCCGCGGTCGGGACGCCCACCTTCCAGGAGCTGCGCTCGCCCGCGGGATCCGTGCGCCGCGGCTGGATCGAGTCTGCGGTCCCGGTGCGTCCGGAGAGCCTCGAGCTGCTCAACGGGGCGCTCAGTCCCGGGCAGCCGCGGACCTACATAACCCACGGGCAGAAAGGCGAAATCCGCGGCCCGGACAGCCGTGTGATCCGGTTCTCGGAACAGGAGATGCTCGAGTCGGGCGGCCTGAAAAAGGTCAGGCGATTCTGGTTTGATGTCGCCGGTCGTTCGTATTCGGGGTCCGCGGTCGCAAAAGCGGCGCTTGCTTTGAAAGCACCGCTCGGCACGCGGTTTATGACAATTCACGCGGTGGAGTCCGAGTGCAGCCCGAGCTGCGATTCCGCCCGCGCCCTGTTGGATCAATTCATGGCGGCCGGGTCCTGAGCCCGGTCGCGCTTGCACCAGTCAACGAGGTCTTGAAGAGGGATATGAGAGCCGCTCTCCATCGGAAGGTCTGCGCAGCGTTCGCGTTGCTGTTCGGTTTGGGTCTCGCGGGCACTGCGGTCGCCGCCGACGAAAAATCCGATGCCGTCGCTCTCGCCGCCGCCGGCACCAGCGCCGTCGGTCCCGACTACATCATCGGCCAGCGCGACACGCTGCGCGTGTTCGTGCTGCGCAGCCCCGAGCTCACGGCCGAAGTGCCGGTGCGCCCGGACGGAAAGATCTCCACGCCGCTGGTCAACGACATGCAGGCCGTCGGCAAGACCGCCTCGCAGCTCGCGCACGACATCGAAGTCGTGCTCGGCGAGTTCGTGCGGTCGCCCACGGTCAGCGTCATCGTCACCAGCGCGCAGGGCGGCAACGGCCAGGTCCGCGTCGTCGGCCAGGCGGTGAACCCGCGCTCGCTGCCGTTCCGGGCCGGCATGACCGTGCTCGACGTCGTCATCGAGGTCGGCGGCCTGTCGCAGTACGCCGCGGGCAACCGCGCGACGCTGATCCGCACCGAGAGCGGCAAGGAGCACAAGACGAAGCTCAAGCTGAAGGACCTGCTCGAGGACGGCGACATGAGCCAGAACCTGCCGATCGAGCGCGGCGACGTCATCGTCATCCCCGAATCCCGTTTCTGAGCCATCCATGAAAGAACAACTCGACAAGATCCTCGCCGACCTCCAGGGCGCGCTGCGTTACAAGTGGCACGCGCTGATCGTCGCCTGGGTGGTGTGCCTCATCGGCTGGTTCGTGATCTTCACGCTGCCGGACCGCTACGAGACGCGCGCGCAGATCTACGTGGACACGAGCTCGATCCTGAAGCCGCTGCTGCAGAACATCGCCGTGTCGCCCAACACCGAGAACGCCGCGGACCTCGTGCGCCGCGCGCTGCTGGCGCGCCCGACGCTGGAGAAGGTGGCCGACACCACCGGCCTGATCCAGCGCGCCGGCAACAACGCCGACGAGCAGGAGCACCTGCTGCTGAAGCTCGAGCAGGACCTGACGATCAACGGCGACAACAAGTCGAACGTCTACACGATCGTCTACGCCGACCGTAACCCGAAGATGGCGCAGTCGGTCGTCGCCTCGCTGCTCGACACCTTCGTGCACGACTCGCTGGGCGTGAGCCGCACGGACACGCGCAACGCGCAGGAATTCCTCAAGCAGCAGGTCGCCGAGTACGAACAGCGCCTGTCGGAGTCCGAGTCGAAGCTCGCGGACTTCAAGAAGGAACACATCGGCCTGATGCCCGACCAGCGCGGCGACTACTTCAACCGCCTGCAGGCCGAGCTGACCAGCAACAACACGCTGCAGACCAGCCTGGCCGTGGCCTCGCGCCAGCGCGACGAGCTGCGCCGCAAGATCACCGGCATCAGCTCGGACGGCGCCGTGCCGAACATGCCGAGCGATTCCCAGATCCAGGCCGCGACGCAGCTCGACACGCAGATCCAGGACAGCAAGCGCCAGCTCGAGGCGCTGCTGCTGCGCTTCACGGACAAACACCCCGACGTCATCGCGCTGCGCGACACGATCACGCGCCTCGAAGCGCGGCGTCGCACCGAGCTCGGCGGCGTGCGTGCCACGACGGTGGCCGGCGGCAGCGGCGCGAACTCCGGCGTCGACGCCGTGATGCAGAGCCTGCAGATCCAGCTGAACAACGCCGACGTGCAGGTCGCCGCGCTGCAGGCCGAGGTCGGCCAGTCGAATGCGCGCGTCGGCGAGCTGCGCCGCGCGCTGACCACGGGTCCCGAGGTCGAAGCGCAGCTGGCCAGCCTCAACCGCGACTACGCGGTGATCAAGGGCACGTACGACGCGCTGCTGCAGCGCTTCGAGAGCGCCCGGATCTCCGATCGCGCCGACCAGAGCGAAGACGTGCGCTTCCGCATGATCGAGCCGCCGCGCGTGCCGGTGCAGCCGTCCGCGCCGATGCGCGGCGTGCTGATGGTCGCCATCCTGTTCTTCGGCGCCATCGTCGGCGTGGCCGTCGCGCTGGGCCTCAACCTCGCGAACCCGGTGTTCGTCGCGCCGCGCTCGATCACCGACGTCCTCAAACTACCGGTGCTGGGCGTCGTCAGCACGTTCGCCGGCGCCGCCGAGGCGCTGGTTCAGCGCCGCCGCCGCCTGGCGCTGGCCGGCACCTTCGGCCTGTTGTTAGTCACCTTCGTCGGCCTGGCTGCCGTCAGCCACGCCGGTTCGCGTCTCCTGCGCAGCAGCCTGGGAATGGAGTGATCGATGAGCATCATTGAACGAGCCCTCCAGCGTCACCAGGAAGCGCAGCGCCAGCAGGCGCCGGCCGCCCCGGCCGCCGCGCCGGTCTCCGCGCCGCGCGTCGCGACGCCGGCGTCGCCCGCCGCCGCGCCGCTCACGAACGTCCTGTCGCGCGAGAACGCGAAGCGCCCGGTGCTGAACCTCGACGCGGAGATGCTCGAAGCCAACGGCCTGTTCGCGCCGGCTGACAAGCGCCGCCGCCACACGCACGAACACCGCGTCATCAAGCGCAACCTCATCGACCTCAAGACCACGAGCGGCCTGTCGCGCCTGGTCATGGTCACGAGCGCGCTGGCCGGTGAGGGCAAGACGTTCACCAGCTTCCACCTGTCGCGCAGCCTCGCGATGGAACTCGACCGCCAGGTCATCCTCGTCGACGCCGACATCCCGAAGCGCGACATGAGCCGGCTGCTGGGTTGCGACGATCAGCCGGGCCTGCTCGACCTGCTGCGCGATCCGTCGCTGAGCGTGCAGTCGCTGCTGATCCCGACGTCGATCCCGCAGCTGTGGTTCCTGCCCGTCGGCCGCGCCGACGAGATGGCGACCGAGCTGCTGGCCAGCGATCGCATGCGCCAAGTGGCGCGCGAGCTCGCCGAGGCCGATTCGCGCTGCACCGTGATCTTCGACAGCGCACCGCTGCTGCTGACGAGCGAGGCGCAGACGCTGGCGCAGATCGTCGACAAGCAGGTGCTGGTGGTCCGCGCCGGCGTCACGAGCCAGGACGCGGTCGCGGAGACCGTGAAGCGTCTCGGCACGGGCAAGCCGATCGGCGTGGTGCTGAACAACTGGACGCCGAGCGGTCTGCTGAGCAAGTCGTACGAGGCGGGCGGTTATTACGAGGACACCTTCGCCCCGAAGGCGAAGTGATCGCGATGCAGCTGCGTTCCCTGTCCGGCGTCGCCACGGGTCTCGTCATCGCGCTGGCGACTCCCGCCACGCACGCGGACGAGTTCCTGCCGCGCGCGGCGTTGTCGACCGTCTACTCGGACAACATCAACCGCCAGGCCGCGTCGTATGGCTCGGACACCGTGGTGACCGCGTCGGCCGGCTTCCGCTACCTGCACGAATCCGCGCGCTGGCACATGAACGTGTCGGCGCTGGGCTCGTACGCGGAGTTCCTGGAGAACACCTACGATGCCCGCACGCTCGGCTCGGGCTCGCTGCTCGCCGGCGTCACGCTGGTGCCGCGCTACGTCACGTGGGAGCTGCAGGACAACTACGGCCAGATCGCCACCGACTCGTTCGGCGCGATCGAACCCACCGACCGGCAAAACACCAACTACCTGAGCACCGGCCCCAACTTCACGATCCCGCTCGGCCGCAGCCGGCTCGATCTGCAGGGCCGCTACTCGGACGTGTCGTACGAAGGCACGGACACGCTGAACAACAACCGCACCTCGGGCACGATCTCGCTGGTGCACCCGTGGACGGACATCCGCACGATCTCCGCGAACCTGTTCCAGCAGACCACGAAGTTCGACCACGACGAGCTGTTCCGCGATTACGACCTGCGCAGCGCGTTCTTCTCGTTGCGCAGCACGCCGCGCCGCAGCGTCTATCAATTCGATCTCGGCATCACCGAGGTCGACGACGGCCTCAACAAGAGCAAGGGCACGTTGTTCGGCCTCACGTACGGCCACCAGGTCTCGGCGAGCAGCGCGATCCAGGTGTACGGCCGCCGCGGCATCGCCGATTCCGCCGACACGTTCCGCTTCGAGCAGGGCGGCTCCACGGACCCGCTGCTGATCGACCACAACGTGACGCCGCGCGCCAGCCCGTACCGCGAATCGCGCGTCGACCTGTCGTACGTCTCGACGCGCGCGCGCGGCGCGTGGAGCGTGATGCCGTACTGGGTCGACGAGGACTACCTCGACAACGACGCGTTCGACCGCTCGCGCGGCGGCCTGCGCACCGACCTGTCCTATTCGCTGGGCGGCACGTGGCGCTTCGATGCGTACGCGTCGGGCGAGAAATCGACGTACTTCGATCCGAGCTTCGACCACACCGACATCCAGCTCGGTCTCGGCGCCACCAAGTTCCTGTCGACGTCGATCCAGGTCTCGGGCCGGTTCGAGCGCTTCGACCGCTCCGGCGACGTCGACGACTACACCGAGAACCGCGTGATGCTGCTGATCAGCTACGCGCCCAGCTCGCGCACGCGCAACGATCCCACCGACCCGACGCGCATCCTCGACCGCGCGCGCGGGACCAACAGTCAGCCGACGTTCACGAGTCCCGCGGGAACCGCGCGGTGAGCGCGCGGGGTCGTGACGCAGGTTACGGCACCCGGCGCGGATTCCGGGTATCCGTAGCGACCCGGCACAAGGAAGGATAGTTAGTGGGCCAGCAACCGGAACGGCGCAAACTCCTGATCCTCGAAAGCGATCCGACGCTCTGCAAGGAGCTCGCGGTCATGTTCGCGGATCTCGACGTCGTGTTCGGCGACGGCGGCGAACACACGCTGAGCATCGTGCGCCGCGCCGAGCCCGAGGTGGTGCTGCTGAGTCTCGATACGCACCACGGTCCGGAAGGGCAGCAGCGTTCGCTCGGCCTCGTGCAGGAGATCCTGCACAACGCGCCGGACACCAAGATCATCGCGATGACCGAGGACGACGCGCGCGATCTCGCCGTGCGCGCGGTCGGCATGGGCGCCACCGATTTCTACTACAAGCCGATCAACGCGGCGGTGCTGTCGATCGTCGTGCGCCGCGCGTTCCGCATCCGCGAGCTCGAGGAAGAGAACTGGCGGCTGCGCGAGCAGACCGGCCCGATGGCGCTCGACGGCATCATCGGCGTCAGCGACGTCATGCGCAGCTGCTGCCACTCGATCCGCAAGGTCGCGCCGACGGGCGCCACCGTGCTACTGCTCGGCGAGAGCGGCACCGGCAAGGAACTGTTCGCGCGCGCGGTCCACGCGCTGTCGCGCCGCGCCGATAAACCCTTCGTGGCGATCAACTGCGCCGCGATCCCCGACAACCTGCTCGAGAGCGAGTTGTTCGGTTACGAGAAGGGCGCGTTCACGGGCGCGATGAAGCGCACGCCCGGCAAGCTCGAATGTGCCGACGGCGGCACCATCTTCCTCGACGAGATCGGCGAGATGCCGGCGTCGCTGCAGTCGAAGCTGCTGCGCGTGCTGCAGGAACGCGCGGTCGAACGCGTCGGCGGCCGCGAGCTCGTGCCCCTCGACCTGCGGATCGTCTGCGCGACCAACCGCAACCTCGACGAGCAGATCGCGAACGGCATCTTCCGCGAGGACCTGTTCTATCGCATCTCGGAAGTCACGCTGCGCGTGCCGCCGCTGCGCGAACGCCAGGGCGACTGCCTGCTGCTCGCGCAGTTCCTGCTCCAGCAGGCGGCCGAGCGTTATTCGCGGCCGACGCGTTCGCTGTCCGCGGACGCCATCCGCGCGCTGCAGGCGCATCGCTGGCCGGGCAACGTGCGCGAGCTCGAGAACCGCATCAAGGGCGCGGTGATCATGGCGGAGACCGCGGTCGTCACCGCCGCCGACCTCGGCCTGCGCGACCCGGGCGAGGGCGAGGAAACCCTCGGCAGCCTCAACCTGCGGGCGGCCCGCCAGCGCGCCGAGGCGCAGGCTTTACGGCAGGCGCTGGCTGTTGCACGGGGCAACCTGACCCGGGCGGCGGATCTCCTGGGTGTGACGCGTCCGACTCTTTACGATCTTCTCGACCGCCATGGGATCGACTCGGCCAAGTTCGATGCGGAACATACCCGCGTGGTCCCCCAAGCCACCACCAGCAACCCCTGAGGACCCGTTCCCGTGACGTCAAAGCCCATCGTCAACGCCTTCTCCATCGACGTGGAGGACTACTTCCAGGTCGAGGCGTTCTCCAAGGTCGTCGACCGCGACAGCTGGGCCACCCGCGAATACCGTTGTGAACGTAATGTCGGACAGCTGCTGAAGATGCTGGACGACAAGAAGGTCCGCGGCACGTTCTTCGTGCTCGGCTGGGTCGCCGACCGCTCGCCGCAGCTGGTGCGCGACATCGCCGCCGCCGGCCACGAGATCGCCTGCCATGGCTGGTCGCACAAGCTCATCTACAAGCAGACGCCCGAGGAATTCCGCGAGGAGACCGCGCGCTCGAAGTCGCTGCTCGAAGATCTCGTCGGGAAGAAGGTGCGTGGTTATCGCGCCGCGAGCTTCTCGATCATCACGCGCTCGATGTGGGCGCTCGACACGCTGATCGACCTGGGCTTCGAGTACGACTCGAGCGTGTTCCCGATCCTGCACGACAACTATGGCGTGCCCGGCGCGTCCCTCGCGCCCTACCTGATCTCCGCGCCGTCGGGCCGCACCATCGTCGAATTCCCGATGTCCGTGGCCAAGTACGGCCCGATGTCGTTGCCGGTCTCGGGCGGCGGCTATTTCCGCATCCTGCCGTACTGGCTAACGACCGGCGGACTGCGGCGCATCAACGAACAGGATGGCCGGCCGTTCGTGTTCTATCTACATCCGTGGGAGATCGACCCGGGTCAGCCGCGCATCGAAAACGCGGGCCTGAAGTCGCGCCTGCGACACTACACGAACCTGGGGCGCTGCGAGGAACGCTTGCGCCAGTTGCTCGATGAGTTCTCGTTCGCATCCATGGAAGAGGTGCTCGAGGGTCTCCCCGTCGGTGGTCCGATGATGCGCGAGCCCGCGCGTCCGGGCGCCGTCGAAACCCGACGCAGCGCCTGATGTCCGTGCGCTTCCTCGGAGTCGTCTGGCACACGCCGCTGCTCGCGCTCGCGCTGTGCGTCGCGTTCCCCCTGGCCGCCGCGCCGTACCTCGTGGTCAGCGTGTTGTGGGGTCCCTACATCCTCCCGGCCCGCACCGGCGAGTTCGCCGCGATCTTCGCGCTGCTCGGCCTGCTGGTCATGTCCGGCCTCGGACTCTTCAGCCGGCGCCAGCGCGCCGGCGTCACGGGTCTCGCGCTGCGCACGCTGGGCGGCGCGCTCATCGCCGGCCTCGTCGCCTATCTGCTGTCGCGCATGACCGAGTTCGGCGCGCTGGGCGGCCGCACGATCTTCCTGGCCACGGTGGTCGGTGCGCTGCTGGCGGCCGCGGTGCTGGCGATCGTCGGCAAGCTGATCAACGAAGACGTGTTCCGCCGTCGCGTCGTGGTGTACGGCAGCGGCGTGCGCGCCAAGAACATCTCGCTGCTGCGCCGGCGCGCCGATCAGCGCGGCTTCCGGCTGCTGGGCTTCGTGCAGCTCGCCGACGAGCCGGTCGAAGTGGGGCAGGACCGCGTGCTGCCGATCGAAGGCTCGCTGATGGACTACGTGCGCAAGCACGAGGTCGACGAGATCGTCATCGCGATGGACGACCGCCGCCGCAATTTCCCGGTGGCCGACCTGCTCGAGTGCCGCCTCGCGGGCATCAACATCACGGACATCGTGACCTTCCTCGAGCGCGAGACCGGCAAGGTGCATCTCGACGTGCTGAACCCGAGCTGGCTGATCTTCGCGGATGGCTTCCGCCGCGACGTGATCCGCCGCTACGAGGAGCGCGTGTTCGACGTGATCTCGAGCAGCGCGCTGCTGATCATCACCGCGCCGATCATGTTGCTGACGATGCTGGCCATCAAGCTCGAGGATGGTTTCCGCGCGCCCATCTTCTACAAGCAGAAGCGTGTCGGTTACAGCGGCAAGGTGTTCGACGTCATCAAGTTCCGCAGCATGCGCACCGACGCCGAGAAGAACGGCGCGGTGTGGGCGAAGTCGAAGGACACGCGCGTCACGCGCGTCGGCGATTTCATCCGCAAGGTGCGCATCGACGAGCTGCCGCAGATCCTGAACGTGTTCAAGGGCGACATGGCGTTCGTCGGCCCGCGTCCCGAGCGGCCGGAGTTCGTGTCGCAGCTCGCGGAGACGATTCCCTACTACCACGAGCGGCACTGGGTGAAGCCGGGTATCACCGGCTGGGCGCAGCTGTGTTATCCGTACGGCGCGTCCGAGCGCGATGCGGTCGAGAAACTGCAGTTCGATCTCTACTACGTGAAGAACCACTCGCTGCTGTTCGACCTGATGATCCTCGTGCAGACGGCCGAGGTCATCCTGCTGAGGAAAGGCGCGCGGTAAAGGGGACAGTCCCCGTTTGCTAGCAAAAGGGGACTGTCACCTTCGGGTGTGGCTGTTTTGCCCGCCCGCTCACACGCAACGTCACTTGTCTTTCCAGTCGCCCATCTGCGGCGGCGCCTGCATTTCATCGAAGAGGTCGCCGCGCGCCTTGCGCTTCCCGAGCGCGCAGCCGCCGAACGGCAGCGGGGCCAGGCCGATCGCGCAGTTGTCCGAGAGGCGCAGGAGGATGCCGCCGCCCGGGATGCTCGACACGCGCTCCGTGTGCGTCTTGTCCCAACCAAAGGGTTTCTTCTCGCGCGGTGCCGGTTCGTGCTTCGGGAAGTCGAAGTTGCGGGTGGTGGGGGCTGCGGTGGCGCGGGCCGCGGCCTGACTACCTTGTGCATGCCAGTCGATGCCGGGCGCTATCGTGGCGGATTCTTCAGAGGCAGGCGGTGCTACCGGCGCCACCACGGAGACCTGGGCCGGTCTCGCCGCGCGAACCGGCGGACTCGAAGTTGGTGAGGTGGGCTCGATCGGGTCGGGTAGTTCGATAAAGACCAGCGTCATGCGCTCGTCCGCCGGCCGGCTTCGTTCGCCATCGTCGCGCCACGACAGCATCGCCAGCAAGGCGATGTGTCCGCCAACCACGAGGGCGACGGCCGTGCTTCGGGCCCGAAAGTTAGATGACGACGCTCCCCAACGCGACATCCCACTCGGACCGCGGACTTGCAGCCGAGTTCAGACCCGGCAACAACTGGTTACAAACGGCGGCGCAACCCAGGCGGATTCGGATCGTTCTTTCCGCGTCGCGGTTCCAATAGGGACATTCCTCGTTTCCTAGCAAAAAGGGACAGTCCTTTTGTCCATCGAAGATGGCGGACTGTCCCTTTTTGCCGCGCGGAGCGCGGGGAAACGAGGAATGTCCCTAGCGGCCCTTGAAATCTTCGGGCGTCAGCTGGTGGCGGGAGAGCAGCTTGTAGAAGTCCGTGCGGTTGCGCTTCGCGAGGCGCGCGGCCTGGCTCACGTTGCCGCCGGTGATCTGCAGGATCTGCGATAGATAGGAGCGGGTGAACTCGTCGCGTGCCTCGTCGAACGACGGCAGCTTGCTCTGCGTGCCGCCCAGCGACTGCTGCACCAGCTCCACCGGGATGATCGGCGTCTGGGAAAGCGCCACGTTCTGGCGGACCACGTTCGCCAACTGGCGGATGTTGCCCGGCCAGTCGGCGGTCGCCAGCAGCTCGACCGCTTCCGGCGCGTAGATCTTGCGCACGCCGGATTCGTTGCTGATCTGCGCGAGGAAGTGCGAGACGAGCAGCGGGATGTCCTCGCGGCGGCGGTTCAGCGGCGGCATCTCGATGTGCACGACGTTCAGGCGGTAGTACAGGTCCTCGCGGAACTGGCCCGACATCATCAGCTGCTGCAGGTCGCGGTGCGTGGCGGAGATGACTCGCACGTTCACCGGGATCGCGTCCGTCGCGCCGATCGGGCGGATGTTGTTCTCCTGCAGGACGCGCAGCAGCTTCACCTGCAGGCGCATCGGCATGTCGCCGATCTCGTCGAGCAGCAGCGTGCCGCCATCCGCGGCCTGGAACAGGCCGGCATGATCGCGCACGGCGCCGGTGAACGAACCCTTGATGTGACCGAACAGCTCGCTCTCGAGCAGGTTCTCGGCCATCGCCGAACAGTTGATGGCGACGAACGGCTTCAGGCGCCGCGGGCTGGCGTTGTGGATGGCGCGCGCCAGCAGCTCCTTGCCCGTGCCCGATTCACCCGTGATCAGCACGCGCGCATCGGTGCCGGCGACCATGTGCGCCTGCGGGAGCTTTTCCTCGACCAGCGACGAGCGCGTGATGATCTCCGAGCGCCAGTCTTCGTCCGAATCCACGAAGCCCGAGATCTTGAGCGCCTTCTGCACCTGGTCGAGCAGTTCCTGCTTGTCGACCGGTTTCGTCAGGAAGCCGAACGCGCCTAGCTGCGTGGCATGCACGGCGTCGGGGATGGTGCCGTGGGCCGTCAGGATGATGACCTTGAGGCCCGGGTAGCGCGACTGCAGCTCCTTCAGCAGGCCGATGCCGTCCATCTGGTCCATGCGCAGGTCGGTGATGACCAGCTCCGGACGGAAGCGGCTGGTGGCGGCCAGCGCGAGGGCGGCGCTTTCGACGGCCTCGACTTCGTAGTTCTCCGCGCGCAGGCGGATCGTGAGCAGGCGCAGCAGGCCCGGATCGTCGTCGACGACCAGGATGCGCGCCTTGCGCTTGGTGGAATGCGGGGTGGCGAGTTGCATGGCGGCTAGCATCAGAAACCTCTACGGCTTCCGTCCCTCCGGCGTTGTGGGTCGGCGATTGTTCGACGAACCCTCGATGTTCGCGATGGCATCCAGCTTGGCCTGCGCATCGGCGAGTGCCTTCTTGAGACGGGCATTTTCCTCGCTCTCGGTGGTCAGGCGTCGCGTCAATTGCGCGATACGATCGTTCGCGGTCCTTTCGTTGCCCGACTGCAGACGCCGGACATCCGTTTGCAAGGATTGCTGGCGTTCGACCTGCTGCAGTTGCAGGAACGCGAGAGCACGTTCCGCTGGGAGCAGAGTTTCCGGGCTGGCGAGCACTTCGCGCAAAAGTCGCTGCGCGACGACAGGGTCGTAGCCCGCGTGGCCGGGGGTCGAGAGCACCATGGCATAACGCAGCACCCTGCTAGGCGTGGGTGCGGCGCTGTAATCGTTGTTTGCCGTCGTCAGGATCTCGGCCTGCTCGGCCGGCGTGCCGCGCGCGAGGCGCATGCAGGTATCGAGGTACGCGGCGATGACCGTGGTCTCGGTCGAGTTGCGGTCGATGGACGGCGCCGACGGCGAATCGCGCTTGACGGCCAGGCCGCCGCCGCAGGCCGCGAGGCCGGCGGCCAGCATCGTCACCGCGCCGAGGAGCTTATGCCGCATGCGCCTGGTTCCCCTGGTTGCCTTGGGGCTTGTTCACCGACAGCACCGGCATGCGGATGCGGAAGTGCGCGCCCGGGTACTCGCCGTCGACGATCTCGATGGTGCCGCCATGCGCGTTCACGAACTCCAGCACCACCGACAGCCCGATGCCCGTGCCCTTGACCTGCACGCCGGCCGGCGGCCGGCCCGTGTAGAAGGCCTCGAACACGCGCGTGCGTTCTTCCTGCGGGATGCCGGCCCCCACGTCGGCGACGTCGATCACGAGCTGCGTGTCCTGTTTGGCCGCGTGTAGATAGACCGTTCCGCCCTTGGGTGAATATTTGATCGCATTCGACAACAGATTCTCGATGATGAGGCGAACCTTGCCGCGGTCGGCGCGCAATACCAGGTCGTCCACCTTCACCTCGAGCCGGACGCGTTGGGAGACTACCGTCAATTGCTGGCTTTCGAGAACCTGTTTGACGAGCGGCCGGAGGCGGAACTCGGACAGGTCCAGCCCGACGCTCTCCTTCTGCCAGGCGCTGAACGACAGCAGGTTTTCGATGAGACGGTGCAGTTTGATGCCGTTGTCACGCAGGATGGCGACGACTTCGCGCTGGGCGGCGTCCATGGGTCCGACCGCGCCGTCCATGAGCAGTTCCGCGCCTTCGCGGATGTTCGCCAGCGGTGTCTTCAGCTCGTGGGACATGTGCCGCAGGAAGCGGTTGCGCTCCTGGGCGAGATCGAGCAGGCGCAGTCGCAGCCATTCGAGCTGGGCGCCGAGGCGCTCGAGGTCGCGTGGTCCGGAGACTTCGATGGCGCGCGAGAAGGTGCCGCGGCCGAGCTCGCTGATCGCCCGGTCGATGCCGCGCAGAGGCCGGCCGATCATCAGGGTGAGGGCGAGGATCGCGATCAGCGTCAGCGGGGCGAGCAGGGCGGATTGCCAGAACAGGCGGCGCTGGGTGCTCGCGGTCTGCTGGCGCAGGCCGTCGAGCCGCGCGTCGATCTGCCGGTTGCCGGACGCCGCGATCGAGTTGGCGAGGTCGTTCAGGCGGTCGATGCGCGCGAGGATGGTGGCGAACGAGGTGCTGCCGGGCGGCGTCGCGATCACGGCGCGCGCGATCTCGTCGTGCATGGCCGCGAAATCCTCGAGCCCGCGGCGCGTCGGTTCGGCGTCCAGCAGCCGCGCCAGCTGCGCGCGCGTGTTGGCGAGGCTCTGGTCCGTGTCGCGATAGGCCTTCAGGAGCTTCACGTCGCCGAGCACCTGGTACAGCCGCACCGTGCGCTCCAGCGAATTGAGGTCGGCAAACAAGCTCTGCGACAGGCGCGCCGTCTGCACGCCCTCGCGCACCAGGTCCTCGCTGGCCTTCGACAGGCTGCGGATCTGGATCGCCGCGTCGATGACGGCCACGAGCAGCGGGCCCGCGATCAGCGCGAGGCCCAGCAGCATGAGGCTACTCAGCGATTTCGGTCGCGGCAGGCGCATTCCCGTTCCGGTCGTGGGCTACCAGGGTTCCTTCTGCAGTTTGCGTTCCCAGTCGAGCGACGTGCGCACGATGGTGTCGATGTCGTCGAGCTTCGGCGTCCAGCCGAGCACGGTGCGCACCTTGTCGGTCTTCGCGACCAGCGACGGCGGGTCGCCGGCGCGGCGCGGTTCTTCCTTGATCGTGAGTTTGACGCCGGCGACGCGTTCCACGCTCTGCAGGACTTCGCGCACGCTGTAGCCGTGGCCGTAGCCGCAGTTGGCGGTCAACGACTGGCCGCCCGCGCGCAGGTAGTCGAGCGCGCTGAGGTGCGCGCGCGCCAGGTCCTCGACGTGGATGTAATCGCGCACGCCGGTGCCGTCGGGCGTCGGGTAGTCGCTGCCGAACACCGAGAGATGGGAGCGTTTGCCGACCGCGGCTTCGCAGGCGACCTTCACCAGCAGCGTCGCGGCGCGCGTCGACTGGCCGATGCGGCCCTGCGGATCCGAACCGGCGACGTTGAAATAACGCAGCACGACGTGGCGCAGCGACGTGGCGGCGGACAGGTCGCGCAACATCCATTCGGACATCAGCTTCGACGTGCCGTACGCGTTGATCGGCGCGTTCGGCGAATCCTCGGAGGCGAGGCCGGTCGCCGGGATGCCGTACACCGCGGCCGTCGACGAGAACACGAAGTGCTTCACGCCGGCGTTCGACGCGGCCTCGAGCAGCGAGCGCGTCGAGCAGGTGTTGTTGCCGTAGTACTTGAGCGGGTTCGACACCGACTCCGGCACGATCGTGTGCGCGGCAAAGTGGATGATCGTGTCGACCTTGTGCTCGGCCAGCAGCGCGTCGGTGATCTTGCGGTCGCCGACGTTGCCGACGACCAGCGGCACGTCGCGCACCGCCTGGCGGAAGCCGGTGGATAGATCGTCGAGAACCACGACGCGCTCGCCGCGCGCGACGAGCTGCAACACGGTGTGGCTGCCGATGTAGCCGGCGCCGCCGGTCACGAGAACAGTGGATCCTTGGCTCATATCTGGAATGGCTTCCCGGGGTTTTGGAGCGCGGGATTTTACATTAATGTCCCGCGGTGGCTGTGACCCATTCTGCACCTGCGCCCTTCGAATCGCTGACTCCCATCGTGGTCGCCGATGCCGCCGAGAGCATCGGCCTCGAGCCGTCCGGGCGGCTGTTCGCGCTCAACAGCTACGAGAACCGCGTCTATCAACTGGGCGAGGAGGACGGCACCCTCTGGGTGCTCAAGTTCTACCGCCCGGCCCGCTGGACCGACGCGCAGATCTTCGAGGAACACGATTTCACGTTCGAGATGGCCGAGGCGGAGCTGCCCGTGGCCGCGCCGCACCGCGTCGACGGCGACAGTTTGTTTGTTCACGACGGCCTGCGATTCGCGGCCTTTCCGTATCTCGCGGGCCGGGCGCCGGAGCTCGGCGACGCCGCGACCCTGACGCTGGTCGGCCGCACGTTGTCGCGCATGCACGCGGTCGGCGGGCGGCGCCCGTTCCAGCACCGGCCGGCGCTCGAGCTCGACCGCCTCGGCGTGCGCGCGCGCGCCGCGGTGCTCGACAGCGGCTTCGTGCCGGCGGCGCTCGAGGAACAGTACGCGCGCGTCAGCGAACAGATCATCGGACGGGTCCGACAGTCTTTCGAGGGATTCGGCCCGCTGCCGCGATTGCGCATCCACGGTGACTGCCACGGCGGCAACATCCTGTGGCGCGAGAACGGTCCGTTGTTCGTCGACCTCGACGACTGCATGTCCGGCCCGCGCATCCAGGACTTGTGGATGTTCCTCGCGGGCGACGCGGCCGCCCAGCAATCGAGCTGGGCCGCGTTGATGGAAGGTTACGAGTTGTTTGGCGAGTTCGACTACGCGGAGCTCACGCTGGTCGAAGCGCTGCGCTCGCTGCGCATCCTGCACTACGCCGCGTGGATCGCCAGCCGCTGGCACGACCCCGCGTTTCCGCGCGCCTTCCCGTGGTTCGGCGAGGCGCGCTTCTGGGAGCGCCACTTGTCGGACCTGTTCGAGCAGCTCGCCGCGATGGACGATCCGCCGATTCTGTCCCGTTAGCCGGGAAAATTGCCGCTAGACTTGCGAAACGGAGGGATGCGATGACGCAAAGAGGTTCGAGCCGGACACGACTGGTCGCCGCCTGCGCCGCCGGGTTGTTGCTGGCCGCCTGCGACGATTCGCCGGAAAGTGCGCCGCCGTCTAACCAGGTCGCGTCGCCCACGACGAAGGTCGCGCCGGCCCTCGCCAGCGAGATGGTCGCGGCCGTCTCCTCGGAAGCGAACACGAAGGTCGTCAGCGTGCACTTCGCGTTGAACGGCTCGCCCGAAGTGAACAAGGCGCTGCCGGTGGACATCGCCATCGTCCCGCACCAGGCCCTGACTTCGCTGCACGCGCATTTCGAGGCACGCGACGGCCTCGCGCTCGCCACCGGCAATGCCATCGATCCGCAGGCCGACGCGTCGGCGGAGAAGGTCGTCAAGCACCAGCTGGTGTTGTTGCCGGGCAAGGAGGGCGTTTTCATGGTCACGGCCATCGTCGATACCGGCACGATCGACGGCACGGTGTCGCGCATCTTCTCGATCCCGGTCATCGTCGGTCCGGCCGGCGCCGCGCCGGCGGCCGCCACGCCCGCGCCGACGACGAATCCCGCGAGCGGCTGACGCACGCTGGCAGCGGCGCGGTAAAACGCGAGGCGGGTCACGGGGTCCGTCACGACCCGGACATATGATGCGCGGAAGTCGACGCTTGCTTCGTTATGTCAAAACCGGCCGAGGATCCACCGCGAATCGAGGGATCTGAGCCCGGCACGAGCGCCGCAGGGAGCGGCACGCCGTCTCCCGGCGCCCGGCTGGACGTCAGCGAATTCTCGATGCGCAGATTGCATCCGTTGCTGCAGACGCAGCTGCGGGAATTGCGCGCGCGCGTCACCGGCGGGCGCGTGAGCGCGCACGAGCTGCTGGAGATGCTCAGCCGCTACTACGACAGCGTCGACGACGAGCGTCGCGCGATGGTCCGCTCGATGCAGCTGATGTCCGACGAGGCGCGCTCGCTCGGTGTCGAGATCGCGGAGCAGGGCGCGGCGCAGCTGCAGGTTATCCTCGACCACATCAAGGACGTCGTGATCACCGCGAACGCGGCCGGCGTCATAGACCGCGCGAACCCGATGACCGAACGCGTGTTCGGCTATCCACCGGCCGAGTTGTTAGGCGTGGGCATCGAGACGCTGGTGCCCGGCATCGCCGAGGACGGCTCGGTGGTCGCCGGTCTCGAGAGGCTGGCCGGCACCAGCGACACCTTCCGCGGCCTGACCGCGAGCCCCGAAGTGCTCGCGCGCCGCAATGACGGCAGCGTCTTCCCGGCCGAGATCGCGATCAGCCGCGCGCGCTCCGGGCGCAGCGAGGTGTTCATCATCTGCCTGCGCGACATCGCCGAGCGCCACATGGCGCAGGAGGCGCTGCGCGACAGCGAATCCCGCTATCGCTCGCTGGTCGACAATGCGCCCGAGGCGATCACCGTCATCGACGCCGACACCATGCGGTTCGTCGAGGCGAACGAGCCGGCGCTGCGCCTCTTCAAGATGACGCGCGAGCAGCTGCTCGGCAGCACGTTGCCCGCGGTCAGCGCCGACGTGCAGGCGGACGGACAATCATCCTCGTCGCCGCACCGGCAGGCGCTGAAGCTCGCCGCTGCCGGCGAGTCGCAGGTGTTCGAGTGGACCCATCGCGACGCGAACGGCCGGGACATTCCCTGCGAGGTGCGCCTCGTGCGGCTCGCGGGCGGCGCCGCCGCGCTGGTGCGCGCCAGCATCACCGACATCTCCGAGCGCAAGCGCGCCGAGATCATCATGGAGAACGAGCGCGCGTTCTTCGCGCTGCTGGCGTCCAATGCCAGCCTGCCGGCCGTGCTCGACGTGATCTCCGCGCTCGTCCAGGCCGTGTATCCCCGCGCGCGCTGCACGATCTCCGTGCTCGCGCCCGACGCCAGCTGCTTCGCGCTGACGATCGCGCGCCAGTTGCCGCCGATGCTCGCGGCCGTGCTCGAGCGCACGCCGATCGAACCGCGGCGCGGTTCGTGTGCCGCCGCCGTGTACTCGGCCTGCGACGTCTACGTCTCCGACGTCGCCAACGACGCACACTGGGCCGACCGCCGGCAGGTCGTGCTCGATTCCGGTTTCCGCGCCGTGTGGTCGATGCCGATCAAGGGCGCCAGCGGCAAGCTGCTCGGCTCGGTGGCCATCTACCGCCCCGAGCCCGGTTTGCCCGATTCGCGCGAACAGGTGCTGCAGTCCCACGCGACCCGGCTCGCGGCGCTGGCCATCGAACGCAACCTCGCGGAGGAAGCGCTGCGCACCAGCGAGGCCAAGTTCCGCGGTCTGTTCGAAGGCGTCATCGAGGGCGTGTACCAGAGCACGCGCGACGGCCGGCTCGTGTCCGTGAACAGCGCCTTCGTGAAGATGCTGGGTTACGGTTCGGCGGAGGAGATGTACGCGCTGCCGAGCTCCGTGATGTTGTATTGGAGCGCGCCCGACCGCGCCGAGTTCGTGCGCAAGGTCGACGAGGACGGCGAGGTGCGCTCGATGGAGGTCGTGCTGCGCCGGCGCGACGGCAGCGGCGTCGTGGCGCTGGAGAATTCGCGCGGCGTGCGCGACGGCAGCGGCCGCATCGTCGGCTACGAGGGCACCGTCTCCGACATCACCGAACGCAAGCGCGCCGAGCAGGCGATGTTCGCCGAGAAGGACCGCGCGCTGGTCACGTTGCAGTCGATCGGCGACGCCGTGATCTCCACCGATGCCGGGGCGCGCATCGACTATCTGAATCCCGTCGCCGAGCGGCTCACGGGCTGGACCATCGACGACGCGCGCGGCCGCGGCATCGGCGACGTGCTGCAGCTGATCGACGAATCGACGCGCCGGCCCGTGGCGTATTCGCTGGAGCGCACGCTGAGCGCCGGTGAGGCATCGCCGCCGTCGGACCACAACGTGCTCGTGAACCGGCGCGGCGAGGAGCTCGCGATTCAGGAGACCGCGACGCCGATCCGCAATCGCGACGGCGACGTCGTCGGCGCGGTGATCGTGTTCGGCGACGTGACGAAGGAGCGGCGCCTGAAACGCGCGCTCTCGTACCAGGCCAGCCACGACGCGCTGACCGGCCTCATCAACCGCCGCGAGTTCGACGCGCGGCTCGAGAGCGCGGTCACTGCCGCGCAGCGCGGCGAGTGCGAATACGTGCTGCTGTACGTCGACCTCGACCAGTTCAAGGTGGTCAACGACACCTGCGGCCACAGCGCCGGCGACCGGCTGTTGCGCGACATCACGAGCCTGCTGCAAACCCGCGTGCGCGCCTCGGACACCATCGCGCGCCTCGGCGGCGACGAGTTCGGCATCCTGCTCGAGCGCTGTTCGCTCGAACAGGCCGAACGCGTGGCCGACAGCATCCGCCAGGCCATCCACAACTACCGCTTCCTGTGGGGCGCGAGCAGCCTGTCGGTCGGCGCCAGCATCGGTGTCGTGCGCATCGCGCGCGACACCACCAGCTCCGCGTCCGTGCTCTCCGCCGCCGACATCGCCTGCTACACGGCGAAGGATGGCGGCCGCAACCGCGTGCAGATCTACGAACGCGACCACGGCACGAACCGGCATCGCGAGATGCAATGGGTCGGGCGCATCGCCCGCGCGGTCGAAGAGGGGCGGCTGGAGCTGTTCGCCCAGAGAATCGTTCCCATTGCGCCCATGGCCGACGACCAGCCGTTCTTCGAGCTGATGGTCCGGCTGCGCGACGAGGACGGCACGCTGGTGCCGCCCAACGAATTCATCCCCGCCGCCGAGCGCTACAACGTCATGGTGATGGTCGACCGCTGGGTCGTCAGCCGCGCCATCGACCTGCTGGCCGGTTGCGCGAAGACCGGTCAGCGGATGCCACTGGTGGCCGTGAACCTGTCGGGCACGTCGATCAACGACGAGGATTTCCTCGAATTCGTGCTGTCGCGGCTGTCGAACGAGAAGGTGGCGCGCTCGATCTGCTTCGAGATCACCGAGACCGCGGCGGTCGCCAGCCTGACCAAGGCCACGTTTTTCATGACCGAGTTGAAGGCGCGCGGCGCGCGGTTCTCGCTGGACGACTTCGGTAGCGGCGTGTCGTCGTTCGTGTATCTCAAGACGCTGCCAGTGGATTTCCTCAAGATCGACGGGCACTTCGCCGCCCACGTGGCCGACGACGCCGTCGACCGCAGCATGGTCGAGGCCATCACCAAGATCGGCCGGGCCATGCAGGTCGCGACGATCGCCGAAAAGGTCGAGACCGCCGAGGTGCTCCAGGTGCTCAAGCAGATCGGCGTCGACTACATCCAGGGCTTCCACCTCGCAGAGCCTTGCGCAATCGACGAGGTGTTCGGCTTAGAATCGCGGCATGCCGACGCCCGGGACACACGTTGAACCCGCGTTTACGCTGGGTATAGAAGAAGAGTACCTGCTGGTCGACCTCGCCACGCGCGACCTGGTCGCCGACCCGCCGTCGGAATTGCTTCAACGCTGCATCACCGAGACCGACGGTCGCGTCAGTCCGGAATTCCTGCGCTCGCAGCTCGAGGTGAAGACCTCGGTGTGCGGTTCGGTGAGCTCGATGCGCCGCGAGCTGGCGGCGCTGCGGCTCAAGGTCTGCGAGATCGCCGGCGAATACGGCATCGCGCCGATCGCTGCGTCCACGCACCCGTTTGCGATGCCGAAGCGACCGCTGCACTCCGACGGCGAGCGCTACGCCGCCATCGCCCGCGAAGTGCAGGCCGGCGCGCGGCGCATGGTCATCTGCGGCATGCACGTGCACGTCGGCCTCGAGGACGACGAGCTGCGCACCGACGCGATGAATCAGCTGTCGTATTTCGTGCCGCACCTGCTGGCGTTGTCGTGCTCGTCGCCGTTCTGGGAAGGCGACGACATGGGCATGCAGTCGTTCCGGCTGATGTTGCTGTCGTCGCTGCCGCGCACCGGGTTGCCCGAACATTTCGAGAGCTACGGCGAGTTCCGCCGCCATCTCGACGCGCTGGTGCGCAATGGATTGATCGAGGACACCACGAAGATCTGGTGGGACATCCGCCCGAGCTCGCGGTATCCGACCCTCGAGACGCGCGTGTTCGACTGCTGCACGCATCTCGACGACGCCGTGTGCCTCGCGGCGCTGAATCTCTCGCTGGTGCGCATGCTGTATCGCCTGCGCCGCGACAACAAGATGTGGCGGCGCTACCCGCGCATGCTGATCGCCGAGAACCGCTGGCGCGCGATGCGCTTCGGCTCGGATGCGAGCCTGCTCGATCTCGCGCGCGGCGAGCTGGTGCCGTTCGCGGAGCTGCTGGAGGAATTGCTGGCGATCACGCGCGAGGATGCGATCGCGCTCGATTGCCTGGCCGAGACCGAACACGCGCGGGCGCTGCTGAAGCGCGGCACGAGCGCGCATCAGCAGATGGACGTCTATCAGACCGCGCGCACGCAGGGCGCGACGGACAGCGAGGCGTTGTCAGCGGTCGTCGGGTGGCTCGTGAAGACGACGAGCGCGCCGCCGGTGTTGCTGAAGTTCCCGACGCAGGCCGCGCAGCGGGCGTAATGCCCCCGTCGACGTCGACCTACTTCGCGCAGCTCGCGCTGCGGACGACCAACGCCAGCGCCGCGCAGGCATTCACGGACAGGAACGGACCACGCGTCGTGTCGTGGCGTTCGGTCGATTGCGCCAGCAGGCGGCGCACGCGGTCGATGCCGAGCCGTTGATCCTTGGCGAGGAGCAGGGCGACGACGCCCGTGACCTGCGCCGTCGCCAGCGAGCTGCCGCTGGCGAAATCGTAGTGACCGTTTGGCACCAGCGTGACGATGTCGCGGGCCGGTGCCAGCAGGAAATCCGCGCCGGCGGCCGAGCTCTCCGCCTCGGCGACCGCCAGCACGCGCGGTAGTTTGGCCGGGAAGCCGAGGCGCGGATCGTTCGCCACGGCGCCGACGACGATCACGCCGGCCGTCGTGGCCTTGTCGATCAGCGCCGCCAGCAGCGGATCGACCGGCCCGACCAGGCTGAGATTGATCACCTGCGCCTTCGCGGTCAGCGCGTCGGCCAGTGCCTGCGCCAGCGTGAACGAATTGCAACGTCCGGCGGCGCTGGCGCTCGGTTGCCAGCAGGCCTTGTACGCCATCAGCTTCACGTCCGGCGCCACGCCGACGATGCCGACGCCGTTGTTCGCCGACGCGGCGATCAGCCCCGCGACCTGCGTGCCGTGCCGGTCGCCGCGGAACGCGGCGGCGTCAGCGTCGACGAAGTTCCGCGTCAGGAGCGTGCGGCCGACCAGGTCCGGATGCTGCGTGTCGACCCCCGTATCGATCACCGCGACGCGGATCCCCAGACCGCGGCTGACCCGGTGCGCCTCCTGCACGTCGAGCGCGCGCACGTTCGACTGCAGCCGCGCATACGGATCGTCGAACTCGGGCGTCGTCGCGGATTCGAATTCGTTGAGCGGCTGCACGATCAGCACGCGCTTGTCGCCGCGCAGCCGCTCGATGACGGCCTCACGCGTCGTGCCGGGCGGGATGCGGAACAACACGCAGTGCATCTGCAGCTGCTCGATCGGCCATTCGGACACGAGCGTCAGCGAGTACTGGCGGCCCAGGTCGCGGATCATGGACGCCGCCGAGGCGCTGATCCGGTAGTTGGTGGTCGTGCCGTAGCCGTGCGCCGTGCCGCCGACCGCGGCCGGCCGGCCCGTGACCGGGTTCGCAACGGCGACCACGATGAACTGATTGGGCGCCGCGCGGACTTCCGGCGGCGTCAGGACCGGATCCGCGGCGAACGCGAACGAAGCGCCGGCGAGCGTGCCGGCCGCGAGCAGCAGCGCCGCGACGGCGCGCCACCGGCGAGGCATCGTCCTAACGCGCGACCGGCTGGGCGAAGCTGACATTCGGATCCTTCGAGATCACCTGCGCGACGGTTTCCGCCGACGCGCCCGAGGCTACCGCATCCGGCGAGAGGATCGCCGTGTAGTTGCCCTGCGCTCCCGGCCCGGACACGAGGGACAGACCCTGGTGCGTCAGCAGCGTGTTGATGGTCTCGATCGACGCCTGCGGCGCGAACACCAGGCGCACCGCCGGCGCATCGAGCCGCGGCTGCGCATCGGCCACGGTGACGAACTCGCCTGGCCGCGCCGCGTTGGCCCGCATCGAATCCCCGCGCGCCGCGCTGAAGCCGAGCACGCCGAGGCCGATCGCCTGCACGACGACGGCTGCCGCGAGCCAGCGCACCGTGCGGCTCGTGCGCGAACCGCCGGCGCCGTTGCCGGCCGCGCCCTGCGCCGCGCCCGACGTTACGCCGAGTGTTTGGGGCGAGGTTGCCGACTCCGCCGCCTCGATGCGCGCCCACAGCTTGTTGAACGACTTCTGCTCGTCATGGCCCGAGCCGCCCGCTGCGTCGTCGGCGCTCATCGACGCCACGACCGTGCGCTGCGCGGCGAGCTCGGCGCGGCATTCCGCGCAACCGGCGACGTGGGCTTCGACCCACTCGCGGTCGCCGGCCGCGAGGCGGCCGTTCGCGAGCCAGGGGATCAGGTCCCAGGCTTCGGCGTGCGTGTCGGGAATGCGGCTCATGCTTTGTCTCCGGTCATGCCCGCGAGGGCGGGCAACACTTGTTTGAGGGTCTCGCGCGCGCGGAACAGGCGTGTCTTCACGGTGTTCACCGGGCAGTCGAGGATCGCGGCGACTTCCTCGCAGGAATGGCCCAGCGTGTAGGTCAGCTCCAGCGCCATGCGCTGCTCGACGGGCAGGCGTTCGAACCCCAGCGACAGCCACTGCAGGTTCGTCTCTTCCTCCTCGCTCGATCCGACGCTGACGGAGTCCTCGTCGAACTCGTGGTCGGACACGGGCCGCAGCTTCGCGCGGCGAAGCGTATTCAACGCGCGGCGGTAGGCGATGCCGATGATCCAGGTGGACAGCTGCGAGGCGCCGCGGAACTCGCCGGCCTTGTTCCAGACCACCCAGAAGGTGTCGTTGATGACCTCTTCGATGTCCTCGCGCCGCACCGACATGCGGGCCAGCAGGCGCGTCAGTCGCTGGTAGTAATGGCTGTACAGCGTGCGGAAGGCCGCCTGGTCCTTCGACCGGGCGATCCGTTCGAGCAGCTCGCGTTCGGAGGCGTCGTTCGGCGCCCGGGCCGCGATCGGAAGGGGTCCCTGATTTTCAACGCTTTTTAGTGCCACGACCGGTGTCCGTGCGGGTTCGTTTGCACATGAGTACCGGGCCGGGGCGCATCGGTTCCCGGACCCGCGCCGCGATTCAGGGCGCCGAGGAGAACCGCCACAGCGCGGTCAGCGCCACCCGGTCGCCGGTGCTGCGGGAGTCGAAGTGGCGCGCCGCCATGTCGTCGCTGCCCAGGTACGCGAGCTGGATCTCGAACGGCGCCAGCGTCGCGGTCAGCGTGGCGTTCCAGTAGTAGTAAGACATGCCGTAGACGTTCTCGAGGTTGAAGTGCCCGATGCCGGCCGACACGGACCAGCGCGGCCCCAGCGGCTGGCGGCCGGACACTTCGAGCGCCCAGGCGCCGCCGTCCTGGTAACCCGGCGACGAGCCGACGGCACGCGTGTTCGGCGAGTAGATAGCCGCGACGAACAGCTGGTTGCGGAACCCGAGCGTGCCCGTGAGCTCGGTGCGGTCGTAGCTCACGCGCCGCGGATCGTCCGGGTATGCGTATTCGGACAGGCGCAGGTCCGCCGAGAAGTTCTCGGAGACGCGCCAGTAGCGGCCGGCCCAGGCGTCGAGCTCGTAGGAAGGGCTGGGTCCGGCATTCGGATTCGCGTTCGCGGTGAACGCGCCGACGTAGAACTCGCGCGGGAACTCGACGTCGAGCGAGGCCTGGGCGGCAGGTTTGCCGCGCGTCAGCGACAGGCCGCGGAAGACGAAATCGGACGTGCCGCCGAGACTGCCCGTGACGACCACGTCGGCGTGTGCCGTCGCGCCCGCGAGCGCGAGCAGGGCCAACGTGCAGAAGCGGGGCATCACGATCAGGGTTTCCCTTCCTCACCTTCCCGGGCGCGGGCAGTCTGACTTCTCATTCCAGGGCTGGCAAGCCGCACGATGTGACTGCGATTCGCGTTTGGCGGGGTCGCGTTTGACATCATTTCCCCCGGGAAATGAACGCGAAATTTGCCAACTGGATGGCGCGCGCCGCGCGTCCGACGCTGATCGTCTCGGCGATCTGGAGCGTCTCGTGCGCCTCGGCCATGGTGTTCGGCTGGGGCGGCGATGCCGTGCGCGACGTCATCGCCGCGTGGGGCTCGTTCCCGGTCAGCGTCGCGATCGCGTTGCTCATGTGGCCGGTGATCTTCGACCGCACGCTGCCGGCGCGCCGCCGCCTGGCGTGGCGCTTCGCATTCGTCGGCGTCGTGCTCGATCTCGTCGCGAGCGTCGCGTGGGCGTATCGCGCGCTCAACGACAACGTGACCTTCGGCTCGTGGCCCGACGCGTTGTACATCTTCTATTACCCCTGCGCGGCCGCGAGCTGCATCCTGTTCTTCCGCGAGCTCGGTGGCCGGCTGAACTCGGCGCGCGCGATCATCGACTTCACCACGGTGGCGATCGGCTTCGGCTCGCTGCTGTGGTTCACGGCGCTGGCGCCGTTCGCGGACATGACGTTCGCGCAGCTGCTCCAGCACTGGTCGGTGGTCGGCTACGGCATCGGCAACGTGATCGCGCTGGTGACCGGCGCGCTGCTGGCGATGCAGATCACCGACTGGCGCGCGGAACGGCCGATCGTCTGGCTGCTGGTGTCGACCGTCGTGACGCTGATCGCCGACCTGCTGTGGATCAACGCCGAGCTGCGCAACAACTACCAGCTCGGCAGCGCCAGCGACGTCATCTACTTCATCTACTACCTGGCGCTGCTGACCGCGGTGCGCACGCAGCTGCTGCAGCCCGGCGGCACGTCGGTCGCGATCGTGACGCGCGGATTGCCCGGCGCGCTGCGTGGCTCGCTGCCCATCGTCGCGCTGATGGCCGGCGCCATCGCGCTGCTCGACGACCGGCTCGAGCTCGCGAACGTGCAGTCGCCGGTGCTGATCCTGGTCGGCGTCGTCGCGACGCTGCTGGTGGTCGCGAGCCAGGCGTTCGCGACGCGCGAAGTCGTCGGCCTGAACCGCGAGGTCGCGACGCGCCGTTTCGACGAGCGCCTGACCGAGCTGGTGCGCCGCTCGAGCGACATGATCGCGATCTGCGACGTCACGGGCGTCATCCGCTATGCCAGCCCGTCGTCGGAAGCGCTGCTCGGCGTGCCGCCGGCCGAGATCGCGGGGGCGTCGCTCGAAACCGTCCTGGGCCGCGAAGGCCAGCACGTGCGCATCGTGTTCGATGCGGTCGCGCGCACGCCGCACTCGGAGCAGGTGACGTCGTTCGCGATCGAGAACGAATCCGGCGACGTGCGCTCGTTCAAGATGGTGATCGCGAACCTGTGCCACGTCGAATCGATCGCGGGTGTCACGCTGAACATCCGCGACGTGTCCGACGCGGCGCGGCTCAACGACCAGCTGCGCGCGCTCGCGTTCCACGATCCGCTGACGCTGCTCGCGAACCGCGCGTTGTTCTCCGACCGCGTGCACGACGCGATCAAGCACATCGCCGACGGCATGACGCCCGCGGTGCTGTTCATCGACCTCGACAACTTCAAGACCGTCAACGACAGCCTCGGCCACAGCGCCGGCGACACGCTGCTGCGCAGCTTCGCGCACCGCCTCGTGCAGAACACGCGTGCCGGCGACACCGTGGCGCGGCTCGGCGGCGACGAATTCGCGATCCTCATC
Organism: Steroidobacteraceae bacterium; assembly: GCA_035502995.1. GTDB lineage: Bacteria > Pseudomonadota > Gammaproteobacteria > Steroidobacterales > Steroidobacteraceae > CADEED01. Next base: position 21,853 of record DATJTW010000100.1, on the reverse strand, counting down.
GACCACGTGCCGGACGTGGACGCGGCGATGGTCGTCGCGACGCACGTGCTCGAAGCGTGCAAGCAGCCGTTCGACATCGACGGCCTGCAGCTGCGCGTCGGTTGCAGCGTCGGCGTCGCGTTGTCGGATCGCGTCAGCACGGTGGAGCGGCTGATGCGCAACGCCGATGCGGCGATGTATTCGGCGAAGTCGCGCGGCAAGGGCCACGCCGAGGTGTTCGAGCCGGAGATGCTGCGCGCCGCACGGCGGCGCATCCGCATCGAGAACGAACTGGCGACCGCGATCGAGGAACAACAGTTCGAGGCGCACTACCAGCCCATCGTCGACCTCGCGTCGCGGCACCTGATCGGCGTCGAGGCGCTGATGCGCTGGCGGCACCCGACGCGCGGCCTCGTGTCACCGGCGGACTTCATCCCGCTGGCCGAGGAGACCGGCCAGATCGTGCAGATGACGCAGTGGATGCTGAACCGCGCCTGCGCGGACGGCGTGCGGCTGCAACGCGAGCTCGAGCACGGCGCCGGCATCCGCGTGTCGGTCAACGTGTCGAGCCGCTACCTGAACCACGGTGACGTCGCGGCGGAAGTGCGCGCGGCGCTCGAGACGCACGGCCTCGCGCCGGATTGCCTGATCCTCGAAGTCACCGAGAGCCTGCTGATCGAGAACTCGGCGCGGCTGGCGCGCATCTTCACCGAGCTCAAGATGATCGGCGTGCACCTGGCGCTCGACGACTTCGGCACCGGCTACTCGTCGCTGGCCTATCTGCACCGCTTCCCGATCGACATCCTGAAGATCGACCGGTCGTTCGTCGAGCGGCTGGCGCGCGCCAGCGCGGTCGAAGGCGTCGATGCGATCGCGCTGGCGCGCGCGATCCTGTCGATGGCCGATGCGCTCGGGCTCGACACGGTCGCCGAGGGCATCGAGGTCGAAGAGCAGCGCGACACGCTGATGTCGCTGGGCTGCAAGACGGGGCAGGGGTATTCGTTCGGCAAGCCGATGCCGATCGACGAGTTGTTTGCCGCTGCCGTCACGCGGCGCCGCGAGTTGCTGGCCGGCAATCTCGACAGCCCGGTGGAGTACTCGGCGACTGGCCGTTTCCGCAGCGTGGGCGACCAGGTCGGCTGAAAAACCGCGGGCGCGAAAGCGCTCCGCAAGCGACCGCGGGCCCATGCGACATAAGCCGTGGTAGCGCTTCTCATAATCCCTCCGCGGCCAATCCGGCCGCCCGGATCGCCGGAACAGTGCGAACTGGCTGCGCTTTCCCCTTACGGCGCTCGTCTACTCTCACGCCTCGCTAGGACGGCGAGAGAAACAACAAACAGTCCGGGAGCAGTCGGTGAAGTCGGCAGAAACGAGAGCGGTCGATGCGGGGAACGAGCAGGAACGCAGCACGGAGAGCGTGTTGCGCGCCGTGTGTCTGCGTCTCGGATGTACGGCCGCGACGGCGGTGTTCCCGCGCGAGGATTCGCGCGCAGTCTGGGGCCGCTCGGATGCCGATCTCGCGTTCGCGCGCGAGCAGCTGACCATCGCGGGCGACGAGCTCGCGCGACGCGCGATCGAGACGCGCAAGCCGATCGCCACCAACAAGCTCAAGCACACCAGCGGCGCGCCCGTCGCCTGCAAGCTCGTCGCCGTGCCGCTGATCGCGCGCGGTGGCCCGGCCGGTGCGCTGATCATCTTCAATCGCCCGGACGAACCGAGCTTCGACGAATTCACCGTGCGCCGACTCGGCCGCTTCGCGCGCCTGCTGGCGCGCAACGCGACGCAGGATCTCGATGCATTGACCGGCCTGCTGTCGTGGGACGGATTCAAGCAGCGCGTCGATGCCTGGCAGCGCAACGCGCCCCCGGGCGCGATGGTCTCGATGTTGTACGGCGACATCGATCGCCTGCACCTGATCAACGATCTCGCCGGCTTCTCCGACGGCGACAAGGTGATCGCGCGCTGCGGCGTCGCGATCCGGAAGGCGCTGGTCGGCGCCGAGAGTTTCGCGTGCCGCCTGTCGGGCGACCGTTTCACCGTGTTCCTGCCGCACATGAACCTGTCGCAGACGCGCCAGCTGGCGGAGAGCATCTGCCGTGAAGTGAGCAGTGGCGCCGCCGCGAAGGCGGAGCCGAAGCATCCGGTGTCGATGTCGTGGGGCGCGGTGTCGACGAACGCGGCCGACCTGCATCTCGACCATCGCATCGCCGAGGCGGAGATCGCCTGCAAGACGGCGAAGGACCGCGGCCGTGGCCGCGTCGAGGTCTACCAGGACACCGACCAGAGCATGATTCGTCGCCACGACGAGATCGGGTTGATCGGCAGCGTGCGCGAGGCGCTCGAACAGCAGCGCATCGTCGTGTTCGCGCAGCCGATCACGCCGCTGATCAATCACAACCTGCCGACCACGTACGAGTTGCTGGTGCGCATCGTCGATGCGAAAGGCAACCTGGTCGAAGCGGCGGACTTCATGTCCGCGGCGACGCGTTACCAGATCCTGCCGGAGATCGACCGCGCCGTCTGCGAGCGTGCGTTCGAGCAGCTGTCGCGTTCGCCGTTGAAGCCGGGGGCGGTGCGGGTGTCGATCAATCTGTCGGGGCCGACGCTGTCGGACCCGGCGTTCCTCGAGTGGCTGTTGTCGGCGATGGCGAAGTACGGCATCGACGGCACGAGCATCGTGTTCGAGATCACCGAGGCCGCGGCCGCCGCGAATCTCGCCCAGGTGCAGCAGTTCATCCGCCGGCTGACGTCGCACGGCGTGCGGTTCGCGCTGGATGATTTCGGGACGGGTGTATCGTCGCTGGCGTACCTGAAGAACCTCGAGATCTCGACGATCAAGCTGGATGGCTCGTACGTGCGCGACGTGCTGACCAACACGCGCTCGCAGGCGCTGGTGCGCGCGATCGTGCAGCTGGCGGATGCGATGGGCATCACGACGGTGGCGGAATACGTGGAGACGAACGGCGTGCGCGACCGGTTGGCGGCGCTGGGCATCCAGTTCGGCCAGGGCTTCGCGCTCGGCCGGCCGGGGCCGCTCGACGACGTGCTCGCCGCGGTGGCGGAGCAGGCGCCGGAAGGGCGCGAGCGCCCGTTCACGAAGGGCAGCAGCGCGCCGCTGATGACGACGCCGTCCGGCGTGCCGATCATGTTCAAGCACGCGTGAGTTTGGGGATTGGCCCCAAAGGGCGATTTGGTGCCGAGCCTCAGCGACGCTTCAACATCTGTTCGACCCACAGCGGATCGCCGAAAGGCTTCTGTCCGTTGACGCAGTCCCGCAGTGCCTTGAGCTCGGCGGCGGTTTGCGGCTGGTTGACGAACTCCGTCCAGTATCCCGGCAGCTCGATCGGCGCCTGAGTCAGTCCGACGATCGGCGTCGGGTGATTGCGCCAGCGAAGGCTGCTCCAGGTCCAATCCTCCGCGCGCTGAACGAGGCGCGCGGTCAACGCATTCCGCTCCACGTATCGCATGGCCGCGAGCAGGTAGTGATCGGTCTGGATCAGGCACGCCTTGTACGGGCCCTGCCATACACGGCCCGACGTCTTGTACTTGGCGTGGTAGTGACTCATATGGGTCGTGCACAACCAGTGGACCCAACGCGAAATGTTGGCGGCATGGGTGGGCCGGACGACCAGGTGGAAGTGGTTGGGCATCAGGCAGGCGGCGAGGATCGGCAGCGGTTCGTGCTCCTGCGCCTTGTTCATCAGCGCGATGAAGGCCGCATAGTCGGCCGATCGTGGAAAACGGTGGCACGGCGATTCGCGCGATTCAGTATGTGGTAGCAGTAGTCGGCGACGATGGCGCGAGGCAAGCGGGGCATGTCTGAAGGTTAGGTCCGGGCCGAGTGATCGCGGCATCCGGAATTTGATGGCTTCGCACCGATTCGCGCTCACCCGGTTGGCATGCCGGCAGAGGTTCGGCACCAAACAGGCGTTTGGGGCCAATCCCCATTACACTCGCGCGCCATGATCCGACTGACGCGCTACCAGTGGACCGTCTTCGCCGCCGCCTGGCTGGGCTGGGGCTTCGACATCTTCGACGGCCTGCTCTTCAACTTCGTCGCGCCGAACGCGATCCCCACGTTGTTAGGCCTGCCGATCGGCGGTGATGCCGCGAAGGCCGCGCTGCCGTACTGGACCGGCATCCTGAACTCGCTGCTCCTGATCGGCTGGGCCGTCGGCGGCGTCATCTTCGGACCCATTTCCGACCGCTTCGGCCGCAAGCGCGTGCTGATGATCACGATGCTGCTGTATGCCGTCGGCACCGCTTCGTGCGCATTCGTCACGGACATGTGGCAACTGGTCCTGTGCCGCATCGTCGCTAGCCTGGGAATCGGTGGCGAGTGGGCCGCGGGCTCGGCCATGGTCGCCGAGGTCGTGCCCGAGGATCAGCGTGTCGAAGCCGGCGCGCTGCTGTACACGTCCGCGCCGCTCGGCCTGTTCCTCGCGACTTTCGTGAATTCGCAGGTGGCCGGCCACTGGTTCGCGCACGACCCGGCCATGTCCTGGCGCTACGTGCTGCTGTTCGCGTTGATGCCGGCGGCGGTTGCGTTCGTCGTGCGCGCCTTCGTCCGCGAGCCGGAGCGCTGGGCATCGACCGTCGAGATCGCGATGCCCGCCAAGGTGCGCGAGATCTTCGCACCCGGCGTACGGGCGCGGACCGTCAGCGCGCTGATCGTGACGCTCGTCGCGCTGATCACCTGGTGGACGTGCAACGCATTCCTCCAGGCACTGGCCAACTCGCTGGCGGGCGTGGAAGCGGCCGCGCGCGGTCTCGACCCCGCGGCGACCGCCGCGCTGAAGCAGTCGTGGATCAAGCTCGGCACGAACTGCTTCAACTGGGGCGGCCTCATCGGCACGTTGCTGACCATCCCGGTGGCGAAGTTCTTCGGCCGCCGCCGGCTGTTCATGATCTATTTCTCCGGGTCGGCGCTCGCGCTGCTGACGGTCTGCGGCCTCGACCTGCCCTCGGAGACGCGCCTGTACCTGTGGTTCTTCGTCGGCCTCACCGTGTTCGGTGTCTTCGGCAGCTTCCCGTTCTATCTACCGGAGCTGTACCCGACGCGGCTGCGCTCGACCGGCAGCGGCTTCTGCTACAACATCGGCCGCGTGATCACGGCGGGCGGCGTGTTCGCGGTCGGCGCGATCGCGCAGGGTGCGAAGGGTGATCCCGGCGTCATCCTGAAGACCCTGTTCGTGATCGGCTTCGTGCCGATCGTCGGCCTGTTGCTGCTGCGCTGGGTCATCGAGACGCGCGACGAGCGCATGCCGGACTGAGGTCCGGCACTTTTCCGCCCTTTGGGGCCACTCCCCATTCAGGGTTGATAGGTCACGAGGTCGTCGTAGCTCGCCTGCGTGTAGTTCGTCGCCAGGCCGCGCCCGCCGACGGCCGTGGCCGCCGCCGCATCCGTCGCCTCGATCATCGGCCGGCCGTCGACGAACGCGCGCACCTTGTCGCCGATCACTTCGAGCCGGTACTCGCGCTGCGTCGTCGGCGTGGTGAAGGTGATCGTGCCGAGCACCTGGTAGCCCCACGAGAATTTCTTCAGCAGCTGCATGCGATCCCCCGACTGCACCGCGAGGTAGTAGGTCTTCGACCACAACCCGAACCAGGCGGTCTGTCCCGACGGCGGCGTGCCGAAGGCGTCCGGAACGATGCGCGCCTGCACCACCTGGTCCGTGGTCTCGGGCCCCGGATAGGTGACCACCAGCGCACCGAACGACCGTTGCGACAACTGGCCGGCGCGCACCGTGCCGAGCTCCCACGGTGACGACGTCGCGGCGGGGGAATTCCACAGCTCGTCGATCCAGCCGTTCGAGAAGTCGGTACGGTAGATGGTCGTGTGCGCACGGCCGGTCACCACGACGTTGTCGAAATCCGCCGCGGTCTTGTACGTGCGCAGGCCCGCGAGGCCGTGCGAATGGCTGGAATCGAAACCCTGCAGCACCTTCCGGCCGTCGACGAACACCTGGTGAAGGTTGCCGTTCGAGACGAGCTGCAGGCGGTACGGCTGGCCGGCGCGCACGGTGAACGGCGCGCCCGCGATCAGCGTGAACACGCCGTCGACGATCTTGCGCAGCTCGACGCGATTGGTGTCGCGCAGGCTGGCGTAGTAGTAGTTGGCGCCGTCGGTGTAGCGGGTCATCACGGCGAGCCAGCGGTCGGTGCCGTCGGTCGAGCGGCGGATGACTTCCGCCTGCACGCCCTGGACCGTGCGGTCCGAACCACCGAGCACCGCGCCGGCGTAGCCCGCCACGCTCGACTGCCGCCAGCGCAGCGTGCGTGCATCCTGCACGACGGCGAACTGGCTGCCCGGCAGCACCGTCCAGTTGGCGCCGTTGCCCGTCTGGAAATTCTCCTGGATCGTGGCGGGCGTCGCGGGAATCGCGCCGGGTGCCGGCAGGTCGAACACGTGCGCGGTGTTGTCGCCGGTGAAGCCGTTGTTGCCCGAGACGAGGACGCGCCGGCCGCTGACGTCGAAGCGCGTGCCGAGCGAGGCGCCGTTCCTGCCCACCAGCACCGCGACGGGCTCCATGCCCGACTTCAGCCACTGGTACGGAAAGACGTTGACGACCCACGCGCCACGCTCGTAACTCCAGGTGTTCTGGAAGACGTACTCGGGCGCGACGCGGATCGTGCGCGTCGCGGTGCTCATGTACGCGTCGAGCGGGCGGAAGTGGCCGTTGTAGGTCCAGTCTTCCGCGCCGGTCGCGAACAGTTCGATGCCTTCGCGGTTGCTGCTGGCGACGAACGCCGCGCCGCCGTCGGTCGCGACGTCCGGACCGAATTCCGGATCGGTGCCACCGAAGCGTGAGCCCAGATTCTGGAAGGGCCTGCCGTCGTAGTAGACCTCCACCGCCGGACGTTCCAGCTCATCGCTGTAGGGCCACATCAGGACCTGCAGGTTGCCTTTCAGGGCGACGCCGCTGCCGGGCATGCTGTCGTTGCAGCCGAAGTAGGGACCTTCGAGATGCGTCGTCACCGTCCAGGTCCCCGCGACCTTCGTGAAGATGCTGCCATCCCATTCGCAGGCCGACGTGTCGTTGCCGAGGATCCGGCCGGCATCGATCTCGAGGTTCGGGCCGTTGACCGTGCCCGTCACCGGCGAGGCGACGAAGTCCGTGCCGTTGTATTCGAACACCCGCAGCTTGTCGCCGATGAACGCGGCGACGCCGCCGCGCAGCGCGACCGCCGGCGATACCGATTCGTCCGCCGTCGTGACGTCCGCGAGCGTGCGCTTGTAGACCCACGTGTTGCCGGATTTCTGGTACCACAACGCGGCGCGCCGCCGCGCGGTGATGAGGTCGCCGCTGCGATCGAAGTGTTCGCCGAGCACGATCGCGTTGTCGCCGTCGACCGCGACGTGGCGCGCGAAGTACTCGAACCGCGTATCGGGCGCCTTGAAGCTGGCGCTTTCCCCGATGAACACCGGGCTCGCCTGGGCGAGCGTGCTGCCGACGAACGCCAGCATGGAGATCAGCAGGGCGGAGAGGAGTAGTTTGCGCATCGGGGCCTCGGCTGATGTGGGTCCGCGTCGGGGTGGCGATCGGTCCGGCGGTCAGGGTTGATAGACGGTGAAGTCGTCGTAGTCGGCCGCGGCCTTGTACATGACCGGTCCGGCCGTCCCCTGCGCGTGCGTCGAATCCGTGGCCTCGAGTCGCAACGTGCCGTTCACGTAGGCGCGGATCTGGTTGCCGACGGCTTCGAGCCGCAGGTCGTACCAGGTCGCCGGGTTCACGGTGAACGAGGTGCTCGCGAGCACGGTGCCGGTGCCGCCGACCAACTTGCGCAGCGACAGCGTGTTCGAGCTGCGCAGCGTCAGGTAGTAGTAGTTCGACGCATCGGTGGCGCGCGCCATCACGCCGAACCAGCGGTCCTGCGAGCCGCTCGCCGTGGCGAACGTGTCGAGCCGCGCGCGCACGCGCACGACTTGGTCGTCGGTGGCCACGCCGATGCTGGCGCGCGCATCGCCGGCAACGGAGCTCTGGTTCCAGACTCGCGACGAACCCGTCCAGAGATTCCAGAAGCCGAGTCCGCTCTTCGTCCACGGGCCGACCTCGTCCTCCTCGAACTTCGTGGCATAGATCGTGGTCAGCGGCGACGGCGTCAGCACGACGTTGTCGAAGTCGACCTCGGCGCGATCGGTGACGAGGGCCGCACGGCCGTGCGTCGGACCACCGGCGTCCGCATCGATCAGGAGCGCGCCGTCGACGTACACGCGGTGCTGCGTGCCGATCGATTCCAGCCGCAGCCGGTACGTGCGGTTCACGGTCGGCGTGAACGCCGCCGACGCCAGCGTGCGCAGCGTGCCGCTGGCCATGCGCCGCAGCTCGACGCGCCCGGAGTTGCGCACGATCGCCTCGAAGTAGTTCGACTCGCCCTGCCAGCGCGTCGCGACGCCGGCGCCCGCGCCGCTGGCCGCGAACTGGCGGAAACGCAGGTCCGTCTCGATCGCCTCTCTGGTCCAGTCGGCGGATGCGTAGACGGCGCGCGCCAGCACGCCGGTCTGTGTCTGGCGATACACGCGCGAGGCCCCGGCGCCGGTGGTCGCGAACGCGCTGCCGGCGCTCGGCGTCCAGCCCGTGCCGTTGCCCGTCGAGAACGTGTCCTGGCGCGGCACCGGCGCCGTGAACGACGCGGGCAGGTCGAAGTAGTGGACCAGCCCGTCGCCGCTGCCGCCGACCAGCACGCGCCGGCCGCTGACGGCCACCGCGGCGCCCAGCGACTGGCCGTTGCGGCCGACCAGTGTCGCGATCAGCGCGTACTTGCCGCCGGAGTCGCGCCGGAACACGTGCACGACGCCGGTATCGCGGTCCACGTTGTATGCGCTCATCAGCAGCAGGTCACCATCGTGCACCAGCGCGCCGGCCCTGCCGGCGCCCATGAAGGAGTCGAGCGGACGCAGCCGCTCCGCGACGTGGAAGCCGTGCGCGGGAACCTCGCGATAGACCAGCGTGCCGGTCACGTTCGAGCCGCCGAGGATGAAGTCCGTGCCGATCATGTCGAGCGCCGGGCCGAGCGCCGTCACGTCCTCTTCGGGCCGCGCCTCGCCGTAGCTGCTCCACTGTCCGCTGCCGTAGTCGTGGTACAGCAGCACCGACGGGAACTGCCGATCCTCCGCGTTCGGCTGGTACACCGCCGCCCAGGTGGCATCGAGCGCCACCGGGCCGCCGGCGAACTCGTCGTCGCAGCCGTCACCGCGCGGAAAGCCCGCGAACGTGCGCGTGATGTCCCAGGCGCCGGTCGAGCTCTTCTCGTACATCTGGCCATTCCAGGCGCACGAGCCCTGGCCGTTGAAGACGCGGTTGCCATCGATGACGATCGATTTGCCCGGATTGTCGTGCGGCGGCAGCGAAGCGGTGCGCGTCCAGCCGGCGCTGCCGTTCTCCCAGACGTCGATGCGGCCGATCTGCGCGGCGGCGATGCCGTTCTTCATCGCGACGCCCAGCGGGTACTGCGTGTCCGGCAAATCGAGGTATTCGTCGAGCTTGCGCAGCACCGTCCAGCCGGTGCCGCTGCGCTGGTAGAGGAACGCGGTCTGTCCGCGATACGGCGACGAGCTGTTGCCCGGGTCCTCGATCTGCCGCGTCGCGAGCACCAGCGCGAAGTCGCCGTCCACGGCGACGCTGCGCGCGAAGTCGGTGTAGGCGGGGTCCGGCGTCGCGAACGACCCGGTGTTCTCGATGATCACCGGACGCGGCGCGGCCAGCGCGGCGAGCGGCAGCAGCGCTGCGCAGAGGCTCCGGAGCAGGACCTTGGACATGGCATCTCCCTGTGTAGTTAGTCGGGAGTTGCAAGTAACGCGCCAGCGTCGCTGTGTCCGCCGGCGGCGCGGGTGGCCGGCATGACGCAGCGTCAGCGGATGCGGTCGCAAAGATTGCTTGCGCGCCGGGAAAATTTGCCGGGAACGCGGCCGGCCTGCGCGGGGTCCTACATCGCGGCGGCCGTCGGTAGTTAGTCCGCGGCCGGGCGTCCTACACGCGGATCACTCGGTCCGTGCCTGCACCGCGAGGCGGATCTCCACGCGACCGGCGTGGCGGAATTGCAGCACCAGGGGCACCTGCGTACCGGCCGCGAGCGGCGCCTTCAGATCGACCAGCATCAGGTGGATGCCGTTGGGCGCGACGGCGACCGTGCCCCGCGCGGGCAACGCGATCTCCGGCAGCGGCCGCATGCGCATCATGCCGTCGACGACGGTGGTCTGATGCATCTCGACGCTGGCCGCCAGCGGCGTGCTCGCGGCGACGACCGCGTCGGCGACGTTGCCGTGGTTGACCAGCGTGAAGTAGGCGACGCCCATCGGCATGCCGGCGGCCGTGGGCCGCGTCCACGCGTCGTGGACCGTGATGGCGCCGACGCGGGTGTCCGCGGGTTTGACACTGGCGGCTTTGATGTCACCGGCGGTGACGTCAGCGACCAGGGCCGCGAAAAGGACGGCGGTCGCGACGCGCGCGACGAAACCACGGAGCATGGAACTCAGGCCAGCGGAGCGTTGAGCAGCGGCGCGCGACACTGCGCGCAGCTCGGCAAACGCGGCTCGCGCGGCGCGCGGGCCGGCGTGGTCGCCGGTGCTGCCGCCGGCGGCGGACGGCGCGTGTTCGGGCAGGCGGCGGCGGCCAGCGTGGCGATCGAGGGCGAATCGTCGCCCGCGAAGAAGGATTGCGTCGACGGCGCGCCGAGCAGCAGCGGCAGCAGGAGCAGGCGCAAACGGAGGGTCGGCGGCGTCACGGTCCGGATCTTACGCCAGCTTTCGTGACGGTTGGTCGTCTTCTGGGCGGTCCGCGGAATCTTCGGCGCCGTCGTCAGGGCTTCGACCGCGCGCCGTCGAGGTGCTGCTTCGCAACCTCGAGGAAGCGCCGCCGCGCGACGTCGTGTTCCACGACCGGACGAGGGTAATCCGCGCCCAGCCGAAGGCCGGCCGCGGCCAGCAACGCCGGCGGCGCGGTCCACGGTGCATGGAGGTATTTCGTGTCGAGCTTCGCGAGCTCCGGCACCCAGGTGCGCACATACGTGCCGTCCGGATCGAACTTCTCGCCCTGGGTCACCGGGTTGAAGATGCGGAACCAGGGCTGCGCGTCGCAGCCGCAACCGGCCGACCATTGCCAGCCGGCGTCGTTGTTCGCCCAGTCGCCGTCGGTCAGCAGGTCGAAGTAGTGGCGTTCGCCGCGACGGAAGTCGATCAACAGGTGCTTGGCGAGGAAACTCGCCGCGATCATGCGCGCGCGGTTGTGCACGAATCCCGTGGCCAGCAGCTCGCGCGCCGCGGCGTCGACCACTGGGTAGCCGGTCTTGCCATCGACCCACGCGCGCCAGCCGGCTTCGTCGTCGCGCCACGGGAAGCCGCGCCACTCGGGACGGAAGGTCTCGTCGAGTAGTTTGGGCCGGTCGAACAGCGTCGAGTGCGCGAACTCGCGCCACAGGAGCTCGTTGTGATAGACGCGCAGCGCGTCCGGCGAGAGGTCGGCGAGCCGCTGCTGGACGGCGTGCCACACCGTACGCGCGGACAACGTGCCGAACTTGAGGTCCGCGGACAGCCGGCTCGTGCCCGGCAGGTCCATGCGGTTGCGCAGCTCGTCGTAGTCCTTCGCATCGCCGGCGAGCCAGCCCTTGAGGCGCGCGCGTGCCGCGCGTTCGCCGCCCTCCTGCACGCGCGGATTGCGGACGAGGCCGAGCGCTTCCGGGTCGGGAATCGCGAGGCTGCGGGTGCGCACGTCGTCCGGCAACGGCGGCAACTTCTTCGGCGCGGCCAGCGGTGCGGGCACCTTCACGTCGCGGGCGAACGCGCGCGCGAACGCGGTGAACACGGAGAACGGATCGCCGGCGCCGGTGCGCAACGAGCCGGGGCGCGTCAACGTCTCCGTATCGAACAGCTCGAGCGGGACGGGCAGCGCCTTCGCCACCGCGCGATCGCGCGCCCGGCCCACGGGCGCCACCCAGCTCTGCGCCACGACGCGGTCCGCCTTCCAGAGCTTTGCCAACCGCGGCACCTGCTCGACGCTGCGGCCGTCGACGACGACGAGTTTCGATCCGAGGTGTTCGAGGTTTGCCGCGAGCGACTTCAGCGAGTCGAGCAGGAACTGGATGCGGAACGGCGTCCGCCGCGCCGCTGCCGGCGCGAAGAAATGGTCGTCGAGCACGAACAGCGGGATGACGTCGCCGGCCGCCGCGGCGGCGCGCAGCGGCTCATGGTCCGCGACCCGCAGATCCTTGCCGCGGTACCAGACGATGGTGCGCAAACGGCAGCGTCGGCGACTTACTTCGATACGACGCGGAGCTTGCGCAGCAGCTGGCGATCGACGTACGTGCGCGCGTCGAGCACCAGGCGGTCCTGGTACTGCTGCAGCTGGTGCATCCAGAACATCACCACGATGCACGAGCACAATGCCGTCAACGTGGCGTTGAACGTGATGCCGAGGCCCATGGTGACGCCGGAGATGTCGCCGCCCATCGCGCCCTGCGCCTCCTGCAGCGCCGCGCCGATGCCGCGCACCGTGCCGACGAAGCCGACCGCCGGGATGGCCCAGGCGGTGAACCGGACCATCGACAGCTTGGTGTCCATGCTCGCGGTTTCGAAATCGCATTCGTCGCGCACCGCCTCCGCGGCGTCCTGCACGCTGCGCGTGGCGCCGAAACGGTTGAACGCGACCATGAGCAGGCGCGGCAGGAAGCCGTCCTGCTCCTCGCGGGGCAGGGCCTCGAGCGGCCGGGAATAGACGCGCGCGTCCTCGGGCAGCACGACCTGGCTGTCGGCGATCTTGACGTATTCCTTGTCGAGCTGTTTCCGGCTCTTCGCCGTGGTCTGGGCCTGCCGGCCGAGCAGGAACAGAGACCAGAGGCACAGGATCACGCAGATCTCCTGCTCGTGGTCCTTGAGGATCACGTACACGGACCGCAGCTGCAGCACCTGCGCCTTGACGTTCGAGGAGTTGGTCACCGTGACGCGCTGGGACAGCACCGCCTCGGCCCGCGGCCGGATGATCAGCGTCCAGAAGCTGTGGATCAGGATGACCGACAGCAGCAGCGCGCTGATGCTGTACACCGCATCGTCCAGCACCCAGTGCGGGCGCTCGCTGCGCTTCTCGGCGGTGGTCTTCTCGACGGAATAAGAGGGATTGTTCTCGGTGGCCATGCGTCAGCGTGCTCCGGGGAATCGCGCGGTTATGAGCCTATGAAAAAGCGTACTCGTTAGTCGTCGGGGCCTGTGGTTTAGTTCCGCCCGGCCTGAGACCGGATTGTAACCAGCGCACTACCGGGTTCGATACGGACGGGCTGGTAGCATCACCGCCGGTTTCATCCCTTTCGCCGCCCATGTCCATCGCCCTAGACCAAGTCACCAAACGGTATCAGGACCAGCCCGTCGTCAACGACGTTTCGATCGAAGTCGGCGAGGGCGAATTCTTCGTGCTCCTGGGTCCGTCCGGGTCGGGCAAGAGTACCCTGCTGCGCGCCATCGCGGGACTGACCGGCATCGATCACGGCCGCATCTCGCTGCACGGCCGCGACGTCACGCACGAGCGCGCGCGCGACCGCGGCGTCGGCCTCGTGTTCCAGAACTACGCGTTGTTCCGGCACATGACCATCGCCGACAACATCGAATTCGCGTTGCGCGTGCGCGGCATGAAAGCGGCCGACCGCCGCGCGCGGCGCAAGGAACTGCTGCAGCTCGTCGCGCTCGAGGGCATGGACGAACGCCTGCCGGGGCAGCTGTCCGGCGGCCAGCAGCAGCGCGTCGCGGTGGCACGCGCGCTGGCGCACAAGCCGCAGGTGCTGCTGCTCGACGAACCCTTCGGCGCGCTCGACGCGAAGATCCGCGAGGAGCTGCGCCGCACGATCCGCGCCGTCCAGCGCGAGCTCGGCATCACCACCGTGCTCGTGACGCACGACCAGGAAGAGGCCTTCGCGCTGGCCGACACCATCGGCGTCATGAATCACGGCCGGCTGCTCGAAGTCGGGACGCCGCACGACCTCTATGCGCAACCCGCGACGCGCTTCGTCGCCACGTTCCTCGGCGCCGCGAACCTGCTGCTGGCGCGGCAGACGGCCGACGGCATCCGCTTCGGCGCGACGCCGGTGAACGCCCCGGGTTCGGGCCCGTCGCCCGGCGGCCGCGAGCACGAAGTGGTCGCGGTGCTGCGGCCTGAAGAGGTCGAGCTCGCCTCGTCGCGCGAGCAGCTGACCTCGAACTACATCGCGAAGGGCGCGGTCGAGGAGATCGTGTTCACCGGCGCGCTCGAGCGGCTGCGCGTGAAGCTGCTCGACGAACCCTGCGCGGCGCAGCTGCTCGGCCCCGCGGGCGCCGGCGACGCGCGGCTCGAGATCACCCGCACGCAGCCCGAACGCCGCGACCTCCCGCTGCGGCCGGGCGCCGAGATCGCGCTCGGCGCGCGCCGCCTGCACGTATTGCCGACGCCGCTGTCGAGCTTCCTCGCCTGCGCGCCGACCGAAGCCGAAGCCGCCGTGCTGGCGCGCGAGCCGCTGCTCGAGCGCCTGTCGACGAACATGAAGACGCGCGTCGGCCTGCGCGCGCTCGCGCCGGCGGCGAAGGCCGCGGGCGAGCCGATCGCGCCGACCGCGCCGTTCTCGGGCGTTGCGGCGATCGCCGGCGGCAGCGATGCCGCGGCGACCGTCGAATGGCTGCTGCGCAACGGCGCCAACGAAGTGCTGGTCCTGCCGCGCAACGCGCCCAGCCCCACGCGCGTGTTCATCCACTGGACCGACGAAGCCGCGCGCCGCGCGACGCTCGCCGTGTCCGCCAGCCTGCTGCGCCACGTGTCGGCGGAGGCGGTGTATCTCGGCATCGAGCCGGCCGGCCGGGCCGGCGCCGCGCGAGTCGCGCCGATGCGCAAGCTGCTCGACGCGCGCTCCGAGGCGCAACACGACCACGGTCTCGAGATGCGCACGGAGCTGGCGATCGGCGAAACCGTCGCCGAGCTGACGCGCAACCTGTCGAGCGGCAACGCGCAGATGCTGGTGCTCGGCATCACCGACATCACGCAGGCGGGCACCGCGTATCGCTCGCTGCTCGCCGCGCAACCCGGCTGGCCGGTGCTCATCGTCTACCGGCCGCCGTCCGACATCACGACGCGCACCGAGGCCGTGGCATGAGCGCGGGCCACCGCGAGCCCAACGTGTTGCCGGGCTTCGGCATCACGCTGGGGTTCACCACGTTCTTCCTGTGCGCCATCGTGCTGCTGCCGCTGTCGGCGCTGGTGCTCAAGGCCGGCGGCATGGATCTCTCGCGGTTCATCGACGTGATCACGAGCCCGCGCGCCGTCGCGTCGTATCGCCTGACGTTCGGCGCGTCGCTGCTCGCGGCCGGCGTCAACATGGTGTTCGGCTTCGCCATCGCGTGGACGCTGGTGCGCTACGACTTCCCGGGCCGCAAGATCATCGACGCGCTGATCGACATGCCGTTCGCGCTGCCCACCGCGGTGTCCGGCATCGCGTTGACCACCGTCTTCGCCGGCAACGGCTGGATCGGCCAGTACCTCGAGCCGCTCGGCATCAAGGTGGCGTACACGTGGATCGGCATCACCGTGGCGCTGACGCTGATCGGCATGCCGTTCGTGGTACGCACGGTGCAGCCGGCGCTCGCCGAAGTGCAGCGCGATCTCGAAGACGCCGCCGAGACGCTCGGCGCCAGCCGCTTCTACGTGTTCCGCCGCATCATCGTGCCGACCGTGCTGCCGGCGCTGCTGACAGGCTTCACGCTGGCGTTCGCGCGCGCTGTCGGCGAATACGGCTCGGTGATCTTCATCGCCGGCAACATGCCGATGAAGACCGAGATCACGCCGCTGCTGATCGTCATCCGTCTCGAGGAGTTCGACTACGCCGGCGCCGCGGCGCTGGGCTGCGTGATGCTCGCGATCTCGTTCGTGATGCTGCTGGCCATCAACCTGCTGCAGGTCTGGGGCCGGCAACGCATGATGGTGAGTCGTTAGGTGGCCGGCCCGTCCTCATCGGCGGAACTCGCGGCCGAGCTCGCCTCGCGCCCGGGACACCAGACGCTGGGCTCGACGCTCGTGCGCTGGCTGCTGATCGGCATCTCGCTGACGTTCCTCGGTGCGCTGCTGGCGGCGCCGCTGTTCGCGGTGTTCGCCACCGCCATCGAGAAGGGCTGGGAGGCGTACTTCCAGGCCTTCGTCGATCCGGATACGCAGGCCGCGATCCGGCTGACGCTGACCACCGCTGCGGTGGTCGTGCCGCTGAACACGATCTTCGGCATCACGGCCGCGTGGTGCATCGCCAAGTTCGAATTCCGCGGCAAGAGTTTCCTGATCACGCTGATCGACCTGCCGCTGGCCGTGTCGCCGGTGGTCTCGGGCCTCATCTACGTGCTGCTGTTCGGCCTCAACGGCTGGTTCGGTGCGTGGCTGCAGGAGCACGAGATCAGCATCGTGTACGCGCTGCCGGGCATCATCCTCGCGACCATGTTCGTGACGTTCCCGTACGTCGCGCGCGAGCTGATCCCGCTGATGCAGCAGCTCGGCAACGACGAGGAAGAAGCGGCCATCACGCTCGGCGCCGGCGGCTGGTTCACGTTCTTCCGCGTGACGCTGCCGAAGATCCGCTGGGGTCTCGTCTACGGCGTCATCCTCTGCAACGCGCGCGCGATGGGCGAGTTCGGCGCGGTGTCCGTGGTCTCGGGCAACATCCGCGGGCTCACGACCACCATGCCGCTGCACATCGAGATCCTCTACAACGAGTACAACTTCGTCGGCGCGTTCGCGGTCGCGTCGATGCTGTCGATGCTCGCGGTGGTGACGCTGATCATCAAGACGCTCGTCGAACGCTCCGGGTATCGCCGCCGATGAAACGCAACAGCCTCGGCTGGTGGCTGGCGGCGAGCAACGTGCTCATCGTGCTGCTGGTCGCGGCCGGCATCTCCTATTTCGCGATCGACATGCTGCGCGGCCTCGCCGACAGCCAGCAGAAGGTGCGCGTGCAGCTGGCCGGCGCGAATGCGCGCGCCG
The DNA here is from genome assembly GCA_035502995.1 of Steroidobacteraceae bacterium. Taxonomy (GTDB): domain Bacteria; phylum Pseudomonadota; class Gammaproteobacteria; order Steroidobacterales; family Steroidobacteraceae; genus CADEED01. Next base: position 4,904 of record DATJTW010000100.1, on the reverse strand, counting down.
AGATCACGCGCATGGCCGAGGACACTCTGACGTACGCGCGCGTGCTCGCGGAGCGGCCGCCGCTGCGCCGCCTGGTCGCCGAGTCCGGCCGCGAAGGCCTGACGCAGTTCCTGCGCCGATTCTGCGAGACCTCCGAGCTCGATGGTTGCGCGGTGTTCGACGGCGCGCAGCCCGTGGCGGCGGTCGGCGTCGAGCTGCCGTGGCCGCAGCTGTACACGATCGCGCAGGAGCAGGGCGAGCGCTTCATGGCGGTGCCCACCGGCACGCAGTATTCGGTGATCGGCGCGGAGGCCAAACTACCCGCGCAGTACGGTTCGTACAGCGTCGTGGTCGCGCACGTGCTCGACGAAGCGCTGGCGCGGCTGCTGTCCGAACACTCGGGCCTGCCGGTGCGGCTGATCAACTACCGCACCTTCAACGCCTCGCCGGTGGATCCGTTCACGTCGCTGCACTCGCAGGCGCTCAGCGACGGCCGCTTCGCCGTGCAGCGCATCGGCAAGCTCGGCCTGTACGCGTCCAGCTACCCGGTGTTCTCGTCGACGGGCGAGGGCATCGCGCTGATCGAGACGCGGGCGTCGTCGACGGAGACGGACCGTTCCGTCAGCTCGCTGGTGAGCCGGCTGATCCTGACGGCCGTCGTCTTCGGCATCCTCGCGACGATCGCCGGCGTGTTGCTGGGCTGGCGCGTGACGCGGCCCACCGAGGCACTGACGCAGGCCGCCGTGCGGCTCGGCCAGGGCGACTTTGCCACGTCGATCCCGACCGCGGGACCGGCCGAGATCGGCCAGCTCGCGCGCACGATGGACGACATGCGCCGCAATCTCGTCGACCTGAACTCCGAGCTGCGCCATCGCGAGGCCGAGGCGCAGGTGGTGCTCGAAGCGGTGGTCGAGGGCGTGTATGCCGTCGACCAGGAACGCAACATCCGCTACCTGAATCCCCAGGCCGCGCGCCTGCTGGGCATCGAGGCGCAGGATGCCATCGGCAAGTTCTGCGGCGACGTGCTGAAACCCTGCGGGCTCGACGGCTCGTCGCGCGGCCCGCGTCCCTGCGGCACCACGGCGTGCCCGATCCTGCGCGCGCGCCAGGCGGGCGGCGCCCAGTCCGTCGAACAATTGCAGACGTCGTCGGGCACGCGCCAGACGGTGATCACGAGCTCGCGCATCGTCAACGGACTGCAGGTGCAGGTGTTGCGCGACGAAACCGAGCTCGAAGGCGTGCGCCGCGCGCGCGACACGGTGCTCGCCAACGTCAGCCACGAATTCCGCACGCCGCTCGCGGCACAGCTGGCATCGATCGAGCTGCTGCGCGACGGGCTGAAGGACAGCCCGCCCGAGAAGCTGGAGGAGCTGGTGCTGTCGCTCGAACGCGGCACGCTGCGCCTGACGCGGCTGATCGACAACCTGCTCGAGAGCGTGCGCATCGAATCCGGACAGCTCGACATGCGCCGCCAGTCGATCGAGCTCGGCGATGTCATCGAGGACGCCCGGGGTCTCGTCGAGGCGCTGCTGCGCCAGCGCCACCAGGCGCTGGAGATCGACGTGGCCGATGCGCTGGAGCTGCAGGGTGATGCCACGCGACTCACGCAGGTGTTCGTGAACCTGATCGCCAACGCCAGCAAGTTCGCGCCCGAAGGCACGCCGGTGCGCGTCGGCGCGCGCCGCGACGGCGATTCCATCCATGCCTGGGTCGAGGATTCCGGTCCCGGCCTGCCCGAGAGCGCCGACATCTTCGAACGCTTCCAGCGCGGCGGCGCGCAGGAACCGGAGCCGGGCGGCCTCGGCCTCGGACTGTGGATCTCGCGCTCGATCGTCGAGCGGCACGGCGGCGAGATCACCGCCACGCGGACGCCCGAGGGGCACACGCGATTCACGTTCACGCTGCCCGCCGGGGAGACCGCATGAAAATTCTCGTCGCCGACGACGATCTCGACCTGCTGGGCCTCGTCGCCTATTCGCTGTCCCAGGCGGGGTATCTCGTGGTCAAGGCCAGCGACGGTCCCGGCGCGCTGAGCATGTTCGACGCCGAGTCGCCGGACCTGGTGATCCTCGACATCAACATGCCGGGCACGTCCGGCTTCGAGGTGTGCACGGCGATCCGCGCGCGCGGCGACGTGCCCGTGATGATGCTGACGGCGCGCGGCGAGGAGCAGGACCTGGTGAAGGCGTTGGATCTCGGCGCGGACGACTACCTGACGAAGCCGTTCAGCCCGAAGACGCTGCTGGCGCGCGTGAAGGCGCTGCTGCGGCGCTCGACCGCCGATCGCGCGCATGCGCCGCTGGCGGCCGGCCGCGTGACGCTGGACCTCGAGGGATATTCGGTGCGCATCGGCGACGGGCAGCCGATCGCGCTGACCAAGCTCGAGCTGCGGCTGCTGCAGATGCTGTTGGCGCAGGCGGGTCGCGCGGTGAACTCCGACCGCCTGCTGGTGCAGGTCTGGGGCCATCGCGGATCCGGCGACCGCCAGTTGCTCAAGCAGCTCGTGCACCGGCTGCGTCACAAGATCGAATCGAACCCGGCCGTGCCGCAGCTGCTGCAGACCGCGGCGCCGTCCGGCTACAAACTGGTGGTGGAGTGAACGTGAACAAACTACTGACCGCGGCCGCGCTGGCGCTGGTGCTCGTCGGCTGCGGCAAGTCCGCGGACACCGCCGGCGGCAGCGTGAGCCTGCTGAACGTTTCGTACGACCCGACGCGCGAGCTGTACGAGGACATCAACGTGGTGTTCGCGAAGCGCTGGGAGGAGACGCATCACCAGCGGTTGAAGATCAACCAGTCGCACGGCGGCTCGGGCAAACAGGCGCGCGCGGTCATCGACGGCCTGCAGGCCGACGTCGTCACGCTGGCGCTGGCCGGTGACATCGATTCGATCGCGGAGCAGGGCAAGCTGCTGCCGTTGAACTGGGAGCAGCGGCTGCCGGACAACAGCGCGCCGTACGTCTCGACCATCGTTTTTCTCGTCCGCAAGGGCAACCCGAAGGCGATCCACGACTGGGGCGACCTGGTGCGCGACGGCGTCCAGGTGATCACGCCGAATCCGAAGACGTCGGGCGGCGCTCGCTGGAACTATCTCGCCGCCTGGGCCTGGGCCGAGCGGCAGCCGGGCGGCAGCGAGGACAGCGCGAAGGAATTCGTGCGCAAGCTGTATTCACACGTGCCCGTGCTCGACACCGGCGCGCGCGGCTCGCTGACCACGTTCGCGCAGCGGAACATCGGTGACGTGGCGATCTCGTGGGAGAACGAGGCGCACCTTGCGCTGCACGAAGACGGCGGCGGCAAATTCGAGATCGTCGTGCCGTCGGTCAGCGTGCTCGCCGAGCCGTCGGTCGCGGTGGTGGACAAGGTGGCGCTGCGGCGCGGGACGCGCGAGATCGCGCAGGCCTACCTCGAATTCCTGTACACGCCCGAGGGCCAGGAGATCGCCGCGAAGCATTTCTATCGGCCGCGCGATGCGGCGGTGCTGGAGAAATACCGCGAGCAGTTCGCGCAGGTCGAGCTGGTCGACATCGGTCATTTCGGCGGCTGGAAGGTCGCGCAGAAGGAACACTTCGCGAGCGGCGGCATCTTCGACCAGGTGACGACCGCCAGATCGGCCGCCGGCCAGTAGTCAGGCGAATCTTTCAGGCGACTACGAGTCCGACGTCCAACGCCGCGTGCAGGCGTGAAGCGAGCTGCGTCGCCAGCTCGCGCAGCTCCGGCACCGCGGTCGCTTCCCAGTCACGCGCGCGCAGCCACGGACCGAGATAACTGAGCCCGTCCACCGGCGCGCCGAGCGCCGAGATCACGCGGCCATCCGCCGCCGCGTCGATGCCGAGCCCGAGCGCGTCCCGGCGCAGCAGTCCGCTCGACAGCAGCGACTGCAGCAGCGGGTCCGGCACGCGGTCGGCGCGCGTCTCCGGTCCCGTACAGTTCACGACGTGATCGACCAGCCACGCGCGTGTCTTCGCGCTGCCGCGCGGGCGCCACGCCACCTCGATGCCGTCCTCGGCCGGTGCGAGCTCGACCAGCCGGCCTGCGTGCACGTCGAGCACGCCGAGCCGCTGCAACGTGCGCACGGCCGCGAGCGGTCCGGCCGGGACGCGATGGCGGATCGGGTCCCAGACCGCGCGGGCGTGGCGCAGGAATCGGGCGCGTTCGGGCGGCGGCAGTCCGCGCCACAACGCCGGCAGGCCGGGGCGCGCGAGCGCGAGCACTTCGCGCCAGTCGCCGCCGGCGTCGAGCGCCTGCTCCATCGTGCGGCGGAAGGCGCGGAACAACTTTCGCGCGGAATCACCGCCGCTCTCGAGCGCGCCGGCGACATCGGGTTTGACCGCGGGCAGCGGCAGCGCGGTCTGCGCCTGGGGCAGCCGGCCGTGCCGCGACAACACGTGGATGTGCTTGACGCGCGGCCGGATCGCGGCGAGCCGCAGCGCGGCGTCGATCATCGTGAGGCCGCTGCCGACGAGCAGCACGCTGCCGGGCTCGGCGCGGGCCAGGTCGTCGAGATGCGAGGGATCGGCGTGATAACGCGGGTTCGCGGCGAGGCGTTCGCAGCCCGGCGGCGTCGCGGGCGGCGGGTTGCCGAGCGCGAGCACCACCTCCGCGGCGTGCAGCGCGCTGCCGTCGTCGAGCCACAGTTCGAATCCCTCCGGCTGGCGCTGCAGGCGCAACGCGCGGGCCCGCCGGTGCGTCACGACGACGTGCGGCGCGGCGGCGGCGCGCGCGGACTCGAACCGCGCGCGCACGTATTCGCCGTACACCTGGCGCGGTAGATAGTCGCCGGCCTCGGCGTGGATGCCGGTGTCGCGCAGGTATTCGAGGAAGTCGCGCGGTTGCGCGGCGTCGAGCGACATCTGGCCGGCCGCGACGTTCAGCGGGTACGGGTAGTCGCGCGTGGCGTAGGCGACGCCGGCGCCGAGCTCGGCG
>DATJTW010000099.1:0-26659 GCA_035502995.1 Steroidobacteraceae bacterium | reverse complement strand
TTCGGCGCAGACATCGATCGCATTGCGCGTCTTCGACCCGACGACCGGCTCGAGCGCGATGCTGGGCCGCGTCGGCGGCGTCCAGGCACTGCGCGGCGCGTGGGGTGAAATCGACGCGCTACGCCTCGATTACAGCATCTGCAAACGCGCGCACCTCGAGGAGTACACCGTGTACGCCACGAGCCAGTCGCCACGCTACATGCTGCGCGAGGACATGCCGAACGGGCTGGTGTCCGAGCTGGTGCGCATCGAGCCCTGACGCGGAGTTCGTCGGGTAGCTAGAACTTCGCCTTGAACTGCACGCCGAAGATCTGCGGCTCGTTCAGGAACCCGGTCAGGTTGTCGAAGTCGATGCCGCCGACGGCCACCACCTCGTCCGTGATGTTCCGTCCGAACAACGCCGCCTCGTACTTCCCTTCGCTCCACGTGTAGCCGACGCGCAAGCCGCCCTGCAGCAGCGCCTTCCCCGTGAACTCCGTGGATTCGTACAGGAAGAAATTGACCTCGCTGCGATACGACCAGTCCGTGTAGGCGAACACTTCGCCAGGGCCGACCGACACGCCGTAGCGCAGCGACAGGTTGCCTATCCACTCCGGCGCCTGCGGCAGCGGGTTCCCGTCGATCACGGCGAAGCCGCCGACGATCGGGTCCGTCACCGTGCACGCGAAACACGTGCCGACCGAGATGTTCGGATCCTTGATCTCGGTGTCGTTGTAGCTGGCGCCCAGCGTCAGCAGCAGGTGCGGCGTCAGGTAGGCCTGCAGGTCGATCTCCGCACCCTGGCCTTCGGTCTTGTCCGCGTTGAGCAGCCGCACGGCGTTGCTCGCGCCGCCGACGGCGGTCAGCTGCTGGTCCTTCACCTCGTAGCGATAGATGTCGAAGGAGATCTTCGCGCGCTTGTCGAAGAGATCGGCCTTCACGCCGACCTCCAGCGCGGTGTTCTTCTCCGGATCGGCGACGGACTGGTTGCCGAACGCGGAGGCGGGCTGCACGCTCGCGCCGCGGAAGCCCGTGGCCACGCGCGCGTACAGGTTCACGTCGTCGTTCATCTTCAGCGTGCCGGAGAGATCCCAGCTCACATTGCTGTCGCTCAGGTGTGCCGTGGTCGGCAGCGACGGATCCGGGAACGAGTAGCCCACGGGCGTGCCGGTGACGAAGTCCTTCTTGTCGTTCGTGTAGCGCACGCCGGCGCGCATCTCGAACGCGGGCGTGAACTCGTAGACCACCGAGCCGAAAACCGCCCAGGCGGTGTTGGTCTGGTTGGAACGCAGGTACTGGTTCTGCACACCGCCGGCCAGGCTGTCGTAGCCGAATGCCTCGGTGTCGTAGTCCTCGTCGAACCAGTACACGCCGGCCTGCCAGTTGAGCGCGCCTTCGTATTGCGATTCGAGGCGGATCTCCTGCGTGATCTGGTCGAGCGTCGGGATGCCGTCCGCGGTTTCGCTGGGGAACGGGATGAAGCCCGGGCCGTTCGGCAGGCCGCAGAATCCGCAGCCGAAGCCGCCGTCGATGTCGCCGCGACTGTATGCGTCCATCGATTCGTAGCCGGTGATCGAATACAGCGCGAGCTGGCCGAGATCCCAGCGCAGGCGCACGTTGCCGCCCTTGATGTTCAGCTCCTGGCGGTTCTGGCCGTCGAAGAACACCTCGTCCGGGTCGAAGCCGGGAACGAGATCGTTGCTGCCGCTCTCGATGATGTTGGCGCGGAACACGCGCGCGGTGCCGTCGAGATTGCGCACGTGCGCGTTGAAGAGGGCGGTGAAGTTCTCGCTCTCGTACTGCAGCTGCAGGCGCGCGGCGCGGTCGTCGTAGCTCTCGAGGTTGTCGCCTTCATCGTCGAGCTGGTTGTCCACCCAGTCGTCGCGATGCTGATAGAGCGCCGAGAAGCGCAGCGACCAGCCTTCGGCCAGCGGCACATTGATCGCGCCTTCGACGTTCGCGGTGTTGTACGTGGCGTCGGACACGCTGACGTACCCGCCGAAATCCTTCGACGGCTTGACCGATTCGAACTTGACCACGCCGCCGGGCGTGTTGCGGCCGAACAGCGTGCCCTGGGGGCCGCGCAAGACCTCGATCTGGTCGAGGTCGAAGATGGGGAAGCCCTTGAGGATCGGGTTCTCCTGCACGACGTCGTCGTACACCAGCGAGACCGGCTGCGACGCGTTCAGGCGGAAATCGCCGTTGCCGTAGCCGCGGATGTAGAAGCGGGGGAACGCGCGGCCGAACGACGACTCGACGTTCAGGCTCGGCACCCGGGCCGCGAGTAGTTGGACGTCCTGGCCGCCGCTGACCAGGACCGCGAGGTCCTCGCCGCTGACCGTGGACACCGAGCTCGGCACGTCGCGGATGTTCTCCGAACGCCGCTCGGCGGTGACCGTGACTTCTTCGAGCTGGCCGGGCGCTTCTTGCGCTGCAACCGAACCCGCGACCGCCACCAACGATCCGATCCAGATGTTCTTCTTCATGAGTTCTCCCCGGAGGACGCCGGCGGAGCATACATGCGGAACGACGCGGTTCGTCACCGCGCACGGAAGTGGAGCGTGTCTAGCGCGATGGCACCGTTTCGGGCTTCGGCGGATAGGGATTTCCCAGCGCGATTTGCCCCGTCTCCAGCAACGACTTCAGGTTCGACAGGATCTTCGGCCAGCCGCCCGACACGGCTTCGATCAACTTCGACCCGTCGCGATCGATCGTGTGCGTGATGCACAGGCGGATCGCCGTATCGCTGGGCTCGAGCTCCATCGTGCAGGTGGACGCGCCTTCCGCCTTCAGCTCCGGCCTGGTCTGGTGTTGCCAACGGATCACGAGCCGGCGCGGCGGCACGGACTCGACGATCTCGCCGTCGTCGAAGAGTTGGCCCTCGGGCCCGATCATCTTCCACGGCGAGCCGGCGACCCAGCGGCTCTCGCAGTGCACACCGAACCAGTACTGCTTCATGAACTCGGCGTCCGTGGTCAGCGCCTCCCACAGGCGTTCCTGCGTCGTGCGGATGTAGGTGACGTAGATGAACGTGGATCTAGCCATTCGGTCTCTCCAGTTTCCGTTTCAGATCGCCCAGCGCCTTCAGCCGCGATTTCTCGAATTTGGCGATCCAGCGTTCGTAGATGTCCTGCAGGGGCACGGGGTTCAGGAAGTGCAGCTTCTCGCGGCCCCGCCAGGCGACGGCGACCAGGTTCGCTTCTTCGAGCACGTTCAGGTGCTGCGTGACGCCCTGGCGCGACATGTCGAGGTGCTCGCAGAGCTCGGTCAGCGTCTGGCCGTCGTGCGCGTGCAGCTCGTCGAGCAGCTTGCGGCGATTGGTATCCGCGAGGGCCTTGAACAGAGCGTCGGTGTGCAGGCGTTCGGCCATGGCTTAAAGGCAAGTGGAGGCTTGCCTGAACAATAGGCAAGTATTCACTTGCTTGTCAAATCCCGGCTCCATCGATGCCGATTTGCGGGTGTGATAGCGCTGGCACGACGGCCCGGGTTGTCGGACATCGCCCCCGCCGATCCCGGTCCGGTTGCCGGTGGATAGTCGTCGCACTAGATAGATAGCGGAAACACACGGAGGGTGCGTCCCTCCTGTTGCAGGGTCGATACCAACAATGCAGTCGGGGAGGGGGATCTCATGGCTCTACGGGCAAGCTTTCGCGCGTCCATCGCCTTCGTGGGCGCGTTCTCGGTTCTGGCGTCCGGTCCAGGCTGGTCGCAGGCGGCACCGCCGCCCACACCGGAAGAAGAACAGAACACCATCACCGTCACGGGCTCGCGGACGATCACGGACTACGTGCGTTCGCCGACGCCCATCACGTCGGTCAACGTCGACGAGATCGCGGCCACCACGCCGAGCGACACCGCCGACGCGCTGAACAAGCTGCCGACGATCATCGGCGGCCGCACGCCGCGTTCGCAGGACAACGCCAGCCGCAACGTCGCCGGCAACGTGCTCGCGCTGCGCAATTTCGGCGCCGGCCGCACGCTGGTGCTGCAGGACGGCCACCGGCTCGCGCCGTCGAACCAGGACGGTTCGGTCAACATCGACACGCTGCCGCAGATGCTGATGCAGAAGGTCGACATCGTCACCGGCGGCGCCTCGGCCATCTACGGCTCGGACGCGATCGCCGGCGTGGTCAACTTCGTGCTCGACAAGGAGTTCACCGGGTTCACGGTGAAGGGCGACTACGGCCAGTCGAAGTACGGCGACGGTGACGAGTACCAGCTCGGCGCCGCCTGGGGCACGAGCCTGTTTGCCGATCGCGGTCACTTCGAAGTGTCGGCGCGCACGCGCAAGCAGGACCTGATCCACATCAAGGACCGCCCGTACGGCAAAGACGGGCAGCAGTGGCTGCTGACCGGCAACGGTTCACCGACGAATCCGTTCACGAACACGCCGTATTCGCGCGTGTTCAACAGCGGCATGTACGGCAACGTGCAGTGCGGCGCGTCGTGCGCGTTCAATAACTACACGTTCAACCAGGCGGGCGTGCTCAGCCCGATGGTGCACGGCACGCCCACAGGCACGACGAACGTCGAGATCGGCGGCGACGGCGCCTACCTCAAGTACGGCACGTTCCGCTCCGAAGTCGAGATGAAGGACGTGTTCGCGCGTTTCGATCTCGACATCGGCGACAACGCGAACTGGTACGTGCAGGGCTCGTGGGGACAGGCGGAGAACGCCGCCGACTGGACGATGTGGGTGGTCAGCCCGTCGGCCAGCCGTCCGAACACGCTGTTCGCGGACAATCCGTTCCTCGCGCCCGCGACGCAGCAGCAGCTCGGCGCGAGCATCGTGTGCGGCACGCCGGCCGCGACCGGCCGGCGCTGCCTGCCGGCGGTGCCCGCGACGTCACCGCAGACCAACAGCACGCCGCCGCCGCCGCCGACCACGCCGTTCTTCTCCGCGCCCAGCTACATCTGGCAGCGCGTCGGCGGCCAGGAAGCGGTCGACGATCCGGACCGCCTCTACCGCACGCTCGGCGACCAGAAGACGTGGAGCGCGGAGACCGGTGCCACCGGCGAGCTCGGCGGCCTGAACTGGGACGCGTATTTCATCCACAGCGTCAGCGACCTCACGGTCACCAACCCCAACAACACGGACAACGCCAAGTACCTCGCCGGCCTCGATGCGGTGAACGTCAACGGTACGATCCAGTGCTGGGTGACGACGCAGCCGCAGTTCGCGAATCTCTATCCGGGCTGCGTTCCCGTGAACATCACGGATCCGAACGGTCCCTCGGTGGAGGCGTACGAATACCTGCGCACGAAGACCGACTGGAACCTCGAGCAGAAGATGGACAACCTCGGGTTGTCCATCGGCGGCGGCCTGTGGGGCTTCGGCCTGCCGGCGGGCGAGATCCGCGGCAACTTCTCCATCGATGCGCGCTGGAGCACGTACACGATGGCGAGCGAGTTCCTGCCGACGGATTTCGTCAACTGCACGGGCCTTCGCATGTGTCTGGCCAACGGCGGTGCGCCGGTGCGCTGGGTGCAGAACGTCAACGCGCCGGTCGACGCGAAGATCCACACGTACGAGACCGCGCTGGAATTCGACGTGCCGCTGCTCAAGGAGATCCCGGCGATCGAGGAACTCTCTACCAACCTCGCGATCCGCCGGTCGAAGTACTCGACGTTCGGCAGTGTCGATTCGTGGAAGGCGGGACTGAACTGGAGAATCCTCGAGTCGCTGCGCGTGCGCGGCACGTTGTCGTCCGACATCCGCGCCCCCACGCTGAACGATTCGTTCCAGCCGGCGGGCGTGTCGTCGACGGGCTTCGTCGACCTGCTGACCGGCGGCAACAACAGCCTGCGGCTGGTGTCGCGCGGCAATCCGGATCTCGTGCCGGAGAAGGCGCGCACGCTGACGATCGGCGCCGTGTTCACGCCGGAGTTCCTGCCGCGCTTCACGGTGGCGATCGACTACTACCGCACGCGCATCGACAACGCGATCACGCAGATCAGCTACCAGAACAACGCCATCCAGAACCTGTGCATGGCGAGCCAGCCGGCCTTCGACTCGCCGTTCTGTTCGCTGGCGATCCGCCCGATCACGGACCCGACCGATCCCAACTACCGGAACCCGGCCTTCAACTTCCCCACCGAGGTGATCAATTCGCCGCTCAACGCCGCCCTGCAGAAGCTCCACGGCTACGACATGCAGATCGACTACAACTTCGATCTGCTGGGCGGGCAGTTCGGGATCCGGCACATCGCCAGCTACCAGCCCGAGAACACCACGCGGAGCATTCCGACGGCGTTCCCCACCTGGGCCCAGCAACCCGAGCTGCTGCAGACCACGTTCCTCACGTACCGCCACGGCGGCTGGCTGGTCGCCCTGCAGAACCGCTGGCTGAGCGGCGTGAACGTCGCGACCAGCGACAACGCGCTGAACGGCAACGTGCAGAACTACGCCGAGCCGCGGCTGCCGTCGAACGACGTGATCGACACGACGATCAGCAAGGAGTTCGAGGTGCGCGACGGCAAGGTGGAGGCGTTCGTGACCGTGAGCAACCTGCTCGACGAACGCGCGCCGTTGTACGGATCGAACTCGGGCCTGCCCGGCCTGTTCTATCCGACGCTGCCGTTCTACGACGACATGGGCCGGTACTACACCGCGGGCTTCAAGGTCAGGTTCTGAACCAGGTCCCCTAAGACCTCGCCGCACGTTGCGCTGATCTTCAACGCGTAAAGGTGATCAGCGCGCGTGCGGCCGAGGTTGATGGCGGCGATCGGTTTGCCGGCCGCCGCCGCGGCTTCCGCGAACCGGTAGCCGGAATACACCATCAGCGACGAGCCCACGACCAGCAGGGCGTCGGCCTGCGCCAAGCCGTCGAAGGCGCGGGCGACGCGCTCGCGCGGTACGGGCTCGCCGAAGAAGACGACGTCGGGCTTGAGGATGCCGCCGCAGCGCGGGCAATCGGGCACGACGAAACCGGAGTAATCGCGGCCGTCCAGATCCACGTCGCCGTCGGGCGCGACGCGGCCTTCGATCTGCGCCCACGCCGGATTGTCGGCCAGCAGCCGGCGTTGTAGTTCGGCGCGCGGAAAGGCGTGTTCGTTGGTCATGCAGCGCACGACGTCGAGCCGGCCGTGCAGGTCGATCACGTGGCGGCTGCCGGCGGCTTCGTGCAATCCGTCGACATTCTGCGTGATCAGGAGCTGCACGTTGCCGCGTTCCTCGAGCGTCGCCAGCGCGCGATGCGATTCGTTCGGTCGTGCACCGCTGATGACCGGCCAGCCGACGGTGCTGCGCGCCCAGTAGCGCTGCCGCACTTTCGGGTCCGTCATGAACGGCCGGAACTCCACGGGTCGCGCGCGCTTCCAGTCGCCTTGCTCGTCGCGGTAGTCGGGGATGCCGGAGCCGGTGCTGACGCCGGCGCCGGTGAGTACCGCGAGGCGGGGATGTCGGTCGATGAATTCGCGCAGCGCGGACATGCGCGAATCACACTATCACTGGCGCGTGGACGGGAACCAGGCGCGTGTTTCGGCGAAGAAGGATTTGCGCTCGGGGGACCGGCGCACGGGTTCCGCGAGCAGGTAGCGATCGCCGAGCCAGGACACCGCGCATTGCAGGGCGGGGCGGTAGTCGTGCACCGGCAGGTCGGGGTTCCGGGGCTTGTTGCGCTTCACGTCGTTCTCCTGATGAGCCTGACGTGAATCATGGTGCCCGGCGACTGAACCGGTCCTGAAGGGCCGGCCCGGGCATATATATAAGAGTGGGGGTCTAGCGCGGTTCGCGCTTGGGCACGAGTTTTCCGGGTGGAACCCAGGAGTCCAGCTGTTCCGTCGAAATTATGTTGTCGGGAATCCGGCCCGGGCATTCGCTCAGGCGTTCCTCGACGCTCTTCAACTCGTCTCCCTGCAGGCAGGAAGCCATCGTCCCGAACCGCGCTTCCGCGAGGTCCTTCGGCTCCACGTCGAGCACGTCATCGAGGATGGTGTCCAGCACTTCGGACAGGAAATCGTGTTTGTGCCGCGCTCGCGTGAATCCGGGAGGCTGCGGTGCCGCGGGTTTCTCGGGCAGCTTTTCGTCGAACACGACGTCGGCGATCACCTTCGTGTCGTGCTCGACATTCGCTTCGGGAATCGGCTCGATGGCCCGGGACTGCGTGGCCGCCGTGGCGCGCACGATGTTTCGGACCGACTCGCTCTTGATGTCGAACGAAGGCTCCTGGCACCAGGCCGGCGATGCCAGCAACACACCGACGAACAGCGCGTGCAGATTCATGGTGCCGAGCCTAACTCCCGGCGCGTCCGGGCGACAAGCGGCCGGGCCTCGCACTGCGAAGTGATACCGCGGGGATTGCTAGTTAGGGTCCCGCCCGTACGCGGACACCGTGCCCGTGGCCAGATTGGTGACGTAGACCCAGTCACCCGACGCGTCGATGGCCGCCGATTCCGGCCCGCAGACCGTCGGCTTCGGGCCGCCGGGCAGCGCGGCCGGTTGTTTGCCCGGCGCCGCCTGGAACCGGTAGTTGGGTTCACCGAGCAGCGTGACGAGGCCCGCTTTCCGGTCGACGACGACCACCTGCAGCACCGCGGGCGCCGGCGGCGCGGGGCAGGTCACCGCCAGTTGTTTGCCCGCCGAGGCCTTCGGCGTGACCGCGGTGCAATTGACCAGCACGCCGCCGAAGTTGTCGTTCGTGAGCTCGCCGGTGCCGTTGGTGACGGTGCAGGCCTGGCCGCTGGGCTGCGTCTTCACCGCCACGTTGTACGCGGACCGCGCGACGACCATGCGGCTGAACGTGAAATTGCCGTTCGCGGTGATGGCGAGATCGTCGCCGCCATTGTTGGTCAGCACGAGCCCGGTGCCCGTCAGCCCGGACACGGCGCCGCCGATGGTGAACCGGCCCATGACCGTGATGCGCACGCCGAACGACGACGTGCCGGCGGAATTGCCCGCCGACACCAGGTAGGTGGCGGGTGACTTGGCTTCGGTGGGCGTGCCCGAGATGACGCCGGTGGAGGAGAGCCGCAGGCCGGCCGGCAGGTCCGGGATGACCTGGTAGTTAGTCGGCGCGCCCTTGACCGTCGGCACGAGCGGCGTGATCGCCACGCCTTCGGTGAACATGTTCGGGTCGGGGTAGCTGAGGTTGTCCGGCGCGGTTTCCGTGGATGCGACGGGCGTCAGGGCCGGCGTGTCACCGCCGCCGCATGCCGCCAGGCCGGTTGCTGCCAGCCACGTAGCCGCCAGAACCCCACGCGCCGAAATGCTCCCCGTCATAGGTCCTCCGCCGAATGCCGCCCACAGTCTATGTGAGTAGCATCCGGCGGCCCATAGGTTCCGGCCGCCGATTGGACCTATTCCGGGCCTACTTGGGCTTCGCGATCCAGAACGGCTGCTGGGCCTCGAACGCGGCGTTGGGTGCGCCGACCATCGACCGCCGCGGCGTCTGGTCCGGCGGCATCCGCAGGCGGATGGACTTGTGGAACTTGTCGTACGAGCCGCGGAACGTGCCGCCGTTCCACACCTGCTTCAGCGTGCCGGTGAACAGGCCGTTGAAATCGCCGTCGGCGGACAGCTGGTTGTCCTGGCAGCCGGAGATCAGCTGCACCGACGCCTTGATGCTTGCCTGCGCTTTCGCGATCTTCGGATCCTTCAGGATCTTGTCGTACGCCTGTTTGTGTTCGTCGTACACGCGCAGCGCCAGGTCGCGCGGCATGGCGCGATAGCGGCGCGGGACGCCCGACGTCGGCTGGATCGTCGCTTGCAGCGCACCACGCGACACGCTGCCGCTGTGACAACTATCGGACAGCACCAGGACGCGCACGCCGGCGCGGAATTGCGCCCAGGCCGCATACAGCTCGTCGTCGACCAGCTCGCCGTCGTACAGGCACCAGGTTTCATCGAGTCCGTCGACCTCGTCGCCGTTCAGGTCGGGCAATTGCCCGCCGTGGCCGGAATACGTGATGAAGAAGATGTCGCCGGTCTTGAGCGCTTTCGCGGCCGCCGCAATGCCCCGCGTCACGGCGGCGCGCGTCGCCTGCTTCGTCAAGAGTTTCTGCGTCTTGAACCGCTGCGAGCGCGCCAGCGATGCCATGTCCTTGGCATCCGCCTCGCAGGCGGTCAGGGGGCCGCTCCAGCCGGCGTAGGCCCGCGGGTTCACGGAGTTCAGGCCGATGTGCAATGAGATGCCGATGGTCATGGCGTCGCCTCGTTGTTCTTTTTCGGGACCCCCAGAATCCACTGTCGCCAGCGCGACGGGTCTCTCACGATTCGAACGCGGCCTTGAGCTTGCGGAGGTCGAACTTCACCTGGCGCTGCATCTCGGCGGCGACCTTCGCGGCCTTCTTCTTGTTGCGGTCCGCCATCATGTCGAGCAACGCGACGGGGCAGATCTGCCAGCGGACGCCGAACTTGTCGACGATCCAGCCGCAGGCCTTTTCCTCGCCGCCGTTCTTCAGGATGGCGTTCCAGTAGCGATCGACTTCCGCCTGCGTCCGGCAGCTCACGCGGAACGAGACGGCATCGTTGAACGGATCGTGCGGCCCCGCGCTCATGGCGAAGAACGGCTGGCCGAACAGGCGGAATTCCGCGCAGCGCACCGAGCCCGCGCCGGGCGCTTCCGACGCCAGCGACCAGACCCGGTCGAGACGCGATTTAGGGAAGATTTTCACGTAGAAACGCGCCGCTTCTTCGGCTTCGGAGACGTACCAGAGGTGCGGGACGATGCGGGTCAGGGCGCGGGTCGGCATGGGATTGCTCCAGGTGAAGAAGACGCGAGTTTATGCCCGTTCCCGCGGGAATGTCCGCCCCGTAAGGGTGCGAGTGCCGGTGGTCCGCAAGTAGTTAGTTCGCGGCGCCGTGACCTGGCTCACGATCGCATTCGCGCCGCGCCCGTACAGTGCCCGGGTGTCGCGCAGGAAAACGGAATCCAGGGACGTCGCGATCGGCCTCGGTCTGGCCGTGCTCATCGCGTTCGCTTTCGCCGCCTACGCACGCTGGATCGCGATGGACCGCGCGCCGGCAGTCGTCAGCTACGAGTCGTGTGGTCCGCGCGACGCCGCCCGCTGCCGCGACGACTAACTACTTCGCGGCGGCGGTCCGGTCGCCGCCAGATTCCCCCATCGGTGTCGTCAATCGTCCGGATCTCCGCCATCCGCCGGCGGCCGCCGCGCGGCGCCGGCCCTGGCGCCAGCGCTGGACAGCGGGCGGCCGGCCCCGACCGGATTCCCCCGCGCCGCGGCCTCCCGTGCTAGCGTACCGGGCCGTTTTCGAGGGGGACGCATGGCTATCAAGAGACTGATCGGATTGCGCTGGTGGATGATCAGCCTGATCACGATCGGCACGATCCTGAACTACCTGACGCGCGCGACGCTCGGCGTGGCCGCGCCGACGCTCACGCACGAGCTGGGGATCTCCGAGACCGAATACTCCTGGATCACCGGCGTGTTCCAGATCGGCATCATGTTCCAGCCGGTGTCGGGCTACGTGATGGACGCCATCGGCCTGAAGCTGGGCTTCGGCCTGTTCGCGCTGGCCTGGGCCGTGATCATGATGCTGCACGGCGCCGCCAACAGCTGGCAGATCCTCGCGGTGCTGCGCGGGTTCATGGGTCTCGCCGAAGGGTCGGCGCAGCCCGGCGGCATGAAGGCCGTCGCCGAGTGGTTCCCGGCGAAGGAGCGCGGTTTCGCCGGCGGCTTCTACAACATCGGCGCGTCGTTCGGTTCGATGCTCGCGGCGCCGCTGGTCGCGTGGGCCATCCTGTATCACAGCTGGCGACTGGCGTTCGTCATCGCCGGTGCGGCCGCGGTCCTGTGGGTCGTCGTGTGGTTCAAGTTTTACCACTCGCCGAAGGATCATCCGAAGCTCTCGAAGGAGGAGCGCGACCTCATCGAGTCCGGACAGGAAGCG
Source organism: Steroidobacteraceae bacterium (assembly GCA_035502995.1). Taxonomy (GTDB): domain Bacteria; phylum Pseudomonadota; class Gammaproteobacteria; order Steroidobacterales; family Steroidobacteraceae; genus CADEED01. The sequence goes on along the minus strand of DATJTW010000099.1, from coordinate 14,829 downwards.
CACCTCGCGGCCTCGGCCACCAAGCCGTCGCTGCTGTCGCTGCTGAAGCAGCGCAATACCTGGGGCATCGCGATCCCGCGCATGTTCGCGGATCCGACCTGGGGGACGCTGTCGTTCTGGGTGCCGTTCTACCTGATGAACGAGCGCGGCTTCGATCTCAAGCAGATCGCGATGTTCGCGTGGCTGCCGTTCGTCACCGCCGACGTCGGCTGTCTCGCGGGCCCGACCATCGCGATGTGGCTGCAGAAGCGCGGCGTCGGCCTGATCAACGCGCGGCGTTGCGCGTTCACCGTCGGCGCGGTGCTGATGCTGGGCATGATGTTCGTCGGCAAGGTCGACAATGCATACGCGGCGATTGCGCTGCTGTGCCTCGGCGGCTTCGCGCACCAGACGTTGTCGATCACCGTGATCACGATGTCGTCGGACCTGTTCCGCAAGAACGAGGTGGCGACGGTCGCCGGCATCGCCGGCTTCTGCGGCAACCTGGGCGTGTTGTGTTTCACGCTGCTGATCGGCGGCCTCGTGAAGGCGGTCGGCTACGATCCGTTCTTCGTCGCGCTGGCGGTGTTCGACATCCTCGGCGCGATCTGGCTGTGGGCCGTCGTGCGTGAACGCGTGGATGCGCGGGCCGAGGTGGCGACGTGATCCGCAATCCCATCCTCACCGGCTTCAATCCCGATCCGTCGATCCTGCGCGTCGGCGACGACTACTACATCGCCACGTCCACGTTCGAGTGGTTCCCGGGCGTGCAGATCCATCACTCGCGCGATCTCGTGAACTGGCGGCTGCTGACGCGGCCGCTGCGGCGGGCGAGCCAGCTCGACATGCGCGGCGATCCCGATTCTTGCGGCGTGTGGGCGCCGTGCCTCACGTTCAGCGACGGGTTGTTCTGGCTCATCTACACCGACGTGAAGCGTTACGGCCGCACGACCGTCGGCGGCGCGTCGGGCGCCTCGCTGCGCGATTTCCACAACTACCTGGTGACGTCGCCGACGATCGAGGGCGACTGGTCCGATCCGGTCTATCTCAACAGCAGCGGTTTCGATCCCTCGCTGTTCCACGATGACGACGGCCGCAAATACCTCGTGAACCAGCTCTGGGATCACCGCCCCGGCCGCAACCGTTTCAACGGCATCGTGCTGCAGGAGTATTCGCCGGAAAAACGCGCGCTGATCGGCGAGCGGCGGAACATCTTCCCGGGCACGTCCATCGGGTTCACCGAGGCGCCGCACGTCTACCGCCGCAACGGCTGGTACTACCTGATCACGGCCGAAGGCGGCACCGGCTGGGGCCACGCGATGACGATGGCACGGTCGCGCTCGCTCGCCGGGCCGTACGAATTGCATCCCGACAAGTACATCGTCACCGCGCGCGATCGACCGCATTCGCCGCTGCAGCGCGCCGGCCATGGCGACCTGGTCGACACGCAGGCGGGCGAGACGTACGCCGTCTATCTCTGCGGGCGGCCGCTGCCGAACCGCGGCCGCTGCGTGCTTGGCCGCGAGACCGCGATCCAGAAGATGGTCTGGGGCCAGGACGACTGGCTGCGCACGCTCGATGGCAGCGGCACACCGACGCTCGAGTCGCCGGCGCCCGCGTTGCCGGCTGCGCCGTTCGCGGCGCGCGCGGTCCGCGACGATTTCGACGCCGCCGATCTGCCCATCGATTTCCAGTGGCTGCGCACGCCCGCGCCCGCCGAGATCTTCAGCCTCTCCGCGCGGCCCGGCCACCTGCGGTTGTTCGGTCGTGAATCGATCGGCAGCCAGTTCCGGCAGTCGCTGGTCGCGCGCCGGCAGCAGGCGCAGTGCTACAGCGCGTCGACGGCGATGGAGTTCGAGCCGTCGCATTACCAGCAGGCCGCGGGCCTCGTCTGCTACTACAACTCCGCGAAGTTCCACTACCTGCACGTCACGCACGACGAGCAGCTCGGCCGCATCCTGCGCGTGATGACCTGCACGCCGGACTCGCAGCAGTCCGACGCATTCACGGTACCCGTGCAGATCCCGGGGGGGCGAATCGAGTTGCGCGTTGAGGTCGACTACGAGCGGCTGCGGTTTGCGTATCGCGTGGGCGGCGGCGAGTGGCAATTCCTGCCGGAGTTGTTCGACGCCAGCATCCTGTCCGACGAAGCCACGGCACCGGGTGCGCCGAACTTCACCGGCGCCTTCGTCGGTGTCGCGTGCCAGGACGTCTCCGGCATGGCGCAGCCCTCGGACTTCGACTGGTTCGAATACCGCGAGCGGGAATACATGCGGTAATCGATATCGGCCGCGGCGTTTTTCGACGCCGCGGCATCCGGGCGCCGCCCTACAATCGGGCGCACCTGGAGGGACACCCATGACCGATCGCAGAACTTTCCTGGCCGGCGCGTTGCAGGCCGGCGCGCTGGCGTCCGTCGCAACCGCGGCGCCGAAGAAGGGCGCTCCCGCGTCGAAGTTCAAGCGCCTGTACGCGCCGCACTTCGGCATGTTCGAGCAGCACGCCGGCAAGGATCACGTCGCGCAGCTCGAGTTCATGGCGGCGCAGGGGTTCACGGCGCTCGAGGACAACGGCCTGATGGCGCGGCCCGTTGATGTGCAAGAGAAGATCGGCGCCACGCTCGCGCGGCTCGGCATGACGATGGGCGTGTTCGTCATCGATGGCGGCGACAACTGGAAAACGTCGCTGACCACCGGCGAGGCCGGCTTCCGCGACAAGTTCCTGCAGACCTGCCGCGACGCGGTCGACGTCGCGAAACGCGTCAACGCGCGCTGGGCCACGGTGGTGCCCGGTTTCTTCGACCGGCGCGTGCCGCTCGGCATCCAGACCGGCCGCGTCATCGACACGCTGCGCGCCGGCGCGGAGATCCTCGAACCGCACGGCCTGATCATGGTGCTCGAGCCGCTGAGCGACACGCCGGAGCTGTTCCTGCGCACGTCGGACCAGGCGTTCGCCATCTGCCGCGCGGTAGATAGTCCGTCGTGCAAGATCCTGTACGACATGTACCACATGCAGCGCAACCAGGGCGACATCATGGTCCATGCCGATCTCGCCTGGAGCGAGATCGCGTATTTCCAGATCGGCGACAACCCCGGCCGCAAGGAGCCGGGCAGCGGCGAGATGAACTACCGGAACATCTTCAAGCACCTCGTCGACAAGGGTTACACGGGCGTGTTCGGCATGGAGCACGGCGCGTCGTTGCCCGGCAAGGAAGGCGAGCAGGCCGTCATCGACGCCTATCACGCCGCCGATTCATTCTGAGGTCACCGCGCATGAAGCTCCTGCGTTCCGGGTCCGCCGCGTTGGCGGCGTCGCTGCTCCCATGTCTCACCGTGCCGGCCGCCGAGCCGGCGGCCGAGCCTGCGCCGACGGTCGTCCCGCTGACGATGTTCACCGTGCCCGACGATCTCGAGGTCACGTTGTGGGCGCAGTCGCCGATGCTGCGCAATCCGACGAACATCGACATCGATGCCGCCGGCCGCATCTGGGTAACCGAAGGCGTGAACTACCGGCGCCACAACACCCGCGACGCGAAGGGCGATCGCGTCGTCGTGCTCGAGGACACCGACCACGACGGCCGCGCCGACCGCTCCACGGTGTTCGTGCAGGAGCCGACGCTGGTCGCGCCGCTCGGCATCGCGGTGATCGGCAACAAGGTGCTGGTATCGAACGCGCCGGATCTCATCGTCTACACCGACGTCGACGGCGACCTGCGTTACGACCCCGCCATCGACAAGCGCGAAGTGCTGTTGAGCGGCTTCGACGGCCGCAATCACGATCACGCGCTGCACTCGGTGACCGTCGGCCCCGACGGCCGCTGGTATTTCAGCGCCGGCAACGCCGGCTCGAACTTCACCGACCGCGGCGGCCGGACGTTCCGCATCGGCAGCATCTACGATCCGCGCGGCAGCGGCGCGATCCCCGTGTTCGGCAGCCGCCCGCCGGACTACGCCGGCGCGCGCAGCGACGACGGCCACGTGTACGTCGGCGGCTTCGCGGCGCGCATGCGGCCCGATGGCAGCGGCGTCGAAATCATCGGCCACAACTTTCGCAACAGCTACGAGCAGGCGGTCACGAGTTTCGGCGACGTGTTCCAGAACGACAACGACGATCCGCCCGCGTGCCGCACCACGTTCCTGATGGAGTACGGCAACACCGGCTACTTCTCGCGCGACGGCAAGCGCAACTGGAATGCCGACCGCCGGCCCGGGCAGTCGATCCCGGTGGCCGAGTGGCGGCAGGACGATCCCGGCGTGATCCCGTCCGGCGACGTGTACGGCGGCGGTGCGCCGACCGGCATCGTCGTCAATGAGGGCGACGGGCTCGGCCGCCAATGGCGCGGCCTCCTGATCAGCGCCGAAGCGGCGCGCAACACGTTGTTCGGTTATTTCCCGAAGCCGCAGGGCGCGGGCTTCAGGCTCGACCGGATCGATTTCCTGACGACCAACCGCGAGCAGCGGTTCGCCGGCACGGACTTCAAGGGCGGCAAGACGAACTCCGAGATCCAGACGTTCTTCCGGCCGTCGGACGTCGCCATCGGTCCGGATGGCGCCCTCTACGTCGCAGACTGGTTCGACCCGCGCGTCGGCGGCCACGACGACAAGGACGACACGGCCTCGGGGGCTATCTACCGCATCGCGCCGAAGGGGTTCAGGTCGGTCATCCCGGCTCACGACTTCGAATCGCTCGACGGCCAGGTCGCGGCGCTGAAGAGCCCGGCGGTGAACGTGCGCGGCGTGGCCGCCGCGCGGCTCGCGCAGCGCGGTGCCGCCGCGGTGCCGGCGGTCGAGGCACTGCTGCGCGACGACAACGAGTTCGTGCGCGCGCGTGCCGTGTGGCTGCTGGCGCGGCTCGGCGATGCCGGCCTGGCGCGCGTCGAGCGGCTGCTGGCCGATGCCGATCCGCAGGTGCGCATCGCCGCGTATCGCGCGCTGCGCCGCGAATCGCCGGCATTCCTGCGCTCGGCCGCGACGCTGGCGCGCGATGCGTCGCCAGCGGTCCGCCGCGAGGTCGCGTTGTCGCTGCGTGACGTGTCGTTCGCCGACTCGCGCGACGTGCTGCTGGCGCTCGCGTCCGGCTACGACGGTGCCGACCGCTCGTACCTCGAAGCCTGGGGCATCGGCGCGACCGGCAAGGAAGACGCGCTGTACGAAGCGCTGGCGGCGACACGATCCGGCGCCGACGCGACGCGTTGGCCGAAGCCGTACTCGGATCTCGTCTGGCGCCTGACGCCGCGCGCCGCGGTACCCGAGTTCCTGGCGCGCGCGCGCGCCGCCTCACTACCGCCCGGCGAGCGCGACAAGGCGATGACGGCGCTCGGCTTCGTGCCCACGCGGGAGGCGGCCAACGCGATGATCGAGCTCGCCGCCTCGCGGCCGTTCGACATCCGCAGGAACCCGGCCTTCCGCTGGCTGCTGAATCAACACGACACCATCTGGAAGGGCTTCGGCATCGAGGCCGAGCTGAAGAGCCGCGGCATCTACGATCCGGACACGGTCACGTTGAGCGAGGTCGTCGTGCCGCCGGCGCCGGCGGAATCCGCGCTGCCACCGGTCGCGGAGATCGCGAAGCTGCGCGGCGACGCGAAACGCGGCGCCGTCACCGCGGGCGCCTGCCTCATGTGCCACAGCATCGGCGGCAAGGGCGTCGACTACGCGCCGGTGCTCGACGGCTTCGCGCGCCGGCAGCCGAAGGAGGTCGTCATCGGCGCGATCGTGCGTCCCTCGGACGACATCGCGCACGGCTACGAAGGCTGGCGGCTCGTGCTGAAGGACGGCCGCAAGATCGACGGCATCCTGCTCGCCGAAGGCGATCCGACGATCATCCAGAGCACGGGCGGCCTCACGCAGATGGTGCCCGCCGGCCAAATCGCCGAGCGCCGCTGGTTCGGACGCTCTCTGATGATGAGCGCCGACCAGCTCGGCTTGTCGGCGCAGCAGGTCGCCGACGTCGCGGCGTACCTGGTGACGTCGCACTGAACCGCCGCTGATCAGGGCTGCGGCGGCGACGCCTCCGCTTGATTGGTCGGCGGCGTCGCGCCGGTTTCGCCGGCATTGCCGCCCGGCGTCGTCGTCTGATCGCCGGCCGTTTCGGTGGAAGGCGGTGTCGCGGCGGGCGCGTCGCTCGACGCCGGCGCCGGCGCGGTCACCGGCTCGTCGGCGCCGCGGTGGCAGCCGGCGAGCGCGATGACCCCACACGCCGCGAGCAGCGATCTCACTGCTGCGGCGGCGTCGTCGTGGCCGGTTCGCCGGGTGCTGCGTCGCCGGGAGGCGGCGTCGTTGCGTCCGGAGTGCCCGGCGTCGTCGTCGTCGAATCCGGCGGCGGTGCGGTCTCGGCGGGTGGCGGTGTCTCGGTGGTGGCGTTCGTCGGCGGCATCTCGTCGTGCTTCTTGCCGCAGGCGATCAGCAACGCGGTGGCGGCGAGCAGCGGGACCAACAGCTTCGTGCTCATGAATGCTCCGGGTGTGAAGGGATCGCGCGTACCGTGCCGGCCGGCGATGGGCGCGGAAGTCGGCCGGCGGACCGCAATGCGACGAGCCGATGTCCGACTTCGTGTCGTCTCCTTGCGGGCAATCCGGGCCGCTCGTAGGCTCGTCCCATGACTCAAGTTAAACCGCTCGCTTTCCTGCTCGCCGCCGCGTCGGCTTTCGCCGCGACCGCCGTGCTCCCGCAAACACCACCGGCCCAGGCCCGGGTCACGCCGATGACGCCGGACGTGCTCGACAAGTACGAGGCCGTGCTGCCGTCCGCCGATTTCATCCGCCGCGAGGCGATGATCCCGATGCGCGACGGCGTGAAGCTCTACACGGCGATGGTCATGAAGAAGGGCACGACGAACGCGCCCATCCTGCTGTCCCGTTCGCCCTATGACGCGCATCACTCGACGCATCGCGTCGCGAGCCAGCGCGGCGTCGACGTGCTCGAGGTCATGGACGCCGAGTTCTTCGCCGACAACTACATCCGCGTCTACCAGGACATCCGCGGCCTGCATCGCTCCGAAGGCCAGTGGGTGCTGAACCGCCCGCTCGCCGGCCCGCTGAACGACACGAAGATCGACGAATCCACCGACGCGTACGACACGATCGACTGGCTGGTGAAGAACACGCCCGAGTCGAACGGCAACGTCGGCGTCATCGGCTCGAGCTACCTCGGCTTCACCACGCTGATGGCCGAGATCGATCCGCACCCGGCGCTGAAGGCGGCGGTGCCGCAGAGCCCGATGGTCGACGGCTGGATGGGCGACGACTGGTTCCACAACGGCGCGTTCCGCGTCAGCGGCATCGACTACGTCGTCGGTCTATCTACCAACAAGGGCGAGGGCGGCGGCGACTTCGCGCTCGGTTCGAGCGACGACTACACGCGTTACCTCGAGGCCGGTTCGGCCGGCGACTACGCGAAGATGCTCGGCGTGGACAAGGTGTCCGGCGTCCGCAAGTTCCTCGACAACCCGGCGTACACGGAGTTCTGGTCGCTGCAGGCCGTGGACAAGTGGCTGGCCGAGCGGCCGCTGACGGTGCCGACGATCATCGAGGTCGGCCAGTGGGACCAGGAAGACAGCTACGGCGGACCCGCGGTCTATCGCGCGCTGGAACCGAAGGACAAGAACAACGACAAGGTGTCCCTGCATATCGGCCCGTGGCGCCACTCGGGCGCGAACCATTACGGCTTCGATCTCGGCGCGTTGACGTTCACGGGCGACACCGCGCGCGAATGGCGCGTGCGTTTCGTCAAGCCCTTCTTCGATCACTGGTTGAAGGGCGGGCCGGATCCGAAGACGCCGCCCGTGCTGACGTACGCCACGGGCATCAACGAGTGGCAGGTGTCGTCGACCTGGCCGGCGGAGAGCGCCACGCCTGTCTACCTGGCGGCCGGTGGTGTCGCGAGCTTCGACAAGCCGAAGAACCCGGGCCGGGAGGATTACGTCAGCGACCCGATGAAGCCGGTGCCGTTCATCCCGCGGCCGATCGACATGGGCAATGCCAGCCAGTGGAAACCCTGGCTGATCCGCGATCAGCGTTTCGTCACGGATCGCCCCGACGTCGCGTCGTGGAAGGGCGCGCCGCTCGAGAAACCGGTGCACATCATGGGCGCGCCGCAGGTGCAGCTGTTCGCCTCGACCACCGGCACGGACGCCGACTGGGTCGTGAAGCTGATCGACGTGTATCCGAACGACGTGCCCGAGGATGCGTCGCAGGGCGCGAAGCCCGGCATGGCCGGCTACGAACTGCCCGTCGGCATCGAGATCTTCCGCGGCCGCTACGTGCGCAGCTTCGCGAAGCCCGAGGCGCTGAAGCCCGGCAAGGTCGAGAAGTTCACCTGGACGCTGCCGCACGTGAACCACGTGTTCCTGCCGGGCCACCGGATCATGGTGCAGGTGCAGTCGTCGCTGTTCCCGCTGTACGACCGCAACCCGCAGACGTACGTCGAGAACATCATGTTCGCGAAGCCGGCCGACTACCGGAAGGCGACGCAGAGCGTGTGGTTCGGCGGTGCGAACGCCAGCGCGGTGTTGCTGCCGGTGGTCTCCGAACCCCGCCGTTAGGAAGGCCTACAGCAGCGGGGTAGCCGCTCCGGCATCGCCGGGCTAACAGCTCTCCGAGAGTTGGGTCATGGCTACTTCCATTGCGACCGCTGACAACAGCGGGGTTTCCTGGGGCGCGGTGTTCGCCGGTGCGGTCGGCGCCGCGGCGTTGTCACTGGTGTTGTTCGTGCTCGGCAGCGGGCTCGGGCTCGCGGTCGTCTCGCCGTGGGCGCACGACGGGATCTCCGGCACCGCCGTGAGCGTGTCGAGCATCGTGTGGGTGACCGTGGTCAGCCTGCTGGCGTCGGTGCTCGGCGGCTATCTCGCCGGCCGGTTGCGCACGCGCTGGGTCAGCATCCATACCAACGAAGTCTACTTCCGCGACACCGCGCACGGCTTCCTGGCCTGGGCGGTGTCGACGTTGCTGGTCGCGACGCTGTTCTCGACGGCGCTGACCGGATTGGTGTCCACGGGCGTGAAGGTCGGCACGGACGGACCCGCGGCCTACTACGTCGACTCGCTGTTCCGCGGTAGCGACGACGCGAAGCGCGCGCCCGAGGTCGGCCGCATCTTCGCCAACGCGATCGCCGACGGCCAGCTCGACGACGCCGACAAGAAGTATCTCGGCCAGATCGTCGCCAAGGACACGGGCCTGTCGCGCGCCGAGGCCGAGCAGCGCGTGGACCGCGCCTTCGCCGGCCTGACCGAGAATCTCGACGACGCGCGCAAGGCATCCGCCTGGCTCGCGTTGTGGCTGGTGGTCTCGTTGTTCGTCGGCGCGTTCTTCGCGAGCTGGGCCGCGACGTTCGGCGGCCGGCTGCGCGATTCCTCCGTGCTCGTCACAACCACCGCCTGATCCGGAGGCAACCATGCGTTCCATCCTGTTGTGGCTCCTCGGCGTCCCGATCCCGATCATCATCCTGATCGCGTTGTTCACGCGCTGACGTGGCGTCCGTGGTCCTCACGCTGCGCCCCGGTTTTCCCGTCTCGTTGCCCGAGCCGGCGCCGCTGCGTCGTCGCGTCATCGTGATCGGCGCGACCGAGGCGGGCGTGTCGGCCGCGTTCCATCTGGGCAAGTCCGCGCTGCTGATCGAGCAGCGGGCCATCTCCGCCGACGCCGGGCCGCCGCAGCTGCACGTCTGGCAGCCGCCGCAGCTCGGCGAGGCAGTGCAGCCGGTGCCGCCGGCCGTGTCCTGGGACTATCTACTGCGCGAGCTCGTGCGCCTGTCGCCGGGCGAGACGCGGCTCGGTGCGCGCGTCGGCGCGATCCACGCCGCCGAACACCGGCTGCGCCTGGCCGATGGCGACAGCTACGTCTACGACAAGCTGGTGAGCGCGCTGCGCCCGCACGAGCTGCTGCGGCTGATCGTCGACGATCGCCCGGCCGGCGCGTTGCGCATGGAGGACTGGCGCGACTGGTTGAACGGCCACGACATCGAATTGCTCGACACGACGTCGCAGGTCGCCGCCGGCGACGTCGACGGGCAGACCGCCGGCATGCGCGTCGCGGCGACGGTCGCGCGAGAGATGGCGGAGAAGTATTCGGCATGGGCCACGCGGCTGCAGCCGCGCGCGCTGGCGCTGGTGCCGGGGTAGCGAGCCCGCCGTTGCCGTAGGCATACTCTCCCGGCGCAACGCTCGGGAGGGCGAATGGCTGCGACGAACCGCGAAAGCTGGGCGAGCGACCTGCCGGTCGACATCGCCGACGCACTGCAAGAATTCAAGACCACCAGCATCGCGTCGTTCGGCGATTCGCTGACGTCGATGCTGCTGTTCGGCTCCGCGGCGGAAGGACGCCTGCGCGCCACGTCGGACGTCAACGTGCTGATGGTCTTCTCGCGCATCGACCTCGAGCGCGTCGAGGGCTGGCGCGCGGAGGTCGCGGTGCTGACGGCCACGGCCGATCTCAAGCCCTTGGTGCTGATGGCAGACGAGATCGCCGCGGCCGCCGAGGCCTTCGCGGTGAAGTACTTCGACATCCTGCATCGCCGCCGCGTGATGCATGGCTCGGACCCGTTCGCCTCGCTGACGATCGACGACGGCGCGCTGCGCCGGCGCGTCGCGCAGGTGCTGCTGAACCTGGCGATGCGGTTGCGGCATTCGCTGCTGCTGCACAACGACCACGCGCGCACGCACGCGCTCGTGGATGCCGTCGGTCCGCTGCGCGCGTCGGCCGTCGCGATGCTGGAGCTGGATCGCCAGCCGCAGCTCTCGCCGCGCGAGGCCTTGCTCGCGCTGGCCGCGCGGCACGGCGCCACGGCGTTGATCGAGCGCATGCAGGTATTGCGCGAAACCGGCGATCCCGTGACGGCCGATTCGATGCGGCTGCTCGCGGAGCTCATCGCGTTCATCCGCGCGATCTCGCCGAAGTAGCGCGATGAATCCGTTCGACTTCCGCGGCCCGCAGTTCCTCGGGTTCTACCTCGTGGTCGGCAGTGCCGGGCTGTTCTTCCTGTATCGCGTGGTGCGTGGCCTGTTCTCGGACGCGTCGTCGTTGCCGACCGGCGAGGCGCGCCGGCACCTGCGCGATCCGTACCTGCTGTCGTACCTGCGCGGCGGCGTGTCCGAGGCGTTGCAGATCGTCGCGTTCTCGCTGAACAAGCGCCGGCTGCTGGAGCCGATCGGCGAGAGCCTCGCCGCGACGTCGAGCCGCGATGCGCTCGGCGCCGTCACGCATCCGCTCGAGAAGGCACTGCTGCGACGCTGCACGACGATGCAGCCGACGTCGAAGTTGTTCAAGGACGCAACGCTCGAGGCCATGGTCGAGGACTACGCGAAGCCGCTGCGCGCCAGCGGGTTGATCGCCGACGCCGAGGAATTCGGCCGGCGGTTTCCGGCGTTCGCGGCGATCGCCGGCGGGTTGCTGCTGCTGTCGGTCATCAAGATCCTCGTCGCATTCCAGCGCGGACACTCGAACGTGGTCTTCCTCGTGATGCTGACCGCGGTCATGGTGTTCGCCGCGCACGCCATCTACCGGCGGCAGCGCACGAATGCCGGCGATCGCGCATTGACGGACCAGCGCACGTTGTTCGGCCGGCTGCGGGATCGCGTCGGCCGGCTCGCGGCCGACGGCGCGACGGACGAAGCGGTGCTGGTGGCGGCGGCGTTCGGGTTGTCCGCGCTGCCGACGAAAAAATATCCGTTCGCCGCGAAGCTGCGCAAACAGATGCAGGCGAACAAGACCAACAACAATTCGTCGTGCGGCTCCAGCTGCGGGTCGAGTTGCGGTGGCGGTGGATGCGGCGGCGGCTGTGGTGGCTGTGGCAGCTGAGCTCGCGCAACGCGTCGGCATCGCCTGGCGGCCGGAGCTCGCGGCCGGGATCTTCGCGCATCTCGATCGGGTCGACGTGGTCGAGGTGATCGCCGACAACTACTTCAAGGCGTCGCGGCGCGAGCTCGATGCGTTGCGCGGGCTCGGCGAGCAGGTGCCGCTGCAGCTGCATGGCGTCGGGCTCGGGCTGGCGTCGGCGGTGCCCGTCGAGAGCTGGCGCCTCGACCGGATCGCGCGGCTGATCGAGCGCGTGCGACCGGCGGGATGGTCGGAGCACCTGGCATTCGTGCGCGCCGGCTGCATCGAGGTGGGCCACCTCGCGATGCCGCCGCGCACGGAGCGCACGATCGAGCAGACCGTGCGCAACGTCGAGCTCGCGCGCTCCGTGACTGGGATGATGCCCGCGCTCGAGAACATCGCGACGTTGTTCGAACCGCCGACCAGCACGTTCGCCGAGAGCGAGTGGACGCGTCGCATCCTCGATGCCACCAGTGCGCCGCTGCTGCTCGACCTGCACAACCTGTATGCGAATGCGGTGAACGGCGGGCGGGATCCCTTCGCCGATCTCGCCGCGTTCCCGCTGGAACGCGTGGTGGCCGTGCACCTGTCGGGCGGCATGTGGATAGAGCACGGCTGCGGCGAGCAGCGGCTGCTCGACGATCACGTGCATTCGCCGCCGGACGTCGTCTATGAACTCCTGGCTGCGCTCGATGCGCGGCTGCAGCGGCCGGTCGACGTCGTGCTCGAGCGGGACGGACACTACCCGGCGATCGGCGAGCTGGTGGCGCAGCTGGATCGGGCGCGAGAGGTGCGGCGGCATGCGTGACCCCGACGTCCTCGGCGAGGAACTGCTGGCACGCCTCTTCACGGATGCGGAGTTCCGCGCGCGGTTCCGGCGCGATCCAGCGGGAACCGGTCGGGAGTTCGGGCTCGATGCGGCCTCCATCGACGCTTTCGCCCGCGCCGACTGGATAGGCCTCGATCTCGCCGCGCGCAGCTATCAACGCAAACGCGAGCGGCATGGATGACGTACCTCGGCCTCAAATACGCGCATATCCTCATCGCCATCGTCTCGGTGGGCACGAACGCCGCGCTCGTGGTATTGCTGGAGTTCTTTGCGGCCGATCCCGATCACGGCGCGTTCATGCTCGGCACCGTACGCCGGCTGCTGCACTTCGTGGTGATGCCCGGCTACGTGTTGATGCTGATCACCGGCATGTGGATGGGGCACATGGCGTCGCTGCTCGACGAGCACTGGGCGGAGTCGGCGATGAATCTCTGGGGCGTGGGGTTCCTGTTCTTCGTCGCGTCGTCGTTCGTGTTGAAGCGGCAGATCCGGTTGTTTGCGGAGCAGGGGCCGGCGTCGGCTGCGTATCGGCGGGTCGCGGTGTTCGGACGGTTTTGCGCGCTGGGTTCGGGTGTCGTGATCGTCACCATCCTCACGTTCATGGTGTTCAAGTGATGCGCGCGTTCGCGACGGTCGCCGCGCTCGAAACGTGGATGCGCGCGAACCATTCGAAGTCGGCCGAGCTCTGGCTGAAGATCCACAAGAAGGATTCCGGCAAACGCAGCGTCACTCCCGCGGAGGCGCTGGACGTGATGTTGTGCTGGGGGTGGATAGACGGCCTTAAGAAGTCCTTCGACGCGGATTCGTACCTGCAGCGCTACACCCCGCGCAAGGCGCGCAGCTCGTGGAGCCAGATCAATCGCCGGCACGTGGCGCGGTTGAAGAAGGCCGGTCGGATGACGCCACACGGGCTGGCGCAGGTGGATGCGGCGAAGAAGGACGGGCGGTGGCAGGCAGCGTATGCGCCGATCCGCGAGACGTCCGCGGACAAACTTCCGGCGGACCTGCTGAAGGCGATCCGGGCGGACGGGAAGGCGGCGAAGACGTTTGCGACGTTGAATCGCATGAACCTGTTCGCGTTGGCGTTCCGGACGAACAACATGAAGACGGTGGCGGGGCGGGAGAGGAAGATCCGTACGTTGGTCGAGATGCTGGCGCGGGGCGAAAGCATCGTACCAACCAGGAAGTAAGAGGAGCGGGCGTGGAGCTGTGGTTGACGCTCAAGCTCGTGTTCGAACTCGAATCTCTGGCCGAATCGCAATACTTTGACGAAGTCGAGGACAGTTACCGCTTGAATCCGAATCGCGTACGTCCTGCGCGAGACTACTAAGCAAGCCGTCGAACCCACTTCCGAGAAGCGGTCCAAGGCCATCCATTGAGTGGCTGCACCGCCTGACCGTCAGATCGGGGCCGATCACCCACTTGGTCTGTCCCTTCCTAATTGGGCAACTGGAATCCTTCACAGATTGCCATCGACGAACATCTACGCCGGGTATCGACAAGGGGACGCCCAGAATTATTTGCAGTCCCTCCGACGCGGCATCCGCGTCATCTAGGGCGCGGAGAATGGCTTGGTCCGAAGCAGGCTCGCAATTTGTACCTGGCGCGAATCCGTGGTCTGGCTTTACTACCCGATTAAAGATCGCGCCGGGTAGATTGAGCATGCGACAAATCTCCAGGACATCCTTGAAGTGGGATACGTTGTCTTTCGTTGCAACAAAGGTCGGCAACGACACTACTCCGAGCGAGCGCATGGTCGCGAGCGAATTGACGGCCTGATCCCAACTATCGATACCACCCACCAGAGCGTTGTGCGAACTTCGCAAATGCGAATGAAGCGAGACCTGAACCGTGCTGACGTCGCAGTCGCGCAAACTGCTGGCAAGCGTTCGTGTCAATGCCAATCCATTGGTGGAAAGTACGGTCGGAATACCGAGGCGCTGCGCGCCGGAAAGGACGGTCAGGAGATCGGGGTGTAGCAGTGGCTCGCCGCCAGAAACGGTAAGGCTGCGGCAATCGAATTCTGATGCGACTCGTCCCAACTGTTCCAAAATCTCCGTGCCTCGTTGTCGAGATGGAGCCGGCCGGCCTCTATGACGCCAGGGGTTGTAACAAAAGGAGCAATTGAGATTGCAGGCGGATTCGATCTCCCACCACAGTTCGATCGCTGGACGGTGTCGACGCCCAGAATTCGTCATAAAGAATCGGCCCT
>DATJTW010000098.1:0-6757 GCA_035502995.1 Steroidobacteraceae bacterium | reverse complement strand
CGCCGGCCGCAGCAATCTGCCATTCAACGTGTAGCCGCGCTGGATCACCGCCAGCACGGTATTCGCCGGCGCATCGCTCGGCTGCGCCATCATCGCCTCGTGCAACTCCGGATTGAACGCGACACCTTCCGGATTGACCTCTTCGATCTGTGCCTTCTCGAACGCCTTCGCGAGCAACCGCAGCGTGGCGGTCTGGCCTTCGACCAGGCTCGCGACGTCAGCCTTGCCGCCCGTCTGTATGCCGAGCTCCAGCGAGTCCTTCACGCCGATCAGGTCCTGCGCGAACTTCTCGACGGCGAACTGGCGCGCGTTCTCGAGATCCTTCGCGCCGCGCTTGCGCACGTTGTCGACGTCGGCGAGCGCGCGCAGGTACTGCTCCCAGTGGTTCTTCGCCCGCTCCTCGGCCGCGGCGAGCTCGGTCTGCAGCCGCTCCATTTCGACCAGCGCCACCGCCGTCTCGGGCAGCACCGTGGTCTTGTCCTCGGGGCCGGCGCCGTGCTCGTTGTTCGGATCCGTCATCAAATGTCCTCAATGAAACAGGGAGTTGCGTCTGGTCACAAAGCCTGCGCGGCTTTGTGGGCCCCATTGTCGGGATTTCAAGCGCTGGCGGGGAAAGAAACTGTCGGCGGGCGCCGATTCAGCGCCGGGCGAGCGCCGCGCCGAGGATCTTCGCGGTCACGTCGACGATCGGGATCACGCGCTCATAAGCCATTCGCGTAGGGCCGATGACGCCGATCACGCCCACGACTTCGTTGTCGGCGCTGTACGGCGCCGTGACCACGCTGATGTCGTCGAGGATCCGGTAGCCGGACTCCTGGCCGATGAAGATCTGCACGCCGTCCGCGCGCAGGCTGTGGTCGAGCAGGTTGAGGATGTCGCGCTTCTCGTTGAAGGCTTCGAACAGGCGACGCAGCTTGTCGACCGAGGACAGCTCGCCGGCGCCCATGAGATTGGTCTCGCCGGCGATCACGTACTCCATGCGGTTGGCCTCGTCGCCGCCCTTGAAGACGTGTTCGGCGACGCTGATCGCGTCCTTCATCATCACGTTCATCGTCTCGCGCGTTTCCTGCATCTCGCGCAGGATGTCGAGCCGCACCTGCGCCAGCGTCTTGCCGCGGCAACGCTCGGTGAGGAAGTTCGCGGCGCGCCGCAGCTCGTCCGGGTTGTGATACCGCTCGAGCTGGATGATGCGGTTCTGCACCTCGCGGTCGTTGAACACGAGGATGACGAGCGCGCGGTTGTCGGATAGCCCGACGAATTCGATCTGCGTGATGGACGCCTGCTGCGTGCGCGGCAACGTCACCACGCCCGCGAGCTGCGTGACACTCGACAGCAATTTCGACGCGGCTGCGACCAGCGCCTTCGAGTCGTCGCGCGTGGCGTCGAGCTGGCGGCGCAGCTCGACGAACGCGGGATCCTCTTCCATCGTCGTGCGCGCCTTCAGCAACGAATCGACGAAGAAGCGGTAACCCTTGTCGGTCGGAATGCGGCCCGCCGACGTATGCGGCGAACTGACGAAGCCCAGGGATTCGAGATCCGCGACGATGTTCCGGATCGTCGCGGAGGACAGGGACAATCCTGACTCGCGGGACAAGGATCGCGAACCCACCGGCTGACCGTCGCGGATGTAGCTGCCGACGAGCACGCGCAGCAGCAGCTGCTCGCGCTCGGAGAGTCCGTCGTCTGGGGGTTCGGTCGTCACGCCGAAAACGTACCGAAGCCGTCATCGAACCGTCAAGGAAGCAACCGGGGCCCCATTCACGAGTTTTCGATGTGATTCAGTGCATTGGTTGCCTCCCGGCCCCGTGCTACAAAGCAACATGGCTCTACCGGCGCAGGCTTGCGCGCTAATAGGCCGATTCAGCGACGCCCGCGTCGCGGAATCCGCGTTGACGCTCCTGCCCCACCTGAAGGCCCGGGGTGTCCGCGCGCTTTTGCCCGCCGACGATCCGCTCGACGCCGCCCCCGGCCTGGTCGAACGCGTGCCCGAGGAAAAGATCGCCGACGAAGCGGACCTGGTCATCGCGATCGGCGGCGACGGCACCCTGCTCTACGCCGCGCGCCTGGTCGCGCACCGGGGAGTGCCGCTGATCGGCATCAACCGGGGCCGGCTCGGTTTCCTCACCGACGTGCTGCCGAAGGACATGCTCGCGTCGGTCGACGCGGCGCTCGAGGGCCGCTGCGAGCGCGACGAACGCTCGCTGCTCGAAGCGCGGCTGATCGGCTCGGACGGCAAGACCACCACGGCGCTGGCGCTGAACGACGTGGTCCTGCAGAAGTGGGACACCGGCCGCATGCTCGACTTCGAAACGTGGATCGATGGTGCCTACGTGAACTCGCATGGCGGCGATGGTCTCGTGGTCGCCAGCGCCACCGGTTCCACGGCCTACGCGCTGTCGAGCGGCGGCCCCATCGTGAGCCCGCATCTCGACGTGCTGGTGCTCGCGCCCATCTGCCCGCATACGTTGTCGGACCGGCCCATCGTGGTGTCGGGACGCTCCGTCATCTGCATCCGGCTGATCGACCGGCCCGACACGCGCGCGCAGGTCACCTGCGACGGCGTCTCGCTCGGCGAGCTCTCGGCCGGCGACCGGCTCGAAGTGCATCCGACCACGCAGAAGATCACCCTGCTCCATCCGAACCAGTTCGAGTACTACCGCCTGCTGCGCTCCAAGCTCCATTGGGGACGCGGCGGGTTCAACACCTCCGAGTGAGCCATGCTGACCCATCTGCAGATTCGTGATTTCGCCATCATCGATCTGATCGAGCTCGAAGTGCGCGCCGGCCTCACGGTGCTCACCGGCGAAACGGGCGCGGGCAAGTCCATCGTCGTCGATGCGCTGGCGCTGCTGGCCGGCGGCAAGGGCGGCGCCGAGGTCGTGCGCGCGAACGCCGAGCGCGCGGAGCTCTCGGCGACGTTCGACATCAGCGACAGCCCGAAGGCATTGCGCGAGATCCTCACCGAGCAATCGGTCGAGGCGGAGGACGAGCTCACCGTCCGGCGCGTGATCTCCGCCGATGGCCGCTCGCGCGGCTATCTGAACGGCGTCTCCGTCCCGCTGCAGCTGCTGCGCGACGTCGGCGCGCTGATCGTCGACATCCACGGCCAGCACGAATTCCAGTCCCTGACGCGCCCGTCCGCGCAGCGCGAGCTGCTCGACGATTTCGGCAAGAACCTCGAGCTCTCCGACGGCGTGCGCGAGGCGTACAAGACCTGGGTCGGCTACGTGAACCGCGCCGCCGAGCTCGAAGGCAAGGCGCGCGACCGCGATTCGCAGATCGAGCTGCTCAAGTTCCAGGTCGGCGAGCTGAAGGCGCTCGACCTCAAGGAAGGCGAAGTCGCGCAGCTCACCGAGGAGCGCACGCGGCACTCGAACCGCGGCCGGCTCGCCGAGGCCGCGCAGGCGGCGGTCGGCCTGTTGTACGACTCCGACGACGGCAACGCACACGCCACCGCATCGCGCGCGCTGGCCGGCATCAAGACGCTGTCGAGCGTCGATCCGCGCCTCGCCAAGGTCATCCCGATGGTCGACGAAGCGACGATCCAGATCCGCGAGGCCGCGCGCGAGTTGTCGCGTTACCTCGAGACGCTGGACATCGATCCGGCGCGCCAGGAAGAAGTGGAACGGCGCCTTGCCGCGGTGGAAGAGCTGGGCCGCAAGCACCGCGTGCCCGGCAGCGAGCTCGCCGCGTTGACCACCGACCTCGAGAAAAAACTCGCCGACCTCACCAGCGCCGACAACGACCTCACCGCGCTCAAGAAGCAGATGACCGAGGCGCTCGAGATCTACCGGCAGCTCGCGACCAAGTTGTCGGCGAACCGGCAGACCGCGGCGCGCGCGTTGTCCAAGGACATCACCGCGCGCATGCAGACACTGGGCATGGCCGGCGGCCGCTTCCTCATCGACATCTCGCAGCCGAGCGGCGAACCGAGCGCGTACGGCTTCGACACCGTCGAGTTCCGCGTCACCGCGAATCCGGGCCAGCCGCTGCGCCCGCTGGCGAAGGTCGCGTCGGGTGGCGAGCTCGCGCGGCTGTCGCTGGCCGTGCAGGTGGCCTGCTCCGCGAAGGATGCGCGTTGCATGGTGTTCGACGAGGTGGATTCCGGCGTCGGTGGCGCGGTGGCCGAGATCGTCGGCCGCGAACTGAAGGCACTCGGATTTTCCGGCCAGGCGATCTGCGTCACGCACCTGCCGCAGGTCGCGAGCCAGGGCCACCATCACCTGCGGGTCGCGAAGCTCACGGACGGCAAGACCACGCGCACCACGATCTCCGAGCTGACCATGGACGAACGCGCCGAGGAGCTGGCGCGGATGTTAGGCGGGCTCGAGGTGACCGGTAAGGCGCGCGAACACGCGCGCGAGATGCTGCACCTGGCGGGCAATCCGGACCCGAAAGCCCGCGGCGGCAAACGCAAGGCCTGACCGGCCCCGCGTCACTTCGTCAGGAATGTTTGCCCTTCGGGGTGCCCTTGTACGAGGGGCAACCCGGCTTGCGGCAGTGACCATAAAGCGTCATCGCGTGGTCCCGCAGCTCGTAGCCGAGTCGGGCGGCGATCGCCTCCTGGCGCTCTTCGATCGACTCGTCCACGAACTCTTCGACGCGGCCGCAGTCAAGACAGACGATATGGTCGTGGTGCGTACCCTGGTTCAACTCGAAGACGGCCATCCCGTCTTCGAAGTGATGTCGCGCGACCAGTCCCGCCGCCTGGAATTGCGTGAGCACGCGGTACACCGTCGCGAGG
Organism: Steroidobacteraceae bacterium; assembly: GCA_035502995.1. GTDB lineage: Bacteria > Pseudomonadota > Gammaproteobacteria > Steroidobacterales > Steroidobacteraceae > CADEED01. Next base: position 2,013 of record DATJTW010000098.1, on the reverse strand, counting down.
CCGATGTCCTCGTTCGACTCGATGAGCCGCTTGTAGATGCCCTCGGCCGACATGTGACGGGTCGGGCTGCCCTCGAGGATCTCGAGGATCTTCAGCCTGGGTCCCGTGACTTTCAGTCCGGCCTTGCGCAGATCTTTGCTTTCCAAGCGAGCGGTCTCCTCAAAACGTTGCGGTATGATGCGCCACCATGAAACGCCTTGCACTACTCCGGCTGATTTTGCTGTCCAGCGGCGCGCTGCTCGCGTCGGGTTGCGTCTATCGCATGAGCATCCAGCAGGGTAACTACCTGGTCACCGACTCGGTGTCGCAGCTGAAGGAAGGCATGACGCGCAGCCAGGTGCGCTTCCTGCTCGGGACGCCGATGGTGCCCGACGCGTTCGACAACGATCGTTGGGATTACTACTACTACTTCAATTCACGGCACAACAAGGAGCCGTTGAAGCGCCGCCTCACCGTCTACTTCCAGGACGAGAAGGTGCAGCGTTACGACAACCAGGGCGTACCGACGCAGGCCGATCTCGAGAACATCGAGGCCGAGCTGAAGCGCGCGCGTGCCGAGGCGAAATCGAAGGACGACCGCGGCTTCTGGAAGAAGTTGTTCTCGCGCGACGATCGTCCGATCCAGACCGAGGAAGCGAAAGGCGCGAAGCCTACCGACGAGAAGCCCGCGGTCGAGAAGGCGCCGGATCCCGTCCCGCCCGCCCAGCCGCTGCCCGCGCCCGCCGGGACTCCTTCGGGTCCGACCTGAGCGGCCTCAGGATCTCGATGCGGTCGCCGTCGCGCGGCACCGCATCACGGCCGCAGAGCTCGCCGAAGATGCCGACGTCGGCCTCCCAGGACACTTCGACGCCTTCTGCCAGCAGCCGCGCGGCCGCGAGCGCATCGGCGACCGTCGCACCCTCTTCCAGCGACACGCGCCACGTCCATTGCCGCTCGGGCAGCGCCCAGGTGACGAGACAGGTCTTCATCGGTAGCTAGGTCGCCGCGCGCTCGTCGCGCGCGCGTTTCACGAAGGCGTCGACCAGCGAGGCCGCGGTGTCCTCGAACAGCGGCTCGAACAACGCACCGGCGACCCGGTTCGCGAACTCGAACCGCATCTCGAGCTGCACGCGGCACCCGAGCTCGCCCAGCGGCGCGAAGGTCCACAGGCCCTCGAGCACTCGGAACGGCCCGCTGACCAGCTGCATGAGCACGCGCTGGTCGGGCTCGAGCAGGTTGCGCGTGGTGAACTCGGCGCGCAGCGGGCCGCGCTTGATGGACAACGTGGCGACCACTTCGGTCGCCGTACGCGATTCGACGCGCGCGGCCACGCACCCTGGCACGAACTCGGGGTAGCGTTCGATCTCGTTGACCAGGCGGTACATGCGTGCCGGCGACTCGGCGATCAGCGCGGACCTTTTGACTTCACGCATGCGACGCAATCTTAATGAAGAAGGGGCGCACGGGTACAATGCCCGCCGTGAAGAAGGAACCCGAACGCCTCATCGCCGAGAACCGCAAGGCCCGATACGACTTCTTCATCGAGGAACGTCTGGAAGCGGGCCTGGTGCTCGAAGGCTGGGAAGTGAAATCCCTGCGCGCCGGCAAGGCGCAGATCGCCGAGGGGTACGTGTACCTCAAGAACGGCGAGGCGTTCCTGTTCGGCGCGCTGATCACGCCGCTGAACACCACGTCCACGCACGTGACCGCCGAACCCAAGCGCACCCGCAAACTACTGCTGAGCAAGGCGGAGCTGTCGCGGCTGGTCGGCAGCGTCGAGCGCAAGGGCTACACGCTGGTGCCGCTCGACCTGCACTGGTCGAAAGGCCGCGCCAAGCTCGACATCGGACTCGCCAAGGGCAAGAAACAACACGACAAGCGCGCCACCGAGAAGGAGCGCGACTGGGAACGCGACAAGGCGAGAATCCTGCGCCGGGGTTGAGCCAGAAGAAGAATCAGGGGAGTTTGCGATGCGAAGCCGTTTCGTCCTGCCCGTCTGCCTGCTGTTCCTGTGCATCCGGCCCGCAGCGGCCG
>DATJTW010000097.1:0-51318 GCA_035502995.1 Steroidobacteraceae bacterium | reverse complement strand
GTTCCTCTGGCCGAAGGCGATGCGCAACGGACTGGCACTGCTGTTCGTCGGCATCGTGCTGTACTTCGCGGTCGACCGGGCCGGCGGCAGCGAAGGGGCGGTCTTCATGCTGATCCCCGCCGTGCTGGGACTCGCCAACCTGATCTATGCGGTGGTGATCTGGAAGCAGGAAAAGGACGAACCGACGAAGTTCTCCTGAGATTTCCTACGCCAGGTCGGCGGCCAGCGCCGACCTGACGTTGTCCGGCGCCGGCACCAGCTCGTGCCGGTAGTTAGGGTGGGCGATCCCGGCGGAGAGCGCGGCACCACCCTTCATCTTCCCGGCCATCTCGTCGGTGAGCTCGAAGCGCAGGAAGTGCACCGCCGACGTCTTAACGTCGTTCTCGCGTTCCAGATCCTCGTCGGCGATCGCGTAGACGCGCGGGCAATCACCGACCTGCATCCAGCACCGGTCCTCCACGCCGCGCAGCTTCTCGAGCTGGACTTTCCGGACTTCGGCGTCGGTGTACTCGATGAGCAGCGTCGCCTTCCAGTTGCGGCCATCGGGGATCAGCGGGTTGTACGCGCCGAGCTCCTCGGCAATGCCCTCGGCCTCGAAGATGCGTTCGGTGCGCAGCATCTCCTGGACCTGGTACTGGACCGTCAGCCGGTCCTCGAACAGCCACATCGTGTTCGGCCCGACGCCGAGCTGGCGGTTGCGCTTGTGCTCGATGACGCGGGCGCGGAACTCCGGGCGCTCGCGCGAATACCGCTCGAGAGACAAGAGGTCCGATTCGACGAGCTTCTTCACTCGTCGATCCCGTACGCCTTGCGCACCAGCGACATCGGGTGTTCGGGCGCGCGCGGTTCCGCGCCCTCTTTTGCCGCGAGGCCGCTCTCGATCTGGTGGCCGGCCATCGGGCAATCGCTGGAATAGTGATCGGCCTGCGCCGCTTCGACCTTCGACACCACCGGCCGGCCGATCTTCACCGACGCCGCACGGAATTCTTTCTTCACCGCGTAAGTGCCGTTGTGGCCCGAGCAGCGTTCGATGACCTCGACCGTGGTCTCGGGCACCAGGCGCAGCACGTCGCGAGTCTTCAAGCCGATGTTCTGCACGCGCAGGTGGCAGGGCACGTGGTAGCTGACCTTGCCGAGCTTCTCCTTGAAGTCCGTGCGCAGCAGGCCGGCCTTGTGGCGCAGCATCAGGTACTCGAAGGGATCGAAGATGTGCTCCTTCACCAGCTGCACGTCCGCGTCCTCGGGGAACATCAGCGGCAGCTCCTGCTTGAACATCAGCACGCAGGATGGAATGGGCGCGACGATGTCGTAGCCCTCGTCGACCAGCTGCTTCAACTGCGGGATGTTGAAGTCCTTGTACGTCGCGACGGTCTCGAGATCGCCGAGCTCGAGCTTCGGCATGCCGCAGCACTTCTCCTTGCCGACGACGCGCACCGGGATGCCGTTGTGCTCGAACACCGCCGTCAGGTCCTCGGGCAGGTGCGGCTCGTTGCGATCGCCGTAACAGGTGACGAACAGCGCGACCTTGCCGCGCGTGTCGGGCGTCGCCCTGACCTCGCCGTCATCGCTCGCGAGTTTGCGCGCGCGCGATGCGCCGGTTTTCGAATGGAACTTCGGCAGCGGCGCGGTCTTGTCGACGCCGAGCACCGACTCGAGCAACGCGCGCCCGGTCTTCGTCCCGTTGACCGCGTTGACGATCTCGGCGACGACCGGGATGCCGGCGATGCGGCCGACGCCGCGCGTGTTCGACAGCAGCTTGTCGCGGAAGGAGTGCTCGCCCTTGCGGTGCTGCACGTGTTTCGCGCGCAGCATGAGATGCGGGAAGTCGACGTTCCACGGATGCGGCGGAACGTACGGACACTTCGTCATGAAACACATGTCACACAGGTAACAGTGATCGACGACGTCCCAGTAGACCTTCTTGTCGACGCCGTCGAGCTCGAGCGTCTCGCTCGCGTCGATCGCGTCGAACAACGTGGGGAAAGAATTGCAGAGACTGAAGCAGCGCCGGCACCCGTGACAGATGTCGAACACGCGCTCGAGCTCTTTTTCGAGCGCACGCTCGTCGACGAACTCGGGGTTGCGCCAGTCGATCGGATGACGCGAGGGCGCCTGCAGGCTGCCCTCGCGTATCCCGGACTCGGAACCGCTCACCGGGAGCGGCCCGTCAGATCGCGTCCAGGGCCTTCTGGAACCGATTGGCATGCGAGCGCTCGGCTTTCGCCAGCGTCTCGAACCAGTCGGCGATTTCCGAGAAGCCCTCTTCGCGGGCCTGCTTCGCCATGCCCGGGTACATGTCGCTGTACTCGTGCGTCTCGCCGGCGATCGCCGCCTTGAGATTCGCCTTCGTCTCGCCGATCGGCAGGCCCGTCGCCGGATCGCCGACGGCCTCGAGATATTCGAGGTGGCCATGCGCGTGGCCGGTCTCGCCTTCCGCGGTGGAACGGAACACGGTCGACACGTCGTTGTAACCCTCGACGTCCGCCTTGGCTGCGAAATAGAGATAACGACGGTTCGCCTGCGACTCGCCGGCAAACGCGTCCTTCAGGTTCTTTTCGGTCTTGCTGCCCTTCAGGTTCACGTCCCTTCTCCTTTTTGACTCGCCCGTCTGGTGGCCGGCCCAATGATAATGGCTCTCATTTAGACCTGTTCTAAGAGGCGGCAAACTCTACGGCCGCGCGTGAGCAGCAGTCAATCGGGATCGTCCGACCTTTCCCATCTCGACGGGTCCAATCGTTTAAAGTCGCGCGCGTGAAATCGAAAGCCAAGCTTCCCGACTTCGAGCAATCGCTGAGCGAACTCGAAGCGCTCGTGACCCGACTCGAACAGGGCGACGTTCCGCTCGAAGACGCATTGAAGACGTTCGAGCGCGGCGTGGCGCTGACGCGCCAGTGCCAGACCTTGCTGCGCACCGCGCAACAGAAGGTCGAGGTGTTGCTGGCGCGTGACGGCAACGAAGTCGTCGCGCCGTTCGCGGACGAAGACGAGGACGAGGGCGACGACGTCGATGCCGACGATGACGAAGAGCGCTGAGGCGCGCCCCGCGTCGGGCTTTCTCGCGACGCGTGTTCCCCACTACCAGCAACGCATCGAAGGCGTGCTCGCGCGCGCGCTCGAGATCGACGGCGGCGCCACGGCGCGCCTGCTCGAGGCGATGCGCTACAGCACTCTCGGCGGCGGCAAACGCGTGCGGCCGGTGCTGGTCTACGCGACGGGCGAGGCGCTCGGCGCTCCGCTCGAGCTGCTCGACTCCCCCGCGGCCGCCGTCGAGTTGATCCACGTCTACAGCCTCGTGCACGACGACCTGCCCGCGATGGACAACGACGACTTGCGTCGCGGGCGGCCGACCTGTCACCGCGCCTACGACGAAGCCACCGCGATCCTCGTCGGCGACGCGCTGCAGGCGCGCGCGTTCGAGGTGCTCGCGAATGCGTCCGCATCGATCGCCGCGACCGCGCGCATCGACATGCTGCGGCTCCTCGCCGACGCGATCGGCACGCGCGGCATGGCCGGCGGCCAGGCGATCGACCTCGAATCCGTCAAGCAGGTGCTGGACGAGGCCGCGGTCGAACGCATGCATCGCCAGAAGACCGGCGCACTGATCCAGGCCAGCGTGATGCTCGGCGCCGTGGCCGCCGGGATCGCGAATGTTGCGCAGCGTGCCGCGCTCGAGGAATTCGGCGCGGAGATCGGCCTCGCATTCCAGATCCAGGACGACATCCTCGACGTCGAAGGCACCACGGATTCGCTGGGCAAACGCGCCGGCGCCGATGCCGACCGCGTGAAGCCGACGTACCCGTCCGTGCTCGGTCTCGACGCGGCCCGTGCAGCAGCGCTGCGGCGTCGCGACCGCGCGCTCGCGGCGCTCGCGCCACTGGGCCCGCGGTTCGCGCCACTCGGCGAATTCGCCGACTTCCTCGTGTCACGCCTCAGCTAGACTTCGCGCGATGTCTTCCGCCTCCGACGCCTTTCCACTGCTGCGCACGCTCGACCTTCCCGCGGACCTGCGCGCGCAGCCCGAGTCGAAGCTCGGCGAAGTCTGCGACGAGCTGCGCCGCTACCTGATCCGCAGCGTCGCGACGCGCGGCGGCCACTTCGCCGCCGGGCTCGGCACCGTCGAGCTCACCGTCGCGTTGCACTATGTGTTCGATACGCCGAAGGATCGCCTCGTCTGGGACGTGGGCCACCAGGCCTATCCACACAAGGTGCTGACCGGCAGGCGGGACCAGCTCGACACGATCAAGCAGAAGGACGGCCTCGCGCCGTTCCCGTCGCGCGCCGAGAGCGAGTACGACACGTTCGGCGTCGGGCACTCGAGCACGTCCATCAGCGCCGCGCTCGGCATGGCCGTGGCCGCCGAGCTCAAGAAGGACGAGCGTCGCGTCGTCGCGATCATCGGCGACGGCGCCATCACCGCGGGCATGGCCTGGGAAGCGCTGCTGAACGCCGGCGCGCGCAAGACCAACCTGCTGGTCATCCTCAACGACAACGACATGTCGATCTCCGAGAACGTCGGCGCGCTGTCCAACTACTTCGCGAAGGTGCTGTCGGGCCGCACGTATTCGACGCTGCGCTCCGGCGGCAAGAAGATGCTCAAGCAGATGCCGACGATGTGGGAGCTGGCGCGGCGGTCGGAAGAAATGATGAAGGGCATGGTGTTGCCCGGCACGATCTTCGAGGAGTTGGGCTTCAATTACATCGGCCCGATGGACGGCCACGACATCAAGGAACTGGTCACGACCCTGCGGAACATCCGCGAGTACAAGACCGACGGTCCGCAGCTGCTGCACGTCGTCACGCGCAAGGGCAAGGGCTACGACCCGGCCGAGAAGGACCCGATCAAGTGGCACGGTCCGGGTCCGTTCGATCCGGCCAGCGGCACCATCTTCAAGGAGAAGTCCACCGGTCCGTCCTATTCGCAGGTGTTCGGGCAGTGGCTGTGCGACATGGCCGAGCGCGACCCGGCGATCGTCGGCATCACGCCGGCGATGCGCGAAGGCTCGGGGATGGTCGAGTACTCGAAGAGATTCCCGACGCGCTACTTCGACGTCGCGATCGCCGAGCAACATGCCGTGACGTTCGCGGCCGGCCTCGCCTGCGAGGGCCTGAAGCCGGTCGTGGCTATCTACTCGACGTTCCTGCAGCGCGCCTACGACCAGCTGATCCACGACGTCGCACTGCAGAACCTGCCGGTGGTGTTCGCGCTCGATCGCGCCGGGCTCGTGGGCGGCGACGGCGCCACGCACCACGGCAGCTACGACTACTCCTTCCTGCGCTGCATCCCGAACATCACCGTGATGGCGCCGGCCGACGAGAACGAATGCCGGCAGATGCTCTACACGGCCACCACGCTCGCCGGCCCGAGCGCCGTGCGATATCCGCGCGGCCAGGGTCCCGGCGTCGCGCTGCAGGCGGAAATGACCGCGCTGCCGGTCGGCAAGGCCGAGGTGCGGCGTGAAGGCCATGGCGGCCTGCTGATCCTGGCGTTCGGCGCGCTGGTGTCGTCCGCGGAGGTCATCGGCGAACGGCTCGACGCCACCGTCGTGAACATGCGCTTCGTGAAGCCGCTCGACGAGGAGCTCGTGCTGCGGCTGGCCGCGCGGCACCGCGCGCTGGTCACGATCGAAGAGAACGCCGTCGCCGGTGGCGCCGGTTCGGCGGTCGTCGAGCTGCTGGCGAACTGCGCACACTCGCTGCCGACGCTCACGCTGGGCATTCCGGACCGCTTCATCGAGCACGGATCGCGCGAGGATTGCCTGGTGCAGGCCGAGCTCGACCTGGCGAGCCTGACCAGCGCGGTCGAGCGCTGGTGGCAGCCGCTCGCGGACGACCGGGCGCTGTCCGGTACCTGACCCCGGTACATAAAACCGCATTTTCCGGGCCCCGCCGGAACAAAACCGCCGGATGCCTCATTCGAGGGGTTGATTGCCCCGTCAAAGCCCGCAAACTCCGCGCATGAATCCAGCAGTCGCTCCGAAGGCCAAGGTCGTCACCGTCGAAGACGTGCAGAGCCGTGCCGACACGCGCCAGATCCCGATCAACCAGGTCGGCATCAAGGACATCAATCACCCGGTACGCGTGAAGGATCGGTCGGCGGGACACCAGCACACGGTCGCGAACTTCAACATGTACGTGAACCTGCCGCACAACTTCAAGGGCACGCACATGTCGCGCTTCGTGGAGATCCTCCACCACGAACGCGAGATCTCGGTGGAGTCGTTCGGCGCGTTGCTCGCCGAGATGACGCAGCGCCTGGAGGCCAGCTCCGGCCACATCGAGATGAACTTCCCGTACTTCGTGATGAAGAAGGCGCCCGTGTCCGGCGTCGAGAGCTACATGGACTACCGCGCCACGCTCACCGGCAAGCAGGTGAAGGGCGTGACGGAGATGTGGGTGAAGGTCGTGGTGCCGGTGACCAGCCTGTGCCCTTGCTCGAAGAAGATCTCGGAGCGCGGCGCGCACAACCAGCGCTCGCACGTCACGATCAACGCGAAGCTGCGCGAACACATGTGGATCGAGGAGCTCATCGAGATCGCCGAGAGCGAAGCCTCCTGCGAGCTGTACGGCATCCTCAAGCGCCCGGACGAGAAATACGTGACCGAACGCGCCTACGACAATCCGAAGTTCGTCGAGGACATGGTGCGCGACGTCGCGGTGCGGCTGAACGACGAGCCGCGCATCGCCGCGTACGTGGTGGAGTCCGAGAACTTCGAGTCCATCCACAACCACTCGGCATACGCGCAGATTTCGCGAGACAAGGATTCGGCCGACGACGAGGCCGGCTAGTCCGCGTCCGCGCCGCCGGGCGCCGGCGCCCGACTCCCCTGCGACGCGCGTCACACTTTCGTTGATCGCACGACCCCACTGCGCAGCGCGCGATCCGGGTTAAGGCAACTCGCGGGCGTTTCGGGTGCAATGCCCGGACACGGAAGTCCGGATCCCGCATGTCGCGTTCCTTCGATCATTTTTCCCGCCCGCTCGTCCTCGCGTTGGCGCTGCTGTGCGTCGCGCCCGCGTTCGCCGGCACGTTGCAGGTGAAGGCGTCGCAGCGCGACGGCAAGCCGCTGATCGGCGCCGTCGTGACGCTGGACGCCGAGTCGCCGGCGATGCCGCCCGCGCCGCCGATCAAGGCGATCATGGACCAGGTGAACCTGCAGTTCGCGCCGGACGTGCTGGTACTGCCGGTGAAGTCGAGCGTGCAGTTCCCGAACAGCGACGCCGTGCGGCACCAGGTGTACTCGTTCTCGAGCGCGCGCCAGTTCCAGCTGCCGCTGTACCGCGGCAAGCCCTATCCACCCACCGTCTTCGACCAGCCCGGCGTCGTCACGCTCGGCTGCAACATCCACGACAACATGCTGGCGTACATCGTCGTCACCGCGGCGCCGTTCTTCGGCCGCACCGACGCCGCGGGTAGTTGGGCCGCGCCGGCCGTGCCCGCCGGACGCTACCGCGTGCGCGTGTGGCATCCGCTCGAGAACGAACCCGCGCCGGTCGAACGCGTGATCCAGGTCGGCACCGACGACGGGCAGGTCGCGATCCGCTTCACGCGCGGGCTCAAACCCGCGCCGATCACCGGGCAGCCGCACTCATGGGAATACTGACGCGCGCCTCGTTCGCCGGGCTCGCGCTGTGCGGCGCGATCGCCGCGGCGCGCGCCGGCGACGTCGAGATCGCACTGGATCTGCGCGCCGTGAGCTCGGACGGCCGCACCTCGTTCCTCGACAACGGCCAGGGCAAGCTGCGGTACGACGACGACCACGACGGCCTGCAGCTCGGCCGGCTGCGCGCCGCGTTCGACCAGCCGCTGGGCGAGGTCTTCGCGCTGCATGCGGAAGCGTCGGCCTGGGACGACGACGACAAGAACCCCATCGACCTCACCGAGGCCTGGCTCGAATACCGCCCCTACCCGCGCGCCGGCTTCCGCTCGCGCGTCCGGCTCGGCGCGTTCTATCCACCCATGTCGCTCGAGAGCCGCGCGCTCGGCTGGGAGACGCCGTACACGATCACGCCGTCGGCGATCGGCTCGTGGCTGGGCGAGGAAGTCCGCACGGTCGGCCTCGAAGGCCAGGTCGACTGGCTGGGCACGCGGCTCGGCCACGACGTCGACCTGCAGCTCACCGGTGCATTGTTCGGCTGGAACGATCCGGCCGGCACGCAGCTGGCCGCGCACGGCTTCGGTTTCAGCGACCGCCAAACTACCTTGTTCGGCCGCGTCGGGTCGACGCAGACGAACCCGGAGCTCGCGAAGAAGGAGTTGTTCTGCGAGATGGACGATCGCCCGGGGTACTACGTCGGCGCGCAGGCGCGCTGGCACGACCGCGCGATCCTCAACGTCCTGCACTACGACAACAACGCCGATCCGTCGGTGTTCAAGGCGGACATCCGCGATTTCGCCTGGCTGACGAAGTTCGACGCTGCGGCGTTGCGCGTCGAGACGGGCAACGGCTGGACGTTCCTCGCGCAGGCGCTCGACGGCGACACGTACATCGCGCCCGGCGGCCCCTGGCTCGAGTGGGAATACGACTCGCAGTCGCTGCTGGTCGCGAAACGCCTGGGCCCGCACGTCGTGGCGACGCGCTACGACGCGTTCGGCGTCACGTTCATGGGCGACCCGACCGCGCCGGGCAGTGAAGACGGCCACGCCTGGACGCTGGCGTATTCGTACGACCGCGACGACCATTGGCGCTTCGCGGCCGAGTGGCTGCGCGTCACGAGCGACGTGAAATCGCGACCGGTCGTGTTGGGCGACCCTTCGCTCATCGTCGAGTCGCAGCTGCAGATTTCCGTCCGGTACGCCTTCAGCGCCAGTTTCTAGCGTTTTCGCGCCGATTCCGTTGCGCTGTCGGTCGAGTCGTGCCCGGCGGCGCGGCGCTATTTTCCGCGGGCTCTTTCGCGCCGACCGGCGCCCCACTCCCGCGGAGTCCCCATGAGTGCCAACCCGAAATCGATGGAAGCGGAGCTCGCCCCGTTCAAGCTGCTGATCAACGGCAAGCTGGTGCCCGGCGCCGCGACGATGGACGTCATCAACCCGGCCACCGGCAAGTCCTTCATCCAGTGCCCGCGCGCCGACGTCGCGCAGCTGAACGACGCGGTCGCCGCCGCGAAGGCCGCGTTCCCTGCCTGGTCGCGCAGGAGCTGGGCCGACCGGCGCACGGCATTGCTGTCGCTCGCCGAGGCGCTGACGAAACACCAGGACGAGTTCGCCCGGCTGATGACGCTCGAGCAGGGCAAGCCGCTGATGCAGGCGCAGTTCGAGATCGGCGGCGCGATCGCGATGATCCATGCGTTCACCGAGATGCGCATCGAACCGAAGCTGCTGCGCGAGGACGCGACGCAGAAGATCGTGCAGCTGCGCGTGCCGCTCGGCGTGGTCGCGGCGATCACGCCGTGGAACTTCCCGATGATCCTGCTGATGATCAAGCTCGCGCCCGCGCTGATCGCCGGCAACACCGTGGTCGCGAAGCCGGCGCCGACGACGCCGCTGACGACGCTGCGCTTCTGCGAGCTCGCGGCGTCGATCCTGCCGGCCGGCGTGCTCAACGTGATCACCGACCAGAACGATCTCGGCACGGCGTTGACGCAGCACCCGGACGTCGCGAAGGTCGCGTTCACCGGCTCGACGGCGACCGGCCGCAAGGTCATGGCCAGCGTCGCCGGCTCGATCAAGCGCCTAACGCTCGAACTCGGCGGCAACGACGCGGCCATCGTCCTGCCGGGCACGAACATCAAGGACGTGGCGCCGAAGATCTTCATGGGCGGCATGATCAACGCCGGCCAGGTGTGTCTCGCGATCAAGCGCGTCTACGCGCACGAATCGCAGTACGACGAGCTGTGCGCCGAACTCGCGAAGCTCGCCGAGGCCGCAGTGGTCGGCGACGGCATGGATCCCGCGACGCAGATCGGCCCCGTCCAGAACCGCACGCAGTTTGAGAAGGTCAAGGACTACATCGAGGACGGCCGCACGCGCGGCAAGGTCATCGCCGGCGGCAGGACGCTGGAGCGCGACGGCTACTTCATCGCTCCCACCATCGTCCGCGACATCCCCGACGACGCGCGGCTGGTGCGCGAAGAGCAGTTCGGCCCGGTGATGCCGGTGCTGAAGTACCGCGATCTCGACGACGCGATCGCGCGCGCCAACGGCACGGAGTACGGTCTCGGCGGCACCGTCTGGGGCGCGGACGAACAGCAGGCGTTCGACGTCGCGGCGCGCGTCGACTCCGGCACCGTGTGGGTCAACAAACATCTCGACCTGCCGCCCGATGTCCCGTTCGCGGGAGCCAAGCAATCGGGCCTCGGGACCGAGATGGGGCACGAAGGACTGGAGGAGTTCACGCAGTCGCGCGTGATCAACCTCGCGAAGGCCTGATTTCGTCGCTCGCTGCGGGCGTGGCGTGCATCGCATGCCACGCCCGCTTCTTTTTGTATCGACGATCCGTACCCCCTGCTCCGGCGTGGCGCGCACCGTGGTGGTCGACAGGCGAAATTTCTTTACGTATACAGCGGGCTCCAGCCGACAACCTCACACGGATCGCCATGAAAAACACGATGTCCCGCGCGGCGGCATTGCTCGCCGCGCTGATCGTCTCACTACCGCTCGCCCGACCGGCGGTCGCCGAGGACTCGAACAAGCCGGAGCTGCTGGTTCTCGCGGCGGCCTCCCTGACCAACGTACTCGGCGAGCTGTCGCCGGCCTGGACGAAGAGCTCCGGCGTGGCCGTGAAGCTCTCGTTCGCCGCGAGCTCCGTGCTCGCGCGCCAGGTCGAGGCCGGCGGCAAGGCCGACGTGTTCGTCTCCGCGGACCAGGAGTGGATGGACTATCTCGACCAGCGCAGCCTCATCGACAAGCCGACGCGCCGCAACCTGGTCGGCAACCGCCTCGTGTTGATCGCGCCGGCCGACAGCACCGTCGCGCTCGACATCAAGCCCGGATTCGACCTGCTCGGCGCGCTCAAGGGCGGCCGGCTCTCGACGGGCGATCCGGACACCGTGCCCGTCGGCAAGTACGCGCGCTCCGCGCTGACCTCGCTCGGCGTCTGGAACGATGTCGCCGACAAACTTGTGCGCGCCGACAACGTGCGCAGCGCGATGATGTTCGTCGCGCGTGGCGAGGCGCCGCTAGGCATCGTCTACACGACCGACGCGCTGGTGGACAAGAAGGTCCGCGTCGTCGCGACGTTCCCGGAAAATACGCATGCGCCCATCACGTACCCCGGCGCTACGATCAAGGGCTCGCGTCCCGAGGCGGCGGCCTACCTGCTGTTCCTCGCCGGGGCGGAAGCCGCGCCCGTGTGGAAGAAGTACGGATTCCTGGAGACGAAATGAGTCATCGGATGACGATCCGCGCCGCCGTGCTGGCGGCGCTGCTGGGCATTGCCGCCCCCGCTTTCGCGGACGACGCCGCGCTGGCGAAGGAAGTTGAGGCATTGCGCGCCGCGATGGCCGAACAGCGCGCGCAACTCGACGCCCAGGCGAAGCTGCTCGAGGCGCAGCAGGCGCAACTGGAAGCGCTGACGCAGAAACTCGCGCAGTCGAAGATCTCCACGCAGGAGGCGCCGAAGCTGGCGCTGAACAACGGCCGACCGACCGTCACGGCCGCCGACGGCCGCACGTCGTTCGCCGTGCGTGCGAACGTTCAGCTCGACGGCGCGCTGTACGGCGAAAGCGCCGAGGGTCCGTTGAACACCGATTTCCGCCGCGGCTCGGTCGGCGCCACCGCCAACCGCGAGACGAACGCGGCCCGGGATTTCAGCGAAGGGTTCTACTTCCGCCGCGCCCGGCTCGGCGTCGAAGGTAGTTTGTCGCGCGACTTCAACTACCGCCTGCTGCTCGAGCTCGGCGGCTCCGGCACCGAGGGCCCGACGCGCGTCAACGACGCCTGGATCGCCTATACCGGCCTGGCACCGTTCACGTTCCAGCTCGGCGCCTTCTCGCCGCCCGCGAACATGGACGATGGCACGGCGCCCGAGGACCTGCCGTTCATCGAACGCGCCAGCGCCTCGGAGCTGTCGCGCACGCTCGGCGGCGCCGACGGCCGCCTCGGACTGGGCATCAAGGCGAGCGGCGCGCGCTGGATGAGCTCGTTGACGTTCACCACGCGCACGGTCAACGACGCCGAGGTCTTCGACACGCAGCTCTCGGCCGTCGCACGCGCGGGATTCCTCGCGGCGACCGGCGGCAACTACAACGTCCACGTCGGCGCCTCGGGGACGTACGTGTTCACGCCGGCGGACCAGGGCTCTTCCGGCACGCCGCCACGCCACGCCATCCGGCTGCGCGACCGGCCGGAGATCCGCGTCGACAGCGTGCGGCTGGTCGACACCGGCGCGATCGATGCCGCGCACGCGAGCGCGCTCGGCGTCGAGTTCGGCGCCAACTGGAAGAGCTTCTATCTACAGGGCGAACATTTCTGGTTCGACGTCGACCGCCGCGACCCGACCACGTTCGACGATCCGCGCTTCTCGGGCTACTACCTGCAAGGCAGCTGGCTGGTCACCGGCGAGAGCCGCCGCTACAACCCGGCGACGGGCTCGTTCCAGAACCCGCGGCCGATGATCCCCTTCACGAGCGGCGGCGGTTTCGGTGCCTGGGAGCTCGCGGCGCGTTACAGCCATCTGGACCTGGACTTCCAGCCGGGGTCCGCGGGCACCGCGGCCGTGCCGGGCAGCGTGCGCGGCGGCGTGCAGGACATCTGGACCTTCGGGGTGAACTGGTATCTGAACCCGAACGTGAAGGTGATGATGAACTACCTGCTCATCGACGTGGATCGTCTGAACCCGGCGGGACCGGGCAACCTGCAGCCGTTCGGGCCGTCACCGGGAACGCCGCCGCTCGGCGTCGGCATCGGGCAGGACCTGGACGTCTTCGCGCTGCGGACGCAGTTCAGCTTCTAGCTGTTCGTGGGTTCGTTGCCCTGCAGGCGCGACACCAGCGCCCGCAGGAACACGCGGTTGAAGCGCAGCTGGCAGGCGGCCGACACCTGCTCCAGCAGCGTCGAGCTGACGCGCAGCACGGACACGGCCGTCTCCGCCTTGATCGTCGCCGTACGGCGCGCACCGCGCACGTAGCTGGTCTCGCCGAAGCAGTCGCCCGAGTCCATCGACCCGAGCACGCGGCCGTGGCGTTCGACGGAGCACTTGCCGTTGACGAGGATGTAGAAGCGGTCGTCCATCTCGCCTTCCTTCACGATCTCCTCGCCGGCCGGGTAATCCGTCATGGTGCTGGCGCGCAGCACCTCCCAGATCTCCGCGTGCGAGAACTCGTGGAAGAAGCGCAGCCGACGCAACACGTCGAACTGCTCCTGCTGATCGATGCGCGCGTTCTGCTCGCGCAGCCGCTGGTGCACGCGCGTCAGTTCGGCCGCAAAGTCGGCGCCCGACTTCTGCCGCTTGTCCGGCGTCTTCATCATCGCCGTCGAGACGATTTCCTCGAGGTCCTCGGGGACGTCCTTGCGCTGCGTGTGGATCGGCGGCGGCGTGGCGTAGACGATCTGGTGCAACAGCTTGACGAGGTTGCCGGCGCGGAACGGGCGGATGCCCGTCAGCAGCTCGTACATCACGGCGCCGAGCGAATAGAGGTCCGAATGGTGGGTCAGCTCGAGGCTCTGCACCTGCTCGGGCGACATGTACGACGGCGACCCGGCAATGCCCTCGATGCGCGAGATCTCGGAGTCCGCGACCAGCGCGATGCCGAAGTCGAGGATGCGCACGTCGGAATCCTGCGTGAGCATGATGTTCGACGGCTTGATGTCGCGATGGATGACGCCACGCGTATGCGCGTAGTGCAGCGCCTTCGCGCACTTGAACATGATCTCGACGACGTCGTCGACGCGCAGCAGGTTGTCGGGGCGGCAATACGCGGACAGCGTGCGCGCGCCGTGCACGTGCTCGGTGACGATGTAGCAGCGGCCGTTCTCTTCGCCCGCGTCGTAGATGGGGAGGATGTGCGGATGCTGCAGCATGCCGACCATGTGCGCTTCCGACAGGAACATCTTGCGCGCGATCTTCGCGCGCTCGTCCGTCTGATCCGGGTCCATGTTGTAGACCTTGATCGCGACGTCACGGCCGTAATACGAATCGTGCGAGAGGTAGACGGTTCCGGTTGAGCCCCGGCCGACCTCGTTGATGATTACATATTTACCGATTCGATCCGGAACACCTCTGCTTTCCAGGATCGTCTGCGCTTGAGCGTCCGTGCCGGTTTTCGTGGCTTGCAGCGACATCGTGTGCGACGAACTTTCGCCGCTCCGGTGTTGAGGTGACGGCAGAATAAGGCCGTACCCATCGGGGGGATGTGACCCGCTTCCCGGATCACCCGCCGCGGCTCAGGACGTGAGCGCAGTCCTACCGCGCGAAATGATCGTATCCGGCGCCCGAGAACTGCATCACACCGCCGCGCGTGAAAACCCTGACTCCTCCGCCCGGCACCAGGCTGCCGATGCGCGTCACCGGGCCGAGACCGCGCGCGATGGCATTCGTCATCGCGCCCAGTCTCGCGAGCGGGACGGTGAAGAGTAGTTCGTAGTCCTCACCACCGGTCAGCGCATATTCGCGTGCGAGCTCGCGCCCGACGGCTTGCGCCAGCGCGTCCGAGATCGGAAGCGCCGCAGCATCCACCTCGGCGCCGCAACCGCTTGCGGCACAGAGCTTCTCGAGATCGCCGCCGAGTCCATCGGAAACGTCGATGCAGGCGCTGGCCAGTCCGCGCAGCGCGAGGCCGACCTCGCAACGTGGCGTCGGGAACAGGAAGCGGTCGCGCAGGATCTGCGCGGACATCGCGTCGGCGACGTGCAGCCGGTTCTGCTCGAGCGCGAGCCCCGCCGCGGAGTCGCCGGGCGAGCCGCTGACGAAGATCGCGTCGCCGGCCTGTCCACCGCCGCGCTCGAGCGCCATGCCGATGGGCACGATGCCCATCATCGTCACCGTGATCGACAGCGGGCCGCGCGTCGTGTCGCCGCCGATCAGCGCGACGTCGTGGCGGCGGCAGAGGTCACCGGCGGCGCGCGCGAATTCGTCGAGCCAGGGCTCGTCGGCGCGCGGCAGCGTCAGCGCCAGCAGCGCCCAGGCGGGCTCGGCGCCCATGGCCGCGAGGTCGGAGAGATTGACGGCGAATGCGCGGTGGCCGATCGACGCCGCCGACGTGCCGACCGGGAAATGGACGCCCTCGACCAGCGAGTCCGTGACGACGACCAGCTCGCGCGCGGCCGGCGGCATGACGATGGCGCCGTCGTCACCGACGCCGATGCGCACGTCGGCGCGCTTCGCGCCGAGATTCGCGAAGTACTTGCCGATGAGCTCGAATTCGGACTGCACTTGTCGGGCGCTCGCGCGCCACTCTCAACGCCGTCGAAGCGGCGCCGCCCGTGAGTCGTCCAAGATCTCAATGTTCATGGGGTCGCAACTCCCTTGCCGCGGCGTCGAGGACGGCGTTGACGAACTTGTGGCTGTCGGTGGCGCCGAACCGCTTGGCGAGACCCACCGCCTCGTTTATCACGACGCGATACGGCACGTCGGGCACGTTCTTCAATTCGTGCGCACCCACCCACAACACGGCGCGCTCGACCGGGTCGAGTTCCGCCGGCTTGCGGTCCATGTGCGCGGCCAGCGACGCATCGAGCGCTTCGCTGCCGCCGCAGATATCGGTGACCAGCTTGTTGAAGTAGCCGCGATCCGCCTTGCGCATGTCCTCTTCGGCGGCGAACTCGTTCAGCACGTCCTGCCAGGGCGCGGTGTTGATCTGCCAGCGATACAGCGCCTGCATCGCGAGTTTGCGCGCGACCGCGCGGCGGGCCGACGCCGGGTTGATGCCGCTCATCGGCGCGTTCCTTTCTTCCGGCGGGCGCGCGCCTTCGGCGCCGGCGCCAGCAGATCGATCATCTCGAGCGCGGCCTCCAGCGACTCGCGGCCCTTGTTCATGCGCGCGACGTCGGCGCGTTCCTCGGCCTGCGCGAGGTTCTCCGTGGTCAGCACGCCGAAGATCACCGGCACGCCGGTCGACAGTCCCGCGTCCATCAGGCCGCGCGCGCATTCGCCGGCGACGTAATCGAAGTGCGGCGTGTCGCCGCGGATCACGCAGCCCAGCGCCACGACCGCGTCGACCTCGCCACTGGCCGCGAACATCTTCGCGATCAGCGGCAGCTCGAAGGCGCCCGGCACGCGTTCCACCAGCAGGTGTCCCGGATCGCCGCCGTATTCGGCCCACGCCTGCGAGGCGCCGGCGATCAGCTGGTCGACGAGCGCCGCGTTGAAACGCGCGGCAACGAGCACGACGCGGCGCGGACGCGCGTCGAAGCGGCGGGTGGTCGGGTTGGAGCCGGTCATGGGCGGCGGATTATAGCGGCGTTACTCGGTCACGTAGCCCGTGATCTCGAGACCGAAGGCCGACAGGCCCTGCAATTGTTTGGGCGCCGACATCACCTGCATGCGCGTGACACCGAGATCCTTGAGGATCTGCGCGCCGATGCCGTAGGTGCGCAACACCTGCGGCGGCGCCTGCGACGACGGGGGCAGCTCGCGTTCGCCGAGGCCGGTGACCGCGTCGGCCAGCTCGCGCGGCGAGGCATGGTCGCGCAGCACGATCACGACGCCGGTGCCTTCGCTCGCGATGCGCTTGAGCGCATCGCGCAGCGCCCACGTGCGCCCCAGCCCCTGCACGCCGAGCAGGTCCGACAACGTGTCGATCGGATGCACGCGCACCAGCGGCGAGGCGACCGAATCGAGCTGGCCGCGCACCAGCGCCAGGTGGACGTCGCGATGGACGTGATCCTCGTACGCGAGCAGTTTGAATTCGCCGAACTCGGTGCGCACCTGCTGCTCGGCGATGCGCTCGACCGAGCGCTCCTGCTTCAGGCGGTAGCGGATGAGGTCGGCGATCGTGCCGATCCTGAGGCCGTGTTTCTCGGCGAATGCCTCGAGATCGGGTCGGCGCGCCATCGTGCCGTCGTCGTTCATGATCTCGACGATGACGGCCGACGCGTCGTAGCCGGCGAGCCGCGACAGGTCGCAACCGGCCTCCGTGTGTCCCGCACGCGTCAACACGCCGCCGGGCTGCGCCATCACCGGGAAGATGTGGCCGGGCTGACGCAGGTCCTCGGGACGCGCGTCCGGCTTCACCGCGGCGAGCACGGTCTGCGCGCGGTCGTGCGCCGAGATGCCGGTCGTGATGCCCTCCGCCGCCTCGATCGACAGCGTGAAGTTCGTGCGGTGCTCGCGATGCGTTTCGCTGACCATCAGCGGCAGGCGCAGCTGTTTGCAGCGCTCCGCGGTCAGCGTCAGGCAGATCAGGCCGCGACCGAAGCGCGCCATGAAGTTGATGTCGGCGGCCGTGACCTTCTGCGCGGCCATCACGAGATCGCCTTCGTTCTCGCGGTCCTCGTCGTCCATGATGACGACCATGCGGCCGGCGGCGATGTCGGCCAGGATGTCTTCGATGCGGTCGAGATGTTTCATGCGGGCAATGAATTCAGCCGCTCGACGTAACGCGCGAGCAGGTCGATCTCGAGGTTGAGTCGCGCGCCGGGCTGCAAACCACCCAGCGTCGTGACCTCGAGCGTGTGCGGGATGAGGTTGATGCCGAACGTCGCGCCGTCCACCTCGTTCACGGTGAGGCTGACGCCGTCGAGCGTGACCGAGCCCTTGCGCGCGATGTACCGCGCCAGCGCCGGCGGCGCCGCCAGCACGACGCGCAGGGATCGCGCATCGCCGTGCGTCTCGCGCACCTCGGCGAGGCCGTCGACGTGGCCGGACACCCAGTGGCCACCCAGGCTGTCGCCGGCGCGCAGCGCGGGCTCGAGGTTCACGCGCGCGCCGGCCTGTTTCGCGCCGAGCGTCGTCACGGCCAGGGTTTCCTGCGAGACATCCGCGAAGAAGCTGCCGGCACCGTGCGCAGCCACGGTCAGACAAACACCGTCGACGCTGACGCTGGCGCCGAGCTCGAGCCGCTCGCGCGCGATGTTCGAGCCGATCTCGATGCGCCGGTCCGATGAACCATCCGCGCCCGCGCGCGGCTCGACGCGTCGCAGCTCGCCGATCTCCTGCACGATGCCGGTGAACATCAGGACTCCCGTTTCGGCCGCAGCCGCAGTCGCACGTCGTTGCCGACCGTCACGGAGTCGCGCAGCTCGAACTCCGGCGCATCCGCGAGCCGCGACAGGCGCGGCAACGCCGCCAGCGGCCGCGCGTCGCGGCCGAGTAGTTTGGGGGCGAGGTACACGAGCCACTCGTCGACGAGCCCGGCCTGCAGCAGCGCGCCGGACAGCCGCGGGCCCGCCTCGACCAGCAGGTCGTTGATCTCGAGCTCGGCGAGCCGCGCCAGCACTTGCGCGAGATCGAGGTGTGCCTTCTTCAGGCGCAGCCGCTCGATGCGCGCATCGCCGAGCATCTCGTCCGCCGGCGGCTTGCGCTTGACCTTGGAGGCCGCCGCGAAGATGAGCACGTCGCCCGGCGCCTTCAGGATCTTCGCCGTCTTCTTCACGGCGCGGCGGCGGTCGAGCACGACGCGCAACGGCTGCCGCGCCGACTTCAGGCGCACGTCGAGCCGCGGATCGTCGGCGAGCACGGTGGCCGCAGACGTCAGCACCGCCCCGCTCTGCGCGCGCCAGTGCTGCACGTCGGCACGCGCCGCTTCGCCCGTGATCCACTGGCTGGCGCCGTTCGCCAGCGCGACGCGGCCATCGAGGCTCGCGCCGGACTTGAGACGAACGAACGGACGCTGCCTGCGCATGCGCATCATGAATCCTTCGTTCAGCGCCTCGGCGTCCGCGGCGAGCAGGCCGGACTCGACGGTTACGCCCGCGGCGCGCAGCCGCGCGGCGCCGGTGCCGTTCACCTTCGGATTCGGATCACCGACGGCGTACACCACGCGACGCACGCCGGAGGCCAGCAGCACGTCGACGCAGGGTGGCGTGCGGCCGTGATGGTTGCAGGGCTCGAGCGTCACGTAAGCGGTCGCACCCCGCGCGCGGTCGCCGGCATTGCGGATCGCGATCGGTTCGGCGTGCGGCTCGCCGGCGCGTTCGTGCCAGCCTTCGCCGACGATCTCGCCGTCGCGCGCCAGTACCGCGCCGACGCGCGGGTTCGGCTGCGTGCTGTACAGCCCGCGCGCGGCGAGCTCGAGCGCGCGGCGCATCGCGGCTTCGTCGAAGGCGCTGAAGTTCACGGGGTCCTGCCTTTCTTGCGGGACGGTTCGCCGGGCAGCAGTTCGAGCTGGTCCTCGCTCGGGATCTTGCCGCGGCGGTGACGCAATCTATCCACTTCCTCGCGGAAGGCCTCGACGTCCTGGAAATGGCGGTACACCGAGGCGTAGCGCACGTAGGCCACCTCGTCGAGCTTGTGCAGCTCTTCCATGACGACCTCGCCGATCTGCCGCGACGTCACCTCGCGTTCGCCGAGGCTGCGCAGCTTCCGCGTGATGTGGCCGACGGCCTCCTCGAGCGATTCACGCGACACCGGCCGCTTCTCCAGCGCCTTCAGCAGGCCGTTGCGCAGCTTGGCCTCGTCGAACGGCACGCGCCGCTGATCGCTCTTCACGACCAGCGGCATCACGAGCTCGGCCGTCTCGAACGTGGTGAAGCGCTCGCCGCAGGCGAGACATTCACGACGCCGGCGGATCTGCGACCCTTCGGCGGCGAGCCGGGAGTCGTTCACCTTGGTGTCGGGGTGTGCGCAGAACGGACAGTGCATGGCCCGTCCCTAACAACCTCGATTCAGGGTCCGTAGACCGGGTAACGGCGGCACAGCTCGCTCACGGCCGCACGCGTCTTCTCGATCGCGGCGTCGCTGCCGTTCGCGTCGAGCACGTCGGCGATCCAGTCGGCGATCTGCTCGAACTCGGCTTGTTTGAAGCCACGCGTCGTGCCGGCCGGCGTGCCGATACGGATGCCGCTCGTCACCATCGGCGGGCGCGGATCGTTCGGCACCGCGTTCTTGTTCACGGTGATGTGCGCCTTGCCCAGCGCCGCGTCCGCTTCCTTGCCGTTGATCTGCTTGTCGGAGAGGTCGAGCAGGAAGAGATGGTTGTCGGTGCCGCCGCTGACGATCTTGTAGCCGCGCTTCTGCAGACGCGCCGCGGTTGCGCGCGCGTTCGTCACGACCTGCTTCTGGTATTCCTTGAACTCCGGCTGCAGCGCCTCGAGGAACGCCACGGCCTTCGCCGCGATGACGTGCATCAGCGGGCCACCTTGCGTGCCGGGGAACACCAGCGAGTTCAGCTTCTTCGTGATGGCCTCGTTGGCCTTCGCCAGGATCAAACCACCGCGCGGACCGCGCAGCGTCTTGTGCGTGGTCGTGGTGACGACGTCCGCGTACGGCACCGGGTTCGGGTACTGGCCGGCAGCGACCAGGCCGGCAACATGGGCCATGTCTACGAACAGATAGGCGCCCACCGAGTCCGCGATCTCGCGGAAGCGCTTGAAGTCGAGGATGCGCGAATACGCCGAGAAGCCCGCGATGATCATCTTCGGTTTCTCGGCCAGCGCCTGCGCGGCCAGCGCGTCGTAGTCGATCTCGCCGTTGTCCGGGCGGATGCCGTATTGCACGGCGCGGAACAGCTTGCCGGAGAAGTTGACCTTGGCGCCGTGCGTGAGGTGGCCGCCGTGATCGAGGCTCATGCCGAGGATCGTGTCGCCCGGATTCACCAGCGCGAGATAGACCGCGGCATTCGCCTGCGAGCCCGAGTGCGGCTGGACGTTGGCGTAGTCGGCGCCGAACAGTTTCTTGGCGCGCTCGATGGCCAGCGACTCCGCGATGTCGACGAATTCGCAACCGCCGTAGTAGCGCTTGCCCGGATAACCTTCGGCGTACTTGTTCGTGAGCACCGAGCCCTGCGCCTCGAGCACGCGCGGGCTGGCGTAGTTTTCCGACGCGATCAGCTCGATGTGGTCTTCCTGGCGCTGGCGTTCGTTCTTGAGTGCGGTCTCGAGCTCGGGGTCAAAGCCGCCAATGGTCATCGCGGTTCGGAACATGAAAGGGCCTCGCGGGTGGGCTAACCGGGGGGCGCGAATTGTAGCGGATGGGTGCCCGCCCGGTGCCGGGCCAGCACGGCTCGAATCTCAAAAAAGTGGGCTTTTTACCGGGAATGGACGGCGACGATACCGGCCGACCCGCGGCGACCTACTCCAGCATGCCCTGCACGACCCCGGACCAGGCCTGGGCGAGGTTGATTCGGTTATATCCGCCGCCGCCGGTGCCGACGAGGCGGCCATGGCCGAGCTCGTCGGCCAGCAGCCGCAGGTCGCGCGCCGCGCGCTGATGGGCATCCGGCGAGAACCGCATGTGCGTGATCGGATCGCCTTCGACGCTGTCCGCGCCGGCCTGCAGCAGGATGAACTCGGGCTCGTGGCGGCGCACGTGCTCCAGCACGCGCGGCCACTCGGCGGCGAAGACCGCGTCGTTGGCGCCCGGCGGCACGGGCACGTTGAGCTTCGTGCCGCGCGCGGCGCCCGAGCCGGTCTCGTCCTCGCGGCCGGTGCCCGGATACAGGTAGCGGCCATCCTCGTGGATGTCCGCGAAGATGAGATCGGGGTCGCTCTCGAAACCGTAGTACATGCCGTCGCCGTGATGCGCGTCGATGTCGACGTAGGCGATGCGCTTGAGGCCGTGATTCCGCCGCAGCATCTCGACGGCGACACCGCAATCGTTGAACACGCAGAAGCCGGCCGCGGAATTGCGCGCGGCGTGATGCAGGCCGGCGATCGGGACGAACGCGCGGCGCGCCCGTCCGGCCATGATCTCGTCGGCGGCGGTGAGCGTGGCGCCGACGACGTCGGCAGCCGCTTCGAACACGCCGCGCCAGGCCGGCGTGTCACCCGCATCGAGATAGCCCTCACCGGTGCGCGAACGTTCGGCGACCAGCGCGACGTATTCGGGGGTGTGGAAGGATTCGAGCTCCGCGCGCGAGGCCGCGCGTGTTTCCATCATCCGGACGCGCCGGTCGAGGCCGCGCGCCGAGAACTCCGCGAGGAACGCCGCGTGACGATCCGGACCGAACGGGTGTCCGTCGCCGAAGCCGTAGCGTGCGAGTCTTTCGCCCGCGATCAGCAGCACCGGATGGCTCATTCTCTCCCCTGCGATGGCGCGGCAAACGTAGCACAGGCACCCCGGGGTTGGAGGTAGAATTCCGCGCCGTTCCCCCTGCAGTTTCCTCCCACAAGGTCATGGCCCAATACATCTACACGATGAACCGGGTTGGCAAGGTAGTGCCACCCAAGCGCGTCATCCTGCGCGACATCAGCCTCTCGTTCTTCCCCGGCGCCAAGATCGGCGTGCTCGGCCTCAACGGCTCGGGCAAGTCGTCGCTGCTGAAGATCATGGGTGGGATCGACTCCAACTACGAAGGCGAGGCACGCCCGCAGCCCGGCATCAAGGTCGGCTACCTGCCGCAGGAGCCGGAGCTCGACCCTAACAAGGACGTGCGCAGCGTCGTGATGGAAGGCTTAGGGGGCGCGTTCGCGCAGGTCGCGCGCTTCAACGAGATCAGCGACAAGTTCGCCGACCCCGAGCTCGACCCGGACGAGATGAACAAGCTGCTCGAGGAGCAGGCCAAGCTGCAGGACGCCATCGACGCGGCGGGCGGCTGGGAGCTCGAACGCAAGCTCGAGATCGCCGCCGACGCGCTGCGCCTGCCGCCCTGGGACGCCATCATCAACAAGCTCTCGGGCGGTGAAAAACGCCGCGTGGCGCTGTGCCGCCTGCTGCTCTCCTCGCCCGACATGCTGCTGCTCGACGAGCCCACCAACCATCTCGACGCCGAGTCGATCTCCTGGCTGGAGAAATACCTCGAGGCGTATCCGTCCACCGTCGTCGCCGTGACGCACGATCGCTACTTCCTCGACAACGTCGCCGAGTGGATCCTCGAACTGGATAGAGGCCACGGCATCCCGTGGAAGGGCAACTACTCCACGTGGCTGGAGCAGAAGGAAGCCCGTCTCGCCCAGGAAGAAAAGGAACAGGCCGGCCTGCGCAAGATGCTCGCGAAGGAACTGGAGTGGGTGCGCACGAATCCGAAGGCGCGCCAGGCCAAGAGCAAGGCGCGCCTCGCGCGTTACGAAGAACTCGCGTCGCGCGAATTCCAGGAGCGCAACGAGACCAACGAGATCTACATCCCGCCCGGCGAGCGGCTCGGCGATCTGGTCGTCGAGGCCAAGGGCCTGCGCAAGTCGTACGGCGACCGCCTGCTGATCGACAACCTGAACTTCAACCTGCCCGCCGGCGGCATCGTCGGCATCATCGGCCCGAACGGCGCCGGCAAGACCACGCTGTTCCGCATGATGGCCGGGCTCGAGAAACCGGATGCCGGCGAGCTGCGGCTCGGCGCGTCGGTGAAGCTGGCGTACGTCGATCAATCGCGCCAGGCGCTGAACGACAAGAACACCGTCTGGCAGGAGATCTCCGGCGGTCTCGACATGATCAAGGTCGGCAACTACGAAACGCCGTCGCGCGGTTATGTAGGACGATTCAACTTCAAGGGCACGGGCCAGCAGCAGATCATCGGCGAGCTCTCGGGCGGCGAACGCAACCGCGTGCACCTCGCGAAGGTTCTGAAATCCGGCGGCAACGTGTTGATGCTCGACGAGCCGACCAACGATCTCGACGTCGAAACGCTGCGCGCGCTGGAAGAGGCACTGCTCGCCTTCCCGGGTTGCGCAGTTGTCATATCGCACGATCGCTGGTTCCTGGACCGCATCGCGACCCACATTCTCGCTTTCGAAGGCAACTCGGAAGTCGTATGGTTCGAGGGCAACTTCCAGGATTACATGGAAGACCTGAAGCGGCGCAAAGGCGAAGAAGCAACCCAGCCGCATCGGATCAAGTACAAACCACTCACCCGGTAGCGACGGAACGCGCCCGGAAGAGCGAAGGGTTCGGGATGAACGTGTTCATCGACTCCACCGGGTCCATGCACTTCGGCGACGAACGCGAGACAGCGCGCAATTGCCCGCACTGCCACGCGTTCTCGCGCATGAGCCCGACGGCCATGCCGACCTTCGACGAGCTGCTGCTGCAGAAGCCGCGCAGCGTCGGCATCGTCCTGCGCTGCCACGCCTGCAACGCGCCGGTATTCCTGCGCTACGCGACGCGTGCGTTCGGCAGCAATCGCGTCGAGCTGTCGCCGCAGGCGTTCGACGTCGAGCGCCCGGTCGAGAAATTCGCGTTCAACTACGTCCCGGAAGACGTCGAGATCTTCTTCCGCGAGGCGCTGATCTGCTACTCGCACAACCAGTTCCAGGCGTTCGCGTCGATGTGCCGGCGCACGGCCGCGGTGTGTTTCGCGGACCTCGGCAACTCGACCAAGCTGCGGCTGTTCGATTCGCTGTCGGACGTGCGCGAGATGGCGGAGATCGACGAGACGACGTTCGCGGTGGTGATGCGCATCATCTTCGCCGGCGGCGCCGAGCCGCTGCTCGACCTGCCGGTGATCGACACCTATCAATCCGCGGTGCTGCTCGAGGTCATGAAGGACTTCCTGTACCAGGCGTACGTGCGCAAGGGACGATTGCAGCACGCGATGAAGGTCAGGAAGTTCTTCGTGCAGGAAGCCCAAGCGCGCCACGTGGCGCGCGAAGAATGAGAAGACCGGGCCGGCTAGCTAGCCTACCCATCTCCGCGCATTTCCGAACATCCGGAACCAGCCGGAATATTCCCCCGCCCCGTCCGGCCGCCAGGAATTCTGCGCGTAGCGGAACGAGCGTTCCGGGTGCGGCATCGTCAGCGTGACGCGGCCGTCTTCGTTCGTGATCGCCGCGATGCCGAACGGCGAGCCGTTCGGGTTCGCCGGGTAGGTGGTCGCGACCTTGCGGTTGCCTTCGACGTATCGCGCCGCCACCAATCCGCCGCCGGTGAACGCGCGCGCCGCTTCATCCGACGAGAACTCCGCGCGACCCTCGCCGTGCGCCACGGCGATCGGCAGCATCGAACCGTCCATGCCGGCGAGGAAGATCGACGGCGACCGCTGGATCTCCGTCAGCGAGAACCGGCCTTCGAACTGCTCGCCGCGATTGCGCACGAAACGCGGCCAGTTCGCCGCGCCCGGCACGATCTCCTTCAGCGCCGCGAACATCTGGCAGCCGTTGCACACGCCCAGCGTGAACGTGTCGTTGCGCTCGAGGAAAGCCTGGAACTGGTCGCGCGCACCGGCGTGATACAGGATCGACTTCGCCCAGCCCTCGCCCGCGCCGAGCACGTCGCCATACGAGAAGCCGCCGCAGGCGACGAGCCCGCGGAATCCGTCGAGCTTCACGCGGCCGTTCAGGATGTCGGTCATGTGCACGTCGTGCGGCTCGAAGCCGACGCGCTCGAACACCGCGCCCATCTCGACCTGGCTGTTCACGCCCTGCTCGCGCAGGATCGCGACCTTCGGCCGCGCCGTATGCACCCTCGCACTGACCAGCGGTGCGACGATGTCCTCGTTCGGATCGAACGTCAGCGCGACGACGATGCCGGGCGCGCCGGTATCGCAGGCCGCGGCGAATTCCTCCTTCGCGCACGACGGCTCGTCGCGCAGCTCGCGCAGGCGGTACGAAGTCTCCGACCACGCACGCCGCAGGTCTTCCCAGCTCTCGTCGAGCCTGGCGGCGCCCGCCTCGATGCGCACGCGCAGGTCGCGCGTCGGCGAACCGATGGCGTGAGTGAGCGAGCCGAGCCCGTGGCGCACGAAGATCGACTGCGCCGCGGCCGCGTGTTCGTTGCGCACCTGCACTATGACGCCGAGCTCTTCCGCGAACAACGCACCCGCGGCGCCATTCGCGCCGCCGGTCGATGCCGAAGGTAGTTTGACGTCCAGGCCGCAGTGACCGGCGAACGCCATCTCGACCAGCGTCGCGAACGTGCCGCCATCCGAGCGGTCGTGATACGCGAGCACGAGGTTCTGCGCGCGCAGCTCCGCCAGCGCGGCCGCCAGCGACGTCAGGCGCGCCGCGTCGTCGAGATCCGGCGGCGTCGCGCCGAGCTCGCCGTACACCTGCGCGAGGCAAGAGCCGCCGAGGCGGTTCTTGCCGGCGCCGAGATCGACCAGCAGCAGCACCGTCGCGCCGAGGTCCGTGCGCAGCTGCGGCGTCCAGGTCCTGCGCACGTCGCCGACCGGCGCGAACGCCGTGACGATCAGCGAGACCGGCGCCACGACGGCCTTTTTCGCCGCGCCCTCGCCCCACACCGTCTTCATCGACAGGGAGTCCTTGCCGACCGGGATCGCGATGCCGAGCGCGGGGCACAATTCCTCGCCGACGGTCTTCACCGTCGCATACAACGCGGCGTCCTCGCCGGCCTCGCCGCAGGCCGCCATCCAGTTGGCCGACAGCCGCACGTTGGTCAAACTACCGACGTCCGCCGCGAGCATGTTCGTCAGCGACTCGCCGACCGCGAGCCGCCCCGAGGCCGGCGCGTCGAGCACGGCGACCGGCGTGCGTTCGCCCATCGCCATCGCTTCGCCCGTGTGGCCGAAGTAGTCGGAGATCGTCACCGCGACGTCCGCCACCGGCACCTGCCACGGACCGACCATCTGGTCGCGGCTGATCATGCCGCCGACCGTGCGGTCGCCGATCGTGATTAGGAACGTCTTGTCGGCGACGGCCGGAAATTTCAGCAGTCGATAAGCGGCGTCGCGCACGTCCAGGCGATCGACGGCGAACGGCTGCGCCGGCGGCGTCAGCGCGCGAACGTCGCGCAGCATCTTCGGCGCCTTGCCGAGCAGCACTTCGAGCGGCAGGTCGACGGGCCGCGTGCCGTTCTTGCGGTTCTCGAGAACCAGCACGCCGGTGTCGTCGAGCTCGCCGATCACGGCGAACGGGCAACGCTCGCGGGCGCAGATCGCCGCGAAGTCGTCGAGCTTGCCGGCATCGACGCAGAGCACGTAGCGCTCCTGCGATTCGTTGCACCACAGCTCCATCGGCGACATGCCCGGCTCGTCGTTCGGGATCGCCGCGAGGTCGATCACCGCACCGCGACCCGGCGTGTGCGCGACGGCCTCGGGCACCGCGTTCGACAAACCACCGGCGCCGACGTCGTGGACGAGCAGGATCGGGTTCTGGCTCCAGCGCGCGGTGCATCGGTCGATGACTTCCTGCGCGCGACGCTGGATCTCGGGATTGCCACGCTGCACCGACGCGAAATCGAGGTCGGCGCTCGACGCGCCGCTGTTGACCGACGACGCGGCGCCGCCGCCGAGGCCGATCAGCATCGCCGGGCCGCCGAGCACGACGAGCTTCGCGCCCACCGGGATCTCGCTCTTCTCGACGAAATTGCGGCGCACGTTGCCGAGCCCGCCCGCGATCATGATCGGCTTGTGATACCCGCGGATGCGGTTGGCGACGTCGCCGGCCGCGGCCTGCTCGAACGTGCGGAAGTAGCCGCAGATGTTGGGCCGGCCGAATTCGTTGTTGAACGCGGCGCCACCGATGGGGCCGTCGATCATGATGTCGAGCGCGGAGACGATGCGGTCGGGTTTGCCGAACGGTTTCTCCCACGGACGCTCGAGCCCGGGGATGCGCAGGTGCGAGACGGAGAAGCCGGTGAGTCCCGCCTTCGGCTTCGCGCCGCGGCCGGTGGCGCCCTCATCGCGGATCTCGCCGCCCGAGCCGGTCGCCGCGCCGGGGAACGGCGAGATGGCGGTCGGGTGATTGTGCGTCTCCACCTTCATCAGGATGTCGATGGGCTCGTCGATCGCGCCGTAGATGTCGGTCTCGGGATTCGGGAAGTACCGCTTGCCGAGCGGGCCTTCGATCACGGCCGCGTTGTCGCGATACGCGGAGAGCACGCCCTTCGGGTTCCTGGCGTGCGTGTTGCGGATCATCGCGAACAGCGACTTCGGCTGCTTCTCGCCGTCGATGATCCAGTCGGCGTTGAAGATCTTGTGGCGACAGTGCTCGGAGTTCGCCTGCGCGAACATCATCAGCTCGACGTCGGTCGGATCGCGCTTCAGCGCGGTGAAGTTGGTGACCAGGTAGTCGATCTCGTCGTCCGACAACGCGAGGCCGAGCTCGACGTTCGCCTTCACCAGCGCGTCGCGGCCGGGCGCGAGCGACACGGTGCGCAGCGGCCGGGTCGGTTCGTGCGCGAACAGCCGCGCGGCATCGGCGCGGTCGAGCAGCACGGTCTCGGTCATGCGGTCGAACAGCGGCGCGGCCAGCGCGCGCAACGCGTCGGTATCGAGCGGTTTCGGCGTGGCGAGCGTCCAGACGATGCCGCGCTCGATGCGGCGCACGGCCTCGAGACCGCAGACGTGCGCGATATCGGTGGCCTTGCTGGACCACGGCGAGATCGTGCCGAAGCGCGGCACGACGACGATCTCGGCGCCGGCGATCTTCGGCGCGTTCGCCGGATCGCGCGGGCCGTACGTGAGCAGCCGCTCGAGCAACGCGGCTTCAGATGATGTCAGCGCGCGAGCGGTATCGACGAAATGGACGTAGCGGGCGGTGATGGCGCCGAGACCCGGGTGCCGGGCGTCGAGCGCGGGGCGCAGTTTGGCGATGCGGAAATCGGAGACTGCGAGGGCGCCGGCGAGCTGAAGCATGGGAGGCCGCGGATTGTACTGGGGACATTCCTGATTTCCTAGGAATCCGGGACAGGCCTCGTTCGCTGCGGTCGGGAATCGTCGGGTCGCGGGCGAGGCCTGTCCCGGTTTCCTGAGAAATCAGGAATGTCCCCATTTCAGCGACGGAGTGGCGCCTATTTCTTTCCGGGTTCGTTCGCCGGATACATCGACATCGGGAACTGCGCGACGTTGCCCCCGCCCTCGAGCGCACTGATCTTCGCCGTGCCCTGCTTCTTCACTTCGTCGATGCGCAGGATGCTGTGCATCGGCAGCATCGTGCACTTGACGCCGGTGAACTCGGACTTGATCCGCTCTTCCCCGGGATCCAGCACCACCGTCGTCCGCTCGCCGAACACGAGCTCTTCGACTTCGATGAACCCGAACAAGCGACCCTGGCTCACCTTGCGGGCATAAACCTCGTAAACCTTGCCCTGGTTCACGAACATAATCTTGAAAATGTGACTGGATGCCATCGAGACGATTAGGGGAGCCTTAAGCTGCCCCTTCATACACGCATGGGCTGCGGGAAGCTAGGGCCCAGAGGGTACGCAAGGCATGGCGCTCAGGTTGCGCGTCATCAGTGAACATCGCTCTCGGATGGGCGACAAGAGCACGTTCGTCTTCGGTGTTTCGGGCGGCAGCATCGGCCGTTCCGCCGAGAACGACTGGGTGTTGCCCGATGACATGCGCTACGTCTCCGGCCGCCATGCGCGCATCGTCTTCCACAAGGGCCGCTGGATGCTGCAGGACACGAGCAGCAACGGCACCTACGTCAACGACAACGAGAAGCCGCTCGGCGGCCAGAATCCCCACGAGCTGAAGACCGGCGACATCCTGCGCATCGGCGAGTACCACGTGCAGGTGCAGATCGATTCGGCCACCGACTTCACGCTCGACGACAGCGCCCTCTACTCCACCGGTTCGACCAGCACCCGCCGCCGCAAACCGGCACCGTCCGATCTCGGCGCGAGCCTGCGTCTCGAAAACCTGCTCGAGGCGAGCAGCGACCTGTCCAGCGATGAATTGAAACCCGTCAACGCGTTCGGCCAGGCGGTCTCGTCGCGGACTCGCGCGTTGCAGTCCGGCGGCACGTTGAGCGACGAACCGCCGACCTCGCCCGAGCTCGACGTCACCTCGGAAGCCGTCGCGCGACGCATCGCCCGACTCGCTCGCGCCACGGAAAAAACCCACCGCGCGATTCAGCAACCCGTCCCGCCGCCAGCCCCGGCCGCGCCCGCGCCGGACAACACACCCGGCCTGCAGGCGTTCTGCCGTGGCGCCGGCATCGGCATCGAAACGCTGCCGGTCGAAGCGCATGCGCGCATGCTGCATCTCGCCGGCCAGCTGCTGCGCGAATGCCTGTCCGGCCTGAAGGAAAGCAATCGCTCGCAACAGGCGCAGCGCAATTCGCTGCGCGTGACCTATCAGAAGGAACCCAGCGACTTCGCGCCGTCGCTCGAACGCCAGAGCATCGAGGAGCTGATCCAGGAGCTGCTGAAGGCGCACGACAGCCGCCGCTTCGATGCCGTGCAGTTCCTGCGCGAGTCGTTCGCCGGCGCGCGCAAACACGACACCGCGATGAGCGACGCCATGCAGACGGCGTTCACCGATTTCGTCAGCCGCCTCGATCCGCGCGAGCTGTCGGCGCGATTCGATCGCAGCCCGCGCCGCAAGACGCTGGGCAACTGGGAGCTGTACGCCGAGTTCTATCGCAGCCTGTGCGAGACGGCGCCGAACACGCTGCCGCACATCTTCGTCGAGACGTTCGCGCAGCACTACGACCAGGCCGCGCGCGACGGCGACGACTCCGCCATCGACGCGGCCTGACCGCCGGCGCGTCAGCGCCTCGGGACGATCGTTCCGTTGCGGATCGATCTAGTGACGATCCCGATCTTCCTTCCCGTTCTCCTCTCCTTCGTCCTCGGCATCGTCGGCGTCCTCGGCGGGATTCGCCTCCAAATCCGCCTGCGCGTCCTGGCGCAGCGTTTCTTCGCTGGCGGCCGTCTCGTCGTCGTCCGGTGAGAACGTGCCGGCTTTCGGGTTCCGCCGTTTCGAGCCTTGACCCTGACCCTGACCCTGGCCCTGTCCCTGGTCCTGTCCGCGATTTGGCATGACTGTCTTCCTCGTGAGAATGCGTGTGGGGAATTCGTCCGCATTCACGCTAGCGCGCCGGCCGATCCGCGCATAAGTTCGCGAAGCGTGCAGTCCCGATAGTCGAAAACCGACACGGGGTAGGACCCCTGTCGAAAACGCCGCGCGCCGTTCGTTTCTGGACCATCACAGAGGAGAAACGGGATGAAGCAGTACTTGTTATCGGTGTGTTACCCGGCCAGCGGCGTGCAGCCACCGCCGGAAGCGCTGCGCAAGATCATGCAGGACGTGCACGCGGTCCAGAAGGAGATGCAGGACGCGGGCGCGTGGCTGTTTAGCGGTGGCCTGCATCCGCCGAACACGGCGACCGTCGTGCGCAACGCCGGCGGCGAGGTCGTCACGACGGACGGTCCGTTCATCGAGAGCAAGGAGCAGATCGGCGGCATCACCATCCTGAAGGCAGCGGATCTCGACGCGGCGCTGGCGTGGGCGCGCAAGTTGTCGCGCGCCACGACGACGCCGATCGAAGTGCGGCCGTTCTTCGAAAGCCACTAGTTAGACGCGTGAGCGACGTCGCGCGGATCTTCCGCCAGGAATACGGGCGCGCCGTCGCCGTGCTGACGCGCTCGCTCGGCGACCTGTCGCTGGCCGAGGAAGCCGTGCAGGACGCGTTTGCGACCGCGCTCGAACGCTGGCCGCGCGATGGCGTGCCACCGGCGCCGGCCGGCTGGATCATCACCACCGCGCGCAACCGCGCGATCGACCGGCTGCGTCGCGAGGTCTCGCGCGGCGATCGCGAGGAAGCGGCGATGCGGCTGCTGGAGAGCGATCCGCCGCCGGAGGAAGACGTGCAGGACGACCAACTTCGTCTCATGTTCACGTGCTGCCATCCGGCGCTCGCGCCCGAGGCGCAGCTCGCGCTGACGCTGCGCCTGATCGCCGGCCTCACCACCGCGGAGATCGCGCGCGCCTTCCTGGTGCCGGAACCGACGCTGGCGCAGCGGCTGTCGCGCGCCAAGGCGAAGATCCGCGCGGCCGGCATCCCGTACCGCGTGCCCGACACGACGGAGCTGCCGGCGCGGCTCGGGTCGGTGCTCGCCGTGATCTACCTCGTGTTCAACGAAGGCTACAGCGCGGCGGCTGGCGACGAACTGATCCGCGCCGAGCTGTGTGCCGAAGCCATCCGCCTCGGCCGCGGCCTGTTCGCGTTGCTGCCCGACGAACCCGAGGTCGCCGGCCTGCTGGCGCTGATGTTGTTCGTCGATGCGAGGCGCGACGCGCGCACCGACGCGGACGGCGACGTCGTGCGCCTCGCGGCGCAGGACCGCACGCGCTGGGACGGCGCGCGGCTAGACGAGGCCCGCGCGTTGCTGCGCGGCTGCCTGGCGCGCAACCAGCCGGGACCGTACCAGTTGCAGGCCGCCATCAACGCCGTGCACAGCGACGTCACCGACGCCGCGGATACGGACTGGCCGCAGATTCTCGCGTTGTACGACCAGCTGCTGGTGATCGGTCCGAACCCGGTGATCGCGCTGAATCGCGCCATCGTCGCCGCCGAGATCGACGGCCCCGCCGCGGCGCTGGTCGCGGTCGACGCGCTGGATCTCGGCACGTACCACCTGTTCCACGCCGTGCGCGCGGACCTGCTGCGGCGGCTGGACCGATTCGCGGAAGCGGCCGAGGCGTACCAGCACGCGATCGCGCGTTGCACGAACGCGCGCGAGCGACGCTTCCTCGAGCAGCGATTGCGATCGCTGCCGTCGAACTAGTCGCTCAGCTCGCGGCCAGCAGGTCGCGCTGCGGCGCCTCGTGCGCGAGCAGCCAGGCCTTGGCCTCGAGCCCGCCGCCGAACCCCGTCAGCGCGCCGCTCATGCCGATCACGCGATGGCACGGCGCGACGATCGACATTGGATTGCGACCATTCGCGGCGCCCACGGCGCGCACCGCGGCGGGTTTGCCGAGCGCGCGCGCGATGTCGGAATACGAACGCGTTTCGCCGAACGGGATCGTCAGCAACGCGGCCCAGACCTGGCGCTGGAAATCCGTGCCGCGGAATTCGAGCGGTAGTTCGAAGCGCGTGCGTTCGCGCGCGAAGTATTCCCCGAGCTGGCGCGTCGTCGCGCGCAGGATGGGATGGTCGGGCTCGTCGAGCGCGGTGGCGAAGGACAGCTGCGGCGTGGACTCGCGGCGCCAGACGATGGCGAGCAGCGCGGTATCCGTGGCGAGCAGATGGAGCGTGCCGACGGGGGTGGAATTTATTGTCGAAGCGAAAATTGGGGAGTCCGTCCTAGTTTCAGGCCAGGAGAAGAGACAGTCCGGCGAGAGTAAGCGATAACGTCCCGAGGGCGAGATTGCTCGCGGCGCGGGAGCGCTGCGCGTGAGTTCGAATCTCACCCTCGCGATGTCGTAAGGAGTAGCAGCGAATGGCGGAGAGGGTGAGATTCGAACTCACGTGCCGGAATTACCCGACCATCCGATTTCGAGTCGGCGCCGTTATGACCACTTCGGTACCTCTCCGCGCTGAGAACTCCGGGCGCCCTCCTGCTTCGTCTGCAGGACTCGAAATTAGGGCCGCCCTTCGCGGGGCGCGTATTCTAGCCGAGCGATGAGCAAAGCCAAGGGGCGAAACAACCTGGGCAGGCGCGGGTTCGTGGGGCTGGCGATGGCCGCCCTCGGAATGGCGCTTCCCGCCGCGGGCGCGACGCCGGGGACCTCGGATGGCCCCGATGCGCCGGCCTCCCGACCGCCGAATCAGCGCGCCCGGCTGCCGCGTCGCCTGGCCGCGGATTTCCACGGCCACATCGAAACCCGCCTCCCGACCCTGCGGGCGCCCTTCGAATCCGCCGCCCGCGACACAGGTCTGGACTGGCACACCCTCGCCGCCCTCGGTTACCAGGAGTCCCGCTGGCGGCCGGCGGCCGTCTCACCGCGCGGCGCGCAGGGCGTGATGATGCTGATGCCGCAGACGGCCCGGAAGATGGGCGTCGGCAACGTCTTTTCGCCCGACGAGAACATCCTCGGCGGCGCGCGCTACCTCGCCTATATGAAAGAGCGCATCCCGAAGCGGATCACGGACCCGGACCGCACCTGGCTGGCCATCGCCGCGTACAACATCGGCATCGGGCATCTCGAGGACGCGCGCGTCATCACGCAGATGCGCAAGAAGAATCCGGACCGCTGGTCGGACGTGCGCAACAACCTCGTGCGCCTGTCCGACCCGGCCTGGCACGGCCGTGTGAAACACGGCTATGCCAACGGGCGCGAAACGCTGCAGTTCGTCGAACGGGTCTCGCAGTTCGCCGCGATCCTGGAGACGCGGCTGCCCGATGCCGTCGTCGTCCAGGAGTCGACCGACTAGAGCGGCCGGATCTTGATGCTGCGATAAGCCACGGCGTCGCCGTGGTCCTGCAGCAGGATGCGACCCTTCGCGGCTTCGCCGAAACCCGGTGTGCCCTTGAACTTGCTGGTCGCGACGTGCGCCTTGTAGTCGTCCGACTTGCGGTTGTACTCCAGCACCTTCGTGCCGTTCAGCCAGTGCTCCACGCTGCCGTCGGCCAGCGCGACGATACGCGCGTGCTGCCACGCGTCGACCACCGGCTTGATGCCTACGTTCGTGCGCACGGTGCCGCGCGGATAGATGTCGTACAGCGACGCCAGCGTGCGGTTGCCGTTGATGCCGAGCTTCGCGTCCGGGTGCCGTTCGTCGTCGAGGATCTGGTACTCGAGGCCGAGCGGTGCGCCGCTGGCCGGATCGTGCGGCGACGTCAGGTAATAGAAGATGCCGCTGTTCGCGCCGGCGCTGACCTTGAACTCCATCTGCAGCTCGAACGCGCCGAATTCCTCGTCGGTCATGATGTCGCCGCCGCCGCCTTTGGAGACGACCGCGAGTTCGCCGTTCGCGAGGCTCCAGCCCTTGGCCGGGAACGCCGCCGAGTCCGCGCCGCGCCAGCCCTTGCCGGTCTTGCCGTCCCACAGCAGCCGCCAGCCCTGCGCCTTTTCCTCGGGGTCGAGATCGTTGGGCAGGTTGTTGCGGATGAGGATGCCCATCGGCGGCGCGCGCTTCAGGTCCTTCGTCTGCACGACGAGGTTCTTCCACGTCGTGGTGCGGCCGGCCTCCTCGGCCGTGCTGATCGAGTGCACCTGCAGACCGATGAAGCCCTGGTCGTGGCCGTCATCGATGACGTCCGACGACGGCTTCTCGTTGATCCACACGCGCATGCGCTTGCCGATCATCTCGATGCGGAAGTGGTTCCACTCGCCGAACTTGTACAGCGGCTTCGAGGCCGGGTTCATGTCGCCGGTGTAGAACCAGCCGCGCTGCGCCTCTTCGTAGATGCCGCCGCTCCAGGCCTTGTCGGACGGATCGATGTCGGCCTGGTAGCCGTGCACGCGACCGTTCTCGAAGTCCGGCGTGCTCAGGCTGCGGAACTGCACGCCCGAGTTCGTCGGGCCCACGTCCTGGCGCACGTCGAAGTCGAGGATGAAATCCCGGTAGCTCTGCTCGGTGACGAGGAAGCTGTTCACCTTGTCGGGTTTCGAGGTGCCGACAATAGTGCCGTTGACCACGGCGTAATCGGCATTGCCGCCGAGCTGTTTCCAGCCGGCCAGTGACTTGCCGTCGAACAGCGGCGTGCCCTTGTCGGCGGCCGCGGCCGCGCCCATCGAACCCAGCGCCAGCATGGCCAGCGCGCTAACTACCTGACGCATCCCCGCCCCCTCGTTCCGTTCGTTATTTCGAGACGTTCGCTTCGATCTGGATCGCGAGCTTGGTTTCCATCCGGAAACCGAAGCTCTCGCCCCACGCGATGCCGAAGTCCTTGCGGTTGATGTCGGCCGTCACGTCGGCGCCGCAGAACTCGGTCTTCTTCATCGGGTGCGGCATGCACTTGAAGGACTTGATGGTCAACGTCACCGGCTTCGTCACGCCGTGCAGCGTCAGGTCGCCCTTCACGGCGGTCGGCGCGCCGTCCTTGAAGTCGACCAGCTTGCCCTTGTACGTGGCGGTCGGGAATTCCTCGACGCCGAAGAATTCCTTCGACTTGAGGTGGTCGTTCAGCTTGGGGTTGCCGGTGTCGATCGACGCGGCGTCGATGGTCACCTCGACGGTGCCGGTCTTGCCTTCGCGATCGAGCAGCACGGTGCCGCTGGTCTTCGTGAACTTGCCGCGCCACACCGACATGCCGCCGAAGTGATCGGCTTCGAAGCTCGGGAAGGTGTGGTCGCCGTCGACGGTGTACTTGACGGGAGCGGCGAGCGCGGCGCCGGCAATCGAACCCAGCGCGATGACGATGAGCGGGCGAATCATGGATTTCTCCGGTGTCGGAAGCTGCCGGACGCTAACACAACGCCGCGGGTTTCTCCCACCCCGAACGGATGACGCGCGACGCCGCGATTTCCTACGTCGTGCCGCCCGGCGCGGACTCCCGCCGCGCGGCGAAGAACCCGCTCAGCAGGCGCGCGCTCTCGTCCATCAACACGCCGCCGAACACGTCGACGCGGTGATTGGCCGGCAACGCGAACACGTTCGTGATGCTACCGGCGGCACCGGCCTTCGGATCCCAGGCAGCGAACACGAGCCGTGACACGCGTGCGTGGATGATCGCCGACGCGCACATGACACACGGCTCGAGCGTCACGTACAGCGTGGTGCCGGTCAGCCGGTAGGAGCCGAGCGCGCGTCCGCCGGCGCGCAGGGCCTCGATCTCCGCGTGCGCGGTCGGATCGTGTCCGGCGATGGGACGGTTGGCACCGACGGCGAGCACGACGTCGCCGCGCACCAGCACGGCGCCCACGGGCACTTCGCCCGCCGCCTCCGCGCCGCGCGCCGCGTCGAGCGCGAGGCGCATGAAATCGATGTCGTTACGCATGTGCCCTGCCCCATGGGGGAAGTCCCTAGTGCCAAATACCTATCAAACTACTACCGTTGCGCATGCTCGTCACCCGCAAAGGAATCCCAGGGACCGGCATGCGCGAAGCCGAGAGGCGATCTAACAACCTTCACGAGGACCGCCACGCATGAACGCGGCGGAGCTCGGTCGCGACCACGCGCGCTGGGTGCTGTTCGCGCTCGACGCCGGACGTTTCGCCCTGCCGCTCGCCGCCGTCGAACGCGTGGTGCGCGCCGCCGAAGTCACGCCGTTGCCGAAGGCGCCGGACGTGGTGCTCGGTGCGCTCGACGTGGCGGGCGACATTCTGCCCGTGTTCAGCGTGCGGCGCCGCCTCGCCCTCGCCGACCGCGGGATCCGGCCCGCGGACCAGTTCGTCATCGCGCGGACCGGGCGGCGCCGCGTCGTGCTGGCCGTCGACACCGCGCTGGGCCTGGCCGACGATCCCGGCACACCCGTGCCCGGCGCGGCGCTGGCGCCGGGACTCGCCCACATCCGCGGCATCATGTCCGGCCCGGACGGCCTCGTGCTCATCCACGACCTCGAGCGGTTCCTGTCCGACGAGGAGGCCCGCGAGCTGGACGCGGCCCTGCGCGACGCGAGGCACCGCCGTGGGCGCTGAGGTCCTGCCCGCGCCGCTGTGGTCGCAGCTCGGCACGCTGATTTCCGAGCGCATCGGTCTCAATTTCCCGCCGGAGCGCCACGGCGATCTCGTGCGCGCGCTCGAATCCGCCGCCGGCGACTTCGGTCACGCCGACGCCATCGACTGCGCCCGCTGGCTGGTGCGCGCCGAGTTGAGCGGCGAGGACCTGCGCAAGCTCGCCGCGCACGTCACGATCGGAGAGACCTATTTCTTCCGCGAGCGGCCGAGCTTCAACGCGATGGCGACGGAGGTGCTGCCGCCGCTGATCCACCGGCGCCGCGAGACGTCGAAGCGCCTGCGCCTGTGGAGCGCGGCCTGCAGCACGGGCGAAGAAGCGTATTCGCTGGCGATCCTCCTGCAGCAGCTGATCCCCGACTGGCGCGACTGGAAGATCAGCATCCTCGCCACCGACATCAACCCGAAGGCGCTGCACCGCGCCGAGAGCGGCGTCTACAGCGACTGGTCGTTCCGCGAATCCGCGCCCGACTTCCGCGCGCGCTGGTTCGAGCCGGTCGGCGCGAAGCAGTACCGCGTACGTCGCGAGTTGCGCGAGCTCGTGACGTTCGCCGAGCTGAATCTCGCCGGCGCCGACTTCCCCTCGCTCGCGACCGACACCAACGCGATCGACCTGATCCTGTGCCGCAACCTGCTCATGTATTTCACGCCGGCACATGCGCGCGCACTGATCGCCCGGTTGCATCGCTGCCTGGCCGACGAAGGCTGGCTGATCGTGAGCCCGAGCGAATGTTCGCAGGCGCTGTTCACGGGTTTCGCACCGGTCAACTTCCCCGGCAC
This sequence comes from Steroidobacteraceae bacterium, assembly GCA_035502995.1. Classification (GTDB taxonomy): domain Bacteria; phylum Pseudomonadota; class Gammaproteobacteria; order Steroidobacterales; family Steroidobacteraceae; genus CADEED01. The sequence continues at coordinate 13,386 of DATJTW010000097.1, read as the reverse complement.
GATCCTCTACCGCAAACGCGGCGCCGGCGATGCCGCGCCCGTCCCGCCACGGCCCGCGACGCCGATCGAGCCAGCCGTCGCGCTGGCGCTTCCAGACCCGCCGGAACCGCTGCCCGCGGCCGACGTCGCCCGCATCCTGACCGAATCCGTGACGCCGACGATCGCGCGCCACGATGCCGTCGCCGCCGCACTCGCCGACGCCGAGGCCAGCCACCAGCGCGGTGACTACGGGGACGCGATCGACCGGCTGCAGGCCGCGCTGGCCGAGTCCTCCGACGGCGATCCGCGGCTGCTCGCCGCGCTGGCGCATGCGCTCGCCAACCAGGGACGCCTCGCGGAAGCGCTGGCCGCCGGCGAGTTGTGGTGCGCGACGGACAAGCTCGACGCCGCGGCCCATCATCTCGTCGCGATGGTGCTTCAGGAGCTCGGACACCGCACCGAAGCAAGGGCCGCGCTGCAGCGCGCGCTCTATCTACAACCCGACTTGGCGATCGCGCACTTCTCGATGGGCAACCTCGCGCGCGCCGAGGCGCGTCCGGACGAGGCGCGGCGCCACTTCTCGAACGCGGCGCGGCTGCTGCGCGGCCACGATGCCGCCGAGATCGTGCCGGCGTCCGAAGGCATGAACGTCGGCCGCCTGCGCGAGATCACCGAGGCGCTGCTGCGCGGGGCGGATACGTGAGCGCATCCGCGGCCGACATTCTGCGCGAACGCGCGCGCCGCCTCGCCCGCGCCACCGCGACCGACGGCGCGTCGCTGGACGATCTCGAACTGCTCGAATTCAGGCTGGCCGACGAAACCTATGCCGTCGAAACGCGGCACGTGGTCGAGGTGCACGTGCTGCGCGACCTCACGCCGTTGCCCGGCACGCCCGAGTTCGTGCGCGGCATCGTCAACCTGCGCGGCCACATCCTGCCCGTGTTCGACCTCAAGAAATTCTTCGCGCTGCCCGAGCAGGGTCTCGGCGACCTGCACCGGATCATCGTCGTGCGCGGCGCCGACCTCGAGCTCGGGCTGCTGGCCGACACCGTCACCGGCGTGACGCGCGAACCGCGCGCCGGCCTGGCGGCGACCTTGCCGACGTTGACCGGCATCGGCGCGCAATACCTGCTGGGCGTGAACGAACGACGGCTCGTCGTGCTCGATCTCGACCGCATCCTGGCCGATCCGGCGATCGTCGTGCGCGACGAGGCCGAGGCCTGAGTCCTTCGTCGATGGGAGAGGAATGGATATGAAATGGAACGTCGGCACCAAGATCAGCGCGGGATTCGGCATCACGCTGCTGATCTTCGTCATCGTCGGGTTCGTGTCGTGGCGCAACGTGCAGCGCACGGTCGAGGATTCGCGCTGGGTCGCGCACACGCACGAGGTCATCGCGACGCTCGCGCGCGTGTATGCCGGCGTCCAGCAGGCGGAAACCAGCTCGCGCGGCTACGTGATCACGGGTGACGAGTCGCATCTCGTGACACATTCCTCGGGCATCGCACAGGCGACGGATCAACACCGGATGCTGTCGAAGCTCGTCGAGGACAACCCGCGCCAGTCCGCACGCGCCGACAACCTCGGCGCGTTGATCGGCGAGAAGGCCGGGCACATGCAGAACGCGATCGACACGCGCCGCAAGCAGGACTTCGCGGCCGCGCAGCAGGTCATCGCCGCGGGCACCGGCAAGCGCACCATGGACCAGATCCGCGAGCTGGTCGAAACGATGCGCCATGAAGAAGAGTCGCTGTTGACCGAACGCGCGGCGATGGCGGCCGACGCGTCCAATGCCGCGCAGTTGACCGTGCTGCTCGGCACGTTGTTCGCGATCATCCTGTCGTCGCTGCTCGGCATCCTCATCACGCGCAACGTCGCGGGACCCATGCGTCAGCTCACCGGTGCGGCCGAGCGCATCACCGTCGGTGATCTCTCGACGACCATCGACGTCGGCGACCGGCCCGACGAGGTCGGCGTGCTGGCGCGCGCCTTCCAGAAGATGACGACCTCGCTGCGCACCGTCAGCGGCGTCGCCGAACAGATCGCGGCCGGCGATCTCAAGGTGACGTTCACGCCGCAGGGACCCGAGGACGTCGTCGGCCACGCGCTGGTGAAGATGATCGAGAACCTGCGCCGCCAGATCAGCGGACTGGTCGAAGGCGCGACGGTGCTCGGCTCGGCGGCCAGCGAGATCGTCGCCTCGACGGCGCAGCTCGCCTCCGGCGCCAGCGAATCGGCGGCCGCGGTCAGCCAGACGACGACGACGGTCGAGGAGATCCGGCAGACCGCGCAGCTCGCGAGCCTGAAAGCGCGCGCCGTCTCCGAGACCGCGCAGAAGACCCTGCAGATCAGCGCCAGCGGCCGCAAGTCCACCGAGGAGAGCCTGGCCGGCATGGCGCGCATCCGCACGCAGATGGAGTCGATCGGCGAAAGCATGATGCGGCTCTCCGAACAGACACAGGCCGTGGGGCAGATCATCGCCAGCGTCGAGGACCTGGCAGCGCAATCCAACCTGCTGGCGGTCAACGCCGCGATCGAGGCCGCGAAGGCCGGCGAACAGGGCAAGGGTTTTGGCGTCGTCGCGCAGGAGGTGAAGAGCCTCGCCGAACAATCGCGCGCCGCGACCGACCGCGTGCGCTCGCTGCTGACCGACATCCAGAAGGCGACGACCGCCGCGGTGATGGCCACCGAACAGGGCAGCAAGGCCGTCGAGATCGGCCACCGGCAGACCGAGGCCGCGGGCGAATCGATCGCGGCGCTGGCCGGCAGCGTCACCGAAGCGGCGCAGGCCGCGACGCAGATCGCGGCGACCAGCCAGCAGCAGCTCGTCGGCATGGACCAGGTGGCCGGTGCGATGGAGAGCATCAAGCAGGCGAGCACGCAGAACGTCGCGAGCGCGCGGCAGCTCGAGGTGTCGGCCCGCGACCTGGGTGCGCTCGGCCTCAAGCTGAAGTCGCTGGTGGACAACTACACGGTGTGACATGAGTCCCGGCGACGAAGAATTCCTGCGGCAGCTGCGTGCGACGTTCCGCGTCGAGGCGGCCGAACACCTGCAGGCGATCGCCAGCGGACTGGTGTCGCTCGAGAAGAGCGGTGACGCCGGCGACCGCCCCGCGATCGTCGAGACGGTGTTCCGCGCCGCGCACAGCCTCAAGGGCGCGGCGCGCGCCGTCGACTTCAACGAGATCGAGACGTTGTGCCAGTCGCTCGAGAGCCTGTTCGCGCTGTGGAAGCGCGACCTCGCGACGTTGACGACCTCGTCGCTCGACGCCGCGCATCTCGCGCACGACCGCATGGCCGAGGCCATCAACGGACCCGCGGCCCGCGCCGCGCCACCGGCGCCGACACCCGCAGCAGCGCCGCTCTCGCCGGCGCGCAGCGCGACGCCGCCCGCACCGGTCGTCGTCTCCGCGGATCCGGAAACCGTGCGCGTCGCGGTGCGCGCGCTCGACGACCGCCTGCTCGAAGCCGAAGAACTGCTGAGCGCGAAGATCGCCGGGGCGCAACGCGCCGCCGAGCTCGATGCATTGAGCGAGACGTTCGACGACTGGCGGCAGGAATGGTCGCACGTGCAGGCCGAGGTGCGCGCCCTGCGCCGCGGTGGCGGCGCGCTGGCGGAATTCCTCGAGTGGAACCACGAGTGGCTGCGCGCGCTGGAGAGCCGTGTCATGCACCTGCGCCGCGGCGCCGAGCAGGACCGGCTCGCGGTCGGCAAGCTGGTCGACGACCTGCTCGCGAACTCGAAGAAATTGCTGATGCTGCCGGTCGCGACGTTGACCGCCGGATTCCCCAAGCTCGCGCGCGACCTGACGCGCGAGCTCGGCAAGGACGCGGAGCTGGTGATCCGCGGCGAGGACGTGCAGGTCGACAAGCGCATCCTCGAGGAGATGAAGGATCCGCTGGTGCACGTGCTGCGCAACGCGATCGATCACGGCCTCGAGGATCCCGAGACGCGGCGGCGCGCCGGCAAGCCGCCGCGCGCGACGATCACGCTCGCGGTGACGCCCGTGAACGGCAGCCACGTCGAGTTCTCCGTCAGCGACGACGGCGCAGGCATCGACCGCGCCGCCGTGAAGGCGCAGGCCGTGGCGCGCGGACTGCTCACACCCGAAGCCGCAGCGCAGCTCGACGACGCCGCGGTGCTCGCGCTCGTCTTCGAGACGGATCTATCTACCAGCGCGATGATCACGCAGGTCTCGGGGCGCGGCCTCGGCCTGGCCATCGTGCGCGAGAAGACCGAAAAGCTGGGCGGCCGGCTCGGTCTCGACAGCACGCCCGGCGTCGGCACCACGCTGCACATGACGTTGCCGCTGACGCTCGCGACGTTCCGCGGCGTGCTGGTCGAAGCCGCGCGCCGCACGTTCGTCGTGCCGACCGCGCAGGTCGAACGCGTGACGCGGTTCCGCTCCGCCGACGTGCGCACGGTCGAGGGCCGCGAAACGCTGTCGCACAACGGCCGCGCGCTGGCGCTGGCGAGTCTCGCCCAGGTGCTCGACCTGCCGCCCGCGCCGGCGGTGCGCACCGACAGCACCCCGGCGCTCATCCTCGGCACCGGCGCCGATCGCATCGCCTTCGCGGTCGACGCCGTGATCGACGAACGCGAGGTGCTGGTGAAACGGCTGACGAAGCCGCTGGTCCGCGTGCGCAACATCGCCGGCGCGACCGTGCTCGGCGACGGCGCCGTCGCGCCCATCCTCAGCGTGACCGACCTGCTGCGTTCGGCGCGGCGCGCGCCGGCGCTGCGACTGGTGCCGCGCGCGACGCAGACCGCGCCGGCCACGTCGCCATCCACCGCGAAGCGCGTGCTGGTCGCGGAGGATTCGATCACGTCGCGCATGCTGCTGAAAGGCATCCTCGAATCCGCCGGCTACGACGTGAAGACCGCGGTCGACGGCATCGACGCGTTCACGCAGCTGCGCAGCGGCCAGTTCGACGTGCTCGTGTCCGACGTCGAGATGCCGCGGCTGAACGGGTTCGATCTGACTTCGCGCGTGCGCGCGGACGCCGCGCTGCGCGAATTGCCCGTCGTGCTGGTCACCGCGCTCGCCTCGCGCGAGGACCGCGAACGCGGCATCGAGGTCGGCGCCAACGCCTATCTGGTCAAGAGCAATCTCGACCAGAGCAACCTGCTCGAAGCTCTGCAAAGGCTCGCATGAACCGCATCCGCGTGCTGATCGTCGACGATTCGCCCAGCGTCCGGATGCTGCTGACGCACGTCATGCAGCGCGACCCGCGCATCGAAGTCGTCGGCACCGCCGCCGACGGCCAGGGCGCCATCGACTTCCTCGCCGCCGGCCCGCCGCGGCCCGACGTCGTGCTGATGGACATCCACATGCCGAAGCTCGACGGCTTCGAAGCGACGCGGCAGATCATGGAGACGAACCCGCTGCCGATCGTCATCTGCACCGCCACCGCGGATCCGCAGGAACTCGCGGTCGCGTTCCGCTCGATGGAGGCCGGCGCGGTCGCCTGCGTCGAGAAGCCGGTCGGTCCGGGTGATGCCGAGTTCGAGTCGCGCTCGGAGAACCTGCGTCAGACGATCGTCCTCATGGCCGAGGTCAAGGTGGTGCGTCGCTGGGCGAAACCTCGCGCCGGGACACGGCCACGCATCGCCGTGCCCGCACCCGTCGAGCCCCGCACCAACCTGCCGCGCATCGTCGGCATCGGCGCGTCCACCGGCGGACCGCCGGTGCTGCAGACCATCCTGTCGGCACTGCCGCGCGACTTCGGCGCGCCGCTGTTGATCGTCCAGCACATCGCGCGCGGCTTCCTGCCGGGCATGGTCGAGTGGCTGAATCAGACGACCGGGCTGCACGTGCACATCGCGGCGCACGGCGCGATCCCCATCCAGGGTCACGCGTACATCGCGCCCGACGATTTCCATCTCGGCGTGAGCTCGTCGGGCCGCATGCTGCTGGCGCGCGAGGCGCCGCAGAACGGCTTGCGCCCATCGGTGGCCTGGTTGTTCCGCACGCTGGCGAACGACTGGGGGCCGAACGCGGTCGGCGTGTTGCTGACCGGCATGGGCAACGACGGCGCGGCCGAGCTGAAACTGATGCGCGATCGCGGCTCGCTGACGCTGGCGCAGGACCGCGAGACCTCGGTCGTGCACGGCATGCCCGGCGAAGCGATCAAGCTCGGCGCCGCCGTCCACGTATTGCCGGCCGATCGAATCGCGGGCGCCCTGATCACGGAGATCGCGCGCCCGGTCCCGCTCGCAGGAGGCGTCGAATCATGAGCATCTCGGACCCGAAGGAAGCCCCGGAGCGCGTGCTGATCGCCGAGGACAGCGCGACGCAGGCGCAGCGCCTCACGCACATCCTCGAGCAGCAGGGCTTCAAGGTGACCAGCGCCGCGAACGGCAAGCTCGCGCTCGACATGGCGCACCGGCAGAAGCCGCACCTCGTCATCAGCGACGTCGTCATGCCGGAGATGGACGGCTACCAGCTCTGCCAGCGCATCAAGTCCGATCCGAAGCTGTCGGACGTGCCGGTGATCCTCGTGACGACGCTGTCGGATCCGCAGGACGTGATCCGCGGCCTCGAGTGCCGCGCCGACAATTTCGTGCTGAAGCCCTACGACGCCGGCCAGCTGATCACGCGCATCCAGTTCGTGCTCGCGAACAGCCACGCGCGCCGCAACGACCAGCCCGGCATGGGTCTGGAGATCGTGTTCGGTGGCCAGCGGCACTTCATCACCGCCGACCGGCTGCAGATCCTGAACCTGCTGCTGTCGACCTACGAGGCGGCGATCCACCGCAACCGCGAGCTGACGACGACGCGCGACACGCTGCACGAGACCAACCGCGAACTGCAGGAGCTGACCGCGGAGCTCGAGGACCGCGTGCACCTGCGCACGCGCGAGCTCGAACATTCGAACGAAGCGCTGCGACAGGCGCAGCAGGCGCTGATCCAGCAGGAACGGCTGCGCGCGCTCGGCCAGATGGCCAGCGGCATCGCGCACGACATCAACAACGCGATCTCGCCGATCGCGCTGTACACCGAGGCGATGCTCGAGCGCGAGCAACTCTCGGACCGCGCGCGCGGATACCTGACCACCATCCAGCGCGCCATCGACGACGTCGCGCAGACCGTCGGCCGCATGCGCGAGTTCTACCGGCCGCGCGAGCGCGAGCTGCAGCTCGCCGACGTCGCGCTGAATCCGCTGATCCAGCAGGTCATCGACCTGACACGCGCGCGCTGGAGCGACCTCGCGCAGCAGCGCGGCGTGATGATCGAGCTGAAGACGGAGCTGGCCGTCGACCTGCTGTCGATCCGCGGCGCCGAGAACGAGATCCGCGACGCGTTGACCAACCTCATCTTCAACGCGGTCGACGCGCTGCCGAACGGCGGCACCATCGAGGTCCGCACGCGCGTCGGCACGTTGACCGGCCCGCACGGCTCGCTCGAGCCCTGCGTCATGCTCGAGGTCACGGACAACGGCGTCGGCATGGACGAGGAAACGCGGCGCCGCTGCCTCGAACCGTTCTTCACCACGAAGGGCGACCGCGGCACGGGCCTCGGCCTCGCGATGGTCTACGGCATGGCCAAGCGTCACAGCGCGGGCCTCGACATCGACAGCAAACCCGGCAAGGGCACGACGATCCGCCTGACGTTCCGCGCCGGCACGCCGCCCGGCGCGACCAGCTCGCGCATCCCGTCACCGCTGTTCGCGTCGCGCAGCCTGCGCGTGCTGCTGGTGGACGACGATCCGGCGCTGCTGGAGTCGTTGCGCTCCTCGCTGACCGACGAAGGCCACAAGGTCGCGACCGCGAACGGCGGCCAGGCCGGCATCGACGCGTTCCGCGACGCGCAGAAATCCGGCAAGCTGTTCGACATCGTGATCACCGACCTCGGCATGCCGTACGTCGACGGCCGCCAGGTGGTCGCCAGCGTGCGCGCGATGTCGCCGGGCACGCCGATCATCCTGTTGACGGGCTGGGGCCAGCACGTGCAGGGCGAAAGCGAATCGACGCTGCAGGTCGACCGCCTGCTGGGGAAGCCGCCGCGCGTGCGCGAACTGCGCGCCGCGCTGGCCGAGCTCACCGGCCGGCGCGCCACCGACCGGCTCGGCTGACGCCGGTCCGGTCGGCTAATAAACCAGCGACACCACGCCCGCGACGATCAGCGCGGCGCCGGCCACGCGCCACGGGCCCGCATCCTCGCGAAGCAGTCGCGAGCCGAACCACGCCCCCACCAGCGTCGACAGTTCCCGCGCCGGCGCCACGTGGCTGACCGGCGCGAGCCGCATCGCGAACAGCACCAGGATGTATCCCAGCGGACCGAGCACGCTGACGACGATCACCGGCTTGCGGAACACGCGCGCCTCCAGCACGAGCCGCTCGCGGTCGCGCCACGCGCGCGGCGCGAGCACGAGCATGCGGAAGCAGTTGCCGGTGAAGTCGACGATGAACGGCGAGATCAGCAGCATCTTCACGGCCCAGCCGTCGTTGATCGTGTACGCGGCGATGAACGCGCCGGTCAGCAGCCCGTACATCACGCCGACGAGTGGCGCGCGCCGGTGCGCGGCGCCGACCAGTCCCGCGACCAACAGGATGCCGCCGACGATGAGCACGAGGCCCACGATCGCCTGCGTCGTCGGCGCCTCGCCCAGCAGGAACACGGCCGCGATGAACGACAGCATCGGACCCGTGCCGCGCGCGATGGGATAGACCACCGACAGGTCGGAGTGCCGATACCCGGACTGCAGCGACAACGAATACGCCAGGTGCAGCACCGACGTCGCGGCCAGCGACAACCAGTGCCGCAGCTCGAACACCGGTTGCTCGACGTACACGACGGCCGCGACCACTGGTCCGTAGATCAACACCGAGCCGGCCGAGAACAGCCAGACGAAATGCTTCGACCGTGCCGCCGCCTTCGCGGAGAGATTCCAGCTCGCGTGTGTCAGTGCCGCGAGCAACACCAGTCCCAATGCCAAGGCGCTCATGCGGGGGCGGATGGTACGGAAATGAGAGCGCTCTCATGCCGGAATCGGCATTTCTCCCCTGCGATTTTGCAATTGACACCGGTGACAATCTCCGGCTCATAATCGATCAAATACGATCAACATTGGTCGTATTAGGAAAAAAACACGCAAAACATTGCACTCGGGGGAGGAGCAACAGATGTCGAAGCGTCCAGTCGCCCATTGGGTCGCCGTCATGGCACCCGCCGCCCTGATCGGTACCGCCACCGCGCAGACCGCCGATCAGGACAAGCCGAAGAATTCCGCCGCGCAGGAGATCGAGACCGTCGAGGTCGTCGGCACCCGCGCCAGCCTCAAGTCCGCCATCGAGCGCAAACGCAGCGCGGACACGGTGTCCGACTCGATCGTGGCCGAGGACATCGCGCAGTTCCCGGACAAGAACGTCGGCGAAGCGTTGTCGCGCGTGACCGGCGTGCAGCTGTCGCGCGACTTCGGTGAAGGCACGCAGGTGTCGATCCGCGGCGTCGAGCCGGCGCTCAACCGCGTCGAGATCAACGGCATGAGCGTGCTCAGCGCCAGCGGCGGCAGCGCGCGATCGAACGACTTCCGCGAGTTCGCGTCCGAGCTGATCAAGACGGTCGACGTCATCAAGGGCTCGACCGCGGACATCACCGAAGGCGGCATCGGCGGCACCGTGAAGATCGAGCTGCGCAAGCCGCTCGAGCTCGCCGGCCCCCTGCTCTCCGCGACCGCGTCCGCCGAGCAGATGTCGCTCGGCGGCGGCTGGGAACCGCGCGGCAACGTCACCGCGGCGACGCAGCTGTTCGACGACCACGTCGGCATCATGGCGAACGTCACGTACGACCACGTGCTCACGCGCCAGGACTACCTGCGCAACACGGAGTGGGTGCGCCTCGGCGACTGGGACGACTCGCCCGAGAAGACCATCGACAGCCTCAACCCGACCTACGACGCCGTCGCAACCGAAAGCGCCTGCGACGCGCTGCCGGCGGCCGACCGCGGCCCGTGCCGGCAGCAATGGTGGGACTACAGCCCGCGCATCCCGCGCTACGGCATCTGGCTGCGCGACGACAAGCGCACGTCGGCGCAGCTCACGTTGCAGTTCAAGATCAACGAGCAGAACAACCTGTGGGTCGAAGGCACGCGCGCCGAGCGCGAGCAGTTCCTGAACGACCACAACTTCGGCACGGACTTCACCGACGTGCGGCGCGTCGCGCTGAGCAGCGCGAACCTCAACGACGGCCTCGCCACCGGCGCGAACGTGCAGGTCGACGATCACCACGTCGTCGGCTACACGACGTCGCCGGTCAACAGCACCAACGCGGCGATCGGTACGCAGGCGGCGTTCGGCACGTCGGCGCGCGGCTTCGATCTGAAGAACACGACCGACTACCTGAGCGCCGGCTACGAGTTCAGGAGCGAACACCTGGACGCGAAAGTGCAGGCCTCCGAGGTCAGCAGCTTCCGCGACGACGACACGAACGCGGCGAACTTCACCGCGCGCATCACCGGCCTGCGTGTCGATCTCGACGACCAGGGCGTGCCGCGCTTCACGTTCCCGGCCGGCGCGTCGATGGACGACGACGCCATCTACTACACGGCGCAGCTGCAGTACCGCCCGTCCGAGAACAAGCTCGTCGAGCGCAACACGCAGGCGGACTTCGACTTCAAACCCGAGTGGAAGGTGATCTCGGGCTTCGAAGCCGGCATCCAGAAGCGCACGACGACGTCGAAACTGTGGAACGGCGGCGGCTACGTGAATCTCGACGCCGGCCCGGCGACCGGCGCCGGCGCGGTGATCATCCCGTCGCTGAACATCAACCTCACGGCGAACCGCGCGCCGGGCGCGGGCACGAACACAACGGTCGCCGGCACCGGCATCGATCCTTACAACCTCACGTACACCTGGAACGATGCGACGTTCAACAACATGCTGGGCTTCAGCTCGCGCAGCCCCGGCACGTTCTACGACGGCTACTCGGTCGCCGGCGGCAACATCCCGACCGACTGGCGCATCCCGGTATTCGCGGATCTCACCTCCGTGTTCGACACGACGCACTTCACGCACGACGAGCTGCGGCACGTCACGGTGAACGGCGTCGAATACGACCGCCTGCCGGCGCACGATCTCGAGGAGGCGGTGCTGGCCGAGTACTTCAAGATCAACATCGACACGGAGCTGTTCGGCATGAGCCTGCGCGGCAACGTCGGCGTGCGCGAGGTGAAGACGGACACGACCGGCGACGGCGCGTTGACGCAGCAGGAGCTGCGCACGGTGGGCTCGACGACGGCGACGACCGTCGGCGTGGTGCGCACGCACTACGACCGCTCGTACAGCGACACGCTGCCGAGCGCGAACCTGCAGCTCGGCATCAAGGAGAACTTCAGCGTGCGTCTCGGCTACGCCGAGGTGATGTCGCGCCCGCCGATCACCGAGCTCGCTCCCACCGGCACCTGCGTCGTCGACGTGCGACCGGGCGCGTCCACCGACAACATCCTCGACACCTGCAACGTCGGCAATCCGTCGCTGAAGCCGTACCGTGCCAAGTCGTACGACCTCGAGTTCGCGTGGTATCCGACCGACGAGGTGGAGACGCGCATCGGCGGGTTCTACAAGGACATCACGTCGTACATCCTGCAGCGCACGACCTTCCGCAACGTGCCGTTGTTCGGTGACGGCAGCCTGTACGACCTCACGATGCCGATCAACGGCAAGGGCGCGAAGACGCAGGGCGTGGAAGCGTCCATCCAGGCGCCGTTCTCGTTCCTGCCGGGCTGGGCATCGGGCTTCGGCGGCATCGCCAACTACACGTACAGCGAAGCGAAGGACGTGAACCTTTTCAGCCAGCTCGACGGCAGTCCGCTGCCGTTCCCGGGCCTGTCGAAGAACAGCTACAACCTCGTCCTCTACTACGACAAGGGGCCGATCAACGCGCGCGTCGCGTGGAACTCGCGCACCGACTGGCTGGTGTCCGCGGCCGATCGCAGCGGCAACCCGGTGTTCCGCGCCGGCGAGGACTATCTCGATGCGCGCGTACAGTGGCGCATCAAGGGCGACACCTTGTCCGTGTTCGTCGAAGGCAAGAACCTCACCGACCAGGCGTCGCTGTCGTATGCCGGCGAGAAGTTCCGGTTGTCCGAGCTGGGCTGGCCGGGGCGGCGGTACTTCGTGGGCGTGAGCTGGAAGCCTATTAGTTGAAAGAATTGGGCTGAGAAGAGTCGATCGGGTTGGCCACGACGCGGGCGCGCCGGGACGATGACCGGCGCGCCCGTGTCGTATGCGAACATCGCCGCGTGGCGCCCGACACCGCATCGACTTCCTGGCAATCCTGGCTGCGCGAGCAGGTGCGCAACGGCGCCGATCTCGGCGAAGCGACGCTTGCGCTCCGCCGCAACGGCATTCCCGTGCCGGAGATCGCCGCGGCCTTCGAGGCTCTGCGACCGCGCGACAGCGCACTCGCCTCCGGCCGGCTCGAACCACCACCACTGCTGACGAACCCGCCCGCCGCGTTGCGCCGCGCGGACGTCGCGGGATTCGATCTCTACACGCTCGATGGATTCCTGACGCCGGCGCATTGCGCGCGCCTGGCCGCGCTCGCCGACGACCACCTCGCGCCGTCGCCGCTGTCCGGCGCCTACGGCGACAACGCGTTCCGCACGAGCCGGACCTGCGTGCTCGCGCATCTGGATCATCCCGAGGCACGAGCGATCGACGATCTCGTGTGCCGCACGCTCGGCATCCGCGCCGATTATGGTGAAGCGATCCAGGCGCAGCGTTACGACGTGGGCCAGCAGTTCAAGGCACACGTCGACTACTTCATGCCCGGCAGCCAGGAATACCTGCGCTTCGCCGAGCTGCGCGGCAATCGCACGTGGACGTTCATGGTGTACCTCAACGAGGGCATGGTCGGCGGCGGCACTCACTTCACCGAGGTCGGCCACACCGTGACGCCGAAAACCGGCCTGGCCCTGCTCTGGAACAACCTGCATCCGGACGGCTCGCCCAACCCGCTGACGCGCCACGCCGGCGAGCCCGTGACGCGCGGACACAAGGTGATCCTCACCAAATGGTTCCGCGTGCGCGGAAACGGCCCCTTGTTCGTCGACTAGGGGTGTTTGCCGTCTGGCGGCGGCGCGCGCCGCCGTGATAAACCGGCGCGCATGAATACCGCGGTTTCCGACGTCGCTCCCCTCAATCCCGGCGTGCTGCAGTGGCTGCGCGAGGCGGTGCGCATCGGCAGCGACAACTCCGAGATCATCGCGTCGCTGCGCAAGCAGAACTACACGGATGCACAGATCGTCGCCGCGTTCGAGCAGGTGCGGCCCACCGGCGACGCGCTCGAACAGGGCGTGATGAATCCGCCGCTGATGCAGCGCATGCCCGCGACGCTGCGCAAGGTCGACACGGACAAGCTCGATCTCTACGTACTCGACAACTGCCTGAGCGCGAAGGAATGC
>DATJTW010000096.1:0-3838 GCA_035502995.1 Steroidobacteraceae bacterium | reverse complement strand
CGCCGCTGAGGGTGGGCAGCGACGTGATTGTCTCGAGCGCGCGAGAGACAATCACGTCGCTGCCCGCCCGCGCCACCCCCGATGACAGTCCCCTTTTGCCAGGAAACGGGGACTGTCCCCATTAACTTCTTCGCGAACTCGCGGCGCACGAGGATCAACGCCACGACCGCCTGCAGGAACATGCTGCCGACGGACAGGTACCACACGTCCTCCAGCCTGAAGCTCGGCAACGTCGACAGCCACAACACCGGCACCACGAAGATGAACAGGCGGATCACGCTCGACGCGATCGTCGGCCACGTGTTCCCCAGTCCCTGGAACATCGACGAGCAGCTGAAGATGATCCCGTTCGCCGCGAAGTTCCACGAGAGGATCGTCAGCATCGTCGCACCGATCGCGACCACGGCTTCCTCGTGCGTGAAGATGTGCATCAGCAGGTGCGAGCCGAACTGGCAGAAGACGGTGAGCGCCAGCATGATCACGATGCTCACTCCCACCGTCCAGCGGAACGTCTCGCGCACGCGCTCCGGCTTGCGCGCGCCGAAGTTCTGACCGGCGATCGGCGCCGCCGCGAACGCCACGGCCATCGCCGGCAGCATGATGAAGCGCATCGCGCCCTGTCCTTCGGCGAGCCCTGCCTGCGCGTCCGCGCCGAACTGGCGGATCACGAAGTACATGACGCCCATCACGAACGACATGAAGAAGAACTCGAGCCCGATCGGCAGGCCGATCAGGATCAGCCGCTTCCACACCTCGCCGTTCGGCCGCGTCTGCTCGCGGTGGAACGACACGTATTTCTCGTGGCGGTGGAAGTAATACGCGCTGATGATCACGCCGGCAACGGTCGCCAGCGTCGTCGCCAACCCCGCGCCGAACGCGCCGTACGGTTTGCCGGTCAGCCAGCCGATCGTGAGGATCGCGGCGAACAGGATGTTCAGGCCCACCGTGATGAACTGGATGATCATCGTCGGCTTCACGATGCCGGTGCCGCGCAACGTCGCGAACAGCGAGATCGTGACGAACTGCAGCGCGAGGCCGGGCGTCACGCCCATCAGGTAGTCGATGCCGGCCTGCGCCACGACCGCGTCGGCGGCTTCCAGGTGCATGTACGGCCGCGCCACCGCGTACAGCGCGACCAGCACGAATGCGCCCATGAACACCGACATCATCAGCGACTGGTTGAACACGAGGTTCGCGCGCTCGTGCTGCTTCGCGCCGACCGCGTGCGACACCAGCGCCGCGGTGCCGACGTTCAGGATCTGCGTCAACGCGAGCACCGCGAACCAGAGATTGCCCGCCGCGCTGAAGCCGGCGGCGATGTCGTTTCCGAGGATCGTCACGAATTTGAGATCGGTGACGAAGTACGCCACCTGCACGACCATGCCGACGAACATCTGCATCGACATCGCGGCGACGTGTCCCGGGATCGAGCCTTCACTCAGGTTTTTCATGGGTCGACACCGAAAAAGGGGCTGCCTAAATGACAGGCCCGGGGCCGCGCGTCAATCGCCCGGCCGACGGGTGCGGCGAGCGATCCCGCGGGTGCGGATCCCGCAAAGAAAAAGGCCGGTCTTCCGACCGGCCCCTTCCCTTCCGATTTGCTCAAATCGTCGAGTGCGAAAGCGATCGATCGCCTTCGTCTATCACCCAGGTTTTCAATCACCCCAGGGGAACGTCGTCATCACACCCACGAGCACGCGCGGCTCGTTGTTGTTCTCGTCCGTCGTGAACTTGTCCACGCCGCTCGCATCCGTTCCGGTGAACTTCGCGAAGATCGTGAACTTGCCGGCCGTGTAGTTGCCTTGCACGGCGTAGTCGAAGATCTCGTGATCTTCCCAGGCATCACCCCAGGCGTAACCGGCGTGGAACGCCAGCGAGAACTTGTCGCCGAAGGCTTGCGTGTAGTTCGCCTCGGTGTATTGCGCGCTGTTGGGGCCGTCGAACAGGGCGTCCGTCCACCACTGCTTGAACATGAAGCCGCCGGCGGTGAAGCCGCCGTAGTACTCGTTGTATTCGCCGATGTCGTCCGAACCCGGATAGTTGTAGCGGTTGAAGCCGACCATCCACGAGAACGTGTCGTTGATCTTGCCCGTGTAGCTGCCGTAGACGTCGAGCTCGATGTCGCCGTCGACGCCACTGCCGAAGTCGACGTTCGACGCCCAGGCGCCGACCGCGAATCCGCTGTCGCCGAACGCGTAGTCCGCGCTGGCCTGCAGCGCCGGGTTCTTCGCGCTCTGGCTGTATCCGCGGAAGTCGTAATCGCTCACCGCAGTCCACGTCGAACTGAATTGAGCTTGGGAGACGCCGCTGAGGGCCAGGAGGCCGGTCACGAGCGCCAAGGTTTTCATTGATTTCATTTGTCTCCTCCGAGGGCTATAGGGCCCATGATCTAAAGCAAATGGTGTGCCATGAATGTCGAAGGCACTCGCTTCGCTTTTGGGGATCAATGAGTTACGTGTAGTCCTAAAAAACACAGTCGCAAGCGTCGGGCGGATTATGCCGCCGAACGCTTCGACATTGCACCTTTCAGGTGCGCGCCTCGAAGATGGCATAGAACTTGGTGCACTCTTCCAGCACTTCCCAGGTCCCTTCGAACCCGGCCGGCACCACGAACGCCTGCCCGACACCGAATTCCCACCGGTCGCCGGCGTCGTTGGCGAGCGCGACGCGCCCTTTCGTGAGGCAGCAGAACTCGGACTCGGAATAGCGGATGCGCCATTTGCCGGGGGTGCTCGACCAGCGGCCGGCAAAGAACTGTTCCGTGGCGTCGGCGAAATAGTTGGCGACGGTCTGTTGGGGATCGCCGGCGACCAGGCGGTCGGCGGCGGGACGCGAGGAGTCGCCGGCGAGCGGCGTCGAGAAGTCGATGATCTTCATGGCGCGAGTATGGCGCGCGCCGGCGCCGGAATCGCACCGGGCGGCACGGATTTGGAGGCCGTGCCGCCCGGCGGGCGCCGTTTTCACTGGTTGCTGGCGAGCGCCTGGCCCGATTCGAGGCGGATCTCGACGCAGCGTTCGAAGGCCTGGTCGTCGGTGGTCGCTTCCGTCGCCGCGAAGCGTTCACCCATGGCCTCGACCGTCATGCGGTCCTTCGGCACGCCGGCCTTTTCGAGCTCGCGCGCCACCATCTCGGCGCGCTCCTGCGACAGCGAGAGATTGAGCTGCTCGTCGCCGCGCGCATCGGCAAAGCCGGAGACACGGACGCGGACCTCGGGCAGACCCGCGACCAGCGCGCCGAGCTTCGCGAGCCGCGCCTTGTCGGTGTCGCGCACGCCGGTCTCGCCGGTGCGGAACTGCACCGTCGAGCCGACCTGGCCAGCCTTGCCTTCGATCGTGGTCAACGTGCCGTTCAGCGATTCCATCTGGCCGGCGAGCAGCGCGGCCTCGGCCTTCTGCTGGGCGAGCTTCTGGTTCTTCTTGTGACTGCGCTCGCCCATGACGACGCCGATCGATGCACCGACGAACGCGCCGATGGGCCCGCCCGCCGCGGCGCCGATCGCCGCGCCGCTCACCAGCCCCGCACCGCCGCGGGCGGAGCCGGTGTTCTTCTCGGCCGGCGTCTTCGCGAACGCCGGATTCGCGATCAGCGTGATGGCCAGAACGCCCGCGACCATCGCGGGGTGACGAAACTTGGTGGTCCAGGTGCCCATGTGAATGCCCTCTCCGTTGTTGAAAACCCGAGAGCGGTTTTGCTCTCGAGGGTCATTTCAGCGCGGGAAATGGCGCGCGCGCGGATGCGATCGGGCCGGCGCGATGATCGATTGTGGCAAATGGGGACAGTCCCCGATTCGTAGCAAACGGGGACAGTCATTCGTGTGCGCGGCCGCCGGCCTGCCGT
>DATJTW010000095.1:0-11881 GCA_035502995.1 Steroidobacteraceae bacterium | reverse complement strand
GAACTGCGCGGCGCCGCGCGACTCGGTCAGCGACTTCACGCGCAGCGCCGGCCAGCTCGGGCGATCCACCGAGCTGTTCGCGACGTAGTAGACGTGCACCTCGAGGTCGCGCACCTGTGAATCCTCCGCGATGACACCCGGCGCGGCGCCGTCGGCGAACAGATCGATCGTGCCGAGTCCCGCCAAGCGGCGCGAGTACAGTTGCACGCGACCCGGCTTCGGTGCCGCCGCGGCCAGCGAGGCGTGACGGACGGTCAGCGTGTCCGCGCCGGCGCGCGCACCGCCGGCCGACGCGGTGGGCGCGCAATCGCGCGCGTCGCGGCCGACGGCATACGACTGGTTGGCCGCCTCGACCGGGCGCGACAGATCGACCGCGAAATTCACGCCGCAGTCGTGCGCGCCGGCCGGCAGGCCGGGCGCTGGCGCGATCGCGTCGTCCTGCCGCAGGCCGGACGCGTCGGCGAGAATCGCGCCGCCGCGCACCAGCCGCGGCTCGGCGCCCGTGGAGAAGCCGTAGAAGCCGGCGTGCTCCACGTCGTCCCCGAGCACGCTCAACGCCTGGCGCGCGCCATCCTGCAGCCGCGCCAGCGAATCGTTCTTCGCGAACTGCGCGCGACACTGCGACAGCACGGTGAGGAACGCGGCCACCAGCGTGAGCCCCAGCGCCAGCGCGATCAGCAGTTCGATGAGGCTGAATCCGCGCGCTTTCATGCGCCCGCCACCGGCGCATGGACCAGCACCGTCAGCGCGACGCCATCCGTGACGTCGGGCAGTGACCGCGAGCGAAATCGCAGCGAGATCACGTAGCGGTCGGGTGCGGCCGGTCCGGTGGCGGGCTCGACCTGGATGTCGGCGACGGTGCCGACGGGAAATCGGTCCCGCGCGCAGCGTTCGAAGTACGCGCGGTCCGACGCGGCCAGCGCGGCGGCGTCGCACGGCGAGGCGGAGCAGTCCGCGGCGGCGGCGAGGCCGGCGGATGCGTAGCCCGCGCGCGCCGCGCCGTTCGCGCGGATGCGGTCCGCGACGTCGCGCACCAGCGTCAGCGCGGCCGCGCGTCGCAACGCATCGGCATGCGAGCCGAGGCTGCCGAGCAGCATCGCCGCCGCGCCGAGCAGGCCGACCGACAGGATCACGAGCCCGATCAACGCCTCGATCAGCGTGAAGCCGCGCGCCTTCATGCGCGACAGGCGCCGGCGGCCGGCGTGGCGAAACGCGCCCGCGCGGTCTGGCTGACGACGATGGCGCGTGGCGCGGCCACGCCCGCCGCGTCGCAGATAGTTAGGGTGGCCGTGCTCGCCGCCAGCGCGCGTTCGGAGAAACGCACGCGCGCCCGCGTGCCGCGCAGCGTGATCCCGGCGGGCAGGGCGCGCGCGGCCAGCGTGCGGCTGCCGCCGCCGCTCTCGACGAACGCGCGCCAGGCCGGCGCCGGGCCTTCGGACGCCGCGCAGTTCCCGGCCACATCCGCGAGGCACAGCACCCCGGGCCGCGATTCGACGATGGCCGTGCCGCGGGTCTGCTGCAGCCCGGTCATCAGCTCCTGGGCGGCCGTCCGCACGGCGGCCGCGCGCAGGCTCTGCCGGAAGGACGGCGCGGACAGGCCGGCCAGCAGCGCGACCAGCGCCAGCGCCACGCACAGCTCCAGCAGGCTGAAGCCCCGGTGGTTCGACCAATCGAGCGAAGTATTCATGCGACCGCATGGTGGGCCGGGCCGGCGGCCACGACGAGCGCGGAAACGGCCGTATTCGTGTGGTTTTGCATTGCTGGCCCGGAATCGGCGCGTATACTCGCGCGCATGCAAGCGGTGGAACTCGAACCCGGCCAAGTCGAGAACCTGACCCAGCGGCTGCTGGCCCACGGGGTGCGTCCCACGGCCCAGCGCCTGCGGATCGCGGGCCTGCTGATGGGCCGACTGCAGCACCTCTCCGCCGAACAGGTCCTCGCCGGGCTGCGCGGGCAGGGCATGCGGGTCTCGAAGGCCACCATCTACAACACGCTCAACCTGTTCGCGGCGTCGGGCCTCATCCGCCAGCTCTCCGTGGGCAACGACCGCTGCTGGTTCGATTCGAACACCGAATCGCACTACCACTTCCACGACCTCGACAGCGGCGCCCTGATGGACGTCTCGCTGCGCGACGTGGAATTCCAGCGTCTCCCCGAGCCCCCGCCGGGCATGCAGGTCGACGGCATCGACCTCGTGATCCGGTTGCGACGTACCCCGCAATAATCCCGGGCCGGGCGCTTCCATCGCCCCGCCTCGGCCATTAGAATGCGCGCCCCCAAGTCGGGGAAAAATCGCCCTCTTAGCTCAGCTGGTAGAGCACTTCATTCGTAATGAAGGGGTCATCTGTTCGAATCAGATAGAGGGCACCAGCTTCCGCCAGAGAAGGCCACCGGAAACGCGTGGCCTTTCTTTCAGGATCCCCGCCGGTGAGTCAGACCGAGCCGACAGCCCCGAAACCCGCCTGCTCCGCCGCGCCGTGTTCCCTGTGGATCCGGGTGTTCTCGCGCATCCCGCTGCTGCTCTGGTACCCGGTGGCGCGTTTCATGGCGTGGCTCGCCTGGCGCGTGATCCCGTATCGCCGACACGTCGTCGACGCCAACCTCAAGGCCTGTTTCCCCGAATGGGATGAGGTCACGCGCGAGCGCGTGATCCGCGACTACTACCGCGGCTTCGCCGACATGCTCGTCGAAGTGCTGCACAGCCTGCGCCTCACGCCGGACGAGCTGCGGCGCCGCGTGCGCATCGTGAACCCCGAGCTGGTACGCGACGAAGTGGGCAAGGGCAAACCGGTGCTGATCGTCGCGGCCCACCAGTGCAACTGGGAGTGGATGCTGCTCGGCCTGTCGACGCAGCTCGGCATCCCCGTCGACGCCGCGTACAAGCCGCTGGTCGACAACTGGGCCGAGCTCGAGATGCGCAAGTTGCGCAGTCGATTCGGCGCGCGGCTGATCCCGGCGCAGGAGCTGCTCGGCGACATCATCAAGCAGCGCGGCATCCCGCGCGCGATCGCGATGGTCGCGGACCAGGAGCCGGTGTCGAGCGAACGCAAACACTGGCTGCGCTTCCTGAACCGCGACACCGCGTTCTTCCTCGGCGCCGAAGAGATCGCGCGCACCACGCGCTACGCGGCGTTCTTCGTGCGGCTCGAGCGCAAGCGCCGCGGCTACTACCAGGTGGAGTTCGTGCGGCTGGCCGAGGCGGGCGAGCAGCTCACCGCCGGCGAGTTCACGGCCCGCTACGCGCGCCTCGTCGAGGAGCAGATCCGCGCCGCGCCGGCCGACTGGCCGTGGTCGCACAAGCGCTGGAAGCTGAAAAAGCCGCTGTACGGCTGACCGGCACGGCCGGTCGCGACTTGACCTAATCCCTTCGTCTCCCGGACCCAACGTCGCCGCGTCGCGACGACGTTCCCGTCCCGGCGCTCGCCTACGCTGGTGCCACGTATGACGAACCCGACGAACCATGCTGCACCCGAAACGCTGCTCGCGCCGCTGGCGCGCGGCCTCATGCGCCGCACTCCCGACATTCTCGCCCTGTCGATACACGATGCGCGTGGGTCTGCGCTCTGGTCGAGCGGGGACTTCCTGCTCGCGGAAGACCACGCGCTGATCGCGGAAGTCGTCACCGAACCGCACGACGTGCGCGGGAATGGCTGCGTCCTGTGGTGGGAGAGCGCAGACACCGCCCGCGCACGTTGTGCCCTCCCTCTCCACGAGGGCGAGGAATTCTGCGGCGTGTTGCTGGTGGTGTTCTCGGGCCTCACGCTGGACGACGAAGGCCGCGAAGAGCGCGTCAACGGCCTGATGCCGGTGCTGCCGGTCCTCGCCAAGGAAACGTACAAGGTCGAGCTGGCGCGCGACGACAAGGACGACGCCAACGACACGACCATCGTCTCGCAGCTCAAGTTCATCGGCACGACGCCGGAGGAAGACGAAGGCCTGGCCTGCGACATCGAGGCGCTGGGCCGCGAGCAGCGCCTGCTCTCGCTGATCGACCACGCGCTGAAGCAGGACGAGTTCGCGCTGCACCTGCAGCCGATCGTCTCGCTGCGCGAGGACGACGACGCCACCGAGAAGAACCCGCTGATCGTCGAGGTGCTGATCCGCCTG
Source organism: Steroidobacteraceae bacterium (assembly GCA_035502995.1). Classification (GTDB taxonomy): domain Bacteria; phylum Pseudomonadota; class Gammaproteobacteria; order Steroidobacterales; family Steroidobacteraceae; genus CADEED01. The sequence continues at coordinate 7,774 of DATJTW010000095.1, read as the reverse complement.
CCGACCGCCGAGTTCGGCGTGTTGTCGTCGCACGAGTTCCTCGAGACCGCCGAGCGCAACGGCCGCATGCCGGCGATCGACCGCTGGGTGATCCGGGCGTTGCTGGTGTGGATGCAGCGCAATCGCGACCGCTGGGCCGATGCGAAGGCGGTGTTCTCCGTGAACCTGTCGGGCAAGTCGGTGGTGCGTCCGGATTTCCGCGACTACCTCGAGCACTGCCTCGACAAGTCGGGCCTGCCGCTCGAGTCGCTGCGTTTCGAAGTCGCCGAGCTCGACGCCGGCCTCGCTCCTCAGGAGTTCGCGAAGCTCGCGAAGTCGCTGGCCGAGCGCGGCTGCGAGGTGACCGTCGACAACGCCGGCACCGGCAGCGGCCACTACGAATTCCTGCGCGAAGTGAACGCCGACATCCTGAAGATCGACGGCTCGCTGGTCGAAGGCGCGCACGACGACATCGTCTCGCGCGCGTTGATCAACGGCCTCGTGCACATGGCCGACACGCTGGGCATGCGCACCATCGCCAGCCAGGTGGACACCACGAGCAAGCTGCGCGCGGTGAAACAGCTCGGCGTGGATTTCGCGCAGGGTTACCAGATGCGCGTGCCCGAGGACATCAATTCGTTCGAGTTCTTCAGCGCGGGTGCGCAGCGCGCGCCGTCGCCGGCGCACGCCTGAGCGTCCGCGTAGGAACCGCCTTGCCCGGTTCACGGGCGGCGGCCGCTGGGGGAGGCGGGGGCCGGCGCGCAGTGTCGCGTGCATGGCCACCACTAAACGCGCGACCAAACGCAAGTCCTCGCGACGACCGCCGTGGGAACGCGCGGCGCCGAAGGACAGCGCTCATCACACGCTGAGCCGGAAGAAGAAGTCCGCGGCGAAGGTGCGCGCGAAACGCGCCGGCCGGCGCTATCCGAATCTCGTCGACAACATGCGCGCGGTCGCGCGCAAGAAGAAGTGATGGCGCGCGCCGCACGCAAGCGCGCGTCGCGACGGAGCGCGCTGAAGGATCCGCGCGGCGGACTGACGGCCGCCGGCCGCGAGTGGTTCCACCGTAAGCAGGGCTCGCACCTGCAGCCAGGCGTGAAGCACAAGGGCGCGGCGATGACGCCGCAGGACTGGCGCCGCAAGGGTAGTTGGGCCGTGCGCTTCTACGGCCGCAAGGGTGCGCTGCCGCCGCTGGTCGATGCACACGGCAAACCCACGCGCTTCGCGCTGACCGCGCGCGCCTGGGGCGAACCGGTGCCGAAGACGGTGGCCGCGGCGCGGCGCATCGCCGCGAAGGGACGCCGGCTGCTCGAGCGGTACGAGCGTTCGAAGTCGCGTCAGACGGCGAGATCGGCGGCGCGCCGGAAACGCGCCTCGTAACCCAGCAGCAGGTCGGCCGCGAACTCGGCGAACACGCGCACCTTCGCCAGGTGCTGCGTGGAGCGTGGATAGACGATGTTCATCACCGGCCCTTCGCACGAGAACTCGCGCAGGATCTCGACCAGTTTCCCGTCGGCGATCGCCCGCGCCACCAGCAGGTCCACCTGCTGCACGACGCCCTGGCCCTCCATCGCCGACAGCGTCAGCGGTTCCGCGGTGTTGAAGGCCAGCGCCATGGGTAGTTTGAGACGGCGCACGCCCTTGCCGGACTTGAACTGCCACTCGCCGGGCCGCGCCGAGTCGCTGCGCAGGTAGCCGATCAGGCGGTGCTTGCGCAGGTCCTCCGGCGCGCGCGGGATGCCGTGTTCGGACAGGTATCGCGGCGACGCGCACGTGACGATGCGCGACGTCGTCACCTTCTTCGCGATGAGGTCGGGATCGCGCGGCGGGCCGACCCGGCAGGCGAGGTCAACGCCTTCGGCCGCGAGGTCGACGTAACGGTCGTTGAACCGCACCTCGAGCTGGATCTCCGGATACCGCGCGGTGAAGCGGGGCAGGGCGGGCAGCAGCAGGTGCTTGCCGAAGGCCACGGGCACGTCCACGCGGAGTTTTCCCTGCGGCCGTGCCCGCGCGAGCTTCAGCTCGTCGTCGGCGGCCTGCAGCTCGGTGAGGATGCGCTTGCAGCGCTCGAGATAGACCATGCCCTCGGGCGAGACGCTGACGCGGCGTGTCGTGCGGTGCAGGAGCCGCGCGCCCAGGTGTTTCTCGAGCTGGGCGACGTGGCTCGACGCCATGGCGCGTGACATGTCGAGGGCGTCGGCGGCCCGGGCGAACGAGCCGAGTTCGGCGACCCGCGCGAAGACGCGCATTCCGAGCAGTTGGTCCATGGGGAGCGGATTGTAAAGCAGGACCGGACAATGAATTCGCGTTTGTCCGGTTTTTCGCGAGGGCCGCGTCCGTCAGGATAGCGATGACCCCAAATGCCCGGTGCCCCCATGTTCGTGTTCGACCGTTCCGCCTTCGCCGTCCTGCTGCCGCTGGCCCTGCTGGTGGCGGTGGTGCTGTGGTCGAACCTCGGCGCGCCGCGGGTCGCGCCGGCCGCCGGGCTCGCTGGGCCGGTGGAGCGCGTCGAGCGGGTCGACCGGGTCGACCGGGTCGACCGGGTCGAGCCTGTCGAGCGCGTCGCCGCGGACGCGCTCGACGCTCAGCCGCTGGCCGCCAACTTGGCTTCCAGGTGACGTGACAGCTCGGCGATCGTCGGGAAGTCGAACAGCTCGGTGAGGTCGACCTGGCCGGGCCAGAGGCGGTCGATCTGCTCGTGGATCTCGATGAGCTTCAGCGAGCTGGCGCCGATCTCGAACAGGTTGTCGTTGACGTCGATGTTGCGCTCGAGCGCGGCGTCGCAGATGTCCTTGATGCGCCGCTCGATGTCGCCGTGCGCCACCTTCGCGCCGCCCGCGGCTTCCTGCGCCGAGCGCAGCGCCGCGAGCTCCTTCAGCTCCGCGTCGTAGACGCCGTTGACGTAGTCCTCTTCGAGCAGGTGCCGCTGGATCTTGCCGCTGGTCGTCTTCGGCACGCGCTTCACGGGCACGACGTGCGCGACCTCGAGACCCGTGTGCTCGTTGACCAGCCGCGTGACCTGCGTGGCGATGGGCAGGAACTCCTGCATGTCCATGCGATGCAGCACGAACAGGATGAGGTCGTCGGTGCTGCCGCCCTTGGCGCGCACGCCGGCGGCCACCACCTTGCCGAGCTCGAGATCGTCGGCGCGGATCGCGATGCTCTCGATGTCGTGCGGGTAGTAGTTCTGGCCGTTGACGAAGATGATCTCCTTCGCACGCCCGGTGATGTACAGCTTGCCGGCCTTCACCATGCCGAGGTCGCCGGTGCGCAGCCAGGGGTCGTTCTTCGCATCCGGCACGAAGCCCTTCGCGTTCGCCTCCGGGTTCTCGTAGTAACCCTTCGTGACGTTGTCGCCGGAGATCAGGATGTGGCCGATGTGGTTCTCGGGCAGCTCCTGGTCGGCGTCGTCGACGATGCGCACGCGGCTGTACGGGATCGGCTGGCCCACGGCCATGATCGACAGCGCGTCGGCGTGTTCGCGCGGCAGTAGTTTGGGCTGCGCGCCGACGTTGAGCACGTGCCGGTCCACCGACACGTATTCGTATTTCTCGCCGGGCGGCTGCGGGAAGCTCACGACCAGCGTGGCCTCCGCGAGGCCGTAGACGGGGTACATCGCCGTGGGCCGCAGCTTTGCCGGCGCCATGCGGTTCATGAACTCCTCGGCGAGCTCGACGGAGATCGGCTCGGCGCCGTTGTAGACGAGGCGCACCTTCGACAGGTCGAGGTCCGCGACGGGACGGTCGCCGAGCACCTTGAGGTAGTGGCGATAACCGAAGTTCGGCGAGCTGGTGATGGTGACGCCCTTGCGCGCGGCGAAGTTCATCCACAACAGCGGGCGGCGGATGAACAGCTCCGTCGGCATCACGTTCAGCTGCATGCGGTGCGCGAACATCATGATGTGCATGCCGATCAGGCCCATGTCGTGGGTCAGCGGCATCCAGGTGAGATTCGTGTCGTTCTCGGTCCAGTGCGACGCCTCGCCGGCGCCGCGCGTGTTGGTGAGGATGTTCCGGTGCGTCAGCACGATGCCCTTGGGCTCGCTGGTCGAACCGGACGAGAACTGGATGAACGCGGTGTCGTCGGGCCTGACGGCGTGCACCTGGCCCGCCTTCGAGATGTCGTCGATGTTCTCGGCGAAGAAGGCGCGGGCGGCGAGGCCGTCGTACGTCGCCTGTTCGCCGGCGCCGCCGGCGAATCCGCCGATGCGGTCGAGCGTCTTCCGGTCCGTGTAGATGAACGGCGCTCCGAGCTTGCGGGCGATGCGCAGCAGCTTGTTCTTGTGTTCGTCGCTGATGCCCAGCGCCACGGGCACTGGCACGATGCCGCCCAGCATGCCGGCCCAGAACGCATCGAGGAACTGCTCGTTGTTCGCGAGATAGATGATCAGCTTGTCGCCGGGTTTCGCGCCGAGCTTCTGCAGGTGGAACAGGATGCCGAGCGCGCGTTCGTACAGCTCGCCGTACGCGACGACGCGTTCCTGGTTCTCGCCTTCGAGATAGGTGACGGTGCGCTGGACCGCGCGGTTGTTGGTCAGCAGCTCGGCCAGCGTGTCGGCCCGGGTCATCGTCGACGTCATTCGTTCAGGTCCTGCGTTCCAGTTTCATCATCAGGGGATGTTTGGTGCGCAGATTGATCTGCGCCTCGAGCTCGAGTTCCCGGTCCGGCACGTAGCGCAGCCGGTAGCGGCGGGCCACCTTATATAAGTGCATGACCATCTCGTACAAGGCGAGGGTTTCCCCGATGCAGTGCCGCGGCCCGGCCGCGAACGGCATGTAGGCGAAACGCGGACGCTCGGCTTCGTGCTCGGCGTCGAAACGCTCGGGGCGGAAGGCGTCGGGGTCCTTCCAGTAGCGCGGGTGGCGGTGAAGTAGATAGAGGCAGAGCAGGACGTCGGTGCCGGCCGGCACCTCGTATCCGGACAACGTGTCGGCGGCGATCGTGCGGCGCGACAGCAGCCAGCCGGGTGGATAGAGGCGCAGCGCCTCGTCGACGACGTTCCGGGTGTACGACAGCGCCTCCATCTCGGACAGCGACGGATCCTTCTTCTCCGCCACCGCGTCGATCTCGGCGTGCAGTTTCGCCTCGGCTTCGGGGTTCTGCGACAGCAGGTACCAGGTCCAGTTGAGACCGCTGGCCGTGGTCTCGTGGCCGGCGACGATCAGCGTCATCGCCTCGTCGATCAGCTCGCGCTCCGACATCGGCGCGCCCGTCTCCTTGTCGCGCGCCTCGATCAGCATCTGCAGGAAGTCGAAGTGTTCGGTCTTCTCGGCGACGCGGCGCTTCGCCAGCGCGCCGACCAGTTTCGACAACTGGCGGAAGCGGTACGCGAACTTGAGATCGCGCGCCGGTTCCTTCGTGACGATGTCGAAAGGATTCCCGCCCATCTCCGTCGACAGGCGCTCGAGGTCGGTGCCGAAGATCGACAGCAGCACGATCTCGAGCGTGAGCTCGCTCATGTCGTCGGTGACGTTGATCAACGCACCGTCGGCCGCTTGTTTCTCCCACTTCGCGATGAAGCGTTCGTTGCAGGCGTCGATGAGCTGCGAGAACTGCGTGATCATCTTGCGATGGAACATCGGCTGCATCATGTAGCGCTGGCGTTTCCACAACTCGCCTTCGCTGGTCATGATGCCGTTGCCGAGCAGGATCTTGACGCGGTCCAGGCCCGATCCCTTCGTGTAGTTCCGGTGGTTCGACACGAGCACGCGCTTGACGTCGTCGGGGTGGTTGATCACCCACATCTCCGCGCGGCGCGCGGGCGACAGGAACCGGTAGATGTCCCCGTGGCGGTGGAAGAGCTCCGACATGTGATGGATCGCCGCATCGTCGGCGCCGATGTCGAACTGCCGGTCCGACAGTGGCGGCAGGCGCGGGGATTCGTCGCGGTTCTCGACGTCCTGGGGGGGTGCGGACATGGGGCTGGATGATAGCTCAGCGCTGTTGGACGGAGGCGTCGGCGGAAATCCATCGGGTTTGCAGCCACCCCCGGTTTCCACGACAATTCGCGCCTCTTTTTCTCCCCGCGCCGCATGCCAACCGAACCCGAAGACGCAGGCGGACTGCGCAATACCCTTTACAAGAAAGAAACCCGGTCGAAGCGTCGGATGACACCGATGCGCCGCTTCGCCTGGCGCGTCGTCGCGAGCATCGGCGTGGGCCTGATCAAGCTGTTCTGGCGCACGTGTCGCGTCGTGCGCGTCGTCGGCGACGAACACATGGCCGCGGCGCTGTCGAAGGCGCCGTCGCTGATCCCGGTCTACTGGCACCAGCACCAGTTGTTCTGCGCGAAGTTCCTGCTCGACCAGGCACCGCGCGGGTTGAAGCTCGGTTTCCTCATCAGTCCGTCGGTGGATGGCGAGATCGGCGTGATGATCGTGTCGAAGTTCGGCGGCCACGTGATCCGCGGTTCCGCGTCGCACACCGGCGCGCGCGCGTTGCGCGATTACTACGAGGCGTTGACGAAGCTCGGCGTGTCGCCGTCGATCACGCCCGATGGACCGAAAGGCCCGCGCTTCGTGTTCAAGCCCGGCGCGATCCTCTTGTCGCAGATGTCGCAGCGGCCGATCCTGCCGCTGGCGTTCGCGGCGAGCCGCGCGTGGCTGATCGCGTGGGACAAGTTCGTCATCCCGTGGCCGTTCTCGCGCATCGTGATCGCCGTCGGTGAGCCGCGGCAGGTGCCGCGCGCGATGCAGCCGGCGGCGCTCGAGGCGCTGCAGAAAGAGCTGGCGATCGATCTGAAGAATCTGTTCGGCGTCGCGCGCGCGGCGTTGCAGGGAGCGCCGGCATGATCGAACTATCCGTCGTGGTGCCCGTGTGCAACGAGGCCGAGAACGTCGAGCCACTGGCCCGCGAGATCGAGGCGGCGCTCGGCGGCCGCGCGTACGAGATGATCTTCGTCGACGACGGCAGCACCGACGCCACCGCCGCGAACCTGCAGCGGTTGAAGGCGTCGTTGCCGGCGCTGCGCGTGCTGCGTCACTCGTTCCGCAGCGGGCAGAGCGCCGCGGTCGCCACGGGCGTGCGCGCGGCGCGCGGTGCGTGGATCGCGACGCTGGACGGAGACGGCCAGAACGATCCCGCCGACATCCCGAAGCTGATCGCGGCGCGCGACCTGCCGGAGAACCGCGGCGTGCAGTTGTTCATGGGCAACCGCAGCGCGTCGCGCAAGGACACCGCCTACCGCCGCCTGCAGTCGCGCATCGCGAACGGCGTGCGCTCGGGCCTGCTCGGCGACGGCACGCCCGACACGGGCTGCGGCATCAAGATCTTCCTGCGCGAGACGTTCCTCGAGTTGCCGCGCTTCGATCACATGCATCGTTTCCTGCCGGCGCTGTTCCAGCGCCAGGGCTCGCGCGTGATCTCGGTCCCGGTGAGCCACCGGGAGCGCACGCGCGGTCAGTCGAAGTACGGCATGTTGAACCGGCTGTGGGTGGGCATCGTCGACATCCTGGGCGTGATGTGGCTGCGACGGCGCTACAAGTCCGGATTGCTGGTTCGCGAGGATTGAGCGGAGGAGCGGCCATGAGCCAGATCATCGGTGTCTATTTCAACGTGGTCGTCACGCCGTGGAAGATCGTCGGGTTCCTCGGCGCGCTGATGTTCGCCGGGCGCTGGCTGATCCAGGCCTGGGCGACGCGCCGCGCGGGCCGGCCGACGATCCCGCGCAGTTTCTGGGTGATCAGTCTCGCGGGCAGCGCGATGGTCACGTCGTATTTCATCTGGGGCAAGAACGATTCGGTCGGCGTGCTGACGAACCTGCTGCCGGCCTCCGTCGCGTTCTACAACCTGGTGA
>DATJTW010000094.1:0-23385 GCA_035502995.1 Steroidobacteraceae bacterium | reverse complement strand
GTATTTCACCGGGTCGACGGCCATCATCTGCATCGCCGTCAGCTGCTCGGTCGATTTCATCAGGCCGATCTCGGACGTCAGCGACGTGCCCGCGCGACCGGCGAACAGCAGCGCCGTCAGCACCGGGCCGAGCACCTTGAGGTTGCCCAGCGCGGCCAGCACGCCGACGTAGTCCTCCGAGCCGAAGCGCTGGAAGACGTCGAAGCCCAGCAGCCCGAGCACCATGCCGACGAACATGCCGGACAACATCACGATGACCAGCGAGCGCGCGCCGGCGTTGTAGATCTGCTTGACGATCAGTCCCGGCGCGGCGAGCGCGGGACCGATGCGCGCCACGATCTGCGCGAAGAACAACGACACCGCGCCGATCTTGCGCAGCGCCTGGAACGGCAGTGAGTCCGCCATGGCGCTCATCTCGCCTCCCCGTCCAGCAGGTCCGTCGAATAGTCGGCTGCCGGGTAGTGGAACGGCACCGGCCCGTCCGCGAGGCCGGCCATGAATTGCTTGACCTCGGGCAGCGGGCTGTTCGCCAGTTCTTCCGGCGTGCCCGATGCGACGACCTTGCCGCCCGACAGCAGGAAACTGTCGTGCGCGATCGACGCGAGCTCCTGCACGTCGTGCGACACGACGATGCTGGTGATGCCCAGCGCCTCGTTCATCTGCTTGATCAGCCGGCAGATGACGCCCATCGAGATCGGATCGAGCCCGACGAACGGCTCGTCGTAGATGAGGATCTCGGGGTCCATGACGATGGCCCGCGCCAGCGCGACGCGCCGCGCCATGCCGCCCGAGAGATCCGAGGGCATCAGCCGCGCGGCGCCGCGCAGGCCGACCGCATGCAGCTTCGTCAGCACCAGCTGGCGCACCAGCGCCTCCGGCAGCTTCGTGTGCGCGCGCAGCGGGAAGGCGACGTTTTCATAGACGTCGAGGTCGGTCAGCAACGCGCCGTTCTGGAACAACATGCCCATGCGTCGCCGCAAACCGAACAGCTGCCGGGTCGACATCGTCGACACTTCCTCGCCGAACACCTGCACGCTGCCGCGCTCGGCGTGCGACTGACCGGTGATCAGTCGCAGCAGCGTGGTCTTGCCGGTACCCGACGGTCCCATGAACGCGGTGATGCGGCCGCGCCGGGCGGTGATGTTGAGTCCGTCGAAGATGGGGCGCCCGCCGACGGCGTAGCGGACATCTCGGACCTCGATGACGGCGTCGCCGCCGGAAGCTTCGCTCAAGCGCTCGGTTCCCTTCAGGTCCAATGGTTTAGAAGGCGGCGAAGGATAACAAAAGGCACCCGTCGCGGCTTTCTGTCCGATTCAATCTGGACTAAACTTGTCCCACTTAAAAAAGGCCTCAAAGAGGCACTCCCATGCTCAAGATCGGCAAACTCACGGACTACGCAACGGTCATCCTGGCGACGCTCGCCAATGACCGCTCGCGCCTGCTGAATGCCGGCACGCTGGCAGAGCGGACGCACATCGCGGCGCCGACCGTCGCCAAGCTGCTCAAACAATTGCATCGGGCGGGCCTGGTCGATTCCACGCGCGGAACGCGTGGTGGATACCAGCTGTCCCGGTCGCCCGACGCCATCAGCGCCGCGGCCATCCTCGACGCTCTGGAAGGACCCATCGCGCTGACGGATTGTTCCGTCGGCAGCGGAAATTGTTGTCTCGAACACAGTTGTTCGGTGAGCCGCACCTGGCAGCGGCTGAACGCCGCCATCCGCCGTTCGTTGTCCGAGATCAGCCTCGCGCAGCTCGCCGGGCTCGACGCCCGCCTGCCCGTCATGCCGATCGAACGCGAGCTCAAACACCTGTCGCGCCCGAAGGCGCCCGCCACATGAGTACGGAAAACATCGACCAGCTGCTGGCCAAGAGCTATCGGCACGGGTTCGTCACCGACATCGACTCCGACACGCTGCCGCCGGGCCTCGACGAGGACGTCGTGCGCTTCATCTCGCGCAAGAAGAAGGAACCCGCGTTCCTCACCGAGTGGCGCCTGAAGGCGTACCGCCACTGGCTGACGATGCAGGAGCCGCACTGGGCCAAGCTGCGCGTGAACCCCATCGACTACCAGGCCATCTCGTATTTCTCGGCGCCGAAGCCGAAGGCCGACGCGCCGAAGTCGCTCGACGAAGTGGACCCGAAGCTGCTCGAGACGTACGCGAAGCTCGGCGTGCCGCTGCACGAACGCGCGCGTCTCGCCGGCGTCGCGGTCGACGCGGTGTTCGACAGCGTCTCCGTCGCCACCACGTTCAAGGATCGGCTGGCGCAGGCCGGCGTCATCTTCTGTTCGTTCTCCGAGGCGGTGCAGAACCACCCCGCCCTCGTCGAGAAATATCTCGGCACCGTCGTGCCGACCACCGACAACTACTTCGCGGCGCTGAATTCGGCGGTGTTCTCCGACGGCTCGTTCGTATACGTGCCGCCCGGCGTGCGCTGCCCGATGGAGCTGTCCACCTACTTCCGAATCAACGCGGCGAAGACCGGCCAGTTCGAGCGCACGTTGATCATCGCCGCGCCGGGCTCGCACGTGAGCTACCTCGAAGGCTGCACGGCGCCGATGCGCGACGAGAACCAGCTGCACGCGGCGGTCGTCGAGCTGGTCGCCGAGGACGATGCCGAGATCAAGTACTCGACGGTGCAGAACTGGTACCCCGGCGACGAGAACGGCGTCGGCGGCATCTACAACTTCGTGACGAAGCGCGGCGAGTGTCGCGGCCGGAACTCGAAAATCGCCTGGACGCAGGTCGAGACCGGCTCGGCGATCACGTGGAAATATCCGTCGTGCGTGCTGAAGGGCGAGAACTCCGTCGGCGAGTTCTACTCGGTCGCCACCGCCAACAACTGGCAGCAGGCGGACACGGGCACGAAGATGATCCACATCGGCGCGAACACGAAGAGCACGATCGTCTCGAAGGGCATCTCGGCCGGCCACGGCCAGAACACATATCGCGGCCTCGTGAAGATCCTGCCGAGCGCGGTCGGCGCGCGCAATTTCACGCAGTGCGACTCGTTGCTGATGGGTGGCACCTGCGGCGCGCACACGTTTCCGTACATCGAGGCGCGCAACCCGACGGCCACCGTCGAACACGAAGCGTCCACCTCGAAGATCAGCGAGGACCAGCTCTTCTACTGCCTGCAGCGCGGTATCGAGGAAGAAGACGCGGTGAACATGATCGTCAGCGGCTTCTGCAAGAGCGTGCTGAAGGAATTGCCGATGGAATTCGCCGTGGAGGCACAGAACCTCCTGGCCGTGAGCCTGGAAGGTGCAGTCGGATGACGTTGTTGAAGATCGAGAACCTGCAGGCCAAGGTCGGCGGGAAGGATGTGCTGAAAGGCCTGAGCCTTTCGGTGAACGCGGGTGAAGTGCACGCCATCATGGGCCCGAACGGCTCGGGCAAGAGCACCCTCGCCTACGTGCTCGCGGGTCGGCCCGGGTACGAGATCACCGGCGGTTCGGTGGAGTTCATGGGCCGCGACCTGTTCTCGCTGGAGCCCGAAGAGCGCGCCCGCGCCGGCATGTTCCTCGGCTTCCAGTACCCGGTCGAGATCCCCGGCGTGAACAACGTCTATCTATTGAAGGCGGCGGTGAACGCGAAGCGCAAGGCGGCGGACCAGCCCGAGGTCGACGCCTACGAGTTCCTGCAGCTCGTGCGCGCGAAGATGAAGGTCATGCAGATGGACGAGAGTTTCCTGTCGCGCGGCGTGAACGAAGGGTTCTCCGGCGGCGAGAAGAAGCGCAACGAGATCCTGCAGATGCTCGTGCTCGAACCCGCGCTGGCCGTGCTCGACGAAACGGATTCCGGTCTCGACATCGACGCGTTGAAGGTCGTGGCACGCGGCGTGAACAGCCTGCGTGCGCCGGACCGCGGCGTGTTGCTGATCACGCACTACCAGCGGCTGCTCGACCACATCGTGCCGGACTTCGTGCACGTGCTGGCGCGCGGCCGGATCGCGAAGTCCGGCGGCAAGGAACTGGCGCGCGAGCTCGAGCAGCGCGGCTACGACTGGGTGCTCGAGGTCGCGTGATGATCCCGTTGCCGACGAATCGCGACGAAAACTGGCGGTACGCGAACCTGCGGCCGCTGGCGAAGGCGCGCCCGGACGCCGTCGCGGACTCCGCGTCCGGCACCGCGGCTTCGCTGCCGCCGCCGCTGCCGGGCTTCGAGCGCTGGGTGTTCGTGGATGGCCGGCTCGTGACGAGTCCCGCCACGTCCCTGGCCCGCGTGCTGGACGCGCGCGCAGCCGGCGACGCGTTCGCCGCGCAGCTCGACGACTCCATGGCCGCTGCCGGCGTCGACTTCGCGCTGGCTCGCATCAACGCCGCCCGCGGCGACCAGGTGCTGCACGTCGCGTTGCCGGAGGGAGCGGCTGCGAGCCTCGAGCTGCTGTTCGTCGCGTCCGCCGGTGCCGCGAGCGGCACCTCGTATCCGCGCGTGCAGCTGCATGTCGGTCGCGGCGCCCGCCTCTGTCTCGCCGAGCGTCACCTGTCGCAGGGCACGGCCGATTCCGCGATCAATGCCGCCATCGACGCGGCGCTGTCGCCCGACGCGGCGGTCGAGCACACGCGCGTGCAGAACGTCGCCGACAAGGCGAGCTGCTTCGACACGCTGGTGGTGCATGTCGGCGAGCGCGCGTCTTATTCGCTGCGCACCGTCACGCTGGGCGGTTCGGCCAGCCGCTCGACGATGTTCATCAAGCTCGCCGGCCGCGCCGCGCGCTGCGAGCTCACGGCCGCCGGTGTCGCCAACGGCACGCAGACGCACGACGTGTTCGCCGAGATCGAACACGCCGCGCCGGAAACGGTGACGCGTGAGCTCTTCAGGGGCATCGCCGGCGACCGCGGCAAGCTGGCGTTCAACGGCAAGATCATCGTGCGCGAGCACGCGCACGAGTCGGATTCCGCGCAGTCGCTGAAGACGCTGCTGACCGGCAGCGGTGCCGAGGCCGCCGCGCGCCCGCAACTCGAGATCTACACCGACCGCGTGCGCGCCGCACACGGCGCGACCACCGGCAAGCTGGACGACCACATGTTGTTCTATCTCTTGTCGCGCGGCGTCGAGCGCTCGACGGCACAGGCGCTGCTGCAGTGGGCGTTCATCGAGGACGCGGTGTCGCGCGTGACGCCGGGCGCGCTGCGCGAGGACGTGGAACGCGTCATCGTGCGCCGCCTGTCCGACGTCGCCTCGCTCGGCCTGCTGGAGGCGACGTGAACGCGTCCCCGCGCAGCGACGCCGCCGCCGGCTACGACGCCGACCGCGTGTGGCGCGACTTCCCGATCCTGCGCCGCGAGGTGCACGGCCGGCCGCTCGTGTTCCTCGACAGCGCCGCCTCGTCGCAGCGTCCGGCCAGCGTCGTCGCCGCCGTCGACCGCTACGAGACGTATCACCACGCGAACGTGCATCGCGGCGTCCACCTGCTCTCGCAGGAGGCGACCGAGCTGTTCGAGAAGGCGCGCGAACGCGTGCGCGGGTTCGTCAACGCGGCGTCGACGCGCGAAGTCGTCTTCACGCGCGGCACGACGGAATCCATCAACCTCGTCGCGCAGAGCTGGGGCCGCACGAACCTGAAGGCCGGCGACGAGATCCTGCTGACCGCGCTCGAGCACCACGCGAACATCGTGCCCTGGCAGTTGCTCGCGCAGCAGACCGGCGCCGTCATCAGGGTGGCGGCCATGGACCGGCGCGGCGTGGTGTCGCTCGAGGCGTTCTCGGCGCAATTGAGCGATCGCACGAAGCTCGTCGCCTGCGCACACGTGTCGAATGCACTGGGCACCGTGCTGCCGGTGCGCGAGATCGTGACGCTCGCGCACGCGCGCGGCGCGGTGGTGTTGATCGACGGCGCCCAATGTGTGCCGCACCAGCGCGTCGACGTGCAGGCGCTGGGCTGCGATTTCTACGCGTTCTCCGCGCACAAGATGTACGGCCCGACCGGCACCGGCGTGCTCATCGGCCGCGAACGGCTGCTCGAGGCGATGCCGCCGTGGCAGGGCGGCGGCGACATGATCCTCACCGTCAGCTTCGAGAAGACGACGTACAACGTGTTGCCGTACAAGTTCGAGGCCGGCACGCCCAACATCTCCGGCGTCGTCGGTCTCGGCGCGGCCATCGAATACATCGAGATGCTGGGCATCGATCGCATCCACGCGCACGAACAGCGGCTGCTCGCGACGGCGACGGCCAGGCTGCAGCGCGTGCCCGGCCTCACCATCGTCGGCACCGCACCCGAGAAGGCCGCCGTCATCTCGTTCACGCTCGACGGTGTACACCCGCACGACCTCGGCACCATCCTCGACGCCGAGGGGGTCGCCGTCCGGACCGGGCATCACTGCGCGATGCCGGTCATGGAGTTCTTCGACATCCCGGCGACCGCGCGTGCGTCGTTCGCCTGTTACTCGCGCGATGCGGACATCGACGCGCTGGTCGCCGCGCTCGGCAAGGCGCGCGAGGTGTTCGACTGATGGATCTCAAGGATCTCTACCGCGAGGTCATCCTCGACCACAACAGGAGCCCCCGCCTCTTCGGCCGGCTCGATCCCGCCGATACCTCCGCCGACGGGCACAACCCGCTGTGCGGCGACCGGCTGCACCTCAGCGTGCGTCTCGCGAACGATCGCATCGTCGACATCCGCTTCGAAGGCAAAGGTTGCGCGATCTCGGTGGCGTCCGCGTCGATGATGTGCGAAGCGGTCAAGGGCCAGGACCGCGCCGCGGTCAAACATCTCTTCGACGAGATACACAACGTGTTGACGCACCACGACGCGCCCATCCCCGACGATCTCGGCAAACTCGCCGCCCTCGCCGGCGTGCGCGATTTTCCGGTGCGCGTGAAGTGCGCGTCGCTGGCCTGGCACACGCTGAATGCCGCGCTGGCGCGCAGCGCCGAGCCGGTCAAGACCGAGTAGATAGAGATGCGCACGCACGACAACGAACCCTTCGTCATCAGCCGCGACGTCAAGGCGGTGATGGTGCCGGCCGGGATCGAGATCGAGCTCAAGTCCGGCCAGTCGGGCTTCATCACGCAGGCGCTCGGCGGCAGCTTCACGCTGTACATGGAAGGCAACCTGTTCCGCCTCTCCGGCGCCGATGCCGACGCGATCGGCAAGGAAGTCGTCAAGGCGCCGGTGTTGCCGCCCGACTCCACCGAGGACGACGTGCTCGCGCTCGCCTGGGACCAGCTGCGCACCTGCTACGACCCCGAGATCCCGATCAACATCGTCGACCTCGGGCTGATCTACGAATGCACGGTGAACGCGTTGCCCGACGGCCAGCGCCGCGTGAACGTGCGGCTCACGCTGACCGCGCCGGGCTGCGGCATGGGCGACGTGCTGGTGCAGGACATCCGGCAGAAGCTCGAGATCATCCCCACCGTCGCCGTGGCCGACGTCGAGCTCGTGTTCGATCCGCCGTGGAACCAGTCGATGATGACCGAAGCCGCGCGACTGCAGACCGGCATGTTCTAGCCAGGGTTTCCCAGGGGGTCACGTGTCCGGGTGGATCGACGTCGGCAGTCTCGCCGACCTCATGACGACGACGCGTCTCGATGGCGACGTCGACGGTTATCGCGTGCGCGTCGCGCAGGTTGGTGGCAACCTGTACGCCTTCGAAGACCGCTGCACCCATGACGACTCCCCGTTCGACGATGCGCCCATCGAGGACTCCGAGATCATCTGTCCGCGCCACGGCGCGCGTTTCTGCCTGCGTACCGGCGACGCGCTGTCGCCGCCGGCTTACGAGCCACTGCGCATCTTCGAGGTCCGCGCCAGCGGCGACCGCATCGAGGTCCGTGCGTGAACGCGCCTGAGTCGCGCCGGCTGACGCTGGTCCGACACGCGAACGCGGAGCAGGACTCCGACGTGCGCGACTTCGAACGCCCGCTGAGCCGCAAGGGCCACGGCGAGGCGGCGGACATGGCGAAGCGTTTCCTCGAGCGTGCGCTCGTCCCCGACCTCATCCTGTCGAGCGCGGCGCTGCGCACGCGCGAGACCGCTGAGGCATTCGCGAAGGTGCTCGGCGTGCCGTCGCGGCTGCTGCAGGCCGACGATTCGCTGTACCTCGCCGACGGCGATCACATCCTGGCGACGATCCGCGAGATCGGTCCGCGCGTCGCGCACCTGCTGGTGATCGGCCACAACCCGGGGATCTCGGCGGCGGCGATCTCGCTGGCGCCGGAGACGGTGATCGGGGATCTGCCGACCTGCGGCACGCTGACGATGCAGCTCACGTGCGCGAACTGGTCGCTGATCGACCGGCGCTGCGTGCGCGACGCGGAACGCGATGCCCCCAACCGGAAGATGTTCGACTTCTAGCTGCCGCGCGCGACTTGCGTGATGTCGACGACCGCGCCCTGGTCGCGCTCGCGGCGCAGGCCGAACGCGCCTTCCTTCGGCTCGGCGATGGTGCAGCAGTCGCGCCCCGCCTGCTTCGAGCGATACAACGCTTCGTCCGCGAGGCGGATCAGCGTCTCGCGATCCCGCGCCATCGTCGAATCCGCGATGCCGAAGCTCGCGGTGAAGATCGGCGTGCCGGCGACGAGATGTGCCTGCGCCAGCGCGGCGCGCAGACGCGACACGACCTCGGCGGCGCGTTCCGCGTTCGCGCCGGGCAACAGCATCGCGAACTCCTCGCCGCCCCAGCGCACGACGTGATCGCGATCGCGCACGACGCCGCTCGCGGTGTCCGAGAACAGTTTCAACGCACGATCGCCGGCCTCGTGGCCCTGCGTGTCGTTCAGGCGCTTGAAGAAATCGAGGTCCGTCATGACGACCGCGAACGCCGAGTCGACCGCCATCAGGTTCGAGAGGATCTCTTCCGCGGCGCGACGATTGGTCAGGCCGGTGAGGCTGTCGGTGCTGGCCTGCAGCTGCGACCGTTCGAACGCGCGCAGCGTGCCGATGCGGTTGCCCGCGTGCACGCCGAGCGCCGTGAGCTGCGCGATCTGTTCGGGGTTCGGCGGCTTGCCCTTGGCGCCCGCGACGTGCAACACGCCGAGCGCGCGACCCATGAAGTTCACCGGCACACACGCGGCCGACAGCGAGCCGCCCATGCGTCCCAGCAGCTTGGGGCAGGCATTCAGCGCTTCGGCGTCGGGGAACAGCTGCGGATGCCCGCGGCGCACCGCGATGCAGCTGTACGGCGATTCCACGGAACAGTTCGGCGAGCCGGTCTTCGGATGCACGCAGGCGCGCTCGAGATGCGCGCGCGACGAATCGGCGAGCAGCAGTTCCATCGGGTGCACGTCGGAGATGGCGCCCATGGCGCGCGCGATGACGCGATCCGCCTCGGCTTCCGAATCCGCCATCTCCAGCGCCTCGACGAGCTGGTTGCTGAACGAGCTGCGGCCGGCCTCGCTGCGCAGGCGCGTCAACATGCCCTGCATCGTGTCCGCCAGCAGGTTGATCATGCGCGCGAGGCTGCTGACCTCGTCGCTGCCGTGCGGCTCGCAACGATTGTCCATGTCGCCCGCGGCCAGTGCCTGGGCGACGTCGCTGATGTCGCGCACCGAGTTCGAGATCGACCTCGCGATCATCCAGAAGACCGCGATTGCAATGACCGCCGCGAAGATCGCGCCGCCGATGATCCAGGCCGTCATCAGCGTCGCCTGCTGCGCGTCCGCGAGCACGCGCGTCTCGACGCGCTGGAGCACGGCGCGCATGCGCACCATCGCGTCCTTCAGCGCGTTTTCCAGCGCGGCGCGCCGCGGCTCGAGATCCGCGAACGCCCAGGCGCCGCTGTCGCTGCCCTGCTCGACGAACTTGTCGGCGCTCTCGAGGTATTGCGCGGCCGGCGTGCGCACGGCGTCGGTGATCGATGCGACCTCGGGCGTCGCAGGCAGCGCCAGCGTGCCGGTGATCTGCGTGCGCAACTCGCCGACCAGCGTGGCGACGTTGCCATGTTCGGCGCTGCGTCCGTCCTGCAGCCCGCTCGCCAGGTTGCCCTGCAATTGCAGCGAGCGATCGAGGGAGCGCTGCACGGCGGCCACGCGGGCGAGATCCATGCTGGATTCGCTCTGCTGATGCGCCACGTGGAGACAGCCGATGACGATGCCGGCTTCGGCCAACAACAGGATCGCGAGCATTATGTGAAAGCGGCCGGTGATCGGAATCGCGGTCAGCCACCGGCGCGTGGGTCTGCCTGTCACGCCTCTTTAACGGCGAAACCGGGGAGGACGTTAGGAAGATGGAGGCGCCGTCGCACCAACACCGCGCGACGCAGTGCTCAGATTCGGGTGAACGCGGCGCCGGCCGACGTGGTACGCGCCGCGTGGTAGCGCTTCCGGCGCCGAACGGCGCGGCCCACCCGCGCCGTCCGCGCCGCCGGCATCAACGCGCCGCGAGCGACAGCAATCCCGCGTTCCCGCCGATCGCCGACGTGTTCGTCGTGATCGTCTGCTCGGTCGCCAGCCGATGCAGGTAATGCGGACCGCCCGCCTTCGGACCCGTGCCCGACAGTCCCATGCCGCCGAACGGCTGCACGCCGACCACCGCGCCGATCATGTTGCGATTGATGTAGACGTTGCCGACGCGCAGCTCGCGCGCGATCTTCTGCGCCAGGCCATCGATGCGCGTGTGGATGCCGAGCGTCAACCCGAACCCGAGCGCGTTCACGCCGGCGACGACGGCATCGAGGTCGCGCGCGCGATACGGCAACACGTGCACCACCGGCCCGAACACCTCGCGCTGCAGCGCCTCGAGCGAATCGATCTGCACCGCCAGGGGAGCGAAGAACCGGCCGTCCGCCGTTGCGGCGCGCGGTGCGCGGTGGTGCCACTGCGCATTTCGCGTGATCGCCGCGGCGTGCGCCTCGAGCATGCGCAACGCGTCGTCGTCGATGACCGGGCCGACGTCGGTAGATAGGCGCGCCGGATCGCCGAGCACGATCTCGTCCATGCAGCCGGCCAGCAGCGCCTGCACGCGCGGCGCGATCTCCCGCTGCACGAGCAGGATGCGCAGCGCCGAGCAACGCTGGCCCGCGCTGTTGAATCCGGACTGCACGACGTCCAGCACCAGCTGTTCGGCGAGCGCCGAGCTGTCGGCCAGCATCACGTTCAGGCCGCCCGTCTCGGCGACCAGCGTGCCGATCGCGCCGGGCCGGTTCGCCATCGAGCGCTCGATGAGGCGCGCCGTGTCCGTCGAGCCGGTGAACACGACACCCGCGAGCCGCGGATCCTTCGTCAACGCGGCGCCGACCTCGGCGCCGTCACCCGGCACGAACTGCAGCGCCTCGGCCGGCACGCCGGCCTGCAGCAGCAGCGCCGTACCGTATGCCGCCGTCAGCGGCGTCTGCTCGGCGGGCTTCGCCACCACCGCGTTGCCCGCGGCCAGCGCCGCGGCCACCTGGCCGGTGTAGATGGCCAGCGGGAAATTCCACGGACTGATGCAACCGAACACACCCTTGCCGCGCAGGCGCAGCAGGTTGCGCTCGCCGGTCGGGCCCGGCAGCGTCGCCTCGTGCGAGAAGTCGCGGCGCGCACGCGCGGCGTAGTAGCGCAGGAAGTCGACGGCCTCGCGCACTTCGCCGATGGCGTCGGGCAACGTCTTGCCGGCCTCGCGCACGCAACGCGCGACCAGCGCCGCGGTGTTGTCCTCGTACAGCGTCGCGGCGCGTTCGAGCACCTGCGCGCGTTTCTCGCCGCCCAGAGCGTCCCAGTCCGGCTGCGCGCGTGCGGCCGCCGCGATCGCCGCGTCGACGGCGGCTGCGTCGGCCTGCGTCACCGTGCCGATGATCTCGCCCGTGTTCGCGGGATTGCGCAGCTCCTGCGTCCTGCCCTGCCGCGGCTGGCCGGAGATCACCGGCGTCGCGCTCCAGCCGTGCGCCGCCGCGCGTTCGCAGTCGCGCAGCAGCGCATCGCAGGCCTGGCCGTCGGCGAAGTTGAAGCCGCGCGAATTGTCGCGCTCCGGCGCGAAGAGATTCACCGGCAGCGGGATGCGCGGGTGCGCGACGCGCTCGAGCGAGTCGACCTCGGCGATCGGATCCGCGACCACTTCTTCCGCCGGCAGGCTCGCATCGACGATGCGATTCACGAACGAGGTGTTGGCGCCGTTCTCGAGCAGCCGTCGCACCAGGTAAGGCAGCAGGTCCTCGTGTGCACCGACGGGCGCATAGACACGGCAGGCGTGTTTGCCCCACGGCCCACGCACCACGCTGTCGTACAACTCGGCGCCCATGCCGTGCAGGCGCTGGAACTCGAAACGGCCCGCGTCGCCGAACAACTCGGCGACGTGCGCGATCGTATGCGCATTGTGCGTGGCGAATTGCGGATAGATGCGCTCGCCGGCGCTCTCCAGCAACCGCGCGCAGGCGAGATACGACACGTCCGTATTCGGCTTGCGCGTGAACACCGGGTAACCCGCGAGGCCACGCTCCTGCGCGCGCTTGATCTCGGTGTCCCAGTACGCGCCCTTGACGAGGCGCAGCGTGATGCGACGGTCGGTTTCACGCAGCCGCCGGATCAGCCACTCGAGCGCGCCGTAGGCGCGCTTCTGGTAGGCCTGCACCGCGAGCCCGAAGCCGGCGTAACCGCGGGTCACGTCACTGGCGAGCAGTTTGTCGACCAGCAGCAGCGACAGCTCGAGCCGCTCGGCCTCCTCCGCGTCGAGCGTGACGCCGATGCCCGCGTCGCGCGACTGGCGCACCAGCTGCTCGATGACCGGGTACAGCTCGGCCATCACGCGCGCCGTCTGGGCGAATTCGTAGCGCGGATGCAGCGCCGACAGCTTGATCGAGATACTGTGCCGCGCCGTGATGGATTCCTTCGTCTCGACGGCCTTCCCCACCGCGGCGATCGCGGCGGAATATTTCTCGCGGTAACGCTCCGCGTCGGCGCGGGTCAGCGCCGCCTCGCCGAGCATGTCGAACGAGTAGCGGTAGTCCCGCTCCTCCTTGCCGGCGGCGCGCGACAGTGCCTCGCCGATGTCGCGGCCCATGACGAACTGGTGGCCGAGGATGCGCATCGCCTGCTTGAGGGCGGCGCGCGCGACGGGTTCGCCGAGCTTCGCGACGAGCTTGCCGTACCAGGAGCGCGCCTCGCCGACGTCGTTGCGGTCCAGCGAGACCACGCGGCCCGTCAGCATCAGGCCCCATGTCGAGGCGTTCACGAGCAGCGAATCGGAGTCGCCGAGATGTTCGTCCCAGGCGCCGGTGGGGATCTTGTCGGCGATCAGGCGGTCCGCGGTTTCACCGTCGGGGATACGCAGCAGCGCTTCGGCGAGACACATGAGGATGACGCCCTCGCGCGACGCCAGGCTGTACTCGCGCAGGAACGCGTCGAGCGCGCCGCCGGTGCCGCGAGTGGCTCGCACGGCCTGCACGAGCGCCAGCGCGCGCGTCGCCACCGAGCGCGACGCGGTGTCGGACAACCGTGCCTGGTCGGCCAGCGCCCGCACGAGCGGCTGTTCTTCGGCGAGATACGGGGGATTGATGGCCCGCGCGATGGCGTCGGGCCGATCGAGGGTGGGAAAGGTTTGCATGGGCCGGAATTCTATTGAAAACGGCGTGAATAAGCCCAATCTGGGGGGCCATGAGCTCCTCAGTGCAGGCCGTGACCACGGCCAGTTTCAACAACGAAGTGGTCAACGCATCCGCCAACCAGCCCGTGCTCGTCGACTTCTGGGCGCCCTGGTGCGGCCCCTGCCGCGCGCTCGGCCCGGTGCTCGAGCAGCTTGCCGACGAAAATGAAGGCAAGGTGAAGGTGGTCAAGGTGAACACCGACGAGAACCAGGATCTCGCGCAGCAGTTCCAGATCCGCAGCATCCCCGCGGTGAAGCTGTTCCGCGGCGGCAAGGTGGTGGCGCAGTTCGAAGGCGCGATCCCGCTGTCGCGCATCCGTGCGTTCCTCGAACCGCACCTGCCGAATGCGTCCGCGGCCGAACACGAGGCGGCCCGCGAGCTCGCGGCGCAGGGCGATTTCGCCGGCGCCATCGAGGCTCTGCGCCGCATCGCCGCCGCCGATCCGGCGAACGTCGAGGCCCGGCGCGATCTCGCGCGGTTCCTGGCGCTGTCGGGCGACGTGGTCGGCGCCTCGCAGGCGCTGGGCCAGTTGCCGCCGCAGGCACAGAACGATCCCGCGTCGAACACCGTGCGCGCGTTCATCCACTTCGCGGCGCTGGCCACGGAGGATGCAGCGCGGTCGGACGGCGTGCGCGCCGGTGCCGCGCGTTCGATCCTCGGCGGCAGCCTCGATGCGGCGGTCGAAACCCTGCTGGCGCGCATGCAGGGCGATCGCGCCTTCGCGACCCGCGCCGGCCGCGAGGACCTGCTGCAGGCGTTCGCGCTGCTGCCGCCCGAAGATCCGCGGCTGTCGAGCTGGCGGCGCCGGCTGGCAGCGTTGCTGAACTAACTACCGAGCGGGATACGGATCAGCCGCCGGGCTGATCAGTCGGACGCGGCTTCGCGGCGCAGCCTCTCCGCCTCCCCCTTCCCCAGGTACGCGACGATGCCGACGCGCGCCACGTACAGCAGCGGGATCAGCACGATCGCTGCGCCCATCTTGTAGATGTAGTTCACGGTGCCGATGGCCAGGAACTGCGGGATCGACCAGTGCTGCGGCCCGATCACGAACGCGATGTACAGCACGATGAAGCTGTCGAGCAGCTGCGAAACCGCGGTCGACGCCGTCGCGCGCAGCCACACCATGCGCTCGCCGGTGATCCGCAGGATGCGATGGAAGATCACGACGTCGATCAGCTGGCCGACCAGGAACGCGATGATCGAGCCGCAGATCGTCCACAACCCCTGGCCGAACAGGATCGAATACGCAGCCTGGATGTCGGGCACGCCCATGCCCTTGTTGATGTCCACCCAGAACGGCGCCGGCGACAGCGAGATCGCCGCGTAGGCGGCGAGGAAGGCATAGGCGATCAGGCCGACGGCGATCCACGAGATCAGCCGCACGCCGCGCACGCCGAAATACTCGTTGATGACGTCGGTCATGATGAACACGAACGGCCACACCAGCACGCCGGCCGTGAAGTTCAGCGTTCCCGAGATGCCGAACATCGACCACTGGAACGGTGTGGCGCCGAACGTCGCCTCGAGCGCGAAGATCTTCACGCCGACGAACTCGCCGATGAGCGCGTTGGTCAGGAAGAACCCGGACAGGAAGATGAACAGCCGGGTGGATCGATGATCGGTGGTGCGCATGGAAACCGCCCTCAGTCCCGGCCGCGTAACCGGCGCAGCTCGCGCCGGCCGTGTTTGTCGGGCCGCTCGAGGCTGCGCGGCGCGAACGCGGCGGCGAGCCGCGACTGCTCGCCGAACTTCTCGCGGGCGGCGCGGGCCTTGTCGGTCTCCTCGTAGCAGGCTTGCGCCACCGGCGCGGCGCCGCGCAGCTTCGGCAGCTTGAGTACCCGGCACTCGAACTCGAACCCGGTGCGCGTGACGGTCACGGTGTCCCCGACCTTCACCCCGTGCGCCGGCTTCACGCGCTGGCCGTTCAGGTGCGCCTTGCCGCCCGCCACGGCCTCGGCCGCGAGCGTGCGCGACTTGAACAGCCGCGTGCACCACAACCAGCGGTCGATGCGCAGCGATTCGTTGCCGCCCTCCTGGCCGCCAAAGTCTTCGCTTTCGTCGGAATGCCCCATGCCGGGCGCCAGTATAATTGCGCGCAACTCCAGTTACCCGGACATCCCGCGTGGATACCTCGTTTTACCAACGGCTCGATGCGCAGCTCGACGACCTGCGCGGCCAGGGCCTGTACAAGTCGGAACGCGTCATCGCCAGCCCGCAGGGCGGGCAGGTGCGCGCCAACGACGCCGACGTCGTCAACCTCTGCGCTAACAACTACCTGGGCCTCGCCAACCACCCGGCCATCCGCGAGGCGGCGCACCGCGCCATCGACCGCTACGGCTACGGCATGGCCTCCGTGCGCTTCATCTGCGGCACGCAGACGGTGCACAAGCAGCTCGAGACGGCGATGTCGCGGTTCCTCGGCACCGAGGACACCATCCTCTATTCCTCTTGCTGGGACGCGAACGGCGGACTGTTCGAAACCGTGCTCGGCGAAGAAGACGCGATCATCTCCGACGCGTTGAACCACGCGTCCATCATCGATGGCATCCGGCTCTGCAAGGCGCGCCGGCTGCGTTATGCGAACCGCAACCTCGCCGAGCTCGAGCAGCACCTGAAGGACACGCAGGATTGCCGCACGCGGCTGATCGCGACCGACGGCGTGTTCTCGATGGACGGCAGCATCGCGCCGTTGCGCGAGATCTGCGATCTGGCGGACAAGTACGGCGCGCTGGTCATGGTCGACGATTCGCACGCGACCGGCTTCATGGGCGCCGGCGGCCGCGGCGCGGTCGAACACTGCGGCGTGCTCGGCCGCGTGGATTTCCTCACCGGCACCTTCGGCAAGGCACTGGGCGGCGGCAGCGGCGGCTACACCAGCGGCAAGGCCAGTGCGATCTCGTGGCTGCGGCAGCGCTCGCGGCCCTACCTGTTCTCCAACAGCATCCCGCCCGTGGTCGCGGCCGTGACGCTGCGCGCACTCGACCTCGTGGAGAACATGCCGGACCTGCGTGCGACGTTGTTCGGTCACGCGCGGAAATTCCGCGCCGGCATGACGGCCGCGGGCTTCAAACTACTGCCCGGCGAGCATCCGATCATCCCGGTGATGATCGGCGACGCCGCGCTGGCGGGCCGCTTCGCCGATCGGCTGCTCGGCGAAGGCATCTACGTCATCGGATTCTCGTTCCCCGTCGTGCCGAAGGGCGAAGCGCGCATCCGCACGCAGATGTCGGCGGGATTGACGGACGCACAACTCGATCGCGCGCTGGCCGCCTTCATCAAGGTCGGCAAGGCGCTGGAGATCATCAAATGAAAGCACTGGTCAAGAGCGAAGCGAAGCCCGGCATCTGGATGAAGGACATCGACGTCCCGAAGGTCGGCCCGAACGACGTGCTGATCAAGATCGGCAAGACTGCGATCTGCGGCACCGACATGCACATCTACAACTGGGACGCGTGGGCGCAGAAGACCATCCCGGTACCCATGGCCGTGGGCCACGAGTATTTCGGCCGCATCGTCGACATGGGCAGCGAAGTGCGCGGGTTCGCGGTCGGCGACCGCGTCTCGGGTGAGGGCCATCTCACCTGCGGCTATTGCCGCAACTGCCGTGCGGGTCGCCGCCATCTGTGCATCCACACCGTCGGTGTCGGCGTGGACCGCCAGGGCTGCTTCGCGGAATACCTCGCGATTCCCGCCAGCAACGCGTTCAAGCTGCCGGACGCGATCACCGACGACATCGCGAGCATCCTCGATCCGTTCGGCAACGCCACGCACACCGCCCTCGCCTTCAACATGGTGGGCGAGGACGTGCTGATCACGGGCGCCGGCCCCATCGGCATCATGGCGGTCGCGATCAGCAAGCGTGTCGGCGCGCGCAACGTCGTCATCACCGACGTAAACGATTTCCGCCTCGGCCTCGCGCGCAAGATGGGCGCGACCCGCGCCGTCAACGTCACGAAGGAAAAACTCGACGACGTGATGAAGGACCTCGGCATGCAGGAAGGCTTCGACGTCGGCCTCGAGATGTCCGGCAATCCCACGGCGTTCCGCGACATGCTCCGGACCATGCACCACGGCGGCAGCGTCGCCCTGCTGGGCATCCCGCCCGGCGACACGGCGATCGACTGGAACCAGGTGATCTTCAAGGGCCTCAACATGCGCGGCATCTACGGCCGCGAGATGTTCGAGACCTGGTACAAGATGGCGGCACTGCTGCAGGCCGGCCTCGACATCGGGCCGGTGATCACGCACCACTTCCCGGTGCAGGAGTTCCAGCGCGGCTTCGAGACGATGGGGTCGGGGCAGTCGGGGAAGGTGATCCTCGACTGGAGCACGTTGAATTAGCGCTGCCGCGCCCTCTTCAGCGGCGTCGAAGCGACGCCGGCCGTGAACCGGGGGGTCGGCGAACTACCTGACGTCGCAGAAACAGTAAGCGAAGCGGTGATCGCGTGAGTCGAGCCGCTGCCAGCGCTCGATCTCGCGCTGCATCGGCTCCAGCTCGCGCGACACGCGCGCGAACGGCACCTGCTTCGCGAGATCGCCGTAGAACGTCGTCGCGAACCAGATGCGGATCTGCAGCGCCAGCTGCTCGGCGAACGTGAGCTCGGGCTCGATGCGCTCGATCTCGTAGTCCTTGAGCTTGGCGCGCGCCGCCGCGGACTTCACCGCGTCGTCGAACAGGCCGAGCTTGTCGACGAGGCCGTTCTTCTGCGCGTCGCTGCCGATCCAGACGCGGCCCTGCGCGATCGCATGCACCTCGTCGCGCGTCTTCCTGCGGCCTTCGGCGACGTGGCCGAGGAACTCCTCGTAACCGCGCTCGATCATCGACTGCAGCAGCTTCTTCGCGTCCTCGCCCATCGGGCGGTCGACGCGCAGCTGGCCGGAGAGATTGGTGGTGCCGACACCGTCGACGCTGACGCCGATCTTGGCCAGCGTGCCTTCGAACGTCGGGATGGCGCCGAAGATGCCGATGGAGCCGGTGATCGTCGCCGGGTGCGCCCAGATTTCGTCGGCCGAGCTCGCGATGTAATACCCGCCGGACGCCGCCAGGTCGCCCATCGACACGACGACCGGCTTGCCGACCTTCTGCGCGGCGCGCACTTCGCGGTAGATCTGCTCGGAGGCGAGCACGCTGCCGCCGGGGCTGTCGACGCGCAGCACGATGGCCTTCACGTCGTCGTCGAGCCGCGCATCGCGGATCAGCAGCGCGGTGCTCTCGCCGCCGACGGTGCCCGGCGGCTGGTTGCCGTCGAGGATCTCGCCCGACGCGACGATGACGCCGATCTTGTCCTTGCCGCCGGCGCGGGCCTTCTTCTCGGCCTCGACGACGCGTAGATAGTCTTCGTAGTAGGTCGCGTTGAAGGACTCGGAATCCGCGTCCTTCTCGACCTGTTCGTTCGAGGCCTTCGGGTCGTCGTTGCGGCCGACCAGCTCGACCATGCGCCGCTCGACCTCGAGCGACGACTTGATGCCGGTGATCAGCTTCGCGTCGAGCGCGACCTTCGCCGCGTCGCCCTTGGCCGCGAGCAGCGCCGGCACGGAGTTCGCGACGTAGTTGCTGATGTCTTCGGGCTTCAGCTTGCGCGGCGCGGCGACCGACGCCTGGTAGCTGGACCACAATGCGTTCAGGTACGCGAGCGACTCTTCCTTGTCCTCGGGCGACATGTCCTTGCGCACGTAGACCTCGGCGGCACTCTTGTACATGCCAACGCGGAACAGGTTGACGGTGACGCCGAGCTTGTCGAACAGCTCTTTGTAATAGGTGCGATAACGCTCGTAGCCATCGATGCCGACGAGGCCGAGCGGATCGATGTAGATCTCGTCGGCGTGTGCGGCGACGAAATACTGCTCCTGCAGCAGCGCCGAGGCGTGCGCCACCACCTTCTTCTTCGACGCGCGGAAGTCGTCGATGGCGGCGGCGAATTCGGCCAGCGTCGGCTGGCCGCCGCCGGACATCTGGTCGAGATCGAGGACGACGGCCTTGATGCGCGCGTCCTTCTTCGCGGCGCGCAGCGCGTCGATCAGGTCCCACACCAGCGTCTCGGCCTTGGTGTCGCCCTGGACCTTGGCGATGGCCTGGTCCACCGGGCTGCCGGTGAGCTGCTCGACGATGTCCCCGCGCGGCGCGATGACCAGCGCGGAGTTGTCGGCGATGCGCGGGATCGAGGTCTTGAGGGCTCCGACGATGAAACCGAAGATCGCGAGCAGCAGCACCAGGTGCAGGAACTTGCGCACTCCATCGAGCGCAAGCCAGATGCCGCCCAGGATCCGGCCGATCATGTCGTCGAAGCCCCGCTCAAGAAGTTAGACCTTCTCTTCGATGCGGGCGGCCTTGCCGGACAGGTCGCGCAGGTAGTACAGCTTCGCGCGACGGACGCTGCCGCGGCGCTTCACTTCGATTTCGCTGATGGCCGGGCTGTACGTTTGGAAGACGCGCTCGACGCCCTCGCCGTGCGAGATCTTGCGCACGGTGAACGAGGAGTTGAAGCCGCGGTTGCTCTTCGCGATGACCACGCCTTCGTAGGCCTGGGCGCGTTCGCGGTCGCCTTCCTTCACCTTGACCTGCACGATGACCGTGTCGCCGGTGTTGAAGTCGGGGATCTTGCGCGTCATCCGCGCCTGTTCGATTTGTTGAATGATGTTAGCCATGTTCGTCACCTTCGCGTTCAGCGAGAAATTCTTCCAGCAGCTTCGCCGCATCGGCCGGCAAGCCACCCTTCGCAACCAGATCCGGTCGCCGCAACCACGTGCGTGCCACCGCCTGCTTCTTCCGCCAGCGCTGGATGTCAGCGTGGTGCCCGCCCTGCAGGACGTCGGGCACCTTCCGGCCTTCGAACTCCACCGGCCGCGTGTAATGCGGCCAGTCGAGCAACCCTGAATCGAAAGACTCTTCGACCGCCGAGCGTTCGTCGCCCAGCACTCCCGGCAGCAATCTCGCCACCGCGTCGATCACGCACAGCGCCGGGAATTCACCGCCCGACAGCACGTAGTCGCCGATCGAAACTTCTCTGTCTATCCGCGATTCGATGACCCGTTCGTCGAGTCCCTCGTATCGCCCCGCCACCAGCACCAGGCCCGGCAGCGTCGCAAATTCCTCGGCCATCACCTGCGTGAACGGCGCGCCCTGCGCGCTCATGTACACGCGGGGCGAACCCGCCGGCGCCCGCGCCACCGCGGCGTCGATCGCCTTCGACATCGGCTCGGGCTTGAGCACCATGCCCGGCCCGCCGCCGTACGGCCGATCGTCCACCGTGCGGTGCACGTCGCTCGTGTGCGCGCGCGGATCTTCGCAGCCGACGCTCACGATGCCGCGTTCGATCGCGCGCCCCAGCACGCCCACCGTCAGCGCGTCGCGGATCAGCTCGGGGAACAGAGTCACGACCTCGAATTTCATGGTCGCGTCAGAGTCCCTCAAAAATCCTCGGGCCAATCCACGATCAAACTACGCGCGCCCTTGTCGACGCTGCGCAGGTGCTGCGGCGACACTGGCACCCAGTGTTCCTTCACACCCTTGATCACCATCACTGCGTTGCCCGGCGTGTCGACGAAATGATCGACCTGCCCCAGCAACGCACCTTCCACATTCCTCGCTTCGAAGCCGACCAGGTCATCGCGATAGTGTTCGCGACCTTCGGCCGGTGGCAGCAGCTCCCGGGAGACCAGGACCATCTGCCCCGTCAGCCGGCTCGCGCCATTGCGTTCGGTGATGCCTTCGAGAAGAGCGATGAAGCCATCGCCCTGCGGGCGGACTTCCAGCACCTTCATCTCGCGGTCGCCGACGAACCAGCGCTGCCATTCGAACAATCGCCGCGGGGGATCGGTGTACGACTGAACCCGTACCCAGCCGCGCACGCCGTGCGCCGCTCCCAACCTGCCGACCTCGACTCGGGCGTCACTCATCGCGCGCCCTCAAACAAAGTTCAGGCGGCGTTCGCCTTGCGGAACTCGCTCACCAGGTGCTGCACGCGCTCGGACTGCTGCGCGCCCTTCGACACCCAGTAGTCGATGCGACCGAGATCGAGCTTGAGGCCGACCTCGCTCTTCACCGGCTTCGGGTTGTAGAAGCCGACCTGCTCGAGGCTCTTGCCACCCTGACGCTTGCGGCTGTCGGTCACCACCACGTGATAGAACGGCGTGTTGGTAGTACCGCGGCGGGTCAGACGAATAGTCACCATGTCATTGAACCTTTAACTGCCTGTGGCCCCGAGTCGAAACAGCCCGACCCGGCCGGCCAAAAAAGAGCGCGGATTCTACGCAAACCAATGGCTTAGCGAAAGGGGAAATGGGGTCGGCAGCGGGAGCGCGGGTCCCCGGGCGCGGCGATGCCCGAAAGAAAACGGCTACCGGGGCCCACCGGCTGCCGTGCCTCCACAAATCAACGGTTTACGGCCCTGCCGACTACTTCATGCCGGGAAAGCCCGGCGGCATCTGCCCCTTGAACGCCGACATCATGCGTTTGAGCTTCCCGCCCGAGAAGCTCTTCATCATCTTCTGCATCTCCAGGAACTGCTTCATCAGCTTGTTCACGTCCTGGACCTGCACACCGGCGCCGCTGGCGATACGGCGGCGGCGCGAGCCGTCGAGCAGGCCCGGGTTGCGCCGTTCCTTCTTCGTCATCGAATTGATGATCGCGATCTGGCGGCGGACTTCACGATCGCCCTGCTCCGGCGCCGGCGCGTTGCCCTTCATCGCCGCGCTCGGCAGCTTGTCCATCAGCGAGGCCATGCCGCCCATCTTCTGCAGCTGTTCGAGCTGACTCTTGAGATCGACGAGATCGAAGCCCTTGCCGGACTGCACCTTCTTCGCGAGCTTCGCTGCCTGGTCGACGTCGACCTGCTTCTGCACCTGCTCGACCAGTGCGACGACGTCGCCCATGCCGAGGATGCGGCCGGCCATGCGCTCCGCGTCGAACGGCTCGAGCGCGTCGAGCTTCTCGCCGACGCCGACCAGCACGATCGGCTTGCCGGTGACTTCGCGCACCGACAGCGCGGCGCCGCCGCGCGCGTCGCCGTCCGCCTTCGTGAGGATCACGCCGGTGAGATCGAGCGCCTGGCCGAAGGCGCGCGCGGAATTCACCGCGTCCTGGCCGGCCATCGCGTCGATGACGAACAGGCGTTCGTGCGTCTCGACGGCCTTCTCGATCTGCTTCACCTCGTCCATCAACTCGGCGTCGACGTGCAGGCGGCCGGCGGTGTCGACGATCAGCACGTCGTAGACGCCCTTGCGCGCGGACTCGAGCGCGTCGCGCGCGATGCGCGCCGGATCCTGTTTGACGTCCGTCGGAAAGACGCCCGCGCCCACCTGCTCCGCGAGACGCTGCAACTGCAGCACCGCGGCGGGACGGCGGATGTCGGTGCTCACGAGCAACACGCGCTTCTTCTGCTCGATCAGCCAGCGCGCGAGCTTGCCCGCGGTCGTCGTCTTGCCCGCGCCCTGCAGGCCGGCTAACAACACCACGACGGGCGGCTGCGCGCGCAGCTCGAAACGCCCCCGGTCGCCGGCCATCAAGGCGACCAGCTCCTTGTGCAGGATGCCGACGAACGCCTGGCCCGGCGACAGGCTCGCGGTGACTTCGGCGCCGACCGCCTTCTGCTTCACGCGCTCGATGAACGCCTTGACGACCGGCAGCGCGACGTCCGCCTCGAGCAGCGCCATGCGCACTTCGCGCAGCGACTCGCCGACGTTCTCTTCCGTGATGCGGCCGCGGCCCCGCAGGGTGTCGACCGTGCGGGACAGGCGGGAGGTCAGGTTCTCGAAAAGTGCCATGGGGACGGATTGTCCTATGCTATGGCCCATATGCAAAACGCCCCCTCCGCGGCCCTGGCCGTCGCGCTCGTAGTTCTGCTCCTACTGATCGCGTTCTCCTCCGGCACCGAAGTGGCC
>DATJTW010000093.1:0-10836 GCA_035502995.1 Steroidobacteraceae bacterium | reverse complement strand
CCCGCTGCGCGGGGAAACGAGGAATGTCCCCATTTTCCGATCCCCCACCCGGCAACCGCTTCCTGACTACTGCCGCGGCACCGGCCACAGATAGCAAAGCGTCCCGCTCACCTCGACATCCGACGGCAGTCCGCGACCGTTGCGGCCATGGAAGAACAGGATGCCGCTGGTGTGCGCGTAGATGCCCGTGCCGCCGGTCACTTCATCGATCGTCGCGACCAGTCCGCCCTCGGGATTTCCACGCCGCGGATAGCTGAGCCCGGTCTCGCGCAACGTCAGTTCGCCGTAAGGCGTGGTGATCGTGAACACACCGCTGAAAGACGACGTGCCGGGCGACTGCGCCGGTGTCTCCGCGGAACCGTCGACACTGAAGAACGTGGTCCCCTTCAACCCGAAATTTCCGTTGATCGTGCCGGCGGAGCAGAAATTCAGCGGGCTCGCACAACCGATGTCGGTCTTGAGCTCGTGAATCACGGCCCGGATCTCGCGGCAGATTTGCCGGGGCTCCGGCGCGGGATGGGTGGCGAACGCGGCGCTGGAGGCGCCGAGCGTGGCGGCGACGACCGTGAGGGCGATGGATTTCATGGATCACTTCCTGTGTGTTGAGAACCCACAGGCAATGTCGATCAACGCACGCGCACCGTCACCGGGAATTTGATCAACGGACGTTTCGGCGTGGCGAAATGCCGTTTGCGCCGGATGGGGACAGTCCCTGCTTCCGTTGTAACGATCACCTGCGAGCCGGCCGCCTCACGCAGCCACGGGATCGTTACAACGGAAACAGGGACTGTCCCGCTTTTCCAACTAATTGGTCAGCACATCCGAGTTCGAGACGAACGCCACGTGCGTCCCGTCCGGCGACCACGACGGCACGTTGATCGTGCCCTGGCCACCGTACACGTAGGCGATCACCTTCGGCGGCGCGCTGCCGTCGGTCGGCATGATCCGGATCATGCAGTGCTTGTAGTACGGGTGGTTCGACGCTTCCACGTCCAGCCCGTACGAGATGATCACGATCCACTTGCCGTCGGGCGAGAAGTGCGGGAACCAGTCGTTCCACTTGTGATCGTTGGTCACGCGCTCCTGGTTCTTGCCATCCGGCGTCATGCGCCAGATCTGCATCTGCCCCGAGCGCGTCGAGTTGAAGTAGATCCACTTGCCGTCGGGGCTGAGCTCCGGGCCGTCATCGAGGCCGGGCGAGTTCGTGAGGTTGATCTCCTTGCCCGAGCCGTCCGCCGCGATCTTGTAGATGTCGAACTCGTTGTCCTTCCCACCTTTCGGGATGCGGCCGCCGGTGTAGATCAGCCACTTCGAGTCCAGCGTCCACGAGTGCATGTAGCTGGGCGTGTTCGGCGTGATGCGCACCGGCACACCGCCGCGCACCGGCATCGTCGAGATCGCCGACGCGCCGCTGGAGTTGTCGCTGAGCGCGAACTGCGTGCCGTCGAAGGACAACACGTGGTCGTTGTTCAGGCGGATGGCGTAGCCCGTGTCGATCAGCTGCGGCAGGCGCGTCGCGAGATCGAACTTGTACAGCCGGCCGCGGGTGGCGTTGTCGCCGCCGCTCGACTGGTAGAACAGCGAGCTGCCGTCCGGTGCCCAGTTCGGCGCTTCGAACGGCACGCGCGACGCATAGATCTGCGAGCGATGGCCGTTGGTCACGTTCAGCAGCTCGAGACGGCTGCCGATGTAGTCGCGATACGGCGTGAAGCCGACCTTCACCGGCTTGATCACGCGCACGTTGCGGAAGATCGCGGTCTCCTTGACCTCCGGGTTGTGCGCCGACAGGAACAGGCCGACGTACGTCTCTTCGGGCACGTACGTCGCGTCCGTCACCTGCGCGATCTCGAACGGCTCGCCGAAGCGCGCGGCCGAGAGGATGAACACGTTGCCGCGGCGCTCGAGCTGCATGACGGTGGCGCCCTTGGCGGCGGGCATCTCGGTCTGCGCGGTGTCTTCGCCCTTCGCCTTGCGGAACTGCAGCGAGACGAGGCCGTCGCCGTGGAACGCACCGTCGACGTACGGCGAGTCGAAGTCGTCGATGGAAGCGCGCGCCATGATGCCGGCCTTGCGGTGCGGATCCGTGCCCTTGCCCTGGAACTCCACCTGCGCCTGGATGATGAAGTCGCCCTTCATCTTGCGGTACGCGTACTGGAACTCGTCGCGCTTGGCCCAGATGTTCACGCCGCCGGCGCTCAGCGTGTAGACCTGCGAGGCCGCGTTGTAGGTGGCGTAGCCCGCGATCTTCGGCGAGCCGACGTCGCCGTGGGCGTCGAAGTCGCCGAGCGGGCCGCCGTTGGGCGAGGCCGCGGCGATCGTCGACAGGACGAACAACGGAAAGGCCAGCAGGGCTGGCAATAGCTTCGACTTCATGTGGATTCCCCCTTCTAGACCAATCAGACGTCTAACTGCCCCGACTCCGTCATCCGGCGCTGCCGCTATGTGACAACGAAAACAGGGTACGTCCCCATTTTCTTGTCACAACTGGCGCAGCAACGCGTTCGCGCTCCACAACATCGGCGCCTGCCCGTGCGCATCCCCCGCGACGCGCGGCCGGTCGAGGTAGTACTGCAGGCTGTCCTTCTTGCCCGTCCCGACGCAGACCTCGCGCAGATCGCCGTCGGGCGTGAGATACCCCACCAGCGCGATCCACGCCTTGCGCGCCGCCGGGCCGTAGGTGTCCTCGGCCAGCCAGCCGTTCTTCACGCCGGTCACGAACGCATACGTGAACATCGCGCTGCTGGACGACTCCTCCCAGCTCTGCGGCTGGTCGATCAACTGGCGCCACATGCCGGTGTCCGCCTGGTGCTTCAGCAGCGTGGCCATCATCTTCCGGTACGCCACCAGGATCGGCTTCCGCGCGGCGTGTTTCTCCGGCAGCTCGCGCAGCATGTCCGCCATGCCGACGGCCACCCAGCCATCGCCGCGGCCCCAGTAGAACTTCACGTCCGGCGCGTGGAAGAACAAGCCGTTCGGCTGCTGCAGCTTCGCGAGGTACGCGACCATCTCCTTCGCCGCGCGGTCCCGGTACTTCGCATCGCCCGTCGCGCGCCACGCCTGCAGCTGCAGCGCGGTGATCATGTACATGTCGTCGATCCACCAGCGCGTCTGCGGCGTCAGGCCGTCGGGCGTCGGGTTGTCCCACTGCGCATCGGCATACGCGAGGCCGAGCGAGCGGTACGCGGGCAGGCGCTGCTGTAGATAGAGCTCGAGCGGCAGCGAGCCGAACACCGCCGGGTCGACGTGATCGGTGCGCGGCACGTGCAGCGCGTTCGGCGCGAGGAACGGGTCGAAGCGGTCGACCAGGCGCCGGCGCAGGTCGTCGTCCTTCGTCAACGCCGCGAACTGCAGCGCGCCGGTCCACGTCGCGACGTGCGCGTAGTGCAGCGCGCGGTTGCCGTGGCTGGGCATCTCCATGTGCGGCGTCGGGATGAAGCGCTCGGCGACGCGTTTGCCGACGTCGCGCGGGTCCGTGCCCGCGGGCCAGTCGCCGAAGTACCGGTCGCCGGCCTGCGCGATCATCGCGCCTGCCGACCAGGCCAGCGCCGCGCCCAACAACCAGGCCCGCGCGGCCCTCACTTCGTCACGCGGATGGTCAGCGGATGCTGGATGCGCGCCGCGGCATCCTTCACGTAGGCCTCCCAGGACGCGCGATCCGTGAACTGCCCGCTGCGGTTCCAGCCGGCACCGAGCGAGTAGTTCAACGGCCCCTTGTCGTACACCTTCACCATCAGCAGGTGATCGAGCTTGCCGCTGCTGTCCGGCTCGCCTTTCGCGTAGCCGGTGGGCGTCACGTCCTTGCCGAGGATGATGGCGGTGCCGAGCCCGCCGTCGCCGTTTTCTTCCCACAGGCTCAGCCAGCGGTTGTCCGGATCTCGCGTGAGGATCGGGTCCGGATCGTTCGCGCCCTTCTTGTGTTCGGTGAGGCCGACGGCGGCCGTCAGCGGCTTGTCGCCCGCGAACGAGAACGTCTCGCTGACCTGGTCGAAGTTGACGCCGCAATCGACGGTGAAACGTTTGACCGAGCTCGTGCTCGCACCGCCGGCGATCTCGAAGGCCGCGTAGTCGAGCGTGAACGCCGCGCGGCGCGGGCCGTTCGACATGACGGTGGCTTTGGCGAAGTTGTCGGAGGTCCACAGCTTCGCGCCGTCCCAGATGCCGGTGCCGCCGTCGCCGCGTGCGCCGCCGATGCTGTACAGGTCGAGGCCTTCACCTTCGCCGTCCTTGTGGAACTGGTCGTGGCCCTTCTGGTACCAGCGGTCGACGATCGGATACGTCACGCGTTTGCCCCAGACATCGACGCCGCTGCCGCGCAGCCGTTCGAACGTCGCCGCCGGCGTGTTCAGCGTGGCGCCATACGTGCGATGCGCGATGCGGTCGTTCTCCCAGGCCATGTCGTCGAAGCGCTCGGGGATGAACCGCGCATAGACGCACGGCGGATCCGGCGGCGTGGCGGCCGCGAGGTTGTCGAGCGTGAACGTCGCGCGTTTCTCGCCGGCCTTGAAGTCGTAGGAGAACACGAGGTCGTCGTATTTCACGCCGCGGTGGTCGTGCTCGTAGTTCGTGATCTGCGAGGGGATGACCTTGCCCTTCGGGTCGCGCACCACGAGGTGGTACATGCGCGCTTCCGGCAGCACCGCGGCGATCTCGGTGAACGGGATGCTCACGACTTCGGCGCGGCGCGCGGTATCGAGATCGTGCGTGATGGTGATCGTCGCGCCGGCGGCGGCCGCGACGGACGTGCCCATGGCCAGGACGCCGACGACGGCGCCCGCGAATGCGGTCTTCATCTGTTCCCCCTGCTCGCCGGTTGGCCGGCGTGATCTACGGACGCATTGTACCCACCGCCGCGCCGCGCGCCCGACTGCCAGTCCGACCGTGCTAGGGCACGACGATCGACGGATCGACGACCGCCCAGAACGCCCACTTGGGGTTCAGCGACGTGTCGAACAGCAGCGGCCGGTTCGTGCGGTTGACCGGCCAGGTGTTGAGCCAGGTGTGGTTGTCCGCCAGGCCCCAGGTCGTCACCGACTGCACGCTCGGCCGGTTGAACGCGTTGTAGAGCGCGCGGTACGTCGTGGCCTGCTGCGAGAGCGCGGACTGCGGCGGGCTGGCGCCGTAGTCGGCGAGGCAGGGCGGGATCGCGGGCGACGAGAAACACGTGCCGGGATCCGCGTAGAGGGAGACGTCGAGTTCGGTGACGTGGTTGACGAGGCCGAGCGCTTCGAACGCCTGGAACGCGGCGGTCACGGTCGTGACGTCCACGTTGAGCTGCAGGTGCAGCTGGTGCCCGACGCCATCGATGACGGCGCCGGTGCCCGCGTTCTGGATGTCCTGCACGATCTTCACGATGTTGGCGCGTTTGCCGGACAGCTCGGTGTTGTAGTCGTTCAACATGAGCTTCATTGTCGTGTCGCGATTGAGCGCGTGACGCTTCTGCGTGGCGAACAGGAACGCGTCGCGCACGTATTCGGAGCCGTCGTTGCCGCCGACGGCGTAGGCCTGGTACCACTTGCTGTCCGTGCGATACGGGTTGGCCGCGTTCGGCGTGTCGCTGGCCACTTCGTTGACGACGTCCCAGGCGTAGACGTCCGGGAAGTGGTCCATGACGGTGTCGATGTAGGTCTTCAGCCGCTGCTGCACCGTGGCGCGGTAGTTAGCGACGTTGGTGCGGTCGCCGGCGAACAGCCAGTCGGGCGCGGTCTGGTGCCAGAGCAGCGTGTGCGCGCGCACCTCCATGCCGTTGGTCGTCGCGAACGTGACGAGCTGGTCGGCCGGCGCGAAGTTCGGCGCGGCGGCGGGCTGCGCGGTTGCGCCGCTGGTGCCCGCGGCGTTCGGCCAGATCGTGTCCGGCTTCATCGCGTTCTCGGCCGTGATCGCGCTGAAGTGTTTCTTCAGCAGCGTCGAGGCGCCGCCGGTGATCGAATCGGCTTCGATGGCCGCGCCGACCGGGAAATCCGGCGAGCCGTATTTCGCCGCCAGCACGGTCTTCAACGCCGGCGCCGTCGCGGGGTCCGGCAGCTGCGCGCCGCC
This sequence comes from Steroidobacteraceae bacterium, assembly GCA_035502995.1. Taxonomy (GTDB): domain Bacteria; phylum Pseudomonadota; class Gammaproteobacteria; order Steroidobacterales; family Steroidobacteraceae; genus CADEED01. The sequence goes on along the minus strand of DATJTW010000093.1, from coordinate 4,803 downwards.
GCTGCTGCTCGAGCTGCTGGAACTGCTGGAGCTGGAACTGCTGGAACTCGAGCTGGAACTGCTGCTCGACCCGGAACTCGAGCTCGTCGACCCGCTGCCACCGCCACCGCAAGCCGACAGGGCGAGCGCGCAGCCCGCGATCAGCGCGAAACGAAACGACGTCATCCAACCCCCAGAATTTGTCCGAGTGTGCCGGCCGCGGGAACGCGTCACAAGGCGGGCCGCACCGCTCATCCGGATTCGAGTCGCGACGCGCCCGCCGGGTTCCTCAGGGCTTGCCGGCGAACGTCTGCGCGAGGATGCGACGCACTTCCTGGATGCGCCGCGCCGACGGCGGCGACAGCAGCCCGCGCTGCGCGGGCGGGAGATGCCGCATCGACTGTTCGGGATCCGTGAACACGAGGTGCGCGAAGATCCCGCTCCACACCGCGCGCTGGTCGGCGGGCAGGTCGCGCAGCGTCAGCGCCGCGTGCAGCAGCACGCTGTACGGCGAGCCGAGCGGCGGCGCGTCGTTCCACCAGTAGTTCACGAGCACGTTGAACGGCGTCAACGATTCGACGTGGTGCCACCAGCCGTAGGGGATGTACAGCGCGTCGCCGGGTTCGAGCTCCGCGCTCCGGGCGTGGCGCAGCGCCTCGGCGTAACGCGGGAACTGCGCGGCATCCGGCGCGACGAACGGCACCATGCTGAGCGGCGTTCCCGACGGCGTGAAATCGATCGGCCCCGGATATAGGTTCGGCATCTGTTCCGGCGGGAACAGCGTGAAGCGCCGCCGGCCGCCGACGACGCAGGCGATGTTGTAGAGCAGGTCGAAGTGCGTCTGCACCTTCACGCGGTTGCCGATCCAGACGCGCGGGCCGGCGTCGCGCGGCACGAATGGCATCGGGTGCGCGGCCGCGAAGTCCGGCAGGAACTCGGCGGTGGGCATCGACTCGAGGAAGATCGTCGGCGCGTCGGCCTCGGGCTGATCGGCGATCGCCAGCAGGCGATCGAGCGTCGCGCCGATCTGTCCGGGCGCGCGCGTGAAATTGAAGCCGCTCATGTCGGGGCGGTAGAAGAGATGGCCCGAGCTGCCGGCCGGCCGTTCGACCACCGTCACCGGGCGGCCGCGGTCGAAGCCGCGCAGGCAATCGGCCAGCGCCCGGCGCGACTCGCGCGCGGCGCGCACCACCGGCCAGTCGCTCACCAGGTCCTTGAGCACCACCGGCTGCGCCGCGGGACGGATCTCCGCGTCGAACGTCTTGAGATCGACGCCGTGACGTATGAGTATCTGCGCGGTTTCGGACATAGGGGGCGGCGATGGTACAGCGAACGCGCGATGGCTTGGGATGGCGGGCGGCCGGGGTCGTGTCGATGGCGGCGATCGTCGCGCCGGTGGCGAACGCAGCCGATCCGCCGCTCATGTCGGCCATCTTCGGCAACCACGTCGTGCTCCAGCGCGACCGGCCCATCGACGTCTACGGGCGTGCGCGCCCGGGCGAGTCGGTGACCGTGACGCTGTCCGGCACAACGCAGCAGGTCAGCACGGATGCGGCCGGGCACTGGCGCGTCGCGCTGCCGGCGTTGCCGGCCGGCGGGCCGTACACGTTGAGCGCCCGCACGCAGGATCGCGCGCAGACCGTCGACGACGTGTTGATCGGCGACGTGTGGCTGTGTTCCGGCCAGTCGAACATGGAATGGGTGGTGCGCAACACGCTGAACGCGTGGAACGAGGCGCAACACTCGGCGAACGACCGCATCCGCCAGGTGACGATCCCGCGCTTCGCGGCGGCGACGCCGCGCGAGGATTTCGAGCACGCGCTCGAGTGGAAGATCGCGGGGCCGGCGACCACCGGCGATTTCTCCGCGGTCTGCTACTACACCGTGCGCGAGTTGCAGAAGACGGTGAACGTGCCGATGGGGATGGTGGTGTCGTCGTGGGGCGGCACGCGCATCGAAACGTGGCTGTCGCGCGAGAAGCTGCGCGAGCTCGGCGGCAACGACGCGAACCTGGACCTGCTCGCGGAATACGCGACGGACAAGCCGGCGGCGATGCGGCACTGGGGCGAGAGCTTCGAGAAATGGTGGCTGTCGCAGGCGCCGACGAAGGGCACGAAGCCCTGGGTCGCGGCGAAGGCGGATGCGTCGGCATGGTTGCCGGCGCCGAGCGTCGAGAAGAACTGGGAAGAGTGGGGCGTGCCCGCGCTCACCGAGTACGACGGCATGATGTGGTTCCGCGCGCGCGTCACGCTGACGAAGGCGCAGGCGGCCCAGGCCGCGACGCTGTCGTTGGGCACGGTGGACGACGTCGACATCGCATGGGTGAATGGCCGCGCGATGGGCTCGGGCTTCGGCGAAGGCGAGCACGCCTATCCGGTGCCGGCCAAACTACTGAAGGCCGGCGACAACTTCATTGTGCTGAACGTGTTCGACATGTGGGGCACGGGCGGGCTCGAAGGGCCGGCGAGCGGGCGGCAGCTGCGGTTCGCCGACGGCACGAGCGCGGCACTGGAAGGCTGGGAATACCAGCTGCCGCCGGCGAAGCTGTGGGCGCCGCGCGCGCCGTGGGAAGCGATCGCCGGCCTCAACATCCTCTACAACGGCATGATCGCGCCGCTCGGGCCGTTCGGCCTGCGCGGCGTGCAGTGGTACCAGGGCGAGGCGAACGCGGGGCTCGACGATGCGCTGCGTTACCAGCAGCAGCTGCAGGGCCTGTTCGCGGACTGGCGGCGCCAGTTCGGCGCGCCGTTGCCGTTCCTCGTCGTGCAGCTCGCGAACTTCGGGCAGCTGACGCATGGCCCGGTAGATAGTGGCTGGGCGCAGCTGCGCGATGCGCAGCGTCGCGCCGTGACGGCGGATGGCAACGCGGGCCTGGCGGTCACGATCGACATCGGCAATCGCGACGACATCCATCCGCAGAACAAGCAGGACGTCGGCAAGCGCATGGCGCGCGCGGCGCGGAAGATCGTGTACGGCGGGAAGGAGTCGGGGTGGGGCGCGCGGCCGGAGTCGGCGCGGCGTGTCGACGGCGGCGTGCTGGTGACGTTCGGGGATGCGGAAGGCGAGCTGCGGGTGGTGGGTTCGAAGGAGCCGTCGGCGTTCGAGCTGTGCGGCGCGATGGCGGAGTCGTGCCGGTTCGTTCGCGCGAAACTGCGCGATGGCGCGAGCGTGCTGCTCGAAGACGCCGCGTCCGACGCGACGCGCGTCCGGTTCTGCTGGGCCGACAGCCCGCTCTGCAATCTCTACGACAGCGCCGGTTTGCCTGCTGGTCCGTTCCAGCTCGACGTGAACTGATGGGGACAGTCACGCAGTCGGTGCACGCCTGCACAGACCCCGCGGACTGTCCCCATTTGCTAGAAAACGGGGACTGTCCCCATTACAACGTGACGGGGCGGCCCTTCTTGATGGAGTCGTAGACGGCCATCAGTAGTTTGACGTCCTGCAGCCCCATCTCGCCGTTCACCTTCGTCGGCCGCTTGGTGGCGACGCAGTCGGCGAAATCTTCCAGCTCCGTCTGGAACTGGTCGGCGACCGGGATGTTGATCTCCGTCTCGTCGCTGCGCTTGCCCCGGTTGCCGCCGTAGTAGTAAGCCGGCTCGAGGCCGAAGAACCCCTTCGTCGTGCCGACGCGGAACCCGCGGAAGCCGTTCGCGCCGTACGTGCTCAGGCAATGCGCGATGACGCCGCTCGGGAATTTCATCTGCCACGAGATCGTCTCGTCGACTTCCTTGAACTTCACCGGGTCGGTCTTGGTCTCCGCCGCGGAAATCCAGTTCGGCTCTTCGCCGGTGATCATGCGCGCGGTCTGCATGCAGTAGATGCCCACGTCCATCAGCGAGCCGCCGCCGGCGAGGTCGTGCTTCAGGCGCCACTGCGTCGGGTCGCCGATCGCGAAGCCGAACGTCGCGTCGATGATCTTCACGTCCCCGAGCACCTTCTCCTTCGCGAGGCGGACGCACTCGAGGTTGTTCGCCTCGAACTGCAGGCGGTAGCCCACGCCGAGCTGCACGCCGGCCTTTTTGCAGGCGTCGATCATCTTCTGGCAGCGCTCGACGGAGATCTCCAGCGGCTTCTCGCAGTACACGTGTTTGCCCGCGGCCGCGGCGGCCAGCGTGTGCTGCATGTGCAGCGAGTTCGGAGTCACCACGTAGACGATGTCGATGTCCTTGTTCTTCGCCATCTCGTGCATCGTGTCGTAGGTGTAGACGCTGTTCGCCGGCAGGTTGTACTTCTTCTTCCACTCCTCGGCCTTCGACGGCGTGCCGGTGACGATGCCGGCGAGCCGGCAATTGCGCGTCTTCTGCAGCGCCGGTGCGATCTGGTTCGTGGCGAGGCTGCCGAGGCCCACCAGCGCGACACCGAGCTTGCGTCCCGGCGTCTGCGCCTGGACGAGATCGGTGAGCAGCGGCGTGGCCGCGACGGCGGCGGTGGTGGCGAGGAATTGACGGCGCGAGTTGGTGGTCATGGCGGGTCCTTTTCGACTAGGGGCTCTCCGTCTGCTCGAGCAGGCGGTTGCGGGGAAATCTTACCGAGTAATAGTGGCGGATGGTTTCGGTCTTGCGCGGCTCGCCCTCGAGGCGCCACAGGTACACGCCGGCATGGCCGTCGAAATCCTTCTGCGCCGGCGGTGTCGCGCCCTTCAGCACCTCGACCTTGATGGCGTCTTCGCTGGCGACGGGCACGCGGTCGATGATCTCGATGGGCAGAGCGCTGGCGTGGAAGCTCGTGACCTCGAAGCGGCGCTTGTGCTGTTCGACGCGCTCCTTCGACACGATGCCGGTATTGCCCGAGTCCTCGCGCTCGTCGCGCACGACGATGCGGATG
>DATJTW010000092.1:0-8010 GCA_035502995.1 Steroidobacteraceae bacterium | reverse complement strand
CCGAATCCCCTTCGCCGAGCTTTTCGGAGCTCGGTCTGCATCCCGCCGTCGTCGCCGCCATCGCGGACGTCGGCTACGAAACGCCGTCGCCCATCCAGGCGCAGACCATCCCGGTCATGCTGGCCGGCACCGACCTGCTCGGCCAGGCGTCGACCGGCACCGGCAAGACCGCCGCGTTCGCGCTGCCCATCCTGTCGCGGATCGATCTCGACACGCACGCGCCGCAGGCGCTGGTGCTGACGCCGACGCGCGAGCTCGCCATCCAGGTCGCCGAGGCGTTCCAGAAATACGCGACGAAGCTGCCCGGCTTCCACGTGCTGCCCATCTACGGCGGCCAGAGCTACACCCCGCAGTTGAAAGGCCTCAAGCGCGGCGCGCACGTCATCGTCGGCACACCGGGCCGCCTGCTCGATCACGTCGAGAGCGGCGCGCTCAAGCTCGACCAGCTGAAGATGCTCGTGCTCGACGAGGGCGACGAGATGCTGCAGATGGGTTTCGCCGATGACATCGAACGCCTGTTCCAGCAGACGCCCGCGGAGAAGCAGGTCGCGTTGTTCACGGCCACGCTGCCGCACGCCATCCGCCGCATCGCGCAGACGCACATGCGCGATCCGCGCGAGATCGTCATCCGCTCGTCCGGCGCCGCCGCGACCACGATCCGCCAGCGTTACTGGCTGGTCAGCGGCCTGCACAAGCTCGACGCGCTGACGCGCCTGCTCGAAGCCGAGAAGTTCGATGCGATGCTGGTGTTCGTGCGCACGAAGATCGAGACCGTCGATCTCGCGCAACGCCTCGAGGCGCGCGGCTTCGCCGCCTCGGCGCTGAACGGCGACATGGAACAGCGCGCGCGCGAACAGACCGTGCAGCGGCTGAAGGACGGCAAGATCGACATCGTGATCGCGACCGACGTCGCGGCGCGCGGTCTCGACGTCGAACGCATCTCGCACGTGCTGAACTACGACATCCCGTACGACTCCGAGACGTACGTGCACCGCATCGGCCGCACCGGCCGTGCCGGCCGCAGCGGCGACGCCATCCTGTTCGTCGCACCGCGCGAGCGGAACATGTTGCGCATCATCGAACGCGTGACGCGCCAGCGCATCGAGGAGATGACGCTGCCGACCGTCGCCGCGGTCAACGAGCTGCGCGTGACACGGTTCAAGGAGAAGATCACCGAGGCCGTGTTGTCCGGCGCGGGCAAGGACTTCCAGCCGCTGCTCGAACAACTCGAGGCGGACGGCAACATCCCCGCGATCGAGATCGCCGCCGCGCTCGCCAGCATGGTGCAGGGCTCGCAGCCGCTGCTGCTCGCGGCGAAGCCGGAGGCCGAGAGCCGCCCGGCGCCGAAGGTCGACGGACAGTCGCCGACGCAGACGTATCGCATCGAGGTCGGCCACGAACACGGCGTCCTGCCCGGCAACATCGTCGGCGCGATCGCGAACGAAGCCGGCGTCGAGGGCAAACACATCGGCCACATCGACATCCGCGACGATCACAGCTACGTCGACCTGCCGACGCTGCCCGACGAAGTGGTCGGCCAGATGCAGAAAGTGCGAGTGCGCGGCGCGGAGCTGCGCCTGAAGCGCGTCGAATCGAAACCGGACAAGCCGAAGTTCTCCGGCAAGTCGCGCCGCCCGGACCGCATGGCCGAGGAGTTCCGCGATTCGCGACCGCCGAAGCGCGAATATTCCGGGACGCCGCGTTATGCCGGCGGCGACTCGCCGCGTTTTGCCGACAGCGGCGCTGCGCGGCATTCCGACGGCGACGCTCCGCGGCATTCCGACAGTGGCGCTTCGCGGCATTCTGAAGGCGGCGCTTCGCGCCAGGCCAGCGACGACACTCGCCCGGGCGGCAAGCCGCCGTTCAAGGGCGGATTCAAGAAGCCCTTCAAGAAATCGTTCGACAAGCCGTTCGCGAAGCCTTTTGGCAAGTCGTTCAAGAAGCCGTTCAAGAAGGCCGGCGCGTCGTCCGGCTACAAGGGCGGCAAGGCCCGCAAGGACTAACTCCGCGGCGCGGCGACCTTGTCGAGGAACGCCAGCAGTTCCTCGGCGCCCACGGGCTTCGTGAAGTGATGATCGAAGCCCGCGTCCTGCGCCTTCTTCTTGTCGGAATCCTGCCCCCAGCCGGTCAGCGCGGCGACGGTCGGCTGCGGCGACAACCGGCGCAGGCGCAGCTCGCGCACCACCTGGTAGCCGTCCATCGACGGCATGCCGATGTCGAGCAGGATTACCTCCGGATGGAACGACTCGGCGAGCTCGAGCGCGCTGACGCCATCGTAGACCGCGCGCGCCTCCTGGCCCGACGCATCGAGCAACATGCGCATGCTGTCCGCGGCATCGCGGTTGTCATCGACCACCAGCACGCGCATGCGCCGGGGTTTCGGCGCGTCCGTCGTGGCGGTTTCGATCTCGCGCGTGGATGCGGGGGCCAGCAGCTGCGGCAGTGTCACCGCGAATTCGCTGCCGTGATTCAGTCCCTGGCTGCGCGCGACGACACGGCCGCCGTGCAGCTCGACGATCCGCCGCACCAGCGCGAGTCCCACGCCGAGCCCGCCCTGCGTCCCGCAAGACTCCGGGTCGATCTGCATGAACAACTCGAACACCGACTCGAGCGATTCGCGCGGGATGCCACGGCCGTTGTCGGCGACGCGCACCGTGATGTAGCCGTCCTCGACTTCGACGCGGATACCCAGGCTGCCGCCGATGTGCGTGTACTTGGCCGCGTTGTTCAGCAAGTTCACGAACGCCTGCGTGAGGCGCATCGCGTCGCCGTTCACGATCAGGGCCGCGCCGGGTAGTTCGATATCCAGCGTCTGGTGCCGCTGGTCGATCAGCGGCCGGCTCGACTCGACCGCGCGCGCCAGGATGTCGCGCAAATCGACCGCGTGCCGATCCACGGTGAACTGGCCGCGCGCGATGCGGTTCACGTCGAGCAGCTCGTCGACGATGCGCGTCAGCAGCAGGCTCTGTCGGTCGATCGTCTGCCGCATCGACTCGAGCACCGGGTCGCCGAGGCCCTTCCGCTCCATCAGCGCCACCGCATTGCGGATCGGCGCCAGCGGGTTGCGCAGCTCGTGCGCCAGCATCGCGATGAACTCGTGCGTGCGTTGCGCGGCGTCGGCGAGACCCTCGGCGTAGCGGCGCTGCGAGAGATCCTGCGTGACCATGTAGTAGGACTGCGAGCGGCCGTCGCCCTCGTGCAGCGCGGCGATCACGTTGTTGGCCCAGTACTGCGTGCCGTCGCGGCGCGTGCGCCAGCCCTCTTCCATGAAGCGGCCCTTTTCGCGCGCGTTGATCATGTCCTGCCACGGCTTGTTGGCGGCGATCTCGTCGGTCGGATACAGGCGCGAGAAATGCCGGCCGAGGATCTCGGGCGCGGCGTAACCGTTGAGACGCGCGGCGCCGGTGTTCCAGCTGGTGATGAAGCCGTCGCGGTCGAGCGTGATGATCGCGTAGTCGACCACGCCCTCGACGAGCATGCGGAACTTCTCTTCGCTCGAGCGCAGCTCCTGCTCGTGGCGGCGCCGCTCGGTGAGGTCGCGCGTGATCTTCGTGAAGCCCATCAGCTGGCCGCCCGGGTCGCGGATCGCCGTGATCACGACGTTGGCCCAGAAACGCGTGCCATCCTTGCGCAGCCGCCAGCCCTCGTCCTCGAAGCGACCCTCGGTGGTCGCGGTCTTCATTTCGTGCTCGGGCAGGCCGCGCGCCAGCGCGTCGGCCGGATAGAACTTCGAGAAATGCTGGCCGATGATCTCGTGCGCCGCGTATCCCTTGATCGCCTGCGCGCCCTCGTTCCAGGTCGCGATGTGGCCGGCAGGATCGAGCATGAAGATGGCGTAGTCGCGCACACCCTGCACCAGCACGCGGAAGCGTTGCTCGCTGGCGCGCAGTTTCTCCTCGGACTTGCGGCGCTCGGTGAGATCGCGCGTGACCTTCGCGAAGCCCATGAGATTGCCGGCGCGGTCGCGCATCGCCGTGATCACCACGTTGGCCCAGAAGCGCGTGCCGTCCTTGCGCAGCCGCCAGCCTTCGTCCTCGTAACGGCCGACGGCCTGCGCGACGACCAGCTCGCGCTCGGGCAGCCCGCTCTCGATCGCTTCGCGTGGATAGAAGACGGTGAAGTGCTTGCCGATGATCTCGTCGGCGGTGTAACCCTTGATGGCCTCGGCGCCGGCGTTCCAGCTGACGACGTGCCCCTGCGGGTCCAGCATCAGCAGCGCGTAATCCCGGACGGATTCGACGAAGACGCGGAACGACGCGTCGGCCTCGCCAACCGTGCGGAGCGGCTTGTCCCTGGCCTGATCCATGGCGGCGAGTCTAACTCGTCAGGCCATGGAACGTCCTGATCTCGCGTGCGCATGACGGTAGGACTAACGACTGCGGCGATTCGTCCGACGCGAGGGACCGCGATGACCCGGAATGGGAACGATAACAATAGCGTGTTGGCGAGACGACCCAGAACGAGTCCGGGTCGCAATGGCCGGGGCTGCACGGCCGTTCCCGCGATCTCAAACTACCCGCGCCCGCACGAGGGATCCATCAATGCTTCGGCGGATCCTCGGTGCCGTTCCCGTCCGGCGACGGCGGCAGACGCTGCTCGTCGAAGTACTCGCGCATGTTCTCGAACAGGTCGCCGTGGACCTGCGCCTTGCCGAGCGCGCAACCGATGAACATCAGGTTCACGACCACGCAGCCTTCGCTGATGTGGTAGATCGCGTTGCCGCGTTCGTCGTATTCGAGACCGTCGACGCCCGGCTTCCAGCGGAATTTTTTCAGCCGCGAACGCTCGCGTGGCGTGAGCGATGCCCAGGTGCCCTGCGGACCGGAGAACATCTTCGCGACGCGCGCCGCCTCGGCTTCCGCGGCCAGTACCTTGGCCGCGGACTTGCGGCCCTCGATCGGCCAGTCGACGCGGCCGGGCAGCGTGATGGCGGCGGACTCTCCGGATGACGACGCAGCGGCCGCGGGCGCGGGCGCGACCGGTACGATCGGCGCGGAAGCCGCCGGCGCGATCGGCGCTGTCGATGGGGAAGCCACGGGCGTCGGAGAGGCCGGCTCCGGCTCTGGCTCCAGGAACAACGTGATGGGTTCGGTCCTCAGCTCGCCGGCAAGCCGTCCGGCGTCGGGCGAGAGCCGGGTCAGAAAGAACACGATCAATAGGTGCGCGAGCAATACGCCCGCCAATGCCGCGGACCGTCGCGTCACGGTCAGCGCCGTGTGTCCGGTCGCGGCCTGTAAGGGCCGACCTATGGGGATCGTCGCCTCCGCCTCACGGACCGGCTGCGGTCCCGCCCGTAGAGTCGGCCCATGCACGTCAAGACCCACGAAGACACCTTCGCCAACGTCACCGCCATCCTGTTCGGACTGGCGTTGCTGGTCACGAGCGGGATAGTCTTCGCTTCCACGCTCTAGTTCGGGCTTCACGCCGGGCCGCTCGATCATCGCCGGCGCTGTCGGAAGGCGCCTACTTTTGAGCACGCGCTTCGCGCAGCGTTACCCCGGCGCGCGGGAATGTTCCGCGACGCCGGAATGCCTGACATTCGCGCCGTGAGCACGCCGATACCTCTCGCCGATACCACGCTGCGCAAGGCGATCATCCTTCTGTCCTTCCTCGCGGTCGGCACGGTGCTGTACTTCGGGCAGGGCGTGTTCATCCCGGTCGCCGTCGCGCTGTTCCTCGCGTTGCTGCTGACACCGGCGGTGGATCGGCTGCAGCGATTCGGCCTGCGCCGCGGACTGGCCGTCGCGGTGGTGATGCTCGTGGTGTTCGCCGCCGCTGCCGCCGCGATCAACGCCGTGTGGGCGCCGGCCACCGATTGGCTGGCACGCGCGCCGCAGACCCTGCGCCAGATCGATCCGCGACTGAAACCCCTGCGCGAGATGTTCGAGCGCGTCGACGACGTGGCACAACGCGCCGGCCAGCTGACGCAGGGCCAGGCCGCGGTCGCGGGCAAGCCCGCGATCGTCACGCCGGTCGCCGGCCGCAGCACCGCGTTCGCGTTCACCAAGTCCGTCATCGAGAGTCTGACCGTCGTTCCCCTGACTTTGTTCTTCCTGCTCGGCGGTCCGCCGCTGCTCGCCCGCATGGGCGCCTCGCTGGCCGGCAGCGAGGCGAGCATACGGACGTTGCGCCTCACGGAAGCCATCCGTTACGAAGTCGGCCGCTACTTCGGCACGATCGCCCTCATCAACCTCGGGCTGGGCATCGCGACCGGCCTCTGCCTGTGGCTGCTGGGCATGCCAAACGCGATCCTCTGGGGCGTCTTGGCCGGCGTGCTCAATTTCGTTCCGTACCTCGGCCCGATCTTCGCCTGCTTCATCTTTGCGTGCGCGGCCTTTGTGACGTTTCCGAACCTCGGGCAGGCGCTGGCCGTACCCGGCGTGTTCATCGTCCTGCATCTCATCGAGGGCCAGCTCGTACAACCGCTGACGGTCGGGCGGCGTCTCGAGGTGAATGCGCTGGTGCTGCTGTTAGGCGTGTGGTTCGGCTACGGATTCTGGGGGATTCCGGGCATCCTGCTGGCGACGCCGGCGCTGGTCGCGCTGAAGGTCGCCGCGCGATATCAGCCCGGGTGGCAGGTGGTCGCCGATTTCCTGGCGCCGATCGGCGACTGGCGGCCGAAACATCTGCGTCGCCAGCGGGTGCCGAAGGCCGAGGTACCGCTCAAACAACCCTGATCGTGACGGCGCCGCCGCGCGGCGTCGTATCATTCCACGTCGTGTCCACCCTCGCCGTCGTCCTCACAACACTGCTCCTCACCGGTCTCGTGCTCGCCGCGGCCGCGAATCTCGCGACCACCGAGAAGCGCCTGCTGTATCGCCCGCGCCGCCTGTACACCAGCGGCGACGCCGATTTCCGCCGCGCGCTCGGCATCCTGCTCGGACCGCCGCTGGTGTCGGGAAACAGGATCACGACGCTGGTCAACGGCGACCAGATCTACCCCGCGATGATCAATGCGATCCGCACGGCGCAGACGAACATCACGTTCGAGACGTTCGTGTTCCGCGACGGCGTCGGCGCGACGTTCGTCGAGGAGCTGTCGAACGCCGCGCGCCGCGGCGTGCAGGTCCACATGCTGCTGGACTGGCTGGGCTCGCGCACCATGAACCAGCACCTGCTGTCGGCGGCGCGCGCCGCCGGCTGCGACCTGCACGTCTATCACCCGCCGAGCTGGTATCACCTCGGCCGGCTGAACAACCGCACGCACCGCAAGTTGTTGGTGGTCGACGGCAAGGTCGGCTTCACCGGGGGCGTCGGCATGGGCATCGAGTGGAAGGACGGCCTGCGCGGCATGCCGGCCTGGCGCGACTCGCACTTCAAGGCCGAGGGACCGGTGGTCGCGCAGATGCAGGCGGTCTTCGTCGACAACTGGATCAAGGCGACGGGGCGCGTGCTGCACGGCGCGGAATACTTCCCGAAGCTCGCGAACGCCGGCGACATGGATGCACAGATGTTCGGCAGCTCGCCCGTAGGCGGATCGGAATCGATGCACCTCATGGTGCTGCTGGCGCTGACGGCCGCGAAGACGTCGATCGACATCGAGAACGCGTACTTCGTGCCGGACAAGCTGACCGTCGAGGCGTTGTGCTCGGCCGCGCGGCGCGGCGTGCGCGTCCGCATCGTGGTGCCGGGACGTTATACGGATGCGCGCGTCGGGCGCTGGGCGGCGCAGGGGTTGTACGGTTCGCTGCTCGAGGCCGGCATCCACATCTACGAATATCAGCCGACGATGATGCACTGTAAGGTGCTGGTCATCGACGGCGTGTGGAGCTCGGTGGGATCGTCGAACTTCGACGACCGGTCGTTCCGGCTGAACGACGAGGCAAATCTCAACGTGTTCAGCGAAGACCTGGCGCGCCGGCAGATCGAGCTGATCGATGCGGACATCCTGCAGTCGCGGCGGATGGTGCTGAAGAAATGGCGCGGGCGGACGCTGGGACGGCGGGTCAACGAGCGGCTGGCATTGTTGCTCCGTTCGCAGTTGTAGGCGGTTGGTGCCGGGGGGGGGGT
>DATJTW010000091.1:0-11588 GCA_035502995.1 Steroidobacteraceae bacterium | reverse complement strand
CCCAGCCCGTCTGCTCGATCGGTAGATAGACGCGCGGGTGCGAATTCCAGAGATACATCTCCGGCATCGGGCACGAGAGCGGCAGATCGCTCGCCTCGACCTTGTATTCGTTCTGCGCGTTCGGCTGGATGAGCGGCTTGGTGGCTGGCATGGGCGCGGATTATAGGGGATCGGCCGGCGCCGGATCGACCATCGTCGCACCCCAGATCGCCGTGACTCCGGCCCGCTCGGCCGCGAATTCCTCCGCCGGCACGAGGGGTTCGGCCTGCTCCAGCGACAGGTGATGCGACCGCTCGCGGTACTTCCGGTACGCATTCGTCAGTACGTCGACCGTCGCCTGCGGCACCAGGTCCGCCGACGCCACCGACTCGAGCTGCCGGATCGTGTCCGCGAACATGACCACCGGCGGATGGGTCCCGGCGTGCAATAGCGCCCAGTACTGCGCCAGGAACTCGATGTCGCCCGTGCCGCCCGCATCCTGCTTGATGTCAAACTTCCCGCTGCCGGGCTTCGCGCGCGACAGCTCCTTGCGCATGCGCTCGCGCATGCTGCGCACCTCGACCCGCAGCGTGTCCCGGCGCACGAACCGGCGCAGGATCTCCACGCGCACCTGCTCGAACGCCGCGCGCAGCGACGCATCGCCCGCCACCGCCCGCGCATGCAGCAGCGCCTGGTGTTCCCAGGTCCAGGCTTCCTTCTCCTGGTACTCGACGAACGCGCCGAGCCGCGTGATCAACATGCCGCCCTTGCCCGACGGCCGCAGCCGCACGTCCACTTCGTACAGCCGCCCGGCCGCCGAATGCATGGTCAGCAGGTGCATGACGCGTTGCGCGTAGCGGATGAAGAACACCTGGTTGTCGACGGGCTTCGCGGCATCCGTCTCCGCGGCCACGCCGCCCGAATCGTGCAGGAACACGAGATCCAGGTCCGACGCGTACCCGAGCTCGTTGCCGCCGAGCTTGCCGTAGCCCACGGCGCAGATCTTCACCACGTGCCGCGCGCCCGTCTCGTCCGAGTAGTGAGGCACGCCGAACTGCTCGGTGATCTGCCGCCAGCCGAGCCGCATCGCCTGCTCGACGATGATCTCCGCGATCTCGGTGAGATAGTCGCTGACGCGCATCAGCGGGATGCGGCCCGTCAGGTCCGCCATCGCGACGCGGAAGATCGCCGCGCGCTGGAACTGGCGCAGGGCCTCCACCTGGCGCTCGGGCTCCTCCTCCGCCGAATGATCGAGGCGCGCGGCCACTTCGCGTTCGAGCACGTCGCGCGGCGGCGGCAGGCCGCCGGCCGATTCGTCGAGCAGCTCGTCGAGCAGCAGCGGGTGCGACGCGATCTGCGCCGCCAGGAATTCCCCCAGCCCCGCCACCTCGACCAGCTTGCGGCGCACCGTCGCGTTCTCGTTCAGCAGCGCGAAGTACGCGGAGCGCGAGCCGATCGCCTCGAGCACCTTCAACACGCGACGCAGCACCGCCAGCGGTTCGTCCTGCCCGGCGATCGATGACAACAGGCGCGGCACCAGCACGTCGAGCCGCGCCCGGCCCGGTGCATCGAGCCGGCGCACGGCGGTCGATTGGCGGAATTCGTCGAGCAACGCCGCGGCCTCGGCCGCCGCCGTGAAGCCGCGCGCGCCCAGCGCGCTGGCGAACTGTTCGACCGGCGCACCGCGCACCCACGCCTCGGCGATGCCGTTGACGCCGGGCAACTCCGCGTCCTGCGCCTCGTGCCGCGCGAACATGACTTCCTGGAACGCGCGCGTGACGCGGGCGCGATGCAGGTTCAGCTCGGCCGCGCACGTCTCCCAGTTCGCGAAGCCCATCGCGAACGCGATGCGCTCGCGCGCCGGCGCGTCTGCCGGGATGGTGTGCGTCTGCGCATCGGCCATCATCTGCAGCCGGTTCTCGAGCCGCCGCAGGAACAGATAGGCCGTTTCGAGCTCCTGGGCGACGCGCGCGGGCAGTAGTTTGCCGCCGGCGAGCTGCGGCAGCGCGGTCAGCAGCGACGCCGTCTGCAGGCGCCGGTCCTGCCCGGCGCGGATCAGCTGGAACGCCTGCACGATGAACTCGATCTCGCGGATGCCGCCCGGCCCGAGCTTCACGTGCTCGGCGAGATCGCGGCGCGCGACCTCCTTCTCGATCAGCGCCTTCATCTCGCGCAGGCTCTCGAACACGCCGAAGTCGAGGTACCGCCGGTACACGAACGGGCGCACGCTCTCGGCCTGGATCGCCTTCCAGGGTTCGCGGCCGGTCATCGCGCGCGCCTTGATCCACGCGTAGCGCTCCCAGTCGCGGCCATGCGTCTGCAGGTAGTTGTCGAGGAACGCGCCGCTGACCACCAGCGGCCCGCTGTCGCCGAACGGGCGCAGGCGCATGTCGACGCGGAACACGAACCCGTCGGCCGTGCGCTCGTTGAGGATGCGGATCACCAGGCGCCCGAGGCGGGTGAAGAAATCCTCGTTGTCGATGCTGCGCGAGCCGCTGGTCTCGCCCTTCTCCGGGAAGACGAAGATCAGGTCGATGTCCGACGAGAAGTTCAGCTCGCCGCCGCCGAGCTTGCCCATGCCGATGACGATCAGCGGCTGGATCTCGCCGTCGACGCTGCGGGGCTCGCCCCAGGTTCGGCCGAGGTCGCGGCTGGCGAAATCGACCGCCGCCTCGACGGCCACGTCGGCGAACGCGGAGGTGTCGGCCAGGGTTTCCGCCACCGTGGCCCAGCCAGCGAGGTCCCGGAAGGCGATGCGCACCATCTCGCGCTGCCGTTGCAGGCGCAGCGCCGCCATGAACCCGGCCAGGTCGGGCTGATCCGCGAGCGCCGCCGCCAGCCGCCGGCCCATCTCGCCGGGTTCGAGCTGCCGTTCAAGCGCGCCCTGCTCGATCAGCCAGTGGGCGAGCGCCGAGTCGCGGGCCAGGTGCGTGGCGACGAAGTCGCTGGCGACGAGCACCCGGGGCAAGGCGTCGCGCAACGTCGGCGCGGCGGCGTCGAACAGGGCGAGCGTGCCGGACTCGCGCAGCCGGGCCAGCTGTTGATCTCGAACCGTCGCCACTTCGTCCTGCATCGGGCGCGAAGATTACTCGATAAAGGGTCTTGCGGAAGGCGTGCAACGGCCTACGATGTGCCCATGAAAACCGCCGCGCGATTGCTCGTTCTCACCGGTGTCGTCTCGCTACTCGCCGCGTGTCAGCCGGGCGAACGCGTGCGCGAGATCGACTGGGCGAAGGCCGCGCTGGCGCGCAATCCCGCGTACGAGATCCTCTCCGTCGACGAGTCCGCCGGCATCTTCACCGTGCGCGATACGTCGTCCGGCGCCACTCGCACGTTGCGTCTCGAAGACCTCGTCGCCGGCCCGGTGCCGCCGAAGTCCGTCACGGTGAAACCCGCGGCGCCCGCGCCGGACGCGTTGCCGGTCGCGACGCCGGACACGCCGGTCGAGAACGCCGAACCCGAGTCCGCCGGCGAACCGGTGCTCGCGCACCAGCCGGTGCCGGCCGAAGAACAGGTCCGCGCTGCGCCGGCCAGTGGTGGCGACGCGGTCGCCGAAGGTCCCGGCTACAGCATCTCGCGCGGCGGCCAGGCACCGGCGGCGGCGAACCTCGAAGGCCCGGGTTACAGCATCACGCGTCACGACGCGGCGAAGCCCGTGGCGAGCACCAACAACCGCGGCGCCGAAGCCGTCGCGGCCAATGTCGAGCGGCGCTCGGATCCCATCGTCTGCCAGGGCGACCGCCTCATGCGCATCGACGGCGAAACGATCGAATTCACCGGCGACGCCGTCATCGCCGAGAAGGGCTGCGATCTCTACATCAGCAACGCGCGCATCCGTGCCGGCGGCGTCGGCATCATCGCGCGCCAGGCGCGCGTGCACATCGTGAACAGCACCATCGGCGGTTCGCGCGGTTCCTACGAGGCCTCGGACGGCGCCGAGATCTACGTCGCGCGCTCGACGTTCGCCGGCGTCGGCCGCCGCTTCGACAACGCCACCATGAACGACCTCGGCGGCAATTCGTACGAGATCCACTGAGTTAAGATTCCGGCCGGCACCGCCCCGGTGTCGCAGGGAGTGGCGCGTCAGCGCCTGACATGACCTACTGCGTTGGTGTCCAGGTCGACGAAGGCCTGGTGTTCCTCTCGGACTCGCGCACGAATGCCGGCGTCGACCACGTCAGCACGTTCCGCAAGATGACCTTCTTCGAAGTGCCGGGCGAGCGCGTGATCGTGCTGCTGTCGGCCGGCAACCTCGCGGTGAGTCAATCCGTCACCGGGCTGCTGCGCGAACGCGTGGCCAGCGCGAAGTCGAGCCTGCTCACCGTGCGTTCGCTGTCGGACGCGGCGCGCATCGTCGGCGACGCGGTGCGCGACGTGCACGCGCGCGACGCGGCGCCGTTGCAGGAACACGGCATCGAGTTCAACCCCACGTTCATCATCGGCGGGCAGATCGGCGGCGAGTCGCCGCGCCTGTTCCACGTGTACTCGGCCGGCAACTTCATCGAGACGACGTCCGACACGCGCTACTTCCAGATCGGCGAATCGAAATACGGCAAGCCGATCATCGATCGCGTCGTGAAGGCGGAGACGTCGCTGGCCGCGGCCGCGAAGTGCGCGCTGATCTCGATGGACTCGACGATCCGCTCCAATCTCTCGGTGGGCATGCCGCTCGATCTGGCGATCGTCCGACGCGACGCGCTGCAGATCGCACTGCACCGGAGCATCGGCCCGGACGACGCGTATTTCAAAGTGATCCGCGACGGCTGGGGCGAGGCTTTACGGAATGCCTTCCACGCCCTGCCCGACCCGCCGATTCCGTAGTTCCCGCGCCCCACTACCCTGAATTGGGACATTCGACCGTGCGGCGCGCACGTTTTGGCGCAGCCGAGTTTCCTTCGGCCGTAATCAGGCGTACGTTGCCTGCCATGAGGGACCCGCTGATCTCGCGTCGCATGACCCTCCAGGCACTGCTCGCACTGGGCGGTGGCCTTTGCTCCCGCTCCTTGTTAGCCGAGCCGAACATCGCGACGCGCGCGCCCGGTGCCACCGAGGAGCTCGGCGGTTCGCTCGCCGATCCGGAACCGCTGTTCGCCGCCCCGACGCGTCTCGACCGCATCGGCCGCGTGATGACCACCGTGATGGTCAACGGCAAGGGCCCGTTCCGCTTCGTCATCGACACCGGCGCCAGCCGCTCGACCCTCGCGCCGCACCTCGCGCGCGCGCTGAACCTCAAACCCTCCGTCGGCCGCAACGTCATGCTGAACGGCGTGACCGGCGCCGCCGAAGTGCAGACCGTGCCCGTGGACTCGCTCGAGATCGGCGAGCTTCGGTTCGCGAACCAGAACCTGCCGGTGATCTTCACGTCGATCATGGGCAATGCCGACGGCATCCTCGGCGTCGCCGGATTCAAGGACGAACGCATCGAGGTCGACTTCAAGAAGGACCGCGTGTCCGTCGCGACGTCGAATGGCCGCCGCCCGCACTACAGCATGGTGACCGCGCGCGCCCAGCGTAACGACAACGGCCTGATGCTGGTCGACATCCGCGTCAGCCGGCGCGTCAAGGCCAAGGCCGTCATCGACACCGGCGCCGAACGCACGCTCGGCAACCTCGCGTTGCTGACCGAGCTCAACAAGAAGAAGCGCAAGGGCGGCGACGTCGTGTCGGCCGTCGTGCACGGCGCGACGCCCGACATCGCCGACGGCGTCGTGCAGACCGTGCGCGAAGCGTCGATCGGCGACATGACGCTGTCGAATCTCGAGGTGATCTTCGCCGACTTCCACGTGTTCAAGCTGTGGGGCCTGGACCAGCAGCCGGCCATGCTGATCGGCATGGACATGCTCGGCGTGCTCGAACGCCTGGTCATCGACTACCGTCGCAACGAAGTCAGCATGTACGGCGAGAAGTCGCCGGTCATGCGGCTCATGCAGGCCGAGAACTTCTGACCCTGTCGATCCCGTACACTCGGGATCGATGTCCTCCCTGCAAACCGTCGCCGAGTGGCGCGACGTCACCCCCGACAGATTCCGCACCGAGATCCTGCCGTCCGGGAAACCGGCGCTGCTGCGCGGCCACGTCGCGCACTGGCCCGCGGTGCGCGCCGGCCGCGAGTCGCCGGCGGCGATGGTCGCGTACCTGCGCGGCTTCGACCGCGGCGCGAACGCGCACCTGATGACGGCCGATGCGTCGATCGGCGGACACTTCTTCTACGACGACGATCTCACCGGGCTGAACTTCCAGAACAGCCAGGTGCCGTTCGCGGCCGCGCTGACGCAGCTGCTCGCGCAGCTCGACCACCCCGCGCCGCCCGCGTACTACGTCGGCGCACTGCCGCTGCCGGAGAACCTGCCCGGCTTCGCGCGCGACAACGCGCTGTCGCTGCTCGATCCGGCCATCGTGCCGCGCATCTGGCTCGGCAACCGCCTCACCGTGCAGACGCACTACGACCTCTCGTACAACATCGCCTGCGTCGCCGCGGGCCGGCGCCGGTTCACGTTGTTCCCGCCGGAGCAGTTCGAGAATCTGTACGTCGGCCCGCTCGAGTTCACGCCGGCTGGTCAGCCGATCAGCTTGGTGCGGCTCGACGCGCCCGACTACGAGAAGTACCCGCGCTTCCGCGACGCGCTGCCCCACGCGCAGGTCGCCGAGATGGAGCCCGGCGACGCGTTGTTCGTGCCGTACATGTGGTGGCACAACGTCGAGTCGCTCGACCGGTTCAACGTGCTGGTGAACTACTGGTGGGACGAGATCCCCGCGTGGCAGGGCTCGGCGTTCGAAGCGCTGCTGCACGGCATCCTCGCCGTGCGCAACCTGCCGCCCGAGCGCCGCGACCTGTGGCGCAAGCTGTTCGAGCACTACGTCTTCTCCGGCGGCGACGACGCGCTGGCGCATCTCACCGACCGGCAGCGCGGCATCCAGGGCCCGCCGTCGCCGCGCCTGGCGCAGGTGATGCGCACGTACATCGCCCAGGCCCTGATGGGCACGAGGCGTTAATGGGGACAGTCCCCGTTTCCTAGCAAAAAGGGACAGTCCTCAATCGAAAACACTCGAGGACTGTCCCTTTTTGCTAGGAAACGAGGAATGTCCCCATTCGCCGCCGCGCGCCGTTCAGCAACACCTCCACCACATGCTTCCCGACGTAATGCTTCCGCGTCGTGTGCTGTTTCAGCGAAATCTTCTTCCGCACGCCCACGCTCTCGCCGGGCGCCAGCTCCACCGCCTTCAGCTTGAACGTCTTCGCGCCGGTGCCGCGCGACTTCACGAAGTGCACCACCAGATCCACCATCACGCGCTGCCGCTTCGCGCCCGTGCTCTTCACCGTGAACGAAATCGTCACGTCGCCGCCGATCGCCGCCTTCGCCGGCGCGATCTGCACGTCGCGAATCGCGACACTCGCCTTGCCGCCGTACCCCAGCGCCCGCAATGCCCCCGCATCCGCGCGCTTGATCGCCGACCGCAGCGCATGCCGCACGATCCACTGCCGCTCCGGCGTCGCCTCCCGCAACCAGCGGCGCGCCAGCCCGGCCACGACTTCCGGATGATCCTTGCCGATGTCGTTCAGGTTGTTGGCCACCGACCGCCGCACGTACAGCTCGGGATCGTCCTTCAGTAGTTCGAGCAGCTCGATCACCGGCGCCGGATCCTGCTGGAAAGCGCGCAACCGCGGCGCCCAGGGCAACCGCGGCCGCGTGCCTTCGGACACCAGCCGGCGCACGTGCGGACTCGGATCCTTGGTCCACTCGCGCAACCGCGCCAGCGTCCGCTGCGGATGTGTCTCGAGGAACGCGCGGATGCTGAACTCGGCCGTGAACAGCTGTGTCAACGCATGCTGCGCACGCATCGATTCCTCGAAATGCGCGAGACCGTGCTTCGAGACGAAGAACAGATGCGGTATGTATAGAAAGGAGTCCATGCCGCCCGCCGCCGCGGCCCGCGGCTGTGTCGACGACGCCACCAGGATCTCCACCGCCCGCGGGTAGTCGGCCGGCAGGTGCCGCTGCAAGGCCGCCGCGATGTGCCAGCCACGCCCGGTCAGCGACAGCGGGCCGTATCCCTTCAGA
Organism: Steroidobacteraceae bacterium; assembly: GCA_035502995.1. Classification (GTDB taxonomy): domain Bacteria; phylum Pseudomonadota; class Gammaproteobacteria; order Steroidobacterales; family Steroidobacteraceae; genus CADEED01. The sequence goes on along the minus strand of DATJTW010000091.1, from coordinate 3,549 downwards.
ACGTCGCGCACGAAGTCCTCGTGCGGAAATTCCGCGTGCACCGCCCGGATCATCCGCGCGAGCTCGCGCGGCACGGCCGGCCCGAACTGGCTCTTCAACGTATCGGCCATGCGCGTCCGCCTACAGGAAGTTGTTCGGCCAGATCATCGCCCGCCACATGTGCGCCACCGGCGACCCGTCGAACCCCAGGCCTTCGGCCGGCTCGCGGAAATGCCGCCCGAGGATGTCCTCGAACATCGCGCAATCGATCTCCGGCCCCGGCGCGAACGCGTACGTGTCGTAGATCGTCACGATGCGCGACGTCATGTACCAGCGATGCGCCCGTGCCTCGTCGTGCGCCTGCCGGATGTATTCCGGCGGCACGTAGTCCTCGCCGAAGTAGCGTTTGTACGCTTCGGGATATTTGTAGCCGACGGACTCGTCCGCGAAATAGCGCAGCGGCTGGTGGAATTTCACCGCCCACGCGATCTCCTCGCTGACGTACGGCGCGATCAGCTGCGCGCTCCAGTAGCCGTGGTCCGACCGCACCAGTGCGCCGTTCGAGATGTCGTGCAGGAAACACGCGACGACGATCTTCTCGTCGTGCCCCGCCTCGAGCGCCAGCTTCGCGGACAGGCAATGGTGCTGCCGGGCGATGCGGCCGAAACGCAGGCGGTAGAAGTCGAGTAGTTTGGGCCGGTCCGGCATCTTCGCCAGCGCCGGGTTGTCGCCCATCATGAACACCGCGCCATCGCGGTTCTCGGCCAGCGCGGCCATCTCGAGCTCGTAGAAATCCACGCCGGTGCCGAGCACGCCGATCGGCGAGGGAACGATCAGCTTCTTCCGCTGACTCATCCCCGGCGACTCACTGCCGCGCGGTGGCGAGCTTGATGCCGAGGCCGATGAACATCGCGCCGGCGACACGGTTCAGCCAGGTGGCGAACGACGGCCGGCGCAGGAACGCGCCGCGCAGCTTCGCCGCCGCGACGGCCAGCACGCAGCACCAGACCACGCCGAGCGTCACGAACGACAAACCCAGCGCGAGGAACGCCGCCACCTTGCTGTTGCTGCCCGCCTCGATGAACTGCGGCATCAACGCGAGGAAGAACAGCCCGACTTTCGGATTCAGCAGGTTGGTGACGATGCCCTGGCGGAAGGCCGGCCAGCGGCCATCGCCGGGCGGCGTCTCGCCCTGACCGGGCAAGGCCGCCGCGCGCGTCAGCAGCGCTTTCACGCCGATGTAGAGAAGATAGGCCGCGCCGGCGAACTTCACCGCCATGAACGCGTACGGCGACGTCGCCAGCAGCGCCGACAACCCGAGCGCCGCGAAGATCGTGTGGATCACGGTGCCGCAGCTGATGCCGAGCGCGGCGGAGATCCCCGCACTGCGCCCGGCCGACAGGCTGCGGCCGAGGATGAAAAAGGTGTCCTGCCCCGGCGTCAGGATCAGCACGATGGCGGTCGCGATGAACAGCCAGTAATGGTGAATGCCCAGCATGGTGCCGGGCACTCTACCAGCGGCGGCGGCCCGCGACGAAGTCTACGAGACGAAGGCCGCCGGCACCGGCTCGTCGCCCAGCGCCTGGCGCAGCACCGCCCAGTGCATCGCCTCGTCGCCGAGGATGCTGGCCGCCGCCTTCGACAACTCGCGATCCTTGAACAGCGGCACCGCGCCGAGATACGCGCTGACCGCGCCCTGCTCGAGCCCGGCCGCGAATCGCAGCACGTCGTTCTGCGTCTTCAGCGTCTCCACCGGGAAGTCGTACTTCGCCTTCGCCGCGACGGGCGAACCGCCGAGCTTGTGGATCGCGCCCGCCAGCACGTCCGCATGCTGCTTGTGATGACCCTGGAACGTGGTGGCCAGCGCCAGCACGGGGCCTTTCAGCAGTCCGCTGCCCGCGCCGACGCCGTACGCCGCGATCGCCTGCTGCTCCGCCGCCAGCGCGCTGTTGAGGATGCCGATGTCGTTCGCCGGATTGGCGTTCTTGTCGGCGCCCGCGGCCAGCGCATCGCGGCCTGCGAGCAGCGCGACCGCCGCGCCGGACAGGGCCAGGCCGCCGGCACCGAGGAAGGAACGGCGCGCCAGCGGCGCGTCCGCGAATCGAAGATCGAGGAAGGACATGGGGTTGCTCCAGCGATGTGAGACTCCTATCTAATGCGGCGTCCCCGCCTTCCGTTCCCGGGAGAGCCCCGGAATTGCGATACTCGCGCGTCGTCACCCGGGAGGGGGTTCATGCGTTCCATCACCGCAGCAGTCATCGCGGGCGCGATCTCGATCGGCCTGGCGCCCGCCGCCGGCGCCGCCGACATCGTCGCCGCGCTCACCATCGACCAGGTCACCGTGTACCGCGACAGCGCGATCGTCACGCGCTCGGGCCGCGTCGACATCCCGGCCGGCGAGCACCGGCTCATCATCCGCGGGCTCTCCGACCGCGTCGACCCGGCGACGCTGCGGCTGTCGGCCGCGTCGCGCGGGCTCAAGCTGGCCGGCGTCGAGGTGCAGCACATCGTCGAAGGCGATCTCGTGAATCCCGCCGAGCGCGCGCTCACGAAGAAACTGCGCGACATCGACGACCACAAGGCCGCGATCGCCGACGAGATCGCCTCGGCGCAGTCGCAGATCAAACTACTCGACAGCGTGGTCGCCTCGCCGACCGGCTCGGGCATGAACGCGCCCGCCGTGCCCGCCGCCAACATCCCCGTGCTGGTCAACGCCGTCGGCAACAACGACGCGGCGGCCCGGTCGCGCATCCGCGCCGCGCGCCTGCAGATCCGCGATCTCGACGCCGAGGCCGAGACAGTCAAGGCGGAGCTCGCGAAGATCGCGACCGCGCGCAAGGCGACGACCGAGCTGCGCGTGTCCGTCACGGCGACGGCGGCCGGCACCGTGCCCGTGAGCCTCGACTACCAGATGACCGGCGTGAGCTGGAACTGGGAGTACGAAGCGCGGCTCGACACCCAGACGAAGAAGGTGTCGCTGGTGCGCCAGGCGCAGCTGACGCAGGGCACCGGCGAGGACTGGAAGAACGTCGAACTGACCATCAGCACCGCGCGGCCCGGCATGAACGCGGTGACACCGCCGATCGCCTCGGCGTTCCTGAAGTTCGCGGCGCCGCAGTACGCCGGCGACGGCGCCTCGCTCGATGAAGTCGTCGTCACCGGCATGCGCAGCTCGCGCGACCGCATGCGCGAGAAATCCGCCGAGATGGACATGAGCGGCACGCCCGAGCAGGCCGCCAGCGCGACCGCGGAAGTCTTCTCCACCGACTTCGTCGCCGACTACCGCATCCCCGGCCGCGTCAGCGTCGATGCGGATCGCCAGCCGCGTGTCTATCCGATCAACGACGACGTGCTCGACGTCGACCTGGTCGCGCGCGCGATCCTGCCCGCCGACCGCGCCGCGTATCTCGAAGCCAAGCTCACGTACAAGGGCGACGTGCCCATCGACGCCGGCGAAGTGCAGCTCTACCGGGACGACGCCTTCGTCGGTCTCGGTGCGTTGCCGCTGGTGCTGCCGGGCGCCGACGTGCGCATCCCGTTCGGCCAGGACGATCGCATCCGCATCGTCGT
>DATJTW010000090.1:0-154293 GCA_035502995.1 Steroidobacteraceae bacterium | reverse complement strand
CACAAAACGACTATTTGGGGCCAATCCCCAATCCGCTGTGCGCCTCGATCCAGCGCTGCGCTTCCTCGTTGACCTCGCGCACGTCGCGATCGGCCGCCTCGATGGGCGGGCCGATGACCACGCGGATCGTCCCGCGCTTCTTCAGCAACCCGCGCCGCGGCCAGAAGTAACCCGAGTTGTGCGCCACCGGGATGATCTTGCAGCGCTGCTGCGCCGCCAGCAGCGTGCCGCTGACGCCGTACTTGCGCGTCTCGCCGGCGGCCATGCGCGTGCCTTCCGGGAACACCATGACCGATGCGCCCAACTTCTCCATCCTCGCCTTGCCCTGCGACAGCACCTGGTTCACCGCCGAGTGGCCGGCCTTGCGATCGATGGCGATGCAGCGCGCGAGCAGGCAGCCCCAGCCGACGAACGGGATGAACAGGATCTCCCGCTTCATCACCCAGACCAGCGGCTCGAACAGGATCATGATCGCGTAGGTTTCCCACGTCGACGAATGCTTCATGAAGTAGACGTGGTGCCCGGGCGGGATGTGCTCGCGCCCTTCGACGGTGTACTTCAACCCGCAGAGCACGCGCAGCGCGACGAACACCACGTGCGTCAGCACGCCGGCCATGAAGAAGCGGCCGCGGAACGGCAGGAACAGGCAGACGATGCAGTAGACCAGGCCGAACGAGATCGTCCACACGCCCATGAAGACGGTGAACACGATCGAGCCGAGCATCTGCATGCGTTCAGCCCGGCAGCAGCGAAAGGTCCGCGATGCGCCCGAACAGCGCACGCAGGTTCGCGAGCAACGCCAGCCGGTTCCGGCGCAGCACCGGGTCTTCCGCGTTGACCATCACGCCGTCGAAGAACGCATCCACGGCCGGACGCAGCGTGGCGAGCTTCGCGAGCGCGCCGGCGTAGTCGCGCTTGCCGAGCGCGCGGTCGACGTCGGCGACCAGCGCCGCCAGCGATTCGTACAGCGCCTTCTCCGCCGGCTCCTGCAAGGCGTTCACGTCGACCGTGCCGGTCACGCCGCCCTCGACTTTCTTCAGGATGTTCGAGATGCGCTTGTTCGCCGCCGTCAGGCTCGCGGCCTCGGGCAGCGCCAGGAACTTCACCAGCGCCTCGAGCCGCGCGCGGAAATCCACCGGCGAGACCGGCCCGCCGGCGCGCACCGCGTCGAACATCTCTGTGGTCACGCCAGGCACGTGGCCGGCCGACGCCGCGTCGAGTAGATAGGCGCGCAGGCGCTCGAGCACGTAGTCCCAGAGCTCGCTCTCGACGGCCGGGTTCGCGACCGGCTGCAGCTGGATCGCGCGCGCCACCAGCGCGCGCAGGTCGACGTCGAGCTTGCGCTCGACGAGGATGCGCAGCGCGCCGATCGCGGCGCGGCGCAGGCCGAACGGATCCTTCGTGCCGCTCGGCTTCTGGCCGATGGCGAAGATGCCGGCCAGCGTGTCGAGCTTGTCGGCCAGCGCCACCGCGGTGCCCGCGCCGCTGCCCGGCAGGACGCCGCCGGCGCCGCGCGGCATGTAGTGCTCGTCGATCGCCATGGCGATCTCCGCGGGCTCGCCGTCGGCCGTCGCGTAGTAACGGCCCATGATTCCCTGCAGCTCGGGGAACTCGCCGACCATCGACGAGAGCAGGTCGCACTTCGCGAGCTTCGCCGCGCGTTCGGCGCGGGCGCGATCGGCATCGATCAGCAGCGCGATCTCGCCGGCCAGCGTCGCCACGCGGCGGACCTTGTCGCCGATGGAGCCGAGCTTCGCCTGGAACGTCACCGCGTCGAGCGCGCCGAGGCGCGCCGCCAGGGGCTGTTTGCGATCCACGCCCCAGAAGAACGCGGCATCGGAGAGACGCGGACGCACGACGCGTTCGTTGCCGGCGCGGACCTTCGCGGGATCTTTGCTCTCGATGTTGGCGACGGTGATGAAATGCGCCAGCAGCTTGCCGTCGGCGCCTTCGACCGGGAAATACCGCTGGTGCTGCTGCAGCGTCGAGATCAGTACCTCGCGCGGCAGCTCGAGGAAACGCGGTTCGAACGCGCCGGCCAGCGCGCTCGGCCATTCGACCAGCGCGGTCACCTCGTCGAGCAACGTGTCGTCGAGCAACGCCTGGCCGCCGAGCTCGCGGCCGACCTGCGCGACCTGGCCCTTGATCAGCGCGCGACGCGTCGCGAAATCCGCGATCACCTTGCCCGACTCGCGCAGCGTGGTTTCGTAGTCGGCGGGCGCGGCGAGCGCGAGATCCGCCGGCGCCATGAAGCGGTGGCCGCGCGTCGTGATGCCGGCATCCGTGTCGAGGATGCGGGCGCCTATCTTCTCGGCGCCGAACAGCAGCGTCAGCCAGTGCACGGGCCGCACGAATTCCGCGGCCGACGCGCCCCAGCGCATGCGCTTCGGGATCGGCAACGCGTCGAGCGACTTCTGCACGATGCCGGGCAGCAGGCCGGCCGTGGCGAGGCCCGGCTTCGCGCCGGCGTAGAACAGGAACTCGCCCTTGCCTTCGGTGACGCGCGTGAGCGCGCTCACGTCGACGCCGCATTTCTCGGCGAACTTCGTCGCGGCGGCCGTGGGTGCGCCGTCCTTGCCGAACGCGGCATTGACCGGCGGGCCCTTGAGCTTCACCGATTGCGCGGGCTGCATCGTCGCGAGATCGCGCACGAGCACGGCGAGCCGGCGCGGCGTGGCGAACGATTTCAGCTCGCCGAACGGCAGTGCGGCCTCGCTCAGCCCGGCACGGATGCCGTCGGCGAACGCGCGCTCGAGCTCGGGCAACGCGAGCGGCGGCAGTTCTTCGGTGCCCAACTCGACCAGGAAGTCGCGAGCGGTGCTCATTTCCGCACCTCCACGCCCTTCGCCATCGGGAAGCCGAGCGCCTCGCGGCTCTCGTAGTAGGCCTGCGCCACCGCGCGCGCCATCGTGCGCACGCGCAGGATGTAGCGCTGGCGTTCGGTGACCGAGATCGCCTTGCGCGCATCGAGCAGGTTGAACGTGTGCGAGGCTTTCATGACCTGCTCGTACGCGGGCAGCGCGAGCTTCGCTTCGATGAGCCGCGCGAACTCCGCCTCGTGTTCGTCGAACCGGCGCAGCAGGACTGCCGTATCGGCGATCTCGAAGTTGTACTTCGACTGCTCGACCTCGTTCTGGTGATAGACGTCGCGGTACGTGACCTTGCCCAGCGGGCCATCGGCCCACGTGATGTCGAAGATGCTCTCGACACCCTGCAGGTACATCGCGAGGCGTTCCAGTCCGTAGGTGATCTCGCCGGTGACGGGCCTGCAATCGAGGCCGCCAACCTGCTGGAAGTACGTGAACTGCGTGACCTCCATGCCGTTCAACCAGACTTCCCAGCCGAGTCCCCAGGCGCCGAGCGTCGGCGACTCCCAGTTGTCCTCGACGAAGCGCACGTCGTGCACCAGCGTGTCGAGACCGATCGCGCGCAGCGAGCCGAGATACAGGTCGAGGATCGGCAGCGGCGACGGTTTGATCACCACCTGGAACTGGTAGTAGTGCTGCAGGCGGAACGGGTTGTCACCGTAGCGGCCGTCGGTGGGACGGCGCGAGGGCTGCACGTACGCCGCCGACCACGGCTCGGGGCCGATCGCGCGCAGGAAGGTCGCCGTATGAAAGGTGCCGGCGCCCATCTCCATGTCGTAGGGCTGGAGGATGACGCAGCCCTGATCCGCCCAGTACCGCTGGAGCGCGAAGATCAGGTCCTGGAAGGTTCGGGGCGGTTGGCCCAGCGGCAGGTCGCGAAGTGCTTGATTCATGGTGGTCTACAAAAACCGGCGCGCAGTATAGCCGCCGGGGCGCGCCCGGCCCGACTACAAGTTCATGAGCCGGATTTCGTAAACCTCGGCGATCGAGCTGCCGTCCCACGCATATCGCAGATGGATGCCCTGGCGCACGTTCTGCACCAGCCGCGGCCGGAAGATGGCGACGCAGTGCCCCGCGGGCCGGCGCACGCTGTCGAATGCGATGCCGTTGGCGCCGGCATCGCGCAGCGTGCGGCCGAACACCTGCGACGCGACGTAGCTCATCGGGTCGTAGACGTCCGCGAGCTCGAGCCGGCGATTGCGGATGTCGTGCAGCTCGCAGGCGACGTCGGCGAGATAACAGCGCATCTCGAGCTCGATCGGCGGCTGCCCCGTGGCGCGCAGGAAATTCTCGCGGTGGAAACGCGTCTCGGCGATGGCGGTGTCGAGCGATTCCGCGGCGTAGTACGCGCCGAAGCGACCGTCGGTGAAACGCGTGCCGAGGGGCGCGATGTGCGTGAACGGCGCCATCACGACGCTGGCGTTGAGCCCCGCGACGCGGTCGCCGACCGGCACGAGATTGAGATCGCCGACCTCGTTGCGCAGCCGCGGGTTGGTCATCGACTCGAGCTGGTAGAGCGCATCCCAATCGGCAGGATCCGCGATGCGCTCGAACAGGTGGATGGTGGGCAGCCGGCTCGGAACGATCCGGTGGCACGGCGCCAGCCTCACCGGCCGCGCGGTGATCGAAGAGGGGTCGGAGACCATCCGTGGTTCCGGGTCGCGCTATCCGCGCTCGGCGTCGAGGTACTCGCGTACCACGTAGAGATCGGCCACCTGGCCGGACAACATGCGTTCCAGCGCCGAGCGACCGCCGAACAGCGGCGCCGCGTTGGGCCGGCGCACCCAGGCGTCCGCGGCGGCGGGATCCGGCAGCAGGATCTGCAACGATTTGTAGATGCCGAGCAGGTACGACAGGCGTTCGAGCGTGTCCTGCGGAACGCGCGGCTCGCGTTCGCGCCGCCATTTGAAATAGGTGGAGCGCGAGGCGATGCCCAGCAGCGTGAGCTGCTCGACGATCGATAGGCCCCAGGCCTCGGCGATGCGTCCAAAAGCGCGCAAACCCGCGCCGCCGGTGGAACTCGTGCGCCGGCGGGCGCCAGGGTCGCGGTTGGAATGGGTGACGGGCAGGATCATCGGCGTCTCCAGTAGTCCATATATGTACCTGATGAGACTTCAGTGCACATATAACCATTTTGCCGCGCCATGCAAGGGCGTTGTGTGAGAAACCCGGCACCTTTGCGACCCGCTTTGGCGCAAAATCCGCCGCGACCGCACCAAAGGTGTGCGTCGATCGGTCAGCATCGCAGCCAAGTTCCTGATTTACAAGGAATCAGTTGCTGGCACAGCGAATGCATTGAGACCGAGGCTCAAATCCCTTCCCAGAGGAATTCCAACAATGAAACCGGCAGATGTTCTCAAGTTGATCAAGGACAAGGAGGTCAAGTACGCCGACCTTCGCTTCACCGATACGCGCGGCAAAGAACAACACGTCACGATCCCCGCGAACCTCGTCGATGAAGACCTGTTTCGCGACGGCAAGATGTTCGACGGCTCGTCCATCGCGGGTTGGAAGGGCATCAACGAGTCCGACATGATCCTGTCGCTCGACCCGACGACGGCGGTCATCGACCCCTTCTTCGAGCAGACGACGGTCAACATCCGCTGCGACATCATCGAACCGGCCACGATGCAGGGTTATGAGCGCGACCCGCGCTCGCTCGGCAAGCGCGCCGAGGCGTACCTCAAGTCGACCGGCATCGCCGATGGCGCGCTGTTCGGCCCCGAGAACGAGTTCTTCATCTTCGACAGCGTCCGCTGGCACAGCGGTCTCAACGAGTCGTCGTACCACATCGACTCCGTGCAGGGAGCGTGGAACAGCAACACCGCGTTCCCCGACGGCAACAAGGGTCACCGTCCCGGTCTGAAGGGCGGCTACTTCCCGGTTCCGCCGGTCGACGCGTTCCAGGACGTGCGCGGCGCGATGTGCGATGCGCTCGAAGAGATGGGACTCAAGGTCGAGGTGCACCACCACGAAGTGGCGACGGGCGGCCAGTGCGAAATCGGCGTCGGTCCCGGCGGCCTCGTGAAGAAGGCCGACGAAGTCCAGATCCTGAAGTACGCGATCCACAACGTCGCGCACAGCTACGGCAAGACGGCCACCTTCATGCCGAAGCCGCTGGTCGGCGACAACGGCTCGGGCATGCACGTGCACCAGTCGCTGCAGAAGGCCGGCACGGCGCTGTTCGCCGGTGACAAGTACGGCGGCCTCAGCGACACGGCGCTCTACTACATCGGCGGCATCATCAAGCACGCGAAGGCGATCAACGCGTTCACGAACCCGGGCACGAACAGCTACAAGCGTCTCGTCCCCGGCTTCGAAGCGCCCGTGATGCTCGCGTACTCCGCGCGCAACCGTTCGGCGTCGATCCGCATTCCGTGGGTCGCGAACCCGAAGGCGCGTCGCATCGAAGTGCGCTTCCCGGACTCGGCTGCGAATCCGTACTTCGCGTTCGCTGCGATGATGATGGCCGGCCTCGACGGCATCCAGAACAAGATCCACCCCGGCGATCCGGCCGACAAGGATCTGTACGACCTGGAGCCGGAGGAAGAGAAGCACATCCCGCAGGTGTGCCACTCGCTCGACATGGCCCTCGAGCACCTCGACAAGGATCGCGAGTTCCTGACGCGCGGCGGCGTGTTCACCAACGACGTGATCGATGCCTACATCGCGCTGAAGAACCAGGAAGTCACGCGCTTCCGCATGTCGACTCACCCGGTCGAGTTCGACATGTACTACAGCGTCTGAGGGCGACATGAGGGCGGGATGCCTCAGGGGCGGCAACGCGGGCAAGGTCCCGAAGCGCCCGCCCGCCGGCATCCCGGCCTCGCAATTCGACTCGGCGGCGGCGCTTTTCGGGCGCCGCCGCCCGGTTTTGCGAGCTGCGTTTTGTCTCGGTTCAGGTGCAGGCGCTATGCTGCGTCCCCATGAAGCGCTTGCTCGCTCTGGCCTTGATGATTCCGATCGCGGCCGCTCCGGCGCTCGCGACCACTTACGTGCGCGTCGAGAAGGACGGCACGAAGACCTATTCCGATCGGCCGATTCCCGGCGGGCAACCCGTCGAGCTGCAGTCGGCCCAGACCTATTCCGCGCCCTCGTCGTCGGGCGGTGCGGCCTCGACCCTGCCCAGCGAACAGCAGCTGTTGAACGACATGGGCGAGGTCTATCACTACCAGCAGTGCACCCTGCGGCCGAACGCGAACGAGACGTTCGTGAATCCGGAGCAGGTGAGCATCGGCGCGTTGTTGAGGCCGAACGTGCGGGTCGGCGACGTCATCGAGATGCTGATCGACGGCACTTCGGCCGGGAAAGGCACCACGAGCTACGTGATGAAGCCCGTCCCCCGTGGCACGCATTCGGTGACGATGACGGTGAAGGATCGCTTCGGCCGCGTGTTGTGCGAAGCGAGCACCCAGTTCCACGTGCATCAGCCCAGCGTGAACGCGCCGGCGCGGCAACCGCCGCCGCGGCCGCCGAAACCGAAAGGCTGATCTGCTCCACCGCCCGCATGGCCGGAGGCCGGCATGGCGGTTGAGCGTTTCCTCCCCTCCGCGATCGCGCATTTCGAGCCCGCCGATCTCATCGGCGCGCTCGCCACCGGCATCGTCGTGCTCGACGCCGACCTGTGCGTGGTCTATGCCAACGTCGCCGCGCAGGACCTGCTCGCGGTCAGCGTGAACCAGGCGCGCGGCAAGCCATTCCTGTCGCTGGTGCTGCAGGCGGACTCGCTGGATCCGCTGATGCGCCGCTCGCTCGAAACCGGCGAGACGCTCTCGGAACGCGAAATGCAGGTGATGACCGGCCCGCTGGGCCGCGAGCACCGCGTGATCGACGTGACGATGACGCCGATGGACAACGAGTTCGACCGCAAGTACCTGTTGCTCGAGATCTCCGACGCCACGCAGCGCCAGCGCATCTCGCGCGAGAACGAATTGATGGCGCGTCTCGACTCGAGCCGCCACATGGTTCGCCAGCTCGCGCACGAGATCAAGAATCCGCTCGGGGGGTTGCGCGGAGCCGCCCAACTACTCGAGCGCGAGCTGCACGAGCACCTGCGCGAATACACGGGCGTCATCATCAGCGAGGCGGATCGCCTGACCGCGCTGGTCGATTCGATGATCGGCCCGGCGCGCCCGCCGCAGAAGACGCAGATCAACGTGCACGAGCTGTGCGAGCACGTGTACCGGCTGTTGCGCAGCGAGGCGCGCCAGGGCGTCCTCGTCGAACGCGACTACGATCCGTCCCTGCCGAACGCGGAGGTCGACGCCAACCAGATCATCCAGGCACTGCTCAACGTCGCGCGCAACGCGCTGCTGGCCGTCGGGGAGCGCGGCCGCATCGTGATCCGCACGCGCGTCGCGGCGAACGTCAACATCGGCAACGTGCGGCACAAGCTGGCCGCGAGCCTGCAGGTCGAGGACAACGGGCCGGGTGTGCCGCCCGAACTCGCCGACACCATCTTCTTCCCGCTGGTCACGGGTCGCGCGAACGGCACGGGCTTGGGGCTCGCCGTCTCGCAGGACCTCGTGACGCGCCACGGCGGATTGATCGAATTCGACAGCAAGCCCGGGCGCACGATCTTCACGATCCTGCTGCCCCTACCGGAGAACGCATGAGCGTCGATCCCACGTATATGCACACCACTCCCCCCACCGCTCTCCACCCCGCGCTGCGTGTCTGGCTCGTCGAAGACGACGCGTCGATCCGCTGGGTGCTGGAGCGTGCGTTGCGCGCCAGCGGCATGGTGCCGCGCGCCTTCGACTCCGCCGAACCCGCGCTCGCCGCGCTGCGCAACGACGCGCCGGATGTGCTGCTGACCGACATCCGCATGCCGGGTAGTTCGGGCATCGACCTGCTGCGCGAGGTGCGCGTCGCGCACCCGGCGCTGCCGGTCATCGTGATGACCGCGCATTCCGATTTGCCGAGCGCGGTAAGCGCTTATGAAGGCGGCGCATTCGAATACCTGCCGAAACCGTTCGACATCGACCAGGCGGTCGAGCTGGTGCGCCGCGCCGGCCACACCGCGCGCAAGGGCGACGAAGCGCCGACGCAGACGCCGGAGATCCCGGAGCTGCTGGGCAAGGCGCCGGCGATGCAGCAGGTGTTCCGCGCGATCGGCCGACTGTCGCGCTCGAGCGTGGCGGTGCTGATCACCGGTGAGTCCGGCACGGGCAAGGAGCTGGTCGCGCGGGCGCTGCACGAGCACTCGCCGCGGCAGAGCAAGCCGTTCGTCGCGCTGAACACGTCGGCGATCCCCGCCGAGCTCCTCGAGTCCGAGCTGTTCGGCCACGAGAAGGGTTCGTTCACCGGCGCCGACACGCAGCGCCGCGGCCGCTTCGAACAGGCGAATGGCGGTACGTTGTTCCTCGACGAGATCGGCGACATGTCGACGCCGCTGCAGACGCGCCTGCTGCGCGTGCTCGCCGAGGGCGAGTTCTACCGCGTCGGCGGCCAGACGCCGGTGAAGGTGGACGTGCGCGTCATCGCGGCGACGCACCAGAACCTCGAGGAGCGCGTCGAGCGCGGCATCTTCCGCGAAGATCTCTATCACCGCCTGAACGTGATCCGCATCGAACTACCGCCGTTGCGCTCGCGCACCGAGGACGTGCCCGACCTGCTCGGACACTACCTGCGCCAGGCCGCCGCGGAGCTGGGCACGGAGACGAAGACGCTGGCGCCGGTCACGCTGGAGCGGCTGCAGTCGTACCGCTGGCCGGGCAACGTGCGCGAGCTCGTGAACCTCTGCCGCCGGCTGACGGCGCTGGCGCCGGGCAGCGAGATCCAGCTGCAGGACCTGCCGTCGGAGATGCACATCGTCACGCCGGCCGCGCAGACCGACTGGGCCGCGGCGCTGACGTTGTGGGCGAAGGCGCAGCCGTACGACGGCACGGTCGCGTGGCTCGACCAGGCGATGCCGGAATTCGAGCGCGTGCTGATCCGCGTCGCGCTGAACCGCACGCACGGCCACCGCCAGGAAGCGGCGCGCGTGCTCGGCTGGGGACGCAACACGCTGACGCGGAAGCTGAAGGAACTGGGGATGAGCGACGACGAGTCGCTGCCCTGACGAGAGGTGGTGTCCACCACCTGCCACTAGGACGCCGTCCGCTAGCTAGACGTAATCCGGCGGACGACACTCGCGCGTGCGGGACATCACAGTTCGCGCCACGATCCCGCGAGTCTGTTAACGCTACCTTATATGATCCGCTTCGCGCTTTTTCCCCAGTCTTTTCCCTGGCGGATGACATAACTGACGACTCGCGTGATTGCTGTCGCGAATCGGAAACGCCTTTGTTTCCAGTGTCCCGAGCTTGTTCCATTCTTTGTCCCATCAGGGTGCCGGACATTCCTGTCCGGGAAGAGAGGACACATGCAAGAGATCGTCGTTCAGAGCACGAAATATCCGGAGATCGTCGTCCAGGGCACGCGGTACGACTACACGTCGGACATCGTTCTTGTGGTCGTGGGCGTTCTCGCGGCGGCCGCCATCATCTGGCGTTACACCATGTCACGTCGGACCAAGGATTGATTCGTTTCCGCTCCCTGCGCGCGGACTGAAGTTCGGTCAGTCCGTGCGCAGCGAGCCAACGAGTCCGGCGATTCCGCCCAGCTTGTGGGCCGCCAGATAGTCCGCCACGCCGTCGTTGATCTTGCGGCACAGAAGCGGATCGTAGAAAAGCGCAGTTCCCAGGCCCACCGTCGTGGCGCCGGCAATCATGAACTCGATCGCGTCCGTCGCCGTGGCGATGCCGCCCTGGCCGATGATCGGCACGTTGTGTTTCTTCGCGACCTCGTACACCTGGTGAACCTTCAGCAACGCGATCGGCTTGATCGCCGGGCCTGACAACCCGCCCTGGATGTTGCCGATGACCGGCCGGCGCGACTTCACGTCGATCGCCATGCCCATGATCGTGTTGATCACCGCGAGTCCGTTCGAGCCCGCCTCGATGCAGCGCCGCGCGTTCTCGCGGATGTCCGTCTGGTTCGGCGACAGTTTCGTGATGATCGGCTTGCTCGTCGCCTTCCGGCAGGCCTCGACCACCTTCGCCGACATGTCCGGGTAATTGCCGAACGCGACGCCGCCTTCCTTCACGTTGGGGCAGGAGATGTTGATCTCGATCGCGTCGATCGGCGAATCGTCGAACTTGCGCGTGACCTCGGCGTATTCCTCGATCGTCGAGCCGGACACGTTCGCGAAGAACCGCGTCTCGCTGAAATCCAGCGTCGGCAGGATCTTGCGCACCACGTGATCCACGCCGGGATTCTGCAGCCCGATCGCGTTCAGCATGCCCGAGGGCGTTTCGTAGACGCGGTGCGGTCGATTCCCCAGGCGCGGCGTGCCGGTGGTGCCTTTCAGCACGATCGCGCCGACGTCGCGGTTCGAGAACCCTTCGACGCGCGTGTATTCCTCGCCGAACCCGACGCAGCCGGACAGCAGGACGATCGGCGAATTGAGGGACAGACCGCAGAACTCGGTCCGCAGCGGATTGGGGACGGTTCGGGCTTCGGCGTTCATCGGGGGCGCATTGTACTGCCTCGCTTATGATCCCCGCATGTTCCACATCGTCCTCTTCGAGCCGGAAATCCCCCCGAATACGGGCAATCTCATCCGGCTGTCGGCCAACACGGGCTCGCAGCTGCACCTGGTGAAACCGCTGGGTTTCCGGCTCGACCGCAAGTCGGTGCGCCGCGCCGGGCTGGACTACGACGAACTCGCCACCGTGCACGTGCACGAGGATTTCGCCGCGGCGCGCGCCGCGCTGCCGGGCAACTGGTTCGCGATCGAGACCGGCTCGCCGCGTCGCCACGTCGACGCGACCTTCGCCGCCGGTGACGTGCTGCTGCTCGGTTCGGAGCGCCGCGGCCTGCCGCCCGACGTGCTGGCGCAGATCGCGCCGCAGAACGTGCTGACGCTGCCGATGCTCGACGGCAACCGCAGCCTCAATCTCGCCAACGCCGCCGCGGTCGCGGTGTACGAAGCCTGGCGGCAGATCGGCTTCGCCGGCGCCCGCGTGCTCTGACGCCCGCGTCCCGGCTCGCGCCCGGCCTAACTTCCCGCGAACTCCGTGTACCGGTCGCGCATGCGGAATCGCATGCGGATGTCGTAACGCGTGCCGGGGCATTTCGTGGTGAACATCTGGTCGGCGATGAAACGCTTTGCCGCCGTGTCGAGCATCGGCACGAGGCTGCTGTCGGCCACCGCGACCTCGGTGGCCGCGCCGCGCTTGCGCGGCAACACGAACGACACCGTGACGGGGCCCTCGAGCGCCAGCCGCATCGCCGCGGCGGGGTAGTAGTCCTCGAGCGGATTGCCGTGCATGTCGTACTTGCACTGCGGATCGACGGCCAGCCGCTTGTACGGCGCGCGCGGCGCGCAGTCGAGATGCGTCACCTCGAGCGTCGTGCCTTCGGCGGTGATGCGGCCGCGGATCTCGTGGCTCGAGCGCGGCAGGATCAGCGCCGGCGTTTCGGGATCGATGACGCGCACGCCGTCCGGCGTCTGGTAGGCGAACTCGGCGTAACACGCCAGCGACTGCGGCGACTGGTTGTCGACCACCAGCGCATGTTCAACACAGGTGGCGGCTTCCGCCTTCGAACCGCAGTTCCACGGCTGCGCCGTGCGTTTCAGGATCGATCGCCAGCTGCCGCCCTCGATGGCGTGATCCTCGGACGTGGAGACCGTGATCAGCGTCGGGCGTTCGAACGCCGCGGCGGCGGTGACCAGCAGGAGGATCGCGAGGGCGCCATGAAGGAACTTCATGGCTAACAAGATTACTCGACTTCGGAGCGGATCGGACGCGTCATCAGGTCGCGCACGACGTCTTTTGCCGGCGCGCCTTCGTAGAGGATGCGGTAGATGCCCGCGACGATGGGCATGTCGACCTTCTCGCGCAGCGCCACCGAGTGCACCGCACGCGCGGCGAGATAACCCTCGACCACCTGGCCGATGCCGGCCAGCGCGTCCTGAACCGGCTGCCCGGCCGCGAGCGCCAGGCCGAAGCGGCGGTTGCGCGACTGGTTGTCGGTGCTGGTCAGCACCAGGTCGCCGAGGCCGGCGAGTCCCATGAACGTCTCGGCCTGCGCGCCCAGCGCCACGCCGAGGCGCACCACTTCGGACAGGCCGCGCGTGATCAGCGCGATGCGCGTGTTCGCGCCGAAACCGAGTCCGTCGCACAGTCCCGCACCGACGGCCAGCACGTTCTTGACCGCGCCGCCGACCTCGACGCCGACGATGTCGGTCGACGTGTACGCGCGGAAGTTCGACGCATGCAGGCTCTTCGCCAGCTGGTGCGCGAACTCCTCGTCGGGCGAGGCGATGGTCATCGCGGTGGGCAGGCCCATGCCGACCTCGCGCGCGAACGTCGGCCCGGACAACACGGCGACGGGATAACGATCGCCGAGCACTTCGTAGGCGACCTGGTGCGGTAGTTTGCCCGTGTCGAGCTCGAAGCCCTTCGTCGCCCACGCCAGCCGCGCATCGCGCGCCAGCAGCGGCTTCAGCTGCGTCAGCAGCGAGCGCAGCGAGTGACTCGGTACCGCGATGATGATCGCGACGGCGTCGCGGACGGCGGCGGCGAGCTCGCCGTGCACGTCGATCGCCTCGGGAAATTTCGCGTCGGGCAGGTAGCGCGCGTTCTCGCGCTGCGCCTGCATCGCCGCGACGTCGGCGGCGCTGCGGCTCCAGAGCCGCGTGGGATGGCCGGCGCGCGCGAACTGGATCGCGAGCGCCGTGCCCCAGGAGCCCGCGCCGAGGACGGCGACCGGCGCGTGGGCGAGATCGTTACCGACCTTGTTCACCGCCCGCGCACCGGGCGGATCAGTTCGCCTGGCCCTGCGCCGCCTGCGCGGCGGCCTGCGCCACGCCGCGCGCGAACAGCTGGTCGAAGTCGACCGGCGGCAACACGAAGTTCGGGAAGCCGCCCTGCGTCACGAGCTGCGACACGGCGACGCGTGCATACGGGAACAACACGTTCGGGCACAGCGTGCCGATCGCGCGGCGCGTGTCGTCGGCCGACAGGCCGCGCATGACGAACAGGCCGGCCTGCTTCACCTCGACGAGGAACGCGGTGGTTTCGCCCTGCTTGGCGCCGACCGTCACCGTCAGCACCACTTCGGTGACTTCCGGCGCGACGACCGTGGCCGCCGTGTTGATGTCGAGCGAGATCTGGGGCTGCCAGTTGCCATCGACGCGCGGACCCTTCGGCGCTTCGTACGAGCAGTCCTTCAGGTACACGGACTGCACCGAGAGCATCGGGCCGTTCTGGTCGGGGGTCGCCGCCGGGGGCGTCTGATTTTCCATGATGATTCCTATCTGCCCAACAGGGCGTCGAGTTTGCCGGCGTCCTCGAGCGCGTGCAGGTCGTCGCTGCCGCCCACGTGGGTCTCGCCGATGAATATCTGCGGCACCGTGCGCCGGCCGCTCTTCTGCTGCATCTCCGCGCGCTTCTCGGGCGCGGCTTCCACGTCGATCTCCTGGTACGCGACGTTCTTGCGCGCGAGCAGCTTCTTCGCGCGGTCGCAGTAGGGACACCAGCCCGTGGTGTACACGACGACGAGCGGAGCGTTCATCACGCCGCCTTGGCGACCGGCAGGTTCTCCGCGCGCCAGGTGGCGAACCCACCGCGCAGCGTGAAGGCCTTGGTGAAGCCCTGCAGCTTGAGCTGGCGCACGGCCGCCGCACCCAGCGAACCGGACGCGTCGACCACGACGACCGGCTTTTCCTTGAACCGCCTGAAGCTGTCGCCGGCGGTCAGGATCTTGTCCGAGTCGAGCTGCTTCGCGCCGTTGACGTGGCCGGCCGCGAACTCGTCGGGCTTGCGGATGTCGAGCACCAGGGCGCCCTGGTTCATCAGGCGGATCAGGTCCTGCGACGAGATCGCCGACTCGCCGGTCGACCGCAGGCGCGATTCGAACGCGACTACGATGATCAACGCGAGCACGATGGCGCCGGCGAGCGCGGGTTGATTGGTGACGTACTGGATCAGTCTTTCCATGAGGGCCGGCATTATATCCACGCGCGATGTTTCCGCCGTAAAACCGCATGGCGCCTCCTACAATATGCCCATGTCGCCCCGTCGGACGTCGCCGTCGATCTTGTGCCTGTGCCTGCTGCCGTTCCTGGGGGTGGCCGCTGGCGCGGAGGATCCGAACCCGGCGAAGGCCGAGGCAGAACTGAAGGCGGTCCGCGCGCAGATGGACAAGGTGCGCGCCGACATGGAGCGCGACGCCGGCCGCCGCGACCAGCTGTCGAAGGAGCTCGAGGAGTCGGAGAAGAACGTCGGCAGCGCGCGCGGCGCGCTGGACCGGCTGCGCCGCGAACGCGCCGAGCACGGCGCGAAACGCGAGCAGCTCGCCGGCGAGCGCCGCGGGCAGGAGGCCGAGCTCGCGAAGGATCGCGAGGCGCTGGCCGGCCAGATCCGCGCCGCGCAGATGATCGGGCAGGACGAGCCGCTCAAACTACTGCTGAACCAGCAGGATCCCGCCCAGGCCGGCCGCGTGTTCGTCTACTACCAGTATTTCGGCCGCGCGCGCGCCGCGCAGATCGCGGCGATCAACTCGCATCTCGCCGAGCTGGCCACGCTCGATGCCGCGATGGCGGAGGAAGAGGCGCGGCTCGCCGCGCTCGAGGAACAACGCAAGGGCGAGCTCGGCAAGCTGACGGCGGCGCGCGAACGCCGCGGCCGCGCGCTGGTCTCGCTCGACGCGCAGTCGAAGTCGCGCGCGCAGCAGCTCGAAAAACTCGAATCGCAGAAGGGCGGTCTCGAGAAACTCGTGCGCGAGCTGCGCAAGGCGCTCGAACGCATCGACCGGTTTCCCACCGACAGCAAGGACGCGTTCGCGAAGCTGCGCGGCAAGCTCGCTTGGCCGGCCAACGGCCGGCTCGCCGCCTCGTTCGGCCAGGTCCGCGCCGGCGGCGTGAAGTGGGACGGCGTGCTGGTGTCGGCCGAGCAGGGCGCGCCCGTGCGCGCCGTCTATCACGGCCGCGTCGTGTACGCGGACTGGCTGTCCGGCCTCGGCCTGCTGGTCATCGTCGACCACGGCGACGGCTATCTCTCGCTCTACGGCCACAACGAGCGCCTGTACAAGGAGGTCGGCGAGCGGGTCACGGCCGGGGACACCATCGCCTCGGTCGGCGACTCGGGCGGCCGCTCGACCCCCGCCCTGTACTTCGAAATCCGCAAGGCCGGGCGCCCGGTTGACCCCCGGCCCTGGTTCAAGAACGCCGCCCCCTGAGCCGCGGCTCGCTTCCGGCGGCCGAAACGCCAACTGCATCAACGCCCTAGGGACGCGGATGACCGATCCTCCGCCGTTGATGTCCTTCGATATCTCCATGGACCCGTACGCGCAGCTGGTGCGCTCGCTCCTGCCGCGGGCGGCGTCCGTCAGCCTGTTCGACAACACGGGCAAGTTGCTGTGGAGCAGCGCGCAGGCCACGAACCCGGATCTCTTCGCGCTGGTGCTCCAGGGCATCGCGCAGGTCGAGACCGACCGCGACGGCGTCGGCCAGCACTGCGCGCTGCCGGACGAGGGTCCCGCCTATCTATTCTGGCTGCGCGATCCGCGCGGCGCGTTGTCCGCCGTCGTCGCCGTGATCTGCACGCGCCGCCCCGGCGACGCCGACCCGCTGCCGTTCTCGTACGTGCACGAACACCTGAAGCCCGCGCTCGAGCTGCTGCGCCGCGACCTGCTGGCGCGCGCCGACATCGACCAGCTCAACGAATCGCTGACCGCGCGCGACAAGGATCTCGAGCTGCTGCTGTCGGTCACGGGCAGCCACCCGACGACGACGGGCTCCGACGACCTGCTGTCGCTGCTGGCGAATGCCGCGAGCCACCTGAAGTGCGTGCTCGCCGGCATCGTCGTGCCCGACAAGGGCCTGCGCCTCACGCATCCCGACAACGGCGACGCCAGCATCCTCACGCGTACGCAGCGCCAGCTGCTGGCGATCACGCAGACGCGCCGCGATCCGCTGGTCATCAACAAGATCGCGACGCAGGCCGGCCAGGTCGCGATCCCGTACCGCATCCTCGCCTGCCCGCTGCGCCAGGGCTCGGGCCGGACCTCCGGCGTGCTGGCGCTGTTCCGCAAGCTCGAAGCACCCGAGTTCGTCGGCCGCGACGTGCATCTCGCCGATCTCGTCGCGCACAAGATCGCGGCCAGCATCGAGACCAGCTACGACACGATGTCGGGCCTGCTGACCCGCGCGGCGCTCGAGCAACGCGTGCGCCTGATGTACAACGACGCCGGCGCGCGCCTGCAGCGCTGGAGCCTGCTGTACGTCGACATCGACGAGCTGCACGTCATCAACGAGAACTTCGGCATGCACGTCGGCGACCAGGCCATCGGCCAGATCGGCGACCTGCTGCGCAAGCACCTGCCGCCGAATTCCGTCGCGGCGCGCATCTCCGGCGACCGCTTCGCCGTGGTCATGATGTCCGAGATGGACGAGGCGGCGATGTTCGGCGAAGGCCTGCGCGAAGGCGTCACGCGCCTCGCGACGGCGCACGTCGATGCGCGTTTCCGTCTCTCGATCTCGCTCGGCGTCACGCCGTTCAGCGGGCGCGACAGCGATCTCGGCCGCTCGCTCGCCGAGGCCGAGTCCGCCTGCAAGGCGGCCAAGGACCGCGGCCGCAACCGGCTCGAGACGTTCCAGGAGAACGACGTCTCGATCATCCGCCGCTTCACCGACATCAACGTCGCCACCGACGTGCGCTCGGCGCTCGCCGAGAACCGCCTGCGCCTCGAGGCGCAGATGATCCTGCCGTTCGTGAACGGCCCGCACTCGAAGCCGCACTACGAGCTGCTGCTGCGCATGCTCGATCCGGACGGCAACACGATCGGCCCGGATCGTTTCCTGTCGGCCGCGCTGCGGTATCAAATGATGCCGACGATCGACCGCTGGGTGATCGCGAGCGTCATCGACCTGCTGCGGCCGCGCCGCGAGCTGCTGGCGAACGCGCCGGTCAGCTTCACGATCAACTTCTCCGGGCAGTCGTTGCACGACGACGAATTCGCCGACTACGTCATCCGCAGCATCGAGACCAGCCGCATCAACCCCGCGGTGTTCTGCTTCGAGCTTACCGAGAGCGCGGCGGTGGCCAGCATGAAGGACGCCGAGGCGCTGATGCAGCGGCTGCGCAAGCTCGGCTGCGGCGTCGCGTTGGACGATTTCGGCACCGGCTTGTCGTCGCTGTCCTACCTGCGCTCGATGCCGGTCAGCATGCTGAAGATCGACGGCAGCTTCGTGCGCGACATCCTGCGCGACGAACGCGCCGAGTCGATGGTGCGCGCCATCGCGCAACTGGCGCGCGCGATGAACATCACCACGGTCGCCGAATACGTCGAGACCGAGGAGATCCGCACGCGCGTCCGTTCGCTGGGTGTCGACTACGGCCAGGGCTTCGCGATCGCGCGGCCCGTGCCGGTGCTCGAGGTGCTCGAGGGCCTGCCCATGCTCGCCGCCGCAACGACCGGCCGGTTCCTCACCGACGAGGCCACGCGCGAAACCGGCTGAGGCCGGCCCCGTCCGCGATTTTCCGCTAGCATCCGGGCCCATGAAGCGGCTGCTGATCGGCATGGCACTGGGTTTGGTGATCGCGTCCGGCGTCGCCGCCTTCCTGCATCGTGACGGCACGGCCCTGCCCGTGGTCACCCGCGGCGGCAACGTCGCGCCCCCCGACAAGAAGCTCACCGCCGGCGAGAACCAGCGGCTCGCCGAAGTCATGGAGCGCGTGCAACGCGAGTACGTCGACGAAGTGCGCGATCCGCAGTTGATCGACAGCGCGCTGCGCGGTCTCGTCGGCGGGCTCGATCCGTACTCTTCTTATCTGGACGCCGAGGAGTACGCGGACCTGCGCGTCAGCACGGCCGGCACGTACGCCGGCATCGGCATCGAGGTGTCGACCGCCGACCACGCGTTGCGCGTCGTGCGGCCGTTCCGCGATTCGCCGGCCGCGACCGCCGGCATCCGCAGCGGCGACATGATCGCGTCGATCGACGGCTCCCCGGTCGGCGCCGATCTCGACGCGGCGATGACGCGCATGCGCGGCCCGCGCGGTTCGACCGTCAAACTATCCGTCGTGCGCACCGGCTCGGCGCTGCCGCTCGAGTTCACCGTCGAGCGCGCGCAGGTCGACGTGCACAGCGTCGCGATGCTGCCGCTCGATGGCGGCTTCGTATACGCGCGCATCACGATGTTCAGCGACACCACGGCCGAGGACTTCGCCACCGGCATCGCGCGCCTGCGCCGCGACCGCGGCGCGAAGCCGCGTGGCGTCATCATCGACCTGCGCAACAATCCGGGCGGCGTGCTCGAGTCCGCCGTGGAAGTGGCCGACCAGATGCTCGAGTCCGGCGTCATCGTCAGCGCCGCCGGCCGCACGCCGGCCGCGCGCTTCAGCATGTCGGCGACGCCCGGCGAGATCCTGCCCGGCGTGCCGGTGATCCTGCTGGTCAACGGCACCACGGCGTCCGCGGCCGAGATCCTCGCCGGCGCGCTGCAGGATCATCACCGCGCGACGCTGCTCGGCCGCCGCACCTTCGGCAAGGGCTCGGTGCAGACGGTCATGCCGATCAGCGACGGCCGCGCGATCAAGCTGACGACGTCGCGCTACTTCACGCCGTCGGGCCGCTCGATCCAGGGCCGCGGCATCGATCCCGACTACGTGTTCGACAGCGTCGACGTCCTGCCGCTGGATCTCGACGACGCGCGCGTGCGCGAGACGCTCGGCGATCGCGACGTCGGCGTGCACGCGGCGCTCGAAGTGCTGAAGGGCCGCAAGCCGCGGACGCCGGGGCTGACGGCGAGCACCGTCGCGCCCATCGTCAAATAGAAGGAATTCCGCCGCGATGGAGCTGATCACCTGGTTCGTCGATCTCGTGCTGCATCTCGACAAACATCTCGTCGAGCTGCTGGCGCAGTACGGTTTGTGGGTGTACGGCATCCTCTTCGCCATCGTGTTCGCGGAGACCGGCTTCGTCGTCACGCCGTTCCTGCCCGGCGATTCGCTGTTGTTCGCCGCCGGCGCGCTGGCCGCGGTGGACACCAGCGGCACGTTGTCGGCGCCGCTGGTGTCGGCGGTGCTGGTCGTCGCGGCCATCGCCGGCAACACGACCAACTACCACATCGGCCGGTGGATAGGCCCGCCGGCGTTCAGCGGGAAATATCGCTGGCTCAAGGTGGACTACCTCAGGCGCACCGAGGCGTTCTTCGCGAAGCACGGCTCGTTGACCATCGTGCTGTCGCGCTTCGCGCCGATCATCCGCACCTGCGCGCCATTCGTAGCGGGCGTGGCGCGCATGCCGTATGCGCGTTACCAGGCGTACAACGTCGCCGGCGGCCTGGCGTGGGTGCTGGCGTTCGTCTGGGCCGGGTTCTTCTTCGGCAACATCCCGCTCATCAAGAACAACTTCGGCATCGTCACGATCGTCATCGTCATCGCCTCGCTCGTCCCGGTCGCGTGGGTGGCGCTGAAGAAGTGAGCGCGCAGTACCGCAGCTTCGCCTACCGCGTCGACATCGACGCGCCGGTCGAACGCGTGTGGCGCGCCTTCACCGACACGCGGCTGCTCGCGCGCTGGTGCGCGGAGGGCGCGAACGTCGTGCCGCGCGAGAAGGGTCGCATGCACGTGCAGTTCGGCGAGGGCGTGGAGCTCGACGCGCACATCGACGTGCTGGTCACGCCGCAGCGGCTGCGCCTCATCCTGCTGCCGACGCCGGGCATGCCCGGCAAGGAAGCGGTGATCGTCGAGGACTTCCTGTTCGAGAAGAAGGCGGGTTCGACGGCGCTGCGACTGCTGTCGAGCGGCATCCCCTCGTCGCAGGCGTGGGTGACGTACTATCTGACCAAGCGCCGGTACTGGGAGCTGGCGCTGACCCGGCTCAAGGTGTTCCTCGAGAAGGGTCTCGACGAAAACAAACCGGCTTCGAGGACCTGACATGGCGGGATTCATCCTTCGCGCGTTGATCGCATCGCTCGGTCTCTGGGCCGCCACCGAGATCCTCGACGGACTCACCATCGACGACTCGACGACGCTGATCCTCGCCGGCCTGTTGTTAGGCGTCGTCAACGCGGTGGTGCGGCCGTTCGCGTTGCTGCTGTCGCTGCCGGCGCTGCTGTTCACGCTCGGGTTGTTCCTGCTGGTGATCAACGCCGCGATGCTCGGCCTCGTCGCGCTGATGCTCAGCGGCTTCCACATCCACGGGTTCTGGACCGCGATCGGCGGCTCGCTGATCGTCAGCCTCGTGAGCTGGGTCGGCTCCTGGTTCATCGGCCCGCGCGGCCGCGTCGAGATCATCCGCCCGAAGCATTGAGGGGTGGCTCCCGAGGCGGTGTCAGAGGGGCGTAACAGGCATAACTCCGGCACCGCCTCCCGGGTACGTTTGCATCCGGATCGCCTGATGACGCGTACTCCCTGCATGCGCCGCCTCGCCCTCGTGTTGGCTTGTTGCTGTCCGCCGCTGCTTGCCGCGGACCTCACCTTCACCGGCTACGCGCGCAGCCTCGACGGCGGCGAGCTGCTGTACGTCGAGACACACGCGGTTGCCGACGCGGGCACCCCGCGCGAGCGGCGCGTCGTCAGCTATCTCTGCGGCGATGGCGAACTGACCTTCGCGCGAAAGACCATCGACTACGCGGCCAATCGGCTCGCGCCGGCATTCGTGCTCGATGATGCGCGCGGCGGCGTCATCGAAGGACTGGAGCGCAAGGACGGTTTGGCCATCGTCTTCGCGCGCGGGCGCGCGGCGGGCGCGGAGCATCGCGAGAAAGCATTGCCGGCGACGGCGGCCCTGGTCGCCGACGCCGGCTTCGACGAACTGGTGCGCGCACGCTGGGACACGCTGGCGCGCGGCGACGACGTGGTCGTGCCGTTCCTCGTGCCGAGCCGCCTCGAAACGTTGAAGTTCCGCATCCGGCGCACCGGCGCGGTGGCGATCGACGGCGCCGCGGCCACCGTCTTCCGCCTCTCGCTCGCCGGCCCGCTCGGCTGGTTCGTGCCCGACATCGACGTCACCTATCGCGACGCCGATCGCCGGCTGCTGCGGTATCGCGGCACGACCAACATCCGCGACGCCACGGGCGAGATGATCGCCGCGCAGATCGATTTCCCGGACGCCGCGCGCAGCGACGCGCCCGTCGATCTCGAGGCGCTGCGCGCGCGGCCGCTGGTCACCCGCTGTCGGTAGATAGAGAGGCGCCACCTCTCTCACCCCGCCGTCGACGGCTCCTTCTGCGCATCCGCGTCCAGCCGCTTCACTTCCTTCTGCGGCCAGCTCACCAATGCCACGCCGGCGAACATCACCGCCATGCCCGCGAGCTGGTGCGGCCCGAGGTTCTCGCCGAGGAACCACCAGCCCAGCACCGCGGCGATCGCCGGGTTCACGTAGCTGTAAGTGCCGACCAGCGCCGGCGTCGTGTTGCGCGCCAGCCAGGAGAACGCCGTGTACGCGATGCACGAGCTCAGGATGGTGAGATACGCCATCGCCGCGAGCCCGGTCTTCGACCACACCCAGTGCGGGCCTTCACCCAGCGCGAAGCCGAGCACGGTCATGATCAGCCCGCCCAGCAACATCTGCATCGCCGAGAACGGCAGCAGCTCGAGCTTCGAATGCGAGTTGCGGATGTAGACCGCCGTCGCCGACCAGACGAACACGATCAGCAGGATCAGCAGTTGGTAGCCGAGGTGATCGATCTTCGCGCCGCCGCTCGGCCACACGATCAGCGCCGTGCCGGCGAAGCCGATCACCAGTCCGATCACCGTGCGGCGATCCAGCGGATGCGCGCGCCGTCCCTGCGTCGCGAACAGCGCGATCCACAACGCCGCGGTCGCGTTCAGGATCGCGGTCTGGTTGGAGGCGACGTACTGCATCGCCCAGTTCGTGCAGGCATTCGGGATCACCACGCTGCCGAGCGCGACGATCAGCAGCCGCTTCCATTCCGCCGCATCGAGGTCGAACTTCTGCCCCAGCGCCAGCGAAACCAGCCCTAACAAGATGCCCGCGCAGACGAACCGCATCGCGCCGAACAACACCGGCGGCATGATGTGCACGCCGATGCTCGCCGCGACGTACGTCGATCCCCAGACGAGATAGACGATCGCGAAGGCGCCGATCAGCTTCGCGCGGCGGGAAGATTCGTTCGACATCAGCGGGCGAAGAGCTTCAGGGCTGGCGCGCCGGATACTCGACGCCGCCCTTCATCACCCAGCGCACGCGCTCGAGCTCGGACACGTCGGCCAGCGGATCGCCGTTCACCGCGATCAGGTCCGCGAATGCGCCGGCCTTGATGACGCCGACCTTGTCCGTCCAGCCGAGCAGCTCCGCCGCGTTCACCGTCGACATGCGGATCGCGTCGGCCGGCGCCAGGTGCAGGTGCTCGACCAGTAGTTTGAACTGCCTGGCGTTCTCGCCATGCGGGAACAACCCGGCATCCGTGCCGAACGCGAACTTCACGCCGGCCTTGAACGCGCGCGACCAGTTCTCGTCCTGGTGCACGCGCAGCTCCCGTTCCTTGTCGATGATCTTGGGCGGCAGGCCGAGCTCCGTGCCGTGCTCGAGGATGTAGACGTCGGTGAGGATGTCCGGCACGAGGAACGTGCCCTTCTTCACCATGAGCTTCGCCGTCTCCGCGGTGACCAGCCCGCCGTGCTCGACGCTGGCCACACCGGCTTTCACCGCGCGGTCGATCGCCTCGGCGCCGTGCGCGTGCGCCGCGACCTTGCGGCCCCACATCGTGGCTTCTTCGACCAGCGCATTCAGCTCCTCCTGCGAGTACTGCGGCGCGCCGGCGGATTCCTCCTCCGACAACACGCCCGCGCCGGCCAGCACCTTGATCAGGTCCGCGCCGCGTTTCACGTTCTCGCGCACGAGCTTGCGGATCTCGTCGACGCCGTCGGCGATGTTGTTGGCCTGCTCGATCTTCACGCGCGGTGAGAAGCCGTTCAGGTCGCCGTGACCGCCGGTGGCGCTGATCGGCAGCGTCGCGACGCGCATGCGCGGGCCGGGGATCGAGCCGTCGTTGATCGCGTCGCGCAGCGACACGTCGATGTACTCGGCGGAGCCGACGTCGCGCACCGTGGTGAAGCCGGCCTGCAGCGTGTGATACGCGTAGGTCGGCGCGCGCACGGCGCTGTCGATGGGTGAGCGGCGGAAGAGATCCGTGTAGTAGTCGCCGGCCTGCCCGGAGAGGTGCGTGTGCACGTCGATGAGGCCGGGCAGCAACGTCGCCGCGCCGAGATCGATGACCCGCACGCCGGCCGGGATCGCGAGCCCGCTGCCGACCTGCGTGATGTGGTCGCCGTCGATCAGCACCACCGCGTCGTCGAGACGTTTGCCGGCGACGACGTCGATCCAGTGCGCGGCGCGCACGGCGACGCGCGGTGCGGCGGGCGCGGGAGTTTCGGCGGCGATGGCGGCACCCGCGACAGCGAGGCCGAGCAGGAGCAGGCGTGAGATCGTTTTCATGCAGCGGACCCTACCGCACGCGCGACGGAAAAGAGACGGGGGAAGATAGCGACCGGTCGGGTCGCCATCTTCCCCCGGAAGGAAGAGACGCAGTGGGGCTGGCGCTTTACGTGCCCTGGGCTTCCTTGCCGCCCTTCACACCCACGCGATACAGCCAGAACGCCACGAGCCCGAGCAGGAACAGGCCCACCCACTCGCCGGCCGATCCCATGATCTGCAGCGATTCGGGCAGCGCCAGCACTTCCTTGTCCTTCGTCACGTAGATTGGGATCGCCATGAAGATGCCCATCAGCGCTTCACCCGTGATGAGGCCGGCCGCCAGCAACGTGCCCGTGCGGTTGCGGCGCTCGACCTCGTCTTCGTGCAGGCCCTGGCCGAACGAACGCGTCACCAGGTAATTCAACAGGCCGCCGAGGAAGATCGGCACCATCGTCTCGAGCGGCAGGTAGATGCCGATGGCCGCGGCCAGCACGGGGACGCGGAACGGCGCCTTCTTCGCCTCGAGCACCAGGTCCAGCACGATGACGGCGACGCCGATGGCCGCGCCGATTCCGATCATGTCCCAGGGCAGGTGGCCGCCGAAGATGCCCTTCGCGACGGACGCCATGAGATTCGCCTGCGCCGCCTCGAGCGGATGCGGATGTTCCGGCGTCTTCACGCCGATGCCATAGCTCTCAGCGAGCAGGTTGAGCACGGGCGCCATGATCAGCGCGCAGGACACGGAGCCGATCGCCAGCATGGTCTGCTGGCGCCAGGGCGTCGCGCCGACGATGTAGCCGGCCTTGAGGTCCTGCAGGTTGTCGCCGGCGACACAGGCCGCGCAGCACACCACCGCACCGATCATCACCGCGGCCACGGGGCCGATCGGCGACGTCTTGCCGAGGAATAGCAGCAGGATCACCGCCGAGAACATGATCGTCGCGATGGTGATGCCCGAGACCGGGTTGTTGGACGAACCGACCAGGCCCGCCATGTACGCCGACACCGAACAGAACAGGAAGCCGGTGACGACCATGATCACGGACATCGCGGCGGCCACGCCGACGCTGCCCACGATGTTGTTGTAGAGGAATCCCAGCGGGACCGTGAACAACACGATGCCGACCAGCACCCACTTCATCGGCAGGTCCTGGTCGGTGTGCGCGACGATGGCCGACGCGCCGGCGCGCGTCGCGGCGATGCCGCTCTTCACGCCCGACACGATCGAGTTGCGCAGCCGGAA
The DNA here is from genome assembly GCA_035502995.1 of Steroidobacteraceae bacterium. GTDB lineage: Bacteria > Pseudomonadota > Gammaproteobacteria > Steroidobacterales > Steroidobacteraceae > CADEED01. Next base: position 128,745 of record DATJTW010000090.1, on the reverse strand, counting down.
CAGCGCCCACAGGCCGCCGACCAGCATCGCGCCGACGCCGAGGTACCGGATCTGCGCGCCGCGCAGCATGCCCGCGGTGATCTCCGCGCAATCCGCGCTGCTGACACCCGTGCACGCCTCGGCGATGCGCGCCGCGAGCTCGGGATTGTCCGGCAGGAAATACGCGTGGTAGATCGGGATCGCGATGTTGAACGACAGCAAACTACCCGAGACGACGACGATGCCGATGTTCAGGCCGACGATGTAGCCGACGCCGAGCAGCGCCGGCGACAGGTTCGTGCCCATGTAGCCGACGTACTTGCCGATGAAGCCGGTGGCCAGCGCGCTGTCCGGCACGAACCGCAGGCCGCTCGCGGTCAGCAGCTTGCCGAAGCCGCCCACCAGCGCGGACAGGCCCAGCGCCTTCACGGCCTTGCCGGGGTTCTCGCCGGCCTTCAACACCTCCGCCGCGGCCTTGCCCTCGGGGAAGGTCATCTGCTGATCCACGATCAACGAGCGCCGCAGCGGCACCGAGAACAGCACGCCCAACAATCCACCGAGACCGGCGATCGCCAGCACCCACGAGTACTTGAAGTCCGTCCAGTGTCCCATCAGCACCAGCGCCGGTACCGTGAAGATCACGCCCGACGCGATCGACGTCGCCGCCGACGCGCCGGTCTGGACGATGTTGTTCTCGAGGATGCCGCCGCCGCCGAGCGCGCGCAGCACCGCCATCGACACGACAGCGGCAGGAATCGCCGACGCGATCGTCATGCCCGCGAACAGGCCGAGGTACGTGTTGGCCGCGGCCAGGATGACCGCGAGGATCACCGCGAGGATGATCGCGCGCGCGGTGAGCTGCGGCGGGAGCGCTTGGTCGTTCATCGGATCACTCCCCCGACCAGCCGCACTTCTGGCTCTTGTTCTGCACCGCCAGCCACTCTTCGAGCGGCTTGAAGTAGTCGATGATCGCCGACGCGTCCATCTGCCGTCCGCCGGTCAGTTTCTCCAGCGTGTCCGGCCACGGCTGGCTCGAGCCCAGCGCCAGCATCTCGCCGTACTTCTTGCCGGCTTCCTTGCTGTTGAAGATCGAGCACTCGTGCAGCGGGCCCTTGAAGCCGGCCGCATCGCACAGCGCCTTGTGGAACTGGAACTGCAGGATGAACGACAGGAAATACCGCGTGTACGGCGTGTTGCCGGGGATGTGGTACTTCGCGCCCGGATCGAAATCCTCCTCCGACCGCGGCACCGGCGCGCTCACGCCCTGGTACTTCTCGCGCAGCTCCCACCAGGCCTTGTTGTAGTCCGCCGGCTTGATGCGGCCGTCGAACACGCCCCAGCGCCACTCGTCGATCAGCTTGCCGAACGGCAGGAACGCGATCTTGTCGAGCGCCATCTTCATCTGCTGGTTGATCACCGCCTCGTTCGACGGCTTCACCGCGGAGACCAGGCCGATCTGGTGGAGATAGTTAGGCGTAACCGAGAGATTGACCGCGTCGCCGATGGCTTCGTGGAACCCGTCGTGCGCGCCGTCCTGGAACAGCGCCGGCTGATCCTTATACCAGAGGTAGTAATAGACGTGGCCGAGCTCGTGATAGACCGTGAACAGGTCTTCCTCGATCGGCTTGATGCACATCTTGATGCGCACGTCGTCGGTGTCGTCCATGTCCCAGGCGCTGGCGTGGCACACGACCTCGCGATCGCGCGGACGCGTCAGCATCGAACGCTCCCAGAACTTCTGCGGCAGCGTCGGGAAGCCGATCGACGTGTAGAAGCTCTCCGCGGACTTCGTCATCTTCACCGCGTCCCACTTCTGCGCTGCGAGTTGTTTGTCGGCGGTCTCGATGCTGGCGTTCGGGTACGGCTTCAGCATGTCGTCGAACACGCGGTTCCACTGCTGCGCCCACATGTTGCCGAACAGCTGCGCCGGGATCGGTTTGCCGTCCGGCACCTTGTCCTTGCCGTACTTCGCCTGGAGCTTGCCGCGTGCGTAGCAGTGCAGGCTCTCGTACAGCGGCTTCACCTGGTCGTACAGGCGCGCGGCTTCCTTCTCGAAGTCCGCGGCCGGCATGTCGTAGCGCGAGCGCCAGAGCACGCCGAGATCGGCGAAGCCCAGTTCCTTCGCGCCTTCGTTCGCGAGCTCGGCGAAGCGCTGGTACTTGGCGCGCATCGGCTTCGAGATCGTGTGCCAGCCGACCCAGGCCTCGGTGACCTCGTCGTAGTTGCGGCTGGTGGCGATGATGTCGCCCAACTGGTCGAGGTTCTTGCAGCCGTTGTCGTCCTTGGCGAACTTCAACACCGTCTTGCCGGTCGGGCAGTACTTGCCCTCGCCGTACATCGCCTCGAGCTCCGTGCCCAGCGTCGCGAGCTCGGCGCGCTTCGCCGGGTCCTTCGGCGCCGGCGCGCTGACGCCGAGCTTGATCAGCTGCAGCGTGCGCGCGGTCGCGGGATCGAGGTTGTCTTTGTCGTACAGCGCGGCCTGTTCGGCGGTCTTGCTGAAGTACTCGAGGTAACGCTCTGTGACCTTGGCGTTCAGGTACTGCGTGTCGGCCGTGATGTACGTCGACTGCGTCCAGCCGGCGGCATTGGCCTCCTTGTTGAGCTCGACCAGGTCCTTGTTGACCTGCGAGATGAACTGCTGCGGCGCCGGCTTCTCGAGCTTCGGCGGCGGGGTCGGGCCCTTCGGGCCGTTGCAGGAGGCGAGCAGGCACGACGCGGCGAGCAGGGCGGCGCCGCGGAAGTAGTTAGCCAGGTTCATTTTGCGTCTCCGATCCAGCTGCGCAGGCCGCGCGATATGAGGAGGATGACCACGCCGGCACCGGCGCCGATCAGTGTCATGGTGAGGAAGATGCCGGGCATCTGGTCGACCTTCGCTTCCGCGAACTGGCCGCCGACCAGGCCCGCGATGGTGTTGCCCATCGCGGTGCCGAGGAACCAGGTGCCCATCATGCGGCCGACGAACTTCGGCGGCGCGAGCTTGGTCACGTTCGACAATCCGACCGGCGACAGGCACAGCTCGCCGAGCGTGTGCAGCAGGAAGGCGATGACGAGCCAGCTCGGCCCGACCTTGCCGCCCGACGACACGACCAGCTGCGAGCCCCACATCATCACGAGGAACCCCGCGCCCAGCAGCAGCAAGCCGAGGCCCATCTTGGTGGGCGCCGACGGATCGCGATTGGAATTCGCGAGCATCGTCCACAGCACGGTGAAGACCGGCGCCAGCAGCAGGATGAACGCGGGGTTCACCGACTGGTACCAGGTCGCCGGATGCTGGCCGTCCGGGAACAGGCTGCCGAGCCAGGAACGGTCGGTGTAGTCGAACGCGAAGGTGTTGAACGTGGTGCCCTGCTGCTCGAAGCCGCCCCAGAAGAGGATCGCGCAGAAGAAGAACACGATGATCACGCCGATCTTCTTCTTCGCCGCGACGTCGATCTCCTTCGACAGCAGCACGTAGCCGAAGAAGAACACCGCGAGCGCGGTCTGCACCGTGAACAGTCCGAGCGCGAGCTGGTGCTCCGACGGCTTGTGTTCACCCGAGAACAGCAGCACGGCGCACACGGCGGCCGCCGACGCGATGCCGATCAGCAACGTCCAGGTGCGCTTGCGCTCCGGCGCCGGCACGTTGGTGGGCGCGTGCCCCGCGTTGCCGAGCCAGCGCTGCGAGAAGATGAAGAACAGCGTGCCGAGCAGCGTGGCGACGCCGCAGATGAGGAAGCCGCGGTGCCAGTTCACCTTCTCGCCGATGCCGCTCGCGATCAGCGGGCCGACGGTCGCGCCGAGGTTGATGCCCATATAGAAGAGCGAGAAGCCGGCGTCGCGGCGCCCGCCCGGCATGCCTTCGTACATCGCGCCGACCACCGTCGACACGTTCGGCTTCAACAAGCCGATGCCGAGCACCATGACGAAGATGCCGGAGTAGAACACCGTCTGCGTCGCGGGGATCGCCAGGATGAAATTGCCGGCCGCGATCAGCAGGCCGCCGATGAAGATCGCCTTGCGCTGCCCGATCAGCCGGTCGGCGATCCACCCGCCCGGAATCGCCAGCAGGTAGGCGCCGCCGGTGAACAATGCGTACACCGCGCCGGCCGTCGCGCCGTCGAGGCCGAAGCCGGGGTTCTGCCCGACCACTGACGCCGACAGGAACAGCACCAGCATCGAGCGCATGCCGTAGTACGTGAAGCGTTCGAAGAACTCGACGCTGAAACAGGTGATCAATCCGATCGGATGACCAAGGAGGGTCTTTCCCGTGTATGCCGCCACGGGCGTCGAGGAATCCGTCATCGTTTTTCTGCCCCGAATGATTGTGGACGCTGAAGCGTCTCGATGGCGCGCAGTCTGAACCACACTTGCCGGGGCCAGCAAGGCGGGGATGGCCCGAACACCACCGCTGCGGTGGCTGGAAATACAGGCTTTGCGACGAGGCGAGGCTCAGCTCGCCTCGGCTTCTTCCTTCTCGGCGGCCTCGGCCGCTTCGCGCCGCATCTTCTGCATGACGCGTGCCATGACCAGCCCGAACTCGTACAGCAGCCACATCGGGATGGCCATGATGCACTGGGACACGGCATCGGGCGGCGTGAGGATGGCCGCGATCACGAAGATGCCGATGATCACGTAGCCGCGCTGGTTGCCCAGCGTCTCGACCTTCACGAGACCGGTCAGCACCAGCAGGACGACGATGACGGGCACTTCGAACGCGGCGCCGAACGCCAGGAACATCGTCAGCACGAAGTCGATGTAGGAGGCCATGTCGGGGCTGTACTTCACGGCGCCGGGCACGGTGCCGATCATGAAATTGAACATCACCGGGAACACGGCGAAGTACGCGAACAACACGCCGATGTAGAACAGCACCACCGACGACACGAGCAGCGGCACCGCGAAGCGTTTCTCGCGCTTGTACAGGCCGGGCGCGACGAAGGCCCAGATCTGGTACAGCACCACCGGCATCGCCACGAACAACGCGACGTAGAACGACACCTTGAACGGCGTCATGAACGGGCCGACGACGCTGGTGGAGATCAGCGAGCTGCCGTCGGGTAGTTTGTCCACCAGCGGCTGCGCGACCATGTCGAACAGGTCGTTCGCGTAGATCGCGCAGGGCACGAACACGAGGAACACGGCCAGCATCGCCTTCATGAGCCGGTCGCGCAGCTCGAGCAGGTGCGACATCAGCGTGCCTTCGGCGAGCGATTCCTTCTTCGCGTCGTCGCTCATGGCTTGCCGGGCGGCGGTGTCAGGTCGAGCTCGGCCTGCGGGCCCGGGGCGGGCGCGGTGGACGCGGCGGCCGGCGTGGCCGCGGATTCCGCGGCGGCAGTCGTGCCATGCGCGCCATTCGTGCCGTTCGCGGCCGGCGGCGGCGGCACGTCACCCGCGCGCGGATCCGGATCCGCATGGCGATTCGACGGGTGCATGTGGTGGTCGGGAGGATAGAAATCCTCCTCGGTCTCGGTGTACGGCGGCGTCGGCGCCGCGGCCGGCGCGGGCGGCGGTGGCGAAGCCGGCGGCGGCTTCGGCTTCGAATCCATCGACGTGTCGATGTCCGGATCCACGTTCACCTTGGTCTCGAGGTTGTGCGCCTCTTCCTCGAGCTGCTCGCGGAACTGGCGCGCCATCGCGCGCGCACGGCCGACCCAGCGCCCCACCTGCTGGGCGAGTTTCGGCAGCTTCTCCGGCCCCAGCACCACCAGTGCGAGCGCAAAGATCAGCAGCAGTTCGGAAAAGCCAACCTCAAACATGGGAGCTCACCGCCGAAGCGGTTGTCAGTGGCGCGTCGCGCCGCGAGTCACGCCTTGTGCTCGCTCTTCTCCGCCTGCGACTTGGCGGCGGAATCGGAAAATTCGGCATCCGCCTTCAGCTGCTTCACGGATTCCTCGGCATCGCCCTCGTTCATGGACTTCTTGAAACCACGAACCGCGGCGCCGAGGTCCGAACCGATGGTCTTCAGCTTCTTGGCGCCGAAGATCAGCAACACGACGATCAGGATGACTACGAGTTCTTTGAAACCGATTGGGCCCATGAGGCGCTCCTGGAGGGGCATACCCGCCCCGAAAAACTGCCGGAATGATAAGTCAACAGAGGGCCGCGCTCGAAGAAAGTTCGGCCGGAGGCGAGACTCGCATCACGCGGGACTGATCGCCGTTAAGTCGTTGTCATTCTTGGCAACCGGGGGCACGTGCAGCCAGAACGTCACCGGCCCGTCGTTCACCAGCGAGACCTGCATGTGCGCGCCGAATTCGCCCGTTGCCACGTGCGGGTGACGCGACCGCGCCGCGGCGGCGAACTGGTCGAACATCACGCGTGCCGCGTCCGGCGCCTCGGCCGTGCTGAACCCGGGGCGGGTGCCCTTGCGGGTGTCGGCGGCCAGCGTGAATTGCGGCACCAGCAGCAGCCCGCCACCGGTGTCGGCGAGGCTGAGATTCATGTGGCCGGCCGCGTCCGCGAAGACGCGGTAGGTCAGCACGCGTTCCAGCAGGCGATCGCGCTGGGCGGCCGAATCGCCGCGTTCCACGCCGATCAATGCGAGCAGGCCGGCACCGATTTCGCCCACGGTGCGCGTCTCGACCGTCACGGCTGCCCGGGAAACCCTCTGAATGAGCGCGATCATGTGGCCGTGGATTGTGCCCGGTGGCATTTGCGCGCCCAAGTCCTTAATATCGCGGCCTGTTTTTCCGGGAGCAACGGGTCTTACCTCATCGTCATGGCACTGCGCATCAAGCTGTTCGCACCTTCGGCCCTCGCCGCTGCTCTCCTCCTGCCGCTCGTGGCCCTGGCGCAGGACCCGGCGCCCACCGGCGACCCGGCGAAAGGCGAGAAGATCGCCTACACCTGCAACGGCTGCCACGCGATTCCTAACTACAAGAACGTGTACCCGACGTACGACGTGCCGATGCTGCACGGCCAGCGCCCGCAGTACCTGGTCGCTGCGCTGAAGGCCTACAAGAGCGGGGAACGTTCGCACGGCACGATGCATTCGCAGGCGTCGTCGCTCTCCGAGCAGGACATGATCGACGTCGCCGCGTATCTCGCCGGCCCGACCGTCCTCAGCGAATCGAAGAACGACGTGCCGGCCACGGCGCGTCCGAAGGCGTCCGAGACCTGCCTCGCCTGCCACGGCACGAACGGCGTCGGCATCACTGCCGACTACCCGACGCTCGCCGGCCAGCACAAGGACTACATCGAGCGCGCGCTGCACGACTACCAGAAGGGCGGCCGCAAGAACCCGATCATGGCCGGCATGGCCGCGACGCTGACGCACGAAGACATCGAGCAGCTGGCCGAGTACTACTCGCACCAGACGCCGTCGCTCACGACGCTGCCGAAGAAGCGCTTCTGGTTCTCTAGCGACCCGCTTGCTTCGCCAGGAAAGTGACGATCGCCTTCTGATAGAAGTCGCGGTTCGTCTTCTTCCGGAATCCGTGCCCTTCATCCTTGGCCGCGAGGTACCAGACCTCGCCGCCGCGCGCGCGGATCTTCGCCACCATCTGCTGTGATTCCGTCGCCGGCACGCGTGGATCGTTCAACCCCTGCACGATCAACAATGGCTTGTTGATCCTGGCGGCGTTCGTCAGCGGCGAGATCCGCTGTAGATAGGCGCGCATCTTCGGCAGGCGTTCGTCGCCGTACTCGGGCCGGCGCAGGTCGCGGCGATACGCCGACGTGCTCTCGAGGAAGCTCACGAAGTTCGAGATGCCGACGACGTCGATGCCGCCGCGCAGCCGGTCGCCGAAGTTCACCATCGACGCCAGCGACATGTAGCCGCCGTACGAGCCGCCGGAGACGAACACGTTCTTCGCATCGAGATCCTTCTGCGCGCCGATCCACACCAGCAACGCGCCGATGTCCTTCACCGCGTCCTCGCGATCCTCGCCGTTGTCGAGGCCGAGATACGTGCGGCCGTAGCCCGACGAGCCGCGCACGTTCGGCGCGATCACCGTGAAACCCATCTCCTTCACGAGGAACTGCGTGAACGGACTCCACACCGGCACGGCCTGGCTTTCGGGACCGCCGTGGATGTCGATCAGCACGGGGTGCGGGCCGGGCGTCCGCGGCCGGTAGACGAACGCCGGCACCTGCCGGAATTCGCGCTTCACCTTGTCGAAGGTCGGATACCGCACGAGGTCCGCGGACACGAACTCGAGCGGGTTCACCGCGCCGACCTCGCTCTGCGTCCAGCGCACGACGGCGTTGTGCTCGACCTCGACCACGAACGTGTCGCGCGGCGACTGCGGGCTCTCCAGCGAGAACGCGAGCTTGCGGCCGGCGCGATCGAAGGCGATGCGGCCGATGCGGCCGTCCGGCAGCGGCGGCAGCAGCTCGCTGTGCCGCGTGGCGTCGAGCACCGTGAGCTTGCTGACGCCGTCGACGTTCGCGACCCAGGCGAGATAACGGCCGTCGTCGCTGCGGTCGAACGTGTCGATGTCCCAGGGAATGTGCGCGGTCAGCACCTCGAACTCGCCGGTGGCCAGATCGACGCGGCGCAGCTGCTCGTATTCACTGTCGCGGTTCGTGATCAGGTAGACACCGCGGCCGTCGGGCGTGAACGCCGCGTCGCCGACGCTGGCCGGGCCCGCGCCCTCGCTGACCGGCGTCAACGCCGCGGTCGCGATGTCCATCACGTAGAGGTGCGATTCCGTGGCGGAGACGAAGTTGCGCGTCAGTAGTTTGGTGTCGTCCGGCGACCAGGCCTCGACGGACCAGTTCTTCTCGAAGCCGTTGAAGATCAGCCGCGGCGGCTGATTCGTCGCCGGCTCGGCGAGCATCAGGTCGTAGCTCTTGCCGTCGCGCGCGGTGCTGTGGAAGGCGACGCGCCGGCCGTCGTGGCTCCACACGAGACCGCCGTTCACGCCCTGGCCGGAGCTGATCAATCGCGCCGACCGCGTGGCGTTGTCGTACCAGTAGACCTGCGCGTTCTCGTTGCCGCCCACGTCCTTCAGGAACGCGAAACCCGAGGCCAGCGCGCCGCCCGCGAAGGATTGCGGCGAGCGGGCGACGGTGACAGGTTCCTTATAAAAGGTGAGCTGCGTGCGGTCGGCCAGCGGACCGGCGACGCGGTGCAACTGCTCGACGTCGCCGAAGCGCGTGGCGATCAGCAGGTTGCCGTCGGGCAGCCAGTCGACGAACGAGGCGCCGCGGGAGTTCAGGTAGTCGTCGAGCTTCGCCGTCAGCGGCGAATCGACGCTCGGTACGTTGTCGAGCACGAGATTGCCGCGCTCTTCGACGGCGGCATTGGTTAGGGCGCCGGCGGCGACCATGACGATCGTGAGGAGTATTCTGGCGTTCATGCTGCTATGTTCGATCGGGCCATGAGCGCGAGTCTGCCACGACTGACCCGGTTCGCCGACGGCATCACCGCCGTCGACACCGAGTACGTGCGCCCGCAGATGGACGCGTCCCACGTCGTCGTCGCGAACGGACGCGCGGCCATCGTCGACACCGGCCCCAACACGGCCGTTCCGCTGATACTCGCGGCGTTGACGGAGCTCGGCGTCGCGCCCGCGGCAGTCGATTACGTGTTCCTGACGCACGTGCATCTCGATCACGCCGGCGGCGCCGGCGCGCTGATGCGCGCGCTGCCGAATGCCACCGCCGTCGTGCATCCGCGCGGCGCGCCGCACCTGCTCGATCCCGGCAAGCTGATCGCCGGCACGCGCGCCGTGTACGGCGACGAGCTGTACGAAAAGCTGTACGGCGAGATCCTGCCCATCGAGAAGGAGCGGCTGAAGATCGCGCAGGACGGCGCGCGCTTCGAGCTCGCCGGCCGCGGCTTCGAATGCGTGCACACGCCGGGACACGCGTTGCATCACCAGGCGATCGTCGATCACGGCGCCAACGGCATCTTCACCGGCGACACGTTCGGCCTGTCATACCGCGAGTTCGACACCGCGAAGGGGCCGTGGATCATGCCCACGACCACGCCGACGCAGTTCGATCCCGCGCAGCTCAAGGCCTCGATCATCCGGCTGATGCAGTTCCGGCCGCGCAAGCTCTACCTGACTCACTACAGCGAAGTCGGCGATGCGCCGCGCCTCGCGAACGACATGGTCGACGCGATCGACGAGTTCGTGCGCATCGCGCGCGCCGCCGCGCCCACCGTCGCGCGGGACCCGGCCGCGGGACAACACGGCATCCGTCTCGATCTGCGCCGCCACGCGCACGAGAGCCTCGCCGAGCATGGCTGCCGGATGAGCGGCACGCAGATCGACGCGATCCTGTCGAAGGACTTCGAGCTCAATGCCGCCGGCCTCGTCGCCTGGCTGCAACGCGAGGCACGCTGATGCTGTATCTGCTGTTGAAATCACTGCACGTCGTGAGCGTGGTGCTCTTCCTCGGGAACATCATCACCGGCGTGTTCTGGAAACGGCACGGCGATCGCGGCGACCTCGCGGCGCGCCGGACGGCGCTCAGCGGATTGATCGCGGCGGACCGGATCTTCACGATGCCGGCGGTGCTGGCCATCGTCGCCACTGGTATCGGTAACGCGTTGATCGCGCACATCCCCATCCTCGGCACGCCGTGGATCCTGTGGAGCATCGTGCTGTTCGGCGTGTCCGGCGCGGTGTTCGCGGCGAAGGTCGGACCGTTACAAAAGAAACTATTGGCCAACGTCGACGCCGGGCTGTCTGGCACGTGGGACGAATCCGCCTATCGCGAGCTGTCGCGCGGCTGGCTGTGGTGGGGCTGGGTGGCGACGGGCGCGCCGCTGATCGCCGTGTTCCTGATGGTGTTCAAACCGACTTTCTGACAAACCGTCAGCCCCAAACGGGGCCGGACCCCTTTATCATCCGCGGCCATGCCCAGACTGCACGTGCCGCAACCGCCGACCCGGCCCGGCGACAAGCCTGACTTCAGCTACGTCGAGCTGTCGCCCGCCGGCGCGATCAACAAGCCCGACGTGAATGCGCGCGCGCGCGACATGGAAGAGTGCGCCACCGGCCTCATCCGCGTGCTCGACGACAAACACGAGGCCGTCGGCCAGTGGAACCCGCGCCTCGATCCCGAGGACCTGCAGGTCGGCCTGCGCCACATGCTGCACACGCGCATCTTCGACGACCGCATGCAGAAGACGCAGCGGCAGGGAAAGATCTCCTTCTATATGCGCTCGTTCGGTGAAGAGGCGGTGTCCGTCGCGCAGACGATGGCGCTGCAACCCGGCGACATGTTGTTCCCGTCGTACCGCCAGCAGGGCGCGTATCTCGTGCGCGGCAAGCCGATCGTCGAGCTGATGTGCCAGCTGCTGTCGAACACGCGCGACATGTGCAAGGGCCGGCAGCTGCCGGTCATGTACCACTGGAATGCCGGCCGCATCTTCTCGATCTCCGGCAATCTAACTACCCAGTTCCCGCAGGCGGTGGGCTGGGCGATGGCCGCGGCGATCCGCAACGAGGACCACATCGCGGCCACGTGGATCGGCGAGGGCGCGAGCGCCGAGGCCGATTTCCACCACGGCCTGCTGTTCGCCGCCGTCTACCAGGCGCCGGTGATCATGAACATCGTCAACAACCAGTGGGCGATTTCCACGTTCCAGGGCACGGCCGGCGGCGAGCAGCGCTCGTTCGCGGCGCGCGGTCCGGGTTACGGCGTCGCGGGACTGCGCGTCGACGGCAACGATTTCCTCGCGGTGTACGCGGCGACACAGTGGGCCGCGCAGCGCGCGCGCACCGGCGGCGGCCCGACGCTGATCGAGCTGGTCACCTATCGCGCGTCGGCGCACTCGACCAGCGACGACCCGTCGCGGTATCGTCCGAAGGAGGACTACGAACACTGGCCGCTCGGCGATCCGGTCGAACGCCTCAAGCAACACCTGATCGCGCGCGACGAGTGGAGCGAGAAGCAGCACAAGGAGCTGCACGCGGAGCTCGACGCGCAGGTGGCCGCGGCGTGGAAGGAGGCCGTGTCCTTCGGCGCGTTGAACGAAGGCCCGCGCCTCGACCGGCACCTCATGTTCGAGGACGTATATAAAGAGTTCCCGGAGAACCTGCGCCGCCAGAGCGAGCAGCTCGCCGAGGAGATCAAGCTGAACGTCGAGCTCGGGCTCGCGGCCAAGGCGGAGTAACCGGCCATGGCCCAGATGAACATGATCCAGGCCCTGAACTCCGCGATGGACGTGATGATGGCGCGCGATCCGTCCGTCGTCGTCATGGGCGAAGACGTCGGCTATTTCGGCGGCGTGTTCCGCGTCACCGACGGACTGCAGCGGAAGTACGGCGAGCACCGCGTGCTCGATTCGCCGATCGCCGAGGGCGGCATCGTCGCGACGGCCATCGGCATGGCGGTGAACGGTTTGAAACCCGTCGCCGAGATCCAGTTCGCCGACTACATCTATCCCGCGGTCGACCAGATCGCCAGCGAGCTCGCGCGCATCCGTTATCGCACCGCCGGCGATTTCACCTCGCCCGTGGTAGTCAGGGCGCCGTGCGGCGGCGGCATCCGCGGCGGCCAGACGCATTCGCAGAGCCCCGAGGCGATCTTCACGCACATCTGCGGCGTGAAGGTGGTGATGCCGAGCAATCCCTACGACGCGAAGGGATTGCTGATCGCGGCGATCGAGGACGACGACCCGATCATCTTCTTCGAGCCGAAACGCATCTACAACGGCCCGTTCGACGGCGACCCGAACAAGCCGGCCGTGCCGTGGAGCACGCACCCGAAGGGCGACGTGCCCGAGGGTTATTACAAGGTGGAGATCGGCAAGAGCGAGATCGTGCGGCCGGGCGAGCAGGTCACCGTCGTCACGTACGGCACGATGGTCTACGTCGTCGAGGCGGCAGCGAAGAAGCTCGGCATCGACGCCGAGATCATCGACGTGCGCACGATGTCGCCGCTCGACATCGACCCGATCTGCAGCTCGGTGAAGAAGACCGGCCGCTGCGTCATCGCGCACGAGGCCACGCGCTTCTGCGGCTTCGGCGCCGAGTTGTCCGCGAGCATCCAGGAAGAATGTTTCTGGTACCTCGAGGCGCCGATCCAGCGCGTCGCCGGCTGGGACACGCCGTATCCGCACGCGTTCGAATGGGAGTACTTTCCCGGGCAGGCCCGCGTCGCGCTCGCGCTGCGCGCGGCGCTGGGACAGGACTGACCGGGATTCACGAGGGGACCGCATGAGCCGTTACGTATTCAAGATGCCGGACCTGGGTGAAGGCACGGTCTCCGCCGAAGTCGTCGCGTGGCACGTGAAGCCCGGCGACCTGGTGCAGGAAGACCAGGTGATGTGCGAGGTGATGACGGAGAAGGCCGCGGTGGAGATGCCCGCGCCGGTCACCGGCCGCATCCTCTCGATCGCCGGCGAGCCGGGCGACATGGTCGCCGTGGGTTCGGAGCTCGTGGTGTTCGACACCGACGCGACTTCCGCCGCCGCCGGCGCCGAGCCGGCCGCGAAGACGCCGCCGCCACCGGCGCCCGAGGCGCTGACGCCGCCGCCGCAACGCCGCGCCACGGACAAACTACCCGCGCAGACCGACCGGCAGCAGGTCGCCGCCGCCGCCAGCGCGCCCGCCGCGGCCAACGGCACGGACGGCACCGGCGCCTTCAAGGCCGCGCGCATCATGGCCTCGCCCGCGAGCCGCCGCCGCGCCGCCGAGGCCGGCCTCGATCTATCTACCGTCGCCGGCACCGGCATCGCCGGCCGCATCGAGCCGGGCGACATCGATTCCGCGCTGGCGTCCGGCGCCGCGCGTGGCGCGCCGCCGTCGATGAACGCGCGCGCGAATGCGTCCCGCGAGGCGCGCGCCGGTACGGAAGAGGTGAAGATCATCGGCCTGCGCCGCGTGATCGCCGAACGCCTCACCGAATCCGCGCGTTCCATCCCGCAGTACTCCTACGTCGAGGAATGCGACGTCACGCGTCTCGAGGCGCTGCGCAAGCACCTGAACGATCGCCGCCCGGCCGCCGCGCCGCCGCTGACGTTCCTGCCGTTCATCGTCGCCGCGCTGGCGCGCGTGCTCGGCAAGTTCCCCCAGTGCAACGCGCTGTACGACTCCGCGCGCGGCGTGCTGGTGAAACACCAGGCCGTGCACGTCGGCGTCGCGACGCAGACGCCGCAGGGCCTGAAGGTGCCGGTGGTGCGCAACGCCGAGTCGCGCGCCCTGCACGATCTCGCCGCCGAGATCCGCCGCGTGTCCGAAGCCGCCCGCAGCAACAAATCGCCGCGCGAGGAGCTCACCGGCTCGACGATCACCGTCACCAGCCTCGGCAAGCTCGGCGGCATCGCCTCGACGCCGATGATCAACATGCCCGAGGTGGCCATCATCGGCATCAACAAGGCGATCGACCGCGCGGTCGTCGTCGATGGCCAGGTCACGGTGCGCCTGATGATGAATCTCTCGTCGTCGTTCGATCACCGCTTCGTCGACGGCTACGACGCCGCCTCGATGATCCAGGCGCTGAAGGACCTGATCGAGCAGCCGGCCACCATCTTCATCGACTGAGCCGGCACCCGACCGCATGCGCAAGTTGTCAGCCATCGCCGCGCTCGTGCTGGCCGGCGCCGCGACCGCGGCCGAGTACTCGAAGCCCGAGGTCACGGTCTCGCTGCCCGGCGGCTGGGTCGAAGTGCCGGACGCGGTGCTGCAGCAGTTCCACGACGAGATGAAGCGCCAGGCGCCGCTCGCCAACATCCCGAAGTACACGTACGCGTTCCAGTCGACTGACGGACCGCCGTGGCTCACGTATCCGTACTTGCTCGTGAAGGTGACGCCCACCGGCCGGCCGACGGAGAAGGAGCTGCAAGACCTGCCGTCCATCGACCTGAACGACAAGTTCCAGGAGAAGAGCGGCGACTGGTCGAACGTCATGAAGGACACGTCGCTGGGCAAGATGCGCTACGACAAGGCCGCGAACGTCGTGTGGATCACGTCGAAGAGCGAGGTGGTCGGCATCGGCGAGGTCAGCGGCATCTCGGGGATCATCCCCACCGAGAAGGGTTTCGTGGAGCTGCACGCCTACGCGAAGACCGCGGACTTCCCGGCGCACTTCCCGACCTTCGAGAAGATCATCACCGGCGCGAAGGTCGCCCCGGACCTGCAATACAAGCCCAGCTGGGTCGACGTGCTGCCCGGGCCGGTCAGCCGGTTCGACTTCAAGCAGCTCGGGTTCGCCCTGGTCGTGGGCCTGGCCGTCGGCGTGATTTTCTCGCTGACCCGCCGCAAGCAAGGCTGACCTACAGAAAAGTGTGCGCGGGTTCCGCCCCGGCCAAAGCCGGTGGTGGCACATTTTCCCCATGCATTCGCGCTGCAAGTCCTGCCTCTACTGCCAGGTCGTCGAGACCGTCTGCTTCTGGGAGCCGCCGCCCCAGAAGGGCTGGAAACGCCCCGCGTTGTTCCTCACCTCCGCCGCGTTCACCGCCGGCGCGGTGCTGGCGATCAAGTACATGCTGGCGCGCGGGGACCTGCAGTTCCTGACCGCGCTGTCGTTTCTCTTCATGACGTTCACGCTCACCGGGGTCGCGATTTCATTTCGCGGATGCGATGCGTGCGTTGCGCGTTTCCTCGGGAGGGGGCCGTGAGCACATCGCGGTTGGGACGCGCGCGCACGCAGTCGCTGTGTGGCACGGCGCGCGGCATCGCGAGTCGCCAGAGCGTCTCCGAGCAGCGCGGCGTGAAGCGCCGGCCGTGCCGGCATGCGGCGATCTGGTCCTGCCAGAAATCGGAAATCTGTTCGCGGCGCATGGCGCTGCATCGCGCGCTGCCGCACGCGCGTTGAGTCGATCGGCGGCCGGTCCCGGTCGCCACAAAATCCTGCTCGTCGCCGCGACTTTTTGGGCATCGTTCGCCCATGAAGAAGCTGCTGTGCGCGTCGCTCGTCCTTGCCTCACGACTCTGCGCCGCCGCGGATCCCGCGGGTGACTGGCCCAGCTACGGCCGTACGCCCGGCGGCGATCGTCATTCGCCGCTGACGCAGATCGATCGCGGCAACGTCGCGAAGCTCGAGCTCGCATGGGAATTCAAGACCGGCGAAGCCGCGGCGAAGACCGGTAATCCCATCGCGCTCGAAGCGACGCCGCTGGTGATCGACGGCACGATGTATCTCGCGACCCCACTCGGCCAGGTGATCGCGCTCGATCCGCTGACGGGCCGCGCGACCTGGCGGCGCGACATGGCCGTGGACCGCGCGCGGCACTTCGGCGACTGGGTGAGCCGCGGCGTGTCGTACTGGCAGGACTCGCACGCGAAGGCGGACGCGCCATGCGCGCGCCGCGTGATCGTCGCGACGATCGACGCGCGGCTGGTGTCGCTCGACGCCGCGACCGGCAGTGTCTGCGCAGGCTTCGGCGCGAACGGCGTCGTCGACCTGGTCGCCGGCCTGCGTGGCAAACAATCCTTCGCCGACGAATACGAACAGACCTCGCCGCCCGCCGTCGTCAACGACCTCATCGTCGTCGGCTCGGCGATCGCGGACAACAACTCGACGTCGGGCGTCAGCGGCGAAGTGCGCGGCTTCGATGCGCGCACGGGCGCGCTGCGCTGGACCTGGGATCCGGTGCCGCAGGATCTGCGGGATCCGGCGTACGAGACCTGGCGCGGCGCGGACGCGCACGGCACCGGCGGCGCCAACACCTGGTCGATCATCGCCGCCGACCCGGCGCGCGACCTCGTGTTCCTGCCGACGACCAGCCCGGCGGTCGACTACTGGGGTGGCGAGCGCCTCGGCGACAACCGCTACGCGAATTCGCTGGTGGCGCTGCGCGCGTCCACCGGCAAGCTTGTCTGGCATTTCCAGACCGTGCACCACGATCTCTGGGACTACGACAACGCCTCGCCGCCGCTGCTGGCCAAACTACCCGGCGGCGCCGAGGCCGTGCTGCAGGGAACGAAGACCGCGCAGCTGTATGTGCTCGACCGCGCCACCGGCAAGCCGCTGTTCCCCGTGACCGAACGCGCCGTGCCGAAGAGCGACGTGCCCGGCGAAGAGGCCGCGCCGACGCAGCCCTTCTCGAGCGTCGGGCCCGGGTTCCGCACGCTGACCGCGGACGACATCTGGGGCGCGACTCCCGAGGACCTGGCCGAGTGCCGCGCGCGTTTCGCGATGCTGCGCTACGACGGCCCGTTCACGCCGCCGTCGCTGCGCGGCTCGGTGATGGTGCCGGCGAACGTCGGCGGCGCGCACTGGGGCGGGGTCGCCTACGACCCGGCGCGCGGCATCGTCGTGATCCCGAACAACCGCCTCGCGGCCGTGGTGAAGCTGATCCCGCGCGCGGAGTGGAAGACGATGCGCGGCAAGCTCACGCAGGGCGAACGCATCGGCAAGGAGTTCACCGACATGCAGGGCACGCCGTACGTCATGCAGCGCGAGACGTGGCTGTCGAGTCGGCGCTCGCCGTGCACCGCGCCGCCGTTCGGCACGTTGACCGCGATCGACCTGAAGACGGGGAAGACGCTGTGGGACGTGCCGCTGGGCACCGACGAAGGCCTCGACAAGATCGGCCTGCCGAAACTGCCGGCCGGCAGCGGCATGGTGAACCTCGGCGGGGCGATCACGACGGCCGGTGGCCTCGTGTTCATCGGCGCGTCGCCGGATGCGTACCTGCGGGCGTTCGACATCGAGTCGGGACGAGAGTTGTGGAAAGCCAAACTACCGGCCGGCGGCAAGGCGACGCCGATGACGTTCCTCGGGAAGGACGGCCGTCAATATGTCGTGATCTCGGCGGGCGGGGACGGGAAGGCGTGGGGGATGGCGGATTCGGTGGTGGCGTTCGCGTTGCCGAAATCGAAGTGACAAGAAGGGTCTGACAGGCGGATAGTCGGAGCCGCACGTATGGCGCGCACGTTCGACATCCGTTTCGCACGTTCTTCCGGCATCGCCGCGGTCCTCGAATCGCCGGCGAACACGTTTCGTCTGCGCGGCAGCGGGTCGTTGAGCATCGAGGGCGACGCCATCGAGATCGAGCCGAGGCGCGGACTCCTGTCGTTGCTCGCGCGGCGCGTTCGCGTCCGCATCAGCGCCGCGCACCTGCGCGAGGTCAGTCGCGACGGCGACTCGCTGCGGATCGAATACGGCATGCCGGGATATCGCCGGATCGTGCTGCCGTTCTGGGTGCGCGATCGCGAGACGGCGGTCGAGATCATGAAGCTGGTGCCTACGCGGCGGACGATCGAGCGGGATGAGCCCGAGAACAGGGTCGTCGTCCGTCGACGCGGGAACTCGCCGACCCTGCTCGTTCTGGTCGCGCTCGTCTCGTTGACCGCCGGCATCATCGTCACGGCGTTGATCGAGAACCACCGGGAGGCGAACGCCGAGGCTGCGCTACTGATCGAAGAGGATCCGCAAGACCCGGCCTCGATGGCCGCTAAGACGCCGGCCACGCCGGTTGTCACCAACGGCGTCGAGGCAGCCCCGATCACGTCCGCAGATTCGTCGGGTGCGCGCCGGTCTGCCGCGCGACCGACGCCGCGCGACGCCGCGCGATCGATCGGCGACACCTATCTACCCGACGACGCGTACGCCGCGACCGAAACCGACGCGTGGAACCCGGGCGTCTCCGGACCAGCGGCACCAGTGACGCCCTTGCCTGCCACGCCGGTCGACATCATGGCGGAAGCACGGCATTTCTATCGTGAAGCAGCGACGCTGCGTTCCGAAGCGATTTACGGCAACACGTCGGCACGCGAACTCGAAGGACGCTGGTGGGAATTGACCGTGCGGCTGTACAACAGTCCGGCGTTCGATGCTCAGCCGCGACATCCGCTGGTCGACGCGGAACTCGGGCTTTCTCTCAATTGGCGGGTATCGCTGGCCAACTATGCCGATGCGAAGAGGTCCGGAGACCGCGACCGCATCGAAGCTGCGCGCGCCGACCTCGATCGAGCAGACCAGCTCACCGATGAGCTCCAATTCTTCATGCGTTGAGACTTCCCGGACCCGCCACCTTCTCCCGCATCAACACCAGCTCCTCCGCCGCCGTCGGATGCAGCGCCACGGTGCTGTCCCACTGCTTCTTCGTCAGCCCGGCCTTCACCGCGACGGCGGCGAGCTGGATCATCTCCGGCGCATCCGCGCCCGCGATGTGCACGCCCAGCAACTGATCCGTCTTCGCATCGACGACCAGCTTCATCAACGTGCGCTGCTCGTTGCCGACGAACGCCGTGCGCATCGGCCGGAAGTTCGTGCGGTAGATGTCGACGGCGCCGTGGCTGTGGCGCGCGTCGGATTCCGTGAGACCCACGCAGCCCACCGGCGGCCGCCCGAACACGGCGCTGGGCACGGTGCTGTGGTCGATCGGCGTGGGGCGCTTGTTGTAGATCGTGTCGGCGAACGCATGGCCGTCGCGGATCGCGATCGGCGTCAGGTTCATGCGGTTGGTCACGTCGCCGATGGCGTAGACGGAATCCACGCAGCTCTTCGAGAACTCGTCGACGATCACGGCGCCGGCCTCGTCGAGCTTCACGCCGGCGCGCTCGAGGCCGAGCCCCTCTGTCTTCGGATCGCGGCCGATCGCGTACAACACGACGTCCGCATCGACGACGTCGCCGTTCGACAACGTCACGCGGCGCGCGTTGCCGTTGGCCTCGATCTTCGAAATCGTGCTCTTCATGCGCAACTTCACGTGCGCGCGCTCGAGCTCTATGTGCATGTGTGAGCGGATGTCGTCGTCGAAGCCGCGCAGCAGCCGGTCGCCGCGATGCACGATCAGCACCTCGCTGCCGAGCCCGGAGAAGATGTTCGCGAACTCGAGCGCGATGTAGCCGCCGCCGAGGATCACCACGCGTTTCGGCAGCTCGGGCAGGTGGAATGCCTCGTTCGACGTGATGCCGAGCTCCACGCCCGGCAGTCCCTCGGGTAGATAGGGCGTGCCGCCGGTGGCGACGAGGATCCGCTCCGCCGTGAACTGGCTGCCGGACTTCGCGAGCTTCACGGTCTGCGCGTCGACGAGCTCCGCGCGCTCCTCGAACGCGGCGACGCCGGCCTTCGCGAGGTTCGACGAATAGATGCCGGACAGGCGCGTGACCTCGCGCTGCACGTTGTCGCGCAGCGTGTCCCACGAGAACGACGCGTTCTCGACGGTCCACCCGTAACCCTGGGCGTCGGCAAAATGGGCCGCGAACTCGGCGCCGTACACCAGCAGCTTCTTCGGCACGCAGCCGCGGATCACGCAGGTGCCGCCGATGCGGTATTCCTCGGCGATGGCGACTTTCGCGCCCGCCAGCGACGCGATGCGCGCGGCGCGCACGCCGCCGGAACCGGCGCCGATGACGAAGAGGTCGTAGTCCTTGTTCATGGCAGGATAGTAACTTCAATCGGCGCGAGGGCTCGACTGTGGCGGATACGTTCAGGGCATTCCGGGTCCACGAGACGGATGGCAAGATCGCGGCGCGCTTCGAAGACGTGGCGCTGGACGCCTTGTCACCCGGCGAGGTCGTCATCGATGTCGAGTACAGCGACATCAACTACAAGGACGCACTGGCGGCCACTGGCGCGGGTCGCATCCTGCGCCGGTATCCGCTGACGGGCGGCATCGATCTCGCGGGCCGCGTGCGCTCGTCGGACGACGCGCGCTACCGGCCCGGCGACGCGGTGCTCGTCACGGGCAGCGGGCTCTCGGAAACGCTCGACGGCGGCTACACGCAGGTCGCGCGCGTGCCGGCCGAGGCGGTGATCCCGATGCCGCCGGGGCTCGACGCGTTCCGCGCGATGGCGCTGGGCACCGCCGGGTTCACCGCCGCGCTGGCCATCGACCGCATGGAACGCAATGGCCAGGCGCCGGCGCGCGGACCCATCGTCGTCACCGGTGCCACCGGCGGCGTCGGCAGCATCGCCATCGACATGCTCGCGGGGCGCGGCTACGAGGTGATCGCGGTGAGCGGCAAGGCCGACGCCGCGGCGTACCTGAAGTCGTTAGGCGCTAGCAAGGTGGTCCCGCGCGCCGAATTCCAGCTGGGCAGCCGGCCGCTGGAAGCGGCGCGCTACGCCGGCGCCATCGACAACGTCGGCGGCGCGATGCTCGCCGGCCTCACGCGCCAGATGGACTTCTGGGGGAACATCGCCAGCATCGGCCTGGCGGGCGGCGCGGAGCTGAACACCACGGTGTTGCCCTTCATCCTGCGCGGCGTGAACCTGCTGGGCATCAACTCGTCGGCCACGCGGCGCGAGGACCGGCTGCACGTGTGGGGGCGCATCGCCGGCGACTGCGCGCCGCGGCACCTGGACCGCATCGTCACGAACACGATCGACTTCGCGGACCTGCCGGGCGCGTTCCAGCCGCATCTCGACGGCCATGTGACCGGTCGCACGGTAGTGAAGATCGGCGCGCGGTCGTAGACTGCGCGGCATGAAAACTTCTCCAGCCGCGCTCTCCCCGGGCGCGAAACTGCGCGCGGCGATCGTCGCCGAGAAACCCCTGCAGGTCGTCGGTGCGATCAACGCCTACGCGGCGCGCCTGGCCGAAGCGACCGGGTTCCGCGCGCTCTATCTATCCGGTGGTGGCGTCGCCGCCAACTCGCTCGGCCTGCCGGATCTCGGCATCAGCACGATGGACGACGTGCTGATCGACATCCGCCGCATCACGGAGGCGAGCTCGCTGCCGCTGCTGGTCGACGCTGACACCGGCTGGGGCGGCGCGTTCAACATCGCGCGCACGGTGCGTTCGTTCATCAAGGCCGGCGCCGGCGGCATGCACATCGAGGACCAGGTGCAGAGCAAGCGCTGCGGTCATCGGCCGGGCAAGGAAGTCGTGCCTCGCGACGAGATGGTGGATCGCGTTAAGGCGGCCGTCGATGCGCGTACCGATCCCGGCTTCGTGATCATGGCGCGCAGCGATGCGCTGCAGGGCCTGGGGCTCGACGAGATGCTCGAGCGCCTGGTCGCCTGCGTCGCGGCCGGCGCCGACGCCGTGTTCCCCGAGGCCATCACGGATCTCGCGATGTATCGCAAGGTGAAGGACGCGGTGCAGGTGCCCGTGCTCGCGAACATCACCGAGTTCGGCAAGACACCTTTGTATACGCGCGACGAACTGGGCGGCGCCGGCGTCGACATCGTGCTGCACTGCTGCTCGGCCTACCGTGCGATGAACCTCGCCGCGCTGAAGGTCTACGAGGCGATCCGCCGCGACGGCACGCAGAAGAACGTGCTCGCCGACATGCAGACGCGCGACGATCTCTACAAGTATCTCGACTATCACTCCTACGAACGGAAGCTCGACGAGCTGTTCCGGTCCGAGAAGGGAAAATCGGAGAAGGCGACATGAACGAGACCTCCGCGCCGAAACCGAAGAAATCCGTCGCGTTATCCGGCGTCACCGCCGGCAACACCGCGCTGTGCAGCGTCGGCCGCAGCGGCAACGACCTGCACTACCGCGGTTACGACATCCTCGAAGTGGCCGAACAATGCGACTTTGAGGAGATTGCCTATCTATTGATCCACGGCAAGCTCCCGAACAAGGCCCAACTCGCCGCGTACAAGATCAAGCTGAAGAATCTGCGCGGCCTGCCCGCGCCGGTGCGCGCGGTGCTCGAGCAGCTGCCGGCCGCGACGCACCCGATGGACGTCATGCGCACCGGGGCTTCGGCGCTGGGCTGCGTGCTGCCGGAGAAGGACAGCCACGATCCCGCGGGCGCGCGCGAGATCGCCGACCACTTCGTCGGCTGCTTCGGCTCCATGCTCTGCTACTGGTACCACTTCTCGCACAACGGCCAGCGCATCCACGTCGAGACCGACGACGACTCCGTCGGCGGCCACTTCCTGCACCTGCTGCACCGGCGACCGCCGCCGGGTAGTTGGGTGCGCGCGATGCACACGTCGCTGATCCTCTACGCCGAGCACGAGTTCAACTCGTCGACGTTCACGTCGCGGGTCATCGCGGGCACGGGTTCCGACCTCTACTCCTGCATCACCGGCGCCATCGGTGCGCTACGCGGTCCGAAACACGGCGGTGCGAACGAAGTGGCGCTGGAGATCCAGGAACGGTACGACACGCCCGACGACGCGGAGGCCGACATCCGCCGCCGCGTCGCGAACAAGGAGATCGTCATCGGCTTCGGCCACCCGGTGTACACGGTGGGCGATCCGCGCAACGTGATCATCAAGCGCGTCGCCGAGCGGCTCGCGAAGGAAGCCGGCGATCTCAAGCTGTACCAGGTCGCGGAGCGCATCGAATCGCTGATGTGGGACATCAAGAAGATGTTCCCGAACCTCGACTGGTACAGCGCCGTCAGCTATCACCTGATGGGCGTGCCCACGGCGATGTTCACGCCGCTGTTCGTCATGTCGCGGGTCACCGGCTGGAGCGCGCATGTCATCGAACAGCGCGAGGACGGCAAGATCATCCGCCCCGCGGCGAACTACACGGGCCCGGAGAACCGCAAGTTCGTGCCGCTGGCGCAGCGCCCCTGACCAAGGAAGGAACGATGTCCTCTCACGACACCAAGTCCGCGCAGCGGCCGAACCCCGACGAGCTGCTCGTCGCGCTGGCCGACTACGCCAAGAACCATGCGGTAGATTGCCAGCAGGCGTACGAGACCGCGCGTTACTGCCTCATGGACACGCTGGCCTGCGGCTTCCAGGCGCTGAAATATCCCGCCTGCACGCGGCTGCTCGGGCCGGTGGTGCCCGGCGCGACGATGCCGGGCGGCTCGCGCGTGCCGGGCACTAGCTACGAGCTCGACCCGGTGATGGGCGCGTTCAGCATCGGCGCGATGGTGCGCTGGCTCGATTTCAACGACACGTGGCTGGCCGCGGAATGGGGCCACCCGTCCGACAACCTCGGCGCCATCCTCGCGGTCTCCGACTATCTGTCCCGCCGCGCGATCCTGCTCGGCGAGAAACCGCTGACCGTGCGCGACGTGTTGACCGCGATGATCAAGGCGCACGAGATCCAGGGCGTGCTGGCGCTGGAGAATTCCTTCAATCGCGTCGGGCTCGACCACGTGCTCCTCGTGCGAGTCGCCTCCACGGCGGTCGCCACCGCGATGCTCGGCGGCTCGCTCGAGCAGATCGTCAATGCGCTGTCGAACGCCTGGATCGACGGCGGCGCGCTGCGCACGTATCGCCACGCGCCCAACACGGGCTCGCGCAAGAGCTGGGCCGCTGGCGACGCGACCTCGCGCGCGGTGCGCCACGCGTTGTTCGCGCTGAAGAACGAGATGGGTTATCCCTCGGCGCTGTCGGCGAAGACCTGGGGTTTCCAGGACGTATTGTTCAAGGGCAAGCCGCTGACGCTCGCGCAGCCGCTGGGCAGCTACGTCATGGAGAACGTGTTGTTCAAGATCAGCTACCCGGCGGAGTTCCACGCGCAGACGGCGGTGGAATGCGCGATGACGCTGCACGAGAAGGTGAAGGACCGCATCGCGCAGATCGAGCGCATCGTCATCGAGACGCAGGAGCCCGGTGTGCGCATCATCGACAAGACCGGCCCGCTGGCGAATCCCGCCGATCGCGATCACTGCATCCAGTACATGGTCGCGGTGCCCCTGATCTTCGGCCGGCTCACGGCCGCCGACTACGAGGACACGATCGCCACCGATCCGCGCATCGACCTGCTGCGCGGCAAGATGGAAGTGAAGGAGAACACCGTCTTCACGAAGGAATACTACGAACGCGACAAGCGCCACATCGGCAACGCGATCACGATATTCCTCGCCGGCGGCGAGAAGCTGCAGCAGCGCGTCGATTTCCCGATCGGCCATCGCAAGCGCCGCGCCGAGGGCATGCCGGTGCTGGTGAAGAAGTTCGAGGACTCGGTGGCCGCGCACTTCCCGGCGAAACAGGCCGAGGCGATCAAGACGTTGTTCGCGCGCGCGGATTTCGAGTCGCTGCCGGTGAACGAGTTCATGGCCGCATTGGTGGCGAACTAGTTCGTGAGCGCCGACCTGACTACCGCGGCCGCGTGGACCGCGCGCCTCGATGCTGCCGCCAACGAATTCGGCGTGAACCTCGACGAGTCGCAGCTCGACGTTCTGTGGCGCTACGGCGAGCTGCTGCGCGAGCGGAACCAGCACGTGAACCTCACGTCGATCACGTCGCCGGAGGGCATCCTCACGCTGCACATGCTCGACAGCCTCACCGTCGTGCCGCATCTCGGCGACGCGCAGCGCGTCATCGACGTGGGCACCGGCGGCGGGTTCCCGGGGATTCCCGTCGCCGTCGCGTGCCCGGAGCGCAGGATCACGCTGATCGACGGCACGCAGAAGAAGATCCGCTTCGTCGCCGAGTCGATCGCCGCGCTCGACATCCGCAACGCACACGCGGTCGCGGCGCGCGCCGAGAGTTATCCGGGCGAGAAGAATTTCGACGTCGTCATCGTGCGCGCCGTCGGTTCGCTGGCCGATGTTCTACATAACGTCGCGCCGCTGCTCGCGCCGCGCGGCCGCCTGCTCGCGATGAAGGGCAAGCTGCCCGACGATGAGCTCGCCGCGGTCCCGCGCGGCTGGCGCGCCGACGTCACGCCGCTGAAGGTGCCCGGCCTCGACGCCGAACGGCACCTTGTCGCGCTGGAACGTCAGAAAACGGGACGCTGACGCGGCCGGCAAGCGGGTTAATATCCGCGCCATGAAACGCATCATCGCGGTCGCGAACCAGAAGGGCGGCGTCGGCAAGACGACCACCGCGGTGAATCTCGCCGCGTCGTTCGCGGCCACGCGCCGGCGCGTGTTGCTGATCGACATCGATCCGCAGGGCAACGCGACGATGGGCTGCGGCGTCGAGAAATCGCAGATCACGCGCGGCACCGGCGACGTGCTGCTGGGCGAGGCCGATGCGGCGTCGGTCATCGTCCCGCTCGAGAACACGCCCGGCCTGTCGCTGATGCCGTCGAACCAGGACCTGACCGCCGCGGAAGTCAGGCTCCTAACTACCATGGCCGGCCGCGAGCTGCGCCTGCGCAACGCGCTGAAGCCGATCTACGAACACTACGAAGTCATCATGATCGACTGCCCGCCGGCGTTGAACATGCTGACGCTGAACGCGCTGGTCGCCGCGCAGAGCGTGCTGATACCGATGCAGTGCGAGTACTACGCGCTCGAAGGCCTGACCGCGCTGGTCTCGACCATCGAGCAGATCAAGGGCGCCGTGAATCCGAACCTCGAGATCGAAGGCATCCTGCGCACGATGTTCGATCCGCGTAACAACCTGGCGAACGAAGTGTCGAGCCAGCTGATCAGCGTGTTCGGCGACAAGGTGTTCCGCACGATCGTGCCGCGCAACGTGCGGCTCGCCGAGGCGCCGTCGTTCGGCAAACCCGTCCTGCAGCACGACAAGGACTCGCGCGGCGCGCTGGCCTATCTCGCGCTGGCCGGCGAGATGTTGCGCAAGGAAGACGACGCGGTCGCCGAAGCGGGCGCCGAGGCCGTGCCGGCGGCCGAGCCGGATCTCGCGGCCGGCGATCATCCGATCAACTGAAACCCCGCTATCATCCGCGCCCATGAGCCAGAAGAAACCGGTCATGGGTCGCGGACTCGAAGCGCTGCTCGGCCAGATGTCGAAGCGCCCCGAACCCGTCGCCGCGCCCGCCGGCGGCAGCAGTCCCGCCGCCGCGCCGGTCTCGAACAAGCTGCCCGGCGACGAGCTCGCGAACCTGCCGGTCGACCTGCTGCAGCGGGGCAAGTACCAGCCGCGCGTCGACATGCGGCAGGAATCGCTCGACGAGCTGGCGGCATCCATCAAGTCGCAGGGCATCATCCAGCCGATCGTCGTGCGCGCCGTCGACGGCGCGGCACCGGGTGAATCGCAGCGCTACGAGATCATCGCCGGCGAACGCCGCTGGCGCGCCGCGCAGATCGCCGGCCTGGCCACGGTGCCGGCGGTCATCCGCCGCGTGCCCGACGAGGCCGCGATCGCGATGGCGCTGATCGAGAACATCCAGCGCGAGAACCTGAACCCGCTCGAAGAAGCGCGCGCGCTCGAGCGGCTGATCAGCGAGTTCGGCATCACGCACCAGCAGGCCGCCGACACGGTCGGTCGCTCGCGCGCCGCCGTGTCGAACCTGCTGCGCCTGCTGGAACTGCCGGCCGAGATCTCGGTGCTGGTCGAACAGCGCGAGCTCGAGATGGGCCACGCGCGCGCGCTGCTCGGCCTGACCCAGCGCCGGCAGCAGATCGAGGTCGGCGCACTGGTCGCGAAGAAGGGACTGTCCGTGCGCGACACCGAGGGCATGGTGCGCGCGCTGCTGGCGAAGGCCGCCGGCGGCAGTGCGCCGGCGCGCGACTCGAAGGCGCTGGATCCGAACGTGCAGCGCCTGCAGGACGAGCTCTCCGAGAAACTCGGCGCCGTCGTCGAGATCCAGCACACGGGTTCAGGCAAGGGAAAGGTGGTCGTCAGCTACCACTCGCTCGATGAGCTCGACGGGATCCTGGCGCACATCAAGTAGTTTGGCGTTGCTGGCGGCCGCGCTGCTGGCCGGCTGCGCGACGCATCGCTGGCCGGTGTCGTACGTCGGCGATTTCCGCGACACCTCGCAGTGGATCGTCGAGGCCGAGCAACCCGCCCGCATCTCCACCGGCGACGATGCGCTGGACATCGACGCGCCCGCGGGCGTCACGTTGTGGTTCAAGCGCGAGCTGGGCACCGACGTCGAGATCGAGTTCGACGCGACGGCGATCTCGGCGGGCGGCCTGAACGACAACGTCAGCGATCTCAACGTCTTCTGGATGGCGCACAACGCGGACGGCACGCGACCCGTGTACGCCAGGCCGCGCAGCGGCAGGTTCGCGGACTACGACGACCTGCTCACGTATTACGTCGGCCTCGGCGGCAATCGCAACACGACCACACGCTTCCGCCGCTACATCGGCGTGCCGGGCAATCGGCCGCTGCTGCCGGAACACGATCTCTCCGCACCACGATTCCTACTCGTCGCCAACCGACGGCAGCGGATCACGCTGATCGCCGACGGATCGCACGTCGAATATCGCCGCGACGGCCGCGCGATCTTCCGTTTCGAGGATCCCGCGCCGTACACGTCCGGCTGGTTCGGGCTGCGCACCACGTCCAGCCACCTGCGCATCGAGAACCTGCGCATCCGCGGGCCGCTGCTCGACTGATCAGCGCTCCGGCGCGGTGCGCACCGGCGCCGTCTCCGGCAGCTGCGACAGCGCCAGCAACCCGACGACGATGCCGCCGATCATGTACCAGGCCGGCACCATCGCGTTGCCGGTCAGCCGCGTCAGCCACGCGGTCAGGAACTGCGTCGAACCGCCGAACACCGCGATCGACGACGCATAGATGATGCCGAACCCGCCGGCGCGCGCGCGGCGCGGCAGCCACTCGGTGATCGCGACCAGTGCCGTCGTGCCGGCCGCCGTGTGGATGGACGCCAGCACCGCGCACACCGTCCACAACACCGGCCCGCTGCGGTAATGCTCGATCAGCCAGAACCCGGGGAACACGAGCACCGACAACGACAACCACGGCAGCAGGATCATCCGCCGGCGCCCGAAGCGGTCCGACAACCAGCCGCCCAGCGGATCGAACACCAGGCCCGCCGCGCCCACCGCGACCGTCGCGCCGAACGCCAGTTGTTCCGGCATCCCCAGCGTCGAGCCGGCGTAGGTCTTCATGTAGCTGAGTAGATAGTTGGTCGTCGTCGCGGTCGCGATCAGCAGGATGCCGACCAGGCCGATGCGCAGGAACGACGGGCCGGCACCGATCGCCGGCGCGGCGGCCGCGCCCTCCGGCGCGCGATGCAGCGTCTCGAGCAACGAGCGCCGCAGCATCAGCCCGAACGGCACGATCACGGCGCCGGGCAGCAAGGCGACCCGCCAACCCCAGGCGTCGAGCTCGCCGGCCGTCAGCCAGCCGGCCAGCACGACGCCGACCAGCCCGGCGATCATCACGGCGACGTCGGCGCTGGTCGCCTGCATCGACACGTAGAGGCCGCGATGTTTCGCCGGCGCGGCCTCCATCAGGAATGCGGTGTTCGGTCCGACCTCGCCACCCAGCGCGAATCCCTGCAGCAGCCGGAACCCGATCACCAGCAACGGCGCCGCGAGGCCGATCGACGCGTAAGACGGCACGAGCGGCAACCCGATCACGGCGATGCCCATCAGCCAGAACGACAACAACATCGCGGGCTTGCGGCCGGCACGATCCGCGTACCGGCCGATGACGAACGCGCCGAGCGGCCGCGTCAGGAACCCGGCGCCGAAGGTCGCGAGCGCGGCCAGCAGGCTGGTGCCGGGCGTGTCCGACGGGAAAAACGTCCGCCCGATCTGCGCCGCGAAGAACGCATAGGTCACGAAGTCGTAGAACTCGATCGCGTTGGCCGTGACGACGGCGGCGACCTGTCGGAACGGCAGCGGAGTCGGGGTCATACGTAAAAACGCCCAGGAAAAATGCGGGTTTCGTGTTGAGTCGCCGGGGGTCGGCGTATATAATGCGCGCCCCTGGCCAAGGCACACGTAAGTCGTTGCCCAGCCAAACAATTTTCGGACATGAATGATTCTGCCTGCGGCTCTCGTGGGCCGTCGTCGTGTTCGTGGATTGTCGACTTGCAATAGGAGTGTCGTGGTCACCCTCGAGTTGCCCCAAGCGCGGCGACTGGCCGGCAGCGTAGTGCTCGGACAGATCGTCGTCACCGTTGTGGCCGCGCTCCTGTGTTTCGCAGTGTGGGGTCGCGTTGCCGGTCTCTCCGCCCTCGCGGGCGGTGGCATCTCGGCGGCGGCCAGCACGGCGCTCGCGATCTTCGGCTTCGGCGCGCCCGCGGGTGCGACGGCCGAACGTGTCGCGCGCGGGTTCTATGTGGGTGAGGGCATGAAGCTCGGCGTGACCGTCACGCTGTTCGTCGTGGTCTTCCTGACGATGAAGGTGTCGTTCGCCGCGTTGTTCGGCGCGTACATCGCGACGTTGTTCGTGTACTGGATCGCGCTCGCGAATGCGCTGCCGCCCCTCTCGGGCACGGCGTCCGCGAAGCAGTAGGAAGCAGAGCCAAAGATGTCAGCAGAAGTGGAACACGCCGCCGAACACGCTCCTTCCGGGAGCGAGTACATCGTTCACCACCTCACGAACCTGCAGCACGGCCAGGGTTTCTGGACCGTCAACGTCGACAGCATCTTCTTCTCGGTGCTGCTCGGCCTGGTGTTCGTCGTCTCCTTCTATCTGGCCGCGCGCAAGGCGACATCCGGCGTGCCGGGCAAGTTCCAGAGCTTCGTCGAGACGGTCGTCGATTTCGTCGACACGCAGGTGCGCGACACCTTCCACGGCCACAGCCAGATCATCGCGCCGCTGGCGTTGACGATCTTCTGCTGGGTGCTGCTGTTCAACATCATGGACATCGTGCCCGTCGATCTCTTCCCGCTGATCGGCGAGAAGGGCCTCGGCCTCGAGCACCTGAAGATCGTGCCGTCGACCGACCTCAACATCACGCTCGCCATGTCGATCACGGTCTTCCTGATCGTCATGTTCTACAGCTTCAAGATCAAAGGCTTCGGCGGCTTCACCTGGGAGCTGCTCACGCACCCGTTCGGAAAGTGGATGATGCCGTTCAACCTGTTGCTGAACCTCATCGAACACCTGGCGCGCCCGGTGTCGCTCGGCCTGCGTCTGTACGGAAACCTGTACGCCGGCGAGATGATCTTCCTGCTGCTGGCCGTGCTCGGCGGCAGCTTCGCCATCAATTCGCTCGCGGGTGTCGGCGGGGCCATCGGCCAGCTGATCCTGGGCGCGGTGTGGGCCTGCTTCCACATCCTCGTCATCCCGCTGCAGGCGTTCATTTTCATGGTGCTGACGATCGTGTACCTGTCGCAGGCGCACGAGACTCATCACTGATCTCAGGTTGTTAGTTAGCTCAAGGTTTTGCTGGAGGAAAAATGGAACACGTTGCTGAAATTGCTCACATCCAGGGTCTGACTGCTCTCGCCGTCGGCATCATCTTCGGTCTCGGCGCCCTCGGCACCGCGATCGGCTTCGGCCTGCTGGGCGGCAAGTTCCTGGAAGGCGCCGCGCGCCAGCCGGAACTGACCCCGGCGCTGCAGGTGAAGATGTTCATCGTCGCCGGCCTGCTCGACGCGGTCGCGATGATCGGTATCGGCTTCGCGCTGTTCTTCACGTTCGCGAATCCGTTCCTGAACGCGATCACCGCCGCGCAGTAAGCAGTTCCCCCGCTTAGGAGAGACGCGTGAACATCACCGTCACATTGATCATCCAGATGCTGGTCTTCGCGATCTTCGTCTGGGTGGTCATGAAGTTCATCTGGCCGATCATCCTCGGCGCGATGAACGAGCGTGAGAAGAAGATCGCCGCCGGGCTCGCCGCCGCGGAAGAGGGCCAGAAGAGCCTCTCCGAAGCGAAGAGCCGTGCCGACGACGTGATCAAGGAAGCCCGCACACGGGCGCTGGCGATCGAATCGCAGGCGCGCACGCAGGCCAACCAGATCATCGACGACGCACGCAAGGCCGCCTCGCTGGAAGGCGAGAAGGCGCTGGCCGCCGCGAAGTCGCAGATCGAGCTCGAGAGCAACCGCGCGCGCGATGCGCTGCGTGGCCAGGTCGTCAGCCTCGCGGTCGCGGGTGCGAAGCGCGTGCTCGAGAAGGAGATCGACGCCAAGTCGCACGGCGAGCTGCTCGATCAGCTCGCGGCGAAGCTCTAGTCGGCCAGGCATAGAGAAGAGACTCATGGCTGAACGCATCACCACCGCCCGCCCCTACGCGAAGGCCATCTTCGCGCTGGCGCGCCAGAACAACTCGCTCGCGGCCACCGCGGACGGGTTGACGCTGGGCGCGCAGGTCGTCGCCGATCCCGCCGTGCACCCGCTGCTGGGCAGCCCGCACGTCACGC
Organism: Steroidobacteraceae bacterium; assembly: GCA_035502995.1. Taxonomy (GTDB): domain Bacteria; phylum Pseudomonadota; class Gammaproteobacteria; order Steroidobacterales; family Steroidobacteraceae; genus CADEED01. The sequence goes on along the minus strand of DATJTW010000090.1, from coordinate 97,074 downwards.
CCGCGCAGCTCTCCGAGCTCGTGAACGGCGTCGCCGGATCGAAGCTCGACGAACAGGGTCGCAACTTCGTCACGTTGCTCGCGCAGAACCGCCGGCTCGGATTCCTCCCCGAGATCGCGGCGTTGTTCGAGCAGATGAAGGCGGAGGTGGAGAACGCCGTGGACGTCGAAGTGACGTCCGCCACGGGGCTCACGGCCGACCAGGAAGGCCGTTACGCGGCCGCATTGCAGAAGAAGCTCGGGCGCAGCGTGCGCCTGCGCACGAAGGTCGACGGCAGCTTGTTAGGCGGCGCCGTCCTCAAGGCGGGCGATCTCGTCATCGACGGTTCCATCAAGGGCCGGCTCGAGCGACTCGCCACCGAACTGACCGCATAAAGTTAGGGTACCGAACATGTCCGTGAAAGCATCCGAAATCTCCGACCTCATCAAGTCACGCATCGAGAACTTCAAGTCCGCGAGCGAAGCGCGCAACGTCGGCACCGTCGTCACGGTGACGGACGGCATCTGCCGCATTCACGGACTCGCCGACGTTCGCTACGGCGAAATGATCGAGTTCCCGGGCAACGTGTTCGGTCTCGCGCTGAACCTCGAGCAGGACTCGGTCGGCTCGGTGGTCCTCGGCGATTACAAGGGCATCCGCGAAGGCGACACCGTGAAGACCACGGGCCGCATCCTCGAAGTGCCGGTGGGCCGCGAGTTGCTGGGCCGCGTCGTCGACGCGCTCGGCCAGCCGCTCGACGGCAAGGGCCCGCTCAAGACCACGCAGACCGCGCCGATCGAGCGCGTCGCGCCGGGCGTCATCTACCGCAAGAGCGTCAGCCAGCCGGTGCAGACCGGTTACAAGGCCGTCGACTCGATGGTTCCGATCGGCCGTGGCCAGCGTGAGCTGATCATCGGCGACCGCCAGACCGGCAAGACCGCGATGGCGGTCGACACGATCATCAACCAGAAGTCGTCCGGCATTAAGTGCGTGTACGTCGCCATCGGCCAGAAGCAGTCGACGATCGCGAACGTCGTGCGCAAGCTCGAAGAGCACGGCGCCCTCGCGCACACGATCGTCGTCGCCGCCTCGGCCTCGACGCCCGCCGCCATGCAGTACATCAGCGCCTACGCCGGTGTGACCATGGGCGAGTACTTCATGGACAACGGCGAAGACGCGCTGATCATCTATGACGACCTGTCGAAGCAGGCCGTCGCGTATCGCCAGATCTCGCTGCTGCTGCGCCGTCCCCCGGGCCGCGAAGCGTTCCCCGGCGACGTCTTCTATCTGCACAGCCGCCTGCTCGAGCGCTCCGCGCGCGTCAACGAGGCGTACGTCGAAGAGAAGACCGGCGGCAAGGTGAAGGGCAAGACGGGTTCGCTGACCGGTCTGCCGATCATCGAGACGCAGGCGGGCGACGTGACCGCGTTCGTTCCGACGAACGTCATCTCGATCACCGACGGCCAGATCTTCCTCGAGACCGATCTCTTCAACGCCGGCATCCGTCCCGCGATGAACGCCGGCATCTCGGTGTCGCGCGTCGGTGGCGCGGCGCAGACCGACATCATCAAGCGCCTGGGCGGCGGCATCCGCCTGGCCCTCGCGCAGTACCGCGAGCTCGCGGCGTTCTCGCAGTTCGCCTCCGACCTCGACGAGGCGACCCGTCGCCAGCTCGAGCGCGGCGCGCGCGTCACCGAGTTGATGAAGCAGAAGCAGTACGCCCCGCTGTCCGTCGCCGAGATGGCGCTGTCGATCTACGCCGTGAACAACGGCTACTTCGACAAGGTCGACCGCAAGAAGGTCGTGGAGGCGGAAGCCGCGCTGCAGTCGTTCGCGAAGTCGGCGCACAAGGCGACCGTCGACGCCATCAATGCCGAGCCGGTGCTGAAGAAGCACGAGGCCGCGCTGAAGGCGCTGTGCGAAGACTTCGTCAAGAACGGCGTGTTCTGAGTAGTTCGAAAGAGAAAGCGACGCAGCCTCCGCACCAGTAGAGCCGTATGCCTGGAACAAAAGAAATCCGCGTCAAGATCGCCTCCGTCAAATCGACGCAGAAGATCACGAAGGCGATGCAGATGGTCGCGACCAGCAAGATGCGTCGCGCCCAGGACCGCATGCGCCTGGCGCGTCCGTACGCGGAGAAGATCCGCGCGGTCATCGGCAACCTGACGCAGGCGAACCCGGACTACCGGTCGCCGTTCCTGCAGGAACGCGCCGAGGTGAAGAACGTCGGCATTATCGTGATCTCCTCGGATCGCGGCCTGGCCGGCGCGCTGAACATCAACATCTTCAAGGCCGCGCTGCTGGCCATGAAGGAGTGGCAGGCGAAGGGCGCCGCCATCTCGATGTGCCTCATCGGCAGCAAGGCCTCGGCCTTCTTCCGCCGCCTGCCGAACCCGATCCTCGCGAACACGCAGGGCCTGGGCGATCAGCCGCACATCAAGGACCTGATCGGCACGGTCAAGGTCATGCTCGACGCGTACCGCGACGGCAAGATCGACCGCCTGCTGCTGGTGAACTCGCGCTTCGTGAACACGATGACGCAGAAACCCGAAGTGCAGCAGCTGCTGCCGGTCGAGCCCATCGCGGGCGCAGACCTGCAGGAACACTGGGACTACATCTACGAGCCGGATGCGTCGGCGATCCTCGACGGCCTGCTGATGCGTTACATCGAAGCGCAGGTGTACCGCGGCGCGGTCGAGAACGTCGCGTCCGAGATGGCCGCGCGCATGATCGCGATGGGTGCCGCCTCGGACAACGCCGGCAAGCTCATCGGCGAGCTCCAGCTCATCTACAACAAGGCCCGCCAGGCCGCGATCACCAAGGAACTCTCGGAGATCGTGGGCGGCGCGGCGGCCGTCTGATACGACGAGCCGCTCCTATGCGGACAAAGACAGAAAGAATTAGTTAGAGGTTAACGACCATGGCCACCGGCAAAATCACCCAGATCATCGGACCCGTCATCGACGTGGAATTCCCGCGGGACTCGATCCCGAAGGTCTTCGACGCGTTGAAGCTGAAGGACGCGGACCTCACGCTCGAAGTGCAGCAGCAGCTGGGCGACGGCGTCGTGCGCACCATCGCGATGGGTGCCTCCGAAGGCCTGAAGCGCGGCCTCACGGTCGAAGCCACGGGCAAGCCGATCAACGTGCCGGTGGGTGCCGCGACGCTGGGCCGCATCATGGACGTGCTCGGCACGCCGCAGGACAACCGCGGTCCGGTCGCTGCGAAAGAGACGCTGCCGATCCACCGTCCCTCCCCGAGCTACGACGAACAGGCCAGCGGCCAGGACCTGCTGGTCACGGGCATCAAGGTCATCGACCTGCTCGTGCCGTTCGCGAAGGGCGGCAAGGTCGGCCTGTTCGGCGGCGCCGGCGTCGGCAAGACCGTGAACATGCTCGAGCTCATCAACAACATCGCCAAGCAGTACTCGGGTCTGTCCGTGTTCGCGGGCGTCGGTGAGCGGACGCGCGAAGGCAACGACTTCTATCACGAGATGGCGGAGTCGGGCGTCATCGACCTCGAGAAGCTCGACAACTCGAAGGTGGCGATGGTGTACGGCCAGATGAACGAGCCGCCGGGCAACCGCCTGCGCGTCGCGTTGACCGGCCTCACGATGGCCGAATACTTCCGCGACGAGAAGCAGGCGAACGGCAAGGGCCGCGACGTGCTGTTCTTCGTCGACAACATCTACCGCTACACGCTGGCCGGCACCGAAGTGTCGGCGCTGCTCGGCCGCATGCCATCGGCGGTCGGTTACCAGCCGACGCTGGCCGAGGAAATGGGCGTGCTGCAGGAGCGCATCACGTCGACGAAGACCGGTTCCATCACGTCGATCCAGGCCGTGTACGTGCCGGCCGACGACTTGACCGACCCGTCCCCGGCGACGACGTTCGCCCACCTCGACGCCACCGTCGTGCTCTCGCGCCAGGTCGCGGCGCTGGGCATCTACCCGGCGGTCGACCCGCTCGACTCCACCAGCCGCCAGCTCGACCCGCTGGTCGTCGGCGAGGAGCACTACAACACCGCGCGCGGCGTGCAGGCCGTGCTGCAGCGCTACAAGGAACTGCAGGACATCATCGCGATCCTCGGCATGGACGAGCTCAGCGAAGAAGACAAGCAGACCGTGTTCCGCGCGCGCAAGGTGCGCAACTTCCTGTCGCAGCCGTTCAACGTCGCGAAGGTGTTCACGGGCCAGGACGGCAAGATCGTCCCGCTGGCGGACACCATCCGCGGCTTCAAGGGCATCCTCTCGGGTGAATACGATCACCTGCCGGAGCAGGCGTTCTACATGGTCGGCTCGATCGACGAAGCGGTCGAGAAAGCCAAGACGCTGAACTAATCGGTAGATAGTCAGTCACACCCGGTCAGAGAGCAGCAATGGCAACCCCGAACACCGTGCACGTCGACATCGTCAGCGCCGAGGGCGAGATCTTCGCGGGCGCGGCGTCCATGGTGTTCGCGCCCGGCACGGACGGCGAGCTCGGTATCGCACCGCGCCACGCGCCGTTGCTGACCCTGCTGAAGGCCGGTGAAGTGCGGGTGCAGACGCCGGATGGGGCGGAGCAGCACTTCTTCGTCGGCGGCGGCGCGCTCGAGATCCAGCCCAACAAGGTGACCGTGCTCGCGGACACCGCGTTGCGCGCGAAGGATCTCGACGAAGCCGCGGCGCTGGCCGCCAGGCAACGTGCCGAAGAGGCGTTGCGCGGTGCGACGGATCGTATCGAGCAGGCGGAAGCGATGAAGGAGATCGTCCGCATGACCGAACAGATCAAGATGATCCAGAAGCTGCGCAAACCGCGCGGCTGATCTCGCCGGCGATCGTGCACCGCACGATCGCACTCGGCCTTCCATCAGCGCATTCCGGCCCGTGGCATGACGGGTGTCGGTCCCCGTGCGCTCCACTCGACATGCTCGTTTCCACGGACTCCGGCGTCGACCGGGAATTTCACTTGCATGCAGGCTCCCGACTCTTTTGAATTGATCGGCACGCGCGGCCTCTACCGGCCCACCGGTGTCATGACTCTCGAACAGGCCATCGAGACCGTCGCGCAGGGCATGTTGTACGCGCGCTTCCTCGGATTGACCGACATGATGGCGAACACCAGCGGCCTCAGCGGTTACCCGCCGCCCAGCACCTTCGGGCGCTACGCGCTCGCGCGGCGCTGGGCCGAGTGCGGCGGCGGCGTGTTGCGCCTCGGCATCGTCACGAAGCCCGAGTCCATCGATCCGCAGAAGATAGGCATCGTCATGGCGCGCAACCGCGGCCTCGACACCGACGTGTTCACCAACGAGCCCGATGCGCTGCGCTGGCTCGACTCGCGGGCCGCGTTCCGGCGCTGACATGGCCGCGCCCGATTACTTCGAGGTGATCGGCACGCGCGGGTTCTATCGCCCGGTCGCCGCCGTCACCTTCGAACGCGCGCTCGATCTCGTGGCCGCCGCCATCGCCTACGCGCGCGGCCGCGGGCTCACCGACGTGCTCGCCAACACCACCGGCCTCACCGGGTTCGCGTCGCCGAGCACATTCGAGCGTTACCAGATGGCGGTGCGCTGGGCGGAGGCGGCCGGCGGGTCGATCCGCGTGGCGCTGGTCGCGCGGCGCGAGATCATGGACCCGCAGAAGATCGCCGTGCTGATGGCGCAGAACCGCGGCGTGAACGGCGACGTGTTCACCGACGAGGTCTCCGCGCTGGCCTGGCTCGACGCGCGCATCTGAAGCCGCCGCCCGCGGCCGCCTAGGTAGTTCACGAAAACCGTGTGATGCAATCGCGATTTTCCCGCGGTTGAGCATATTCCCCGAGTTTTCCGCGCCCGGCCGCCGAGGCCAGACTCCGCCATCGACCGGGGACAACCATGCAATCGATTCACGAACTCGAACACGACTATCACCTGCTGAAATCCGGCGGTGGCGACTGGCACGACTGCATCGAGTGGGCGACCGAACGCCTGCGCAGCGACGAGGAGAACGACGACGAGGAGATCGCGTTGCTCGCCAGCACCACCGAACGGCACGAAGCGCTGACGCTGACCGAACACGTCATCGCCCGCTACTGCGGCTCGCAGGCGCTCGATGCGCAGCTCGCGGCCGGCAAGTACCTCGTGGCCCTGCGCCACGACTACCTGCGCGGCGTCGAGACCGTGCGCACGCTCGCCGGCAAGATCCAGGGCCTCTCCGAGAAGCTGCAGCATCCGCCCTGGCTCGCCGTGCTGACGCGCAACGCCCGCAAGGCGCGCGAGCGGCTCGAATACAAGGACGCCTTCGACCGCGAGTTCGCGTATCTCGCGCGCGTCTGGGCGCTGTCCGGCACGCGCACCGAGTTCATCCTGCGCTACGACCACACGGTCTCGACGAGCCACGACGCGCTTTGAAACGTCGCGCGTTCCGCGCGCCTGAAAAAAGTTGCGCGTGTGCGCCGCACCGGCGAGCATCCGCGCCATGACGCTTCCCGCCGGCAACTTCTCCGAATGGCTGCGCGACATGCGCCGCGCGCTCGCGGGCGGGCCCGGCATGGACGTGGCCTGCGGCGACTGCGTCGGCTGCTGCACGTCGTCGTACTTCATCAAGATCCGGCCGCGCGAGACACGCGCGCTGGCAGCCGTCGATGCGAAATTCCTCACCGACACGCCGGGCCGCGACGGCGCGAAGCTGATGGGTTACCGCGAGAACGGCCACTGCCCGATGTACGGCGCCACCGGCTGCTCTATCTACCGCGACCGGCCCGACACCTGCCGCACGTACGATTGCCGCGTGTTCACCGCGGCCGGGATGGCCGCCGGCGACGACAAGCCCGTCATCAACGAACGCGTCGCGCGCTGGCGCTTCGAGTATCCGACCGAGACCGACCATCGCGAACAGGCGGCGGTGCGCGCCGCCGCCAGCTTCCTGCGGCAACACCCCGTGCGCTTCCCCGGCGGCCACGTGCCGTCGCGCGCCAGCGAGATCGCGGTGCTCGCCGTCAAGTCCTATGAAGTCTTCATGACCGGCGGACGCGAACACCGTGACACGGAACGTGCGCTGGTCGAAACCGCCGTCGCATTCGACGCCGCCGCGGGTTGAAGGCGGCCGCCGCGCCGCCTATGGTCACGGCCCATGTACCGCATCAGCATCCCCGCCGTCGTCATCGCGTTCCTCGCCGAGATCTTCGCCGACCAGATCGTCCAGTTCCTCGTCCTGATGGCGCTGGCCGGCAATTCGCTGGGTGCGGATCTCGACCCCGCGGCGCTGCAGAAGGTCATCGAGGACGTGAGCCAGACCACCGCCTTCACGCTGTGCATCGTCGTGTTCGGCACCGCGACCACGCTCGGCGGCGGCTACCTCGCGGCGCGCATCGCGCGGCAGTACCCGTACTACCACGGGCTGGCGATGGGCCTCGTCGGCATCGCGTTCCTGCTCTATTTCTGGAATGCGAATCCGCTGTGGCTGAGCCTGCTGGGCGTGCTGACCAACATCCCGGTGTCCATCTACGGGGCGCACCTCGCGAAGGGGCACATGCCGCCGCCGGAGTGATCGCCTGACAACCTGCACCGCGATGCCGTAGGCTACCTACCGGTCGCTTCCCTGGTGAGAGCTGGATGCCGCGCTACGTCGCGCTGTTCCGTGGAATCAACGTCGGCAAGGCCAAGCGCATCGCGATGGCCGACCTGCGCGCGCTGCTGGACAAGCTCGGTTACGCCGACGTCGCGACGCTGCTGAACAGCGGCAATGCCGTCTTCACCGGCAATGCCGAGCCCGCCGCCACGCACGCCACCCGCATCCGCACCGCGGTGCAGACGAAGCTCGGCGTCGAAGCCTGCGTGATCGTGAAATCGGCGAAGGACGTCGCCGCGATCGTCACCGGCAACGCGATCGTCGGACACGCCACCGACCATTCGAAGCTGCTGGTCGCCGTCACCGGCGTCGCGCGCGACATGAACAAGGTGAGCGCGCTGCCGAAGACCGACTGGGGCCGCGAGAAGGTGCACGTGAACAAACACGCGGCCTACGTCTGGTGCGGCAACGGCATCCTCGAGAGCCGCGTGACCGTCGCGCTGTTCAAGGAGCTCGGCCCGGCCTGCACGACGCGCAACTGGGCGACGCTGCTGAAGATCCAGGGCCTCATGGATGGCGGCCGATGAGTGTCGTCCCCGACATGGCCGTCATGGGCGGCGTCTCCTTCATCGTCGGCGCGCTGGCGTTCACCGGCGTCTTCTCCTGGCTCGCGGCGCGTTTCGACTACCCGCGGATCCTCGACGGCGACGCCGCCACGGTGCTGCCGCGCCTGCGCGCCGGCGGCGCTCCGATGCGCGCGGTCTGGGCTATCTACTCGCTGCTGCCGCTGCTGCTGGTGCCCGGCGCGGTCGGTGCGCTGGCGGCGCTCGGCGGCACGCCGCTGATGACGCTGGCACTGGTGCTGAACGCCGTCGGCGCGCTGGCGATGTGCCTGGGCCTCATGCGCTGGCCGAGCATCCACTGGGTGCTGGCCGAATCCTGGGAATCCGCCGGCACCGACGCGCGCCACTCGATCGCCGCCACGTTCCGCGGCCTCAATCTCTATCTCGGCAACTACATCGGCGAGTTCCTCGGCGAGATCTGCCTCGCGAAGTTCTTCGCGCTGTGCGGCGTCGCGATGCTGGCCGACGCGCGCTTCCCGGCCTGGCTCGGCATCGCGGGTCTCGCCTTCGGCATTGCGTTCGCGATCGGCGCCTTCCGCAACGTCACGACGCGCGTGCAGTGGCTGGCCGACATCAACAACTGGTTGCTGCCGCTGTGGATGATCCTGCTCGGCGGCGCACTCATCCGCTCCGGAGTTCCGCACCCATGATTCGCCGCTGGTTGCTGTGCCTCGCCTTCACCACGTCCGCGTTCGCCGATCGCAACGACTTCCGCATCGAGTACTACTCGATCCACGGCGACAGCGTCGAAGACCTGCGGCGCGAGCTGAATTCGCGCGGGCCCATCGGCGAGTCCGGCCACATCAGCGAGGGCAACACGCGCTCGACGATCTCGTGGCGCTACCAGACGGTGGTGCGCGACGGCGTCTGCGTCACCACGCAGATCGTGGTCGATTCCGAGATCCGGATGATCCTGCCGCGCTGGGAGGATCCGGATTACCTGGACTACGTGCTGGTCGGCCACTGGGACCGCTACAAGGCCGCGCTGCGCAAGCACGAGGACGGCCACAAATACCGCGCCGAAGCCGCCGCGCGCGAAGTGCGCCGGGTACTCGCGGCGGAGCCGGGCGAGCGGGACTGCGGCGCCTTTGCCCGGCGGCTCGACGCGAAAGCCAGCGCCATACTCGCGGCGCTGCGCAAGGCGCAGGCGCAGTACGACGACGACACCGACAACGGCCGGACGCAGGGCGTGACGCTGCCCGAGTCGTTGCCGCCGCGTGACAAACGGTAGATAGCGCCCGACCGGCGGCTACCGGCCCGACCGGCGGCGCACCCCGCCCGACCGGGGACATGGGACTGCAAAGTGCGCGTGCGTATATTGGCTCCCATGAGCCCGATCGAAAATCATCTCGACTGGACCGCGGCGTCCACCCCCGGCGGCGAACGAGTGGCCCCGACCCTTGCGCGGGCCGCCGCGCCGGCGAAACCGGTGCAGCGGCGCAGTGTCCTCGAGACCCTGCTGGGCGACGCCAACCTCAGTGCCAGCGACGCGGGCGGCAGCGATCCGTACAACGCCACCGGCCGCCAGTTCCGCCGCGCCCGCTGACGCGGACGCGGTTCACATCTCGCCGTTCCGGCCCGGCGCCCGCCGCCGCGGCGCATGTCAAACCGCTAGAATCGCGGCCGCATGAAACTCGCCGTCGTCATCCTCGCTGCCGGTCAGGGCAAGCGAATGAAATCCGATCTCCCCAAGGTGCTGCAGCCGCTCGCCGGCCGGCCGCTCCTCGGGCACGTTGTTAGCCGGGCGCGCGCGCTCGATCCCTCGTCGCTGCACGTGGTCTACGGCCACGGCGGCGAGGCGGTGCGCGCCACCATCAAGGACGCCGACCTGCGCTGGGCGCTGCAGGCCGAGCAGCTCGGCACCGGCCACGCCGTGATGCAGGCCATGCCGAACGTCGCCGACGACGAGCTCGTCCTCGTGTTGTACGGCGACGTGCCGCTGATCCGTCCCGAGACGCTGCGGAAGCTGATCGACGCGACCGGTCCGAAGGCGATGAGCCTGCTGACCGTGCTGCTGGACAACCCGCAGGGTTACGGGCGCATCGTGCGCAACGCCCGCGGCGCCATCCAGAAGATCGTCGAGCAGAAGGACGCCAACAAGGCGCAGCAGAAGATCCGCGAGGGCAACAGCGGCATCATGGCGGTGCCGGCCAAACTACTGCGCAAGTGGCTCGGCAAGCTCAAGAACGCCAACTCGCAGGGCGAGTACTACCTGACGGACGTCATCGCGATGGCCGTGAAGGACAAGATCAAGGTGACGCCGCTGATCGCGCCCACCGTCGCCGAGGTGCTCGGCGTGAACGACAAGGTGCAGCTCGCCGAGCTCGAGGCGATGAACCGTGCCGACCGCGCGCGCGAGCTCATGGTCGCCGGGGCCACGCTGGCCGACCCGGCACGCATCGACGTGCGCGGCGAGGTCACGCTGGGTCGCGACGTGTTCCTCGATGCCAACGTGCTGATCGAGGGCAAGGTGACGCTCGGCGATCGCGTGCGTGTCGGTCCGAACGTGGTGCTGCGCGACGTGACCATCGGCGCGGACTGCGTCATCCATCCGAATTCGGTGCTCGAGAGCAGCGAGGTCGGTGCGGGTTGCCTCATCGGCCCGTACGCGCGCGTGCGGCCCGGCAGCCAGCTCGGCGCCGGCGTGCACGTCGGCAATTTCGTCGAGCTGAAGAAGACGGTCATCGGCGACGGCAGCAAGGCCAACCATCTCACGTATCTCGGCGACGCCGTGATCGGCAAGGGCGTCAACGTCGGCGCGGGCACCATCACCTGCAACTACGACGGCGTGAACAAGTCCACGACGACCATCGAGGACGGCGCATTCATCGGCTCCGGCAACATGCTGGTCGCGCCGGTGCGCATCGGCAAGGACGCGACGACCGGCGCGGGCAGCACGATCACGAAGGAAGCGCCGGACGGCAAGCTCACGCTGACGCGCGCGAAGCAGCTGACGCTCGACGGGTGGAAGCGACCGGAGAAGAAGCCGAAGTAGGCCGCCGCCCCGAAGATTCCGGCGCGCGGCCTGCCGGAATCCCGGTGCCCGCTGGCACAATGCCGGCCATGCATCCCGTCACGTTTGCCGCGCTCGAAGCATTCCCGCGTGCGCTCGAGCAGCACTACGCCGCATTTCCCGTGGAGTTCGTGCATTGGACGCCGCCTTCGTGGGACGGCGTGCCGAGCGAGCCGTTCACCGCGATCGAGCAGATCTGCCACGTGCGCGACATCGAGATCGAGGGCTACCAGGAGCGCTTCCGGCGCACGTTGCGCGAGTCCACGCCGTTCCTGCCGTCCATCGACAGCGAGCCGCTGGCGAAGCAGCGCGACTACGGACACGCCGACGCCACGCGCGTGTTCGCGGAATTCCGCGCGGCGCGGGCGCAGACGCTCGAGCTGCTGCGCGGCGTCGCGCCCGCGGATTTCGAGCGGCCGGCGGATTTCGAGGGATACGGACTGGTGACACTGCGCGGCCTCGTGCACTACCTCTGCAGTCACGACCAGCAGCACCTCTCGGGGCTGCAGTGGTTGTTAGGCAAGCTGACGGCGGACCGTCGATGACCGCCGCCGTGCCGGCCGCGGCGTGAACCCGGATCGCGGCCGTGCCGTCTGCGCGCTTCGTCGGGTTCCGTGAGTCGGCCGAGCCGGCGGCCCTCGTCGATGCCGGGATCACCTTCGCGCTGGTGGTCGCCCGCACGCCGGCCGGCATCGTGCTGGTCCACAACCGGTATCGCGGCGTCTGGGAGCTGCCGGGCGGGTTGATCGATGCCGGCGAGTCCGCGCGCGCTGCCGCCAGCCGCGAATTCGCGGAAGAGGCGGGTTGCGCCGCCGGCGCGCTCGACTGGCTGGGCATCGTGGAGGTCGACAATGGGCGGCCGCGTCGCGGCGCCGTGTTCGGTAGCGTGCTCGCGGCGATGCCGGCGCCGGTCGTGAACGAAGAGATCGACGGCCTCGCGGCCTGGACACCGGACGCCGCGCCGCAGCCGCTGGGCGAATCCGATCGGCGCCTGCTGGAAGTGTTGTCCCTGCGGCCGGCGCCACCGGGTTCGCAGCGCTCCGGCTGACGCTGGCACAATGCCGCCCGTGCGTCCCCTCCGATTCCTGCTCGTCCTGCTGACCGCGCCGCTGCTGGCCGCGCCCGCCGGTCCGCGCGTCTGCCTGTCGATGACCGGCCTCGGCCCGGTGCGCGCCGGCATGACGGTCGACGAGGTGCTGCCGCTGCTCGACTGGTCGCTGCGGCCACGCAAACGACCCGCGGAGGACTGCTGGTACCTGCGCTACGAAGGACCGGCCGCGTTCCGCCTGATGATCATCGCGAATCGCGTGGTGCGCATCGAGCTCGCGGGTCCCACCACGCTGACGACTTTCGCCGGCGCCGGCATCGGCACCCGCGAGGACGAGCTGCGCCGGCTTTACGGCGAGCGGCTCGACGTACAGCCGCACAAGTACGTCGAGGGCGGCCACACCATCACGCTGCGCTCGGGCGCCGGCACCGAGGGCCTGCGTTTCGAGACCGCCAACGGTGCGGTCACGGCGCTGCAGGCCGGACCCTGGGAACACCTGAACTACGTCGAGGGCTGCTCGTGAGCCGCCGCACAGCTAACTACCTGGGCGCCCTGCTGGCCGTCGTGGCCACCGCCGCCGCGCCCGCCGCGACGACGCGCACCGAGGACTTCACGATCCCGTCGCGCGATGTCGGCATCAGGCTGCACCTGCGCAACGTCCACGACGCCGAGCGCGGCAAGTTCGCCGGCAAGCAGGTCGTCCTGTTCGTGCACGGCGCCACGTTCCCGGCCACCGCCGGGTTCGATTTCGACATGCCGGGCGGCTCGTGGATGACGCGCCTCGCGCGCCAGGGCTACGACGTCTACGGTCTCGACATCCGCGGCTACGGCGGCTCGACGCGCCCGCGCGCGCTCGACGAGGCGCCGGAGAAGAACAAACCCTTCGCGTCGACGGCCGAGGCGACCCGCGACATCGGTGCCGCCGTCGACTGGATCCTGGACCGCCGTGGCGTGCGTGGCCTCAACGTGGTCGGCTGGTCGTGGGGCACCACCACCACCGCGTCGTACGCGGCCGCGCAGCCGGACCGCGTCCGCAAGCTGGTGCTGGTCTCACCGGTCTGGCTGCCGATGCAGCCGCCCAACTACTCGGGCGCGTGGCGCGCCAGCACGCACGACGGCGCGCGCGCGTTCATGACGGCCGGCATCCCGCCGGACCGCGTCGCCGAGATCTCGCCGCCCGACCAGTACGAACGCTGGTGGGCGGAAACCCTGGCCACGGACCCGGTCGGCGCGCGCCGCACGCCGCCGGTGCTGCGCTCGCCGAACGGCGTGATGAAGGATTTCACCGAGATCTGGGGCGCCGGCAAGACCGCGTACGATCCCGCCGCGATCCGCGCGCCGACGCTGCTGGCCGTGGGCGAGTGGGACGTGGTGACGCCGCCCGCGATGGCGATCGCGCTGTATCCCCGGCTCGTCAACGCGCGCGACCGCCGCCTCGTCCTGCTGTCCGAGGCCACGCATTTCATGGCGCTCGAAGCACACCGCGAGCGCCTGTTCGACGCCGTGCAGGCGTTCATCGAGGAGGAATGACCATGCTGCAACTCCGACCGGGCTGCGAATGCTGCGATCGCGATCTCGCCGGCGATTCCGCCGACGCGTACATCTGCTCGTTCGAATGCACGTTCTGCGCCGACTGCGCCACCGACACGCTGGCCGGCAAGTGCCCGAACTGCGGCGGCGAGCTCGTGCGCCGTCCGCGCCGCCCGCCGGAGAAGCTGGCCAACAACCCGGCATCGACGCAACGCGTCTTCAAGCCGCAGGGTTGCGGGAAACGCGTTGCCTGAAACCGCGTTGATCTGCCGCGTGCCGGAGGCGGAGCGCTACATCGCGCGATACCGCGACCGCTACGATCCGTCCGCGCGCCGCAACGTGCCCGCGCACGTCACCGTCCTCTATCCCTTCATGCCGCCGGACCAGGTCGATGCCGACGTGCTCGCGACGCTGGCCGCCATCGCGCGCGCCGTGCCGTGTTTCGACTATCGGCTCGCGCGCACGCAGCGCTTTCCCGTCGCGCTGTATCTCGAGCCCGACCCGGATGCGCCGCACGCCGGGCTGACGAGCTCGGTGTACCGGGCGTTCCCTGACTACCCGCCGTTCGAGGGCAAGTTCGCGAGCGTGGTGCCGCACGTCACCGTCGCGCACGGCGACGAAGCGCTGCTCTGCGAGATCGAGGTGGAGCTCAAGATCGCATTGCCGGCGAATGGCGTGCAGGCGCGTTGTTCGGAGCTCGTGCTGATCGAGAACTCCAGCGGCCGCTGGGAACCGATGCACGTGTTCCCGCTCGGCTGACGCGCCAGCGCCCCTCGCGCGAGTCGCCACACTCCCACATCGCGACGCGTCCGCCGCGGACGGCGCCGCGCCTTGCCGCATGCTCGACTGCAGCATGATCCGCAAACTGTCGACCGGGAAATTCCGGCTCTATTCGCGCAAGACGGACCCGAAGACCGGCAAGCGTCGCAACCTCGGGACGTTCGGCACCCGCGCCGCGGCAGAGAAACACGAGCGCGACGTGCAGTACTTCAAGCGTCACTGACGCGGACCGGCTGCATCGGACGTCGGCGCGGATTCGCGCCGCGTGTATGCTCGGCGCGTGAACTTCACCGTCGTCGACCGAGCGCCCGCGCGCGTCGCATACCTGCGTTACACGGGCCCCTTCGGCGAACCGCTGGGACGCTTCTGGCGCAGCACCGTCGCGCCCTGGCTCGCGGATCACGGCCTCATCGATTGCCCGCGCTACGGCGTCGCCGTCGACAACCCGGTGACCTCGACCCACGACGAGCTGCGCTACGACTGCTGCGTCGAGTTGCCGCCCGGTCTCACCTTGCCCGATGCCGAGCAGACGATCCTCCCGGGCGGCCGGTATGCCGTCGCCGTGTACAAGGGCACGGGCCGCGACATCGGCGCGGCGTGGATGGCGTTCATGCGCGAGGTCGACTCGCGCGGGCTGGCGCTGGACCGGTCGCGTGCGCCGTTCGAGCACTATCCGCGCGGCGCGTTGTTCGACCACCGCACCGGCGTGTTCTCGTGCGAGTTGTGCGCGCCGGTGACGGCGTAGTGCGCCCGGTCACGCACCGGCTGCGGCGCGCGACGCTCGACGACCTGCCGGTGCTGGGCGCGCTGATCGCCGCGTCCGCGCGCGAGCTGAGCCGCGGCGACTATTCGCCGTCGCAGGTGGAAGGTGCGCTGGCTGGCGCGTTCGGCGTCGACACGCAGCTCATCCGCGACGGCACGTACTTCGTGATCGAGACCGACGGCCAGGTGGCCGGCTGTGGCGGCTGGAGCCGGCGCCGCACCTTGTTCGGCAGCGATGCGCGGAGCGACCGCGATGCCGGCGAGCTCGATCCCGCCCGGGATGCGGCGAAGATCCGCGCGTTCTTCATCCATCCGCAGTTCGCGCGGCGCGGCCTCGGCACGGCGCTGCTGGCGCGTTGCGAGCACGAGGCCGTCGCGCACGGCTTCCGCCGCTTCGAGCTGATGGCGACGCTGCCCGGCGTGCGGTTGTACGAGGCGCGCGGTTACGTGGCACAGCCGCAGATCCGCTGGGCGATGGCCGGCGGCGTCGAGATCGAGTTCGTGCCGATGAGCAAGACGGCCGCGGAACCGGAAGAGCTGATCTCGCTGGCGGCGCGCGAGGATGCGCCCGCGATCCTCGAATTGCAGAAGCTCGCGTATCGCCGCGAAGCGGAGCTCTACGACCACTGGACGCTGCCGCCGTTGACGCAGACGCTCGAGTCGCTGCGCGCGGAGTTCGTGGACTCGGTCATCCTGAAGGCGGTGGCGGACGGCGTCATCGTCGGCTCGGTGCGGGCCCGGCGCGCCGGGCAGACGTGGCAGATCGGCCGTCTCGTGGTGCATCCGGACCTGCAGCAGCAGGGACTGGGCACGCGGCTGCTGCGCGCCGTCGAGCGCGAATCCGGCGATTCGCACAAGTTAGAGCTGTTCACCGGTCATCGCAGCGCGGGCAACATTCGTCTCTATGAGCGGCTGGGGTACGTCCGCAGCCGCGAGCAGGTCGTATCGCCGGTGCTCACGCTGGTGTTCATGGAGAAGAACCGATGACCATTCGCATCGTCCGCCTGGGGACCGAGCGCGTGCCGAAGGAAGGCCCGCGGCTCGGCACCGTCCGTCGCCCGCCGCGCGGCGTCCCCAAGGCCGAGTTCGGCAGCGGCAATTGGTACGACGTGTGGTTCCCCGTGCTCGCGCCCAGCGCCGAGCTCATGAAAACCGCCTTCGCCGCGACCACGGACAAACACTGGGCGGCTTTCTTCCGCAAGTTCCGCGCCGAGATGAACACGCCCGCGGCCAGCCAGTCGCTGGACGTGCTGGCCACGTTGTCGAAGTCCGCGAGCTTCTCCCTGGGCTGCTACTGCGCGGACGAGGCGCATTGCCATCGCTCCCAGCTGCGCGCGTTGCTGGTTGAAAGAGGCGCCGAAGTGGAGTAGCTAGGCAGGGTGCGCCGCGCCCTGCCATACCTCATCGCCGCCGGACTCGTCTTCGCCGGCTGGCACAAGTATCACGAGACCCGTGATCGGGCCGTCGCGGAGGCGGAGGGCGGGTCGTACGAGCTGCAGTCCGTGCCGCCGCCCGCGCTGACGGCCGATTCGCCCGTCGAACGCCCGGCGGCTAGCTTCGCGCCGAACCGGAGCTGCGACGGTCGCAAGTACTGCTCGCAGATGACTTCCTGCGAGGAAGCCACCTGGTTCCTGCAGCACTGTCCGGGCATGAAGATGGACGGCGAGGGTGACGGCGTTCCCTGTGAAAGACAGTGGTGCGGGCACCGCTGAGCTGGCCCGCTTCCGTCTCCGGAGCCGGTGCTAACATTCCCGCCCATGAAGCCCGCCGCGCCCCTCATCCTCGCCCTCGCGCTGGCCGGCGTTGCGCCCGCGCACGCCGACGAAGCCTTCCGCTGCGGCAAGTGGGTGGTGTCCAGCTCGATGACCGTGTCCGAGCTGCTCGCGAAGTGCGGCGAGCCCGCCGAGCGCGCGCAGGAAACCAGCGACGTGCGCGCCCGCGGCATCAACGGCGGCATGGTCAAGGTCGGCGAGACGGTCACCGAGACCTGGACGTTCGCGCGCGGCACGCAGGCCGCGCCGATGGTCGTCACCATCGTCGACGGCCGGATCAAGAGCATCGAGCGGAAACCCGGATGACGTTGCGCGTACTCGGAAAGACCCAGTCGATCAACGTGCGCAAGGTGCTGTGGACCTGCGCGGAGCTCGACCTGGCATTCGAGCACGTCGAAGCCGACGCGACGCTGCTTGCGAAGAATCCCAACGCGCTGGTGCCGGTCATCGACGACGGCGGCTTCGTATTGTGGGAGTCGAACGCGATCTGCCGCTACCTCGCCGCGCGCCAGCCGCACCGCACGCTGTTGCCGGAGGACGCACGCGACCGCGCGCTCGTCGACCAATGGCTCGACTGGCAGGCGACCGAGCTGAATCCCGCGTGGCGTTACGCGTTCTACGCGCTGGTGCGCCACAGCCCGAAGCACACCGACGCCGCGGAGATCGCCATGAGCGTCGACAAGTGGAACCGAGCCATGCGCCTGCTCGACGACCACTTCGCCGCCGGCGGCCAGTTCGTCTGCGGCGAGTTCTTCACGCTCGCCGACGTCGCCCTCGGACTATCTACCCACCGCTGGCTGCACAGTCCCATCGACCGGCCGCAGCTCGATGCCGTGCACGGCTACTACCAGCGCCTGTCCGTGCGCCCGGCGTTCCGTGCGCACGTGGATCCGTCCGTGCCGTGAGTGCCCGATGCTGATCGGCACGCTGCTCGCCATCGCCGGGCTGATCTACTCGGTGCTCGGCCTGCTCCACCTCGTCTTCACGCTGCTCGACGAGCGCAACCCGCGTCGGCTCGCGCCCGACGATCCGGCGGTCGTCACCGCGATGCAGGCGTCGAAACTGCGGCTGTCGCGCGGCGCCATCTCGATGTGGCAGGCATGGATCAGCTTCAACCTCACGCACAGCCTCGCGGCGCTGATGCTGGGTGCCGCGTGTTTCATCGTCGCCACCTGTTTCCGGATCTTCGCGTTCCCGCCCCTCGCGCTGTTCGCGCTGGCCGGCGTCAGCGGCCTGGTGGCGCTGATCGGCCAGCGCTACTGGTTCGGGGCGCCGCGCGCCGGCAGTCTGGCCGCGACGCTGTGTTTGCTCGTCGCGGCCAGTCTGTACGCGTTTTGAGCGACATTCGGGCGTCGCTAACGTATTGATTTCCAATACGTAAAGTCCCGCCGGCCGACCGGATGTGAAGGGAGTACCAGATGTGCGCAAGGGGCGGCTTTCGCGGCTTCGATCCCCCGGAAGTCTGGTGCACACTAGCGCCCCCCTGAATCCCGGAGCACTGTTAAATGTGCGGCATCGTCGGAGCCATCGCTGAGCGCAACGTCGTTCCCATCCTCATGGAGGGACTGCGCCGCCTCGAATACCGTGGCTACGACTCCGCCGGCATCGCGGTCCTGAACGGCACCGCCAAGCTCAAGCGCCTGCGCACCGTCGGCAAGGTGAAGGTGCTCCAGGACGCCATCGACGCCGACCCGACCCACGGCCCGGTGGGCATCGCGCACACGCGCTGGGCCACGCACGGCGTGCCCTCCGAGCGCAATGCGCATCCGCACATCTCGAAGGACGGTCTCGCGATCGTCCACAACGGCATCATCGAGAACCACGACGAGCTGCGCGAAGACCTGAAGAAACTCGGCTACGCGTTCACGTCCGAGACCGACACCGAAGTGATCGCGCACCGCGTGCATCACCACATGCAATCGCAGAAGGACCTCTTCAAGGCCGTGCGCGCCACGGTCGCCGAGCTGGAAGGTGCGTACGCGCTGGCGGTCGTCAGCGAGTCCGAGCCGGAGCGCATCATCCTGGCGCGCGAAGGCTGCCCTGTTGTTGTAGGTCTCGGAGTCGACGAGAACTTCGTCGCGTCGGACGTCGCCGCGCTGCTGCCGGTCACGCGCCGCTTCATGTTCCTCGAGGAAGGCGACGTCGCCGACATCCGCCGCACGTCGATCAAGGTGCTCGACAAGGATGGCGTGAAGGCCGACCGCCCGGTGCGCGAGAGCGAGCTGTCCGCGGACGCCGCGGAGAAGGGCCAGTACCGCCACTTCATGCTCAAGGAGATCCACGAGCAGCCGCGCGCCATCGCCGACACGCTGGCCGAGCGCGTGGCCAACGGGCGGTTGTTGGAGGCCGCCTTCGGTCCGGCCGCCACCGAGATCTTCAAGAAGGTGGAGCACGTCCACATCATCGCCTGCGGCACCAGCTACCACTCGGGCGTCGTCGCGCGGTATTTCATCGAGCAGATCTGCAAGATCCCGTGCACGGTCGAGATCGCGAGCGAGTACCGCTACCGCAATCCGGTGGTGCCGAAGAATTCGCTGTTCGTGACGATCTCGCAGTCCGGCGAGACGGCGGACACGCTGGCCGCGCTGCGCCTCGCGAAGCAGGCGGGCTATCTATCGTCGCTGGCGATCTGCAACGTGCCCGAGAGCTCGCTGGTGCGCGAGTCCGAGCTGGTGATGCTGACGCGCGCGGGCCCGGAGATCGGCGTCGCGTCGACGAAGGCGTTCACCACGCAGTGCGCCGCGCTCGGCATGCTGGTCGTCGCGCTGGCCAAGGGCCGCACCGCCGACGCGGAGCGCGAGCGCAATCTCGTGCAGCGCCTGGTCGAGATCCCGTCGATGGTCGAGAAGACGCTGTCGCTCGACGGCGTGATCTACGACCTCGCCAAACGTTTCGCCGACAAGCACCACACGTTGTTCCTCGGCCGCGGCGCGTTGTCCGCGATCGCGATGGAAGGCGCGCTGAAGCTCAAGGAGATCTCGTACATCCACGCCGAGGCGTACGCCGCCGGCGAGCTGAAGCACGGTCCGCTGGCGTTGGTCGACGCTGACATGCCGGTTATTACCGTGGCGCCCAACAACGACCTGCTCGAGAAGCTCAAGAGCAACCTGATGGAAGTGCGCGCGCGCGGCGGCGAGCTGATCGTGTTCGCGGATCCGGATTCCGGCATCACGCCGTCGGAAGGCGTCACGGTCATCACGATGCCGAAGCACGTCAGCTACTTCCAGGCGCCCATCGTCTACACGATTCCCCTGCAGCTGCTCGCGTACCACGTCGCCATCCTGAAGGGCACGGACGTTGACCAGCCGCGCAACCTCGCGAAGTCCGTCACCGTCGAGTAATGGGGACAGTCCCCGTTTCCTGGCAAAAGGGGACAGTCACCGATCGATGAACGGCCCGCCTGCGCGGGCCGTTTCCTGTCATCCTTTCCGCGCCCGCGACACAAACAAGAACGCGACCTCCGCGTCCCCCTTTCGCTCTCCAGGTACTTCATGTCCACGCGCCTCTCCGCCGGATACGCCCTGCTCGTCAGCACGTTGCTCGCGTCGTGCGGTGGAGGGGGCGGCAGCGACAGCCCGCCGCCGCCACCCGCCGTCGCCGCGCCGACCGGCCTGAGCTATGCGACGCCGCAGAACCTGCGCGTGAACACGGCCATGACGGCGATCACGCCGAGTGTCACCGGTACCGTCGCCGGCTACGCGGTATCGCCGGCGTTGCCGGCGGGCCTCTCGTTGAACGCGACCTCGGGCCAGATCTCCGGTACGCCGACCGCCAACAGCGCTGCCGCGACGTACACCGTCAGCGCGAGCAATGCCGGCGGCACCACCACCTTCGCCCTGTCGCTCAAGGTGTACGGCGTCGACGTGCAGTCGCAGTCCATCGCGCGCTTCGCTGCGCAGGGCTCGCCGATCAATGCCGACGTCATCGTGCGGCCGGTGAACTTCAACGTCGGCACGCTGTACGCGACGGCGACCGACGCGAGCGGCGTGATCCTCAGCACCGTCGACGTCATCGACCGCGGCGACGGCACCTTCACGCTGCGCCTGTCGACGAACCCGGCCTCCGCGCCGGCGACGTTCGCCGGCAACGTCACGCTCAACCTCTGCAAGGACCCGGCCTGCGCGACCGCGCAGGACGTGCCCAGCGTCAGCGTGCCGTTCAGCGTCCGCGTGCTCGCGCCTGCGACCGCCTGGCCCGGCGACAACACCATCGCGTTGTCCGCGTGGGCCGGCGCGCCGGACTGGACGACCACCCAGGGCAATGCCGCGCACACCGGCTTCGTGCCGGTGACCGCCGATCCCGACAAGTTCACGACGCGCTGGAAGACGGCCGGCAACTACATCTGGAACCCGTGGACGACGCTCAAGCAGAACCTCGTGACGGCCAACGGCCTGTTCTACGTCGTCTCGTCCGACCACACGCAGAACGGCGTGGTCTACGCCAAGCGCGAATCGGACGGCACCGAAGCGTGGCACTACACGGTCGACAACATGTCCTGGCCGGCGGCCAGCCCCGTGTCCATATCCAACAACGTCGTGTACTTCGCCGCGGGCCACCAGAGCGACACCTTCCTGATCGCGCGCAACGCCACCGACGGCTCGCCTATCTACCGCGCGCCGGTGACGTCCCAGTGGGAGCACTACTTCCCGCCGACGATCGGCCCCACCGGCATGTTGTACGCGAATGCCGGCACGTACGGCGGCCTGTATGGGCTCGACGCGCAGGGCAACCAGCTGTTCTTCGTGAACGAAGCGCAGCAGTCGAACTGGACGCCGGCGGTGAACGCCACGGGCGTCTACGCCTACACCGGCGGCCAGTTGCAGATCGTCGATCCGCTGAGCGGCGCGCAGACCCTGTCCATCGCGGACCCGATGTATCAGAACTACGTCTACGAAGTCGGCGGCGCGCCCGTGCTCGGCGACGCCGCACTGGGTTCCGTCTTCGCCGCGCCCTATACGAACGCCAGCATCGGCACGTTCACGACCAACTACCTGACCAACTTCCGTACCCTGGCCGGGGGTTCCATCGCCTGGCAGATACAGGGCCGTTATCCGTCCACGCCGGCCTACAAGAACGGGGTCGTGTACGCGGTGAACCAGGCTCCGCTGCGCCTCGAGGCACGTGCGGAGGCCGATGGCGCGTTGTTGTGGTCGTGGGCGCCCGTCAACGCGGCCGAAACGAAGTTCGTCAGCGAGGTCGTGGTGACGAACAACCTCGCGATCGTCAGCACCGACTACGCGACCCATGTCATCGATCTCGCGACGCACCGCTCCGTGTGGAATTACCCGGCGTTCGGCACCCTGGCGGTGTCCGCCAACGGGGTCCTCTACATCCACAACGTCGACAACCTGGTCGCGATCAACCTGAAGTAGGGCCCGCGGCGGCCCTGTCGGACGCCGCCGCACGCCGCCCCTCACGGAAACCGATGCCGGGCCATCCGCGCCCCTAGCTATCGTCTCCCGGTCATCGCTCCGGGAGATCTCGATGTCCTCCTCCAAGGCCAAGCGCAGCGAATTCTTCGCCAACGTCCTGCGCACCCAGGGCGTGCCCGTCGGCAAGAACACCCGCGTGCTCGATCTCGGCTGCGGCGCCGGCAAGCTCGTGCAGGCGGCGCGGGAGCAGGGCTACGACTTCTACGGCTGCGGCCTCGGCCTGCGCGACGCGCACACCGACGCCGACCAGGGGCTCGTCGACCAGGGCATCCTGCGCGACATCGACCTCGATCCTTACCACCTGCCGTTCGACGACTGCACCTTCGACGCCGTCATCAGCGACCAGGTGCTCGAGCACGTCATGGACTATCCCTCGACGCTGCGCGAAGTGCACCGCGTGATGAAACCCGGCGGCGCCTTCCTGCACATCTTCCCCGCGCGCTACATGCCGATCGAGCCGCACGTGTTCGTGCCGCTGGGCACGATGATCCGCCAGCGCTGGTGGCTGAAGACCTGGGCGATGATGGGCGTGCGCAACGAATTCCAGACGAAGATGAACGCGCAGGAGGCTTGCGAGGCCAACCACAAGTACCTCACTTCGCACACCAACTACCTGACGAAGCGGCAGCTGCGCGAGCAGTTCGGCCAGTACTACACCGACATCCGCTTCGTCGAAGACGCGTTCCTGCGACTGAGCCCGCGCGGCCGGAAGATCCAGGGCCTGACGAAAGTCCTGCCGTTCCTGCCCAAGCTGTACGGGGCGGTCGGCAACCGCGCGGCGTTCGGCCGCCGGCCGACGTTGACGTCGGCCCAGCCCGCCGCGCTGACCTTCCCGGCAGCTAGTTAGGCAGTCACGCCGCGCCAGCCCGGGTACCGCGCGGTCGCGGGACCGCCGAGGAGTCGGATCAGGAAGCCTTGACCACCCTGGCTTCGAGGTCGTGATCGCTCGATCCCGTCACCTCGACGTCGGCGAACTCACCTGCTTTCAGCTTCCCGCCGCGCACGATCTTCACCACGCCGTCGATCTCGGGCGCGTCGGCCATGCTGCGCGCGATCGCGGTGTTGCCGTCGACCGCGTCGACGAGCACCTCGATGCGATGCCCGACCTTCGCGGCCAGCTTCGCGGCACTGATCGCCGCGCTCTTCTGCATGAAGCGGGCGAGCCGTTCTTCCTGCACGTCCGGCGGCACGTGCGGGGCGACGTCGTTCGCCGGCGCGCCTTCGACCGGCGAATATTTGAACGCGCCGACGCGGTCGAGCTGCGCTTCGTCCAGCCAGTCCAGCAACTGCTGGAACTCGGCCTCGGTTTCGCCGGGGAAGCCGACGATGAAAGTGGAGCGGATGGTGAGATCCGGACACACCGCGCGCCACGCGGCGATGCGGTTCAGCGTCTTGTCGACGAGTCCCGGCCGCTTCATGCGCTTCAGCACCGACGGGCTGCCGTGCTGGAACGGGATGTCGAGGTACGGAAGGATCTTGCGCTCGGCCATCAGCGGGATGACGTCGTCGACGTGCGGGTACGGATACACGTAATGCATGCGCACCCAGATGCCGAGCTCGCCGAGTCCGCGCGCGAGATCCTGGAACCGCGTCTCGTACTTCTGCCCGCGCCACTCGGCCTCGCGGTAGCGCAGGTCGACGCCATAGGCCGACGTGTCCTGCGAGATCACGAGCAATTCCTTCACGCCGGCGCGCGCCAGCTTCTCGCCTTCGCGCAGCACTTCGTCGATCGGACGCGAGGCCAACAACCCGCGCATCGACGGGATGATGCAGAAGCTGCACTTGTTGTTGCAGCCCTCGGAGATCTTCAGGTACGCGTAGTGACGCGGCGTGAGCTTGATGCCCTGCGGCGGCACGAGATCGACGAACGGATCGTGCTTCGGCGGCAGGTGCTCGTGGACGGCGCCGACCACTTCTTCATACGCGTGCGGGCCGGTGACCTTCAGCACGCGCGGATGCCGCTCGAGGATGCGCTCCGGCCGCGCGCCCAGGCAGCCGGTGACGATCACCTTCCCGTTCTGCTCGAGCGCCTCGCCGATCGCGTCCAGCGATTCGTCGACGGCGGAATCGATGAAGCCGCAGGTGTTCACGACGACGACGTCGGCGGTGTCGTAGTCGGGCGCGACCTGGTAACCCTCGGCGCGCAGCTGCGTGATGATGCGCTCGGAATCCACCAGCGCCTTCGGGCAACCGAGGCTGACGAACCCGACTTTTGGCTGGCGGCGGCTCATGAGGGGGCGCGATTGTACAGGCGCTGCCGCGACCGCGCCCACGGGTTTTCCCCGCCGAAAACCCCGCTTTGCGGGCCGCCGCGTTGACCTTCGCAGACGGCCGCGAAACACGCGGCGAACGGAGGGTGACATGGTCGCCGGAACATTAGGTCGAATGGGTGTGGTCGCGGGCATACACCTCGCGGTCTTCTTCTTCATCGCGAAGGGGCTCGGGATCGTGCCGTCGCTGACGATGCCGCCCGAGCCGATCGAGGCGAGCTTCGCCGACCCGCAACCGGTCGACGTACCGCCGCCGGACCCGGTCGGCCCGCCGTCGCAGGAGCAGCTCGACATCCGCGTGCCCATGCCGGACGAGCTCACCGTCGAGTCCGATCCGCAGAACACGATCGTTGCGCAGGCGCTGCCGCCGGATGGACTGGACATGACCGGCTCGGGCCCGAACCTGCCGCAGCCCGTCGTCATCTCCGCGCGCCAGGATGTCCGGCACCCGCTGTCGCAGCCGCCGTACCCGCCCGGCGAGATCCGCGCCGGCAACGAAGGCAACGCGGACGTCGAGGTCTACGTGTTGCCGAACGGTCGTGTCGGCGACGCACGCATCGTCCGCAGCACGGGTTTCGATCGGCTGGATCGTTCGGCGCTCGACGAGGCGAAACGCAACTGGCGGCTGCTGCCGGCGACGCGCGACGGCGTGCCGGTGGCCCAGTGGTACAAGGTGCGCGTGACCTTCAAGATCACGGGCCGCTGATCCGGACTACTGCGGCGCTGGCGCGGGAGCCGGCGCCGCGGACTCGTCCGGCTTCGGCTCGGCCGGCGGCACGTCGGGAGCGGCGGGTACGGTGGCGGCGGGGGCGGGCGCGGGAGCATGCGGAGCGGGCGGCAGGCGGTGCTGGCATTCGCGCAGCACGAAGAACAGGACGAAGGCGCACAACGGCACCACGATCCACGGCCACGCCGACGACTTCTTCTCCGGCTCGCTCATCGCGCTCCCCACATCGAATAGACTCGCGAGCCTACGTATCCCTTCGTCGGCTCGCAACATGAATTCACCCCCGGGCGCCTGACCCGTGCAACTCGCCTACCGGATCATGGGCATTTCCGCCCGACTGCTGCTGGCGCTCGGCGCCGTGTGCCTGTTGTTAGGCGTGTATCTCGCGTCGCAGACGCTGGATTTCACGCAGGGCGCGCAGCAGGCCACGGGTACGGTGGTTAGATACTTCGAGACGAAGGAAGGCGGGCGAGACACGTACCGGCCGATGGTGCGGTTCACGACGCCCGAGGGAAACATCTACACGGTCTCGGGGCAGCTCTCGACCGGTTCGAAACGCTTCGCGATCGGCGCCGAGGTGCCGGTGCAGTATCCGCCCGGCGAACCGCAGAAAGGCCGCATCGCCACGTTCACCGACAACTGGCTGGGCCCGGTCGTGTCGGGCGCCATCGGCGTGCTGGCGCTGATCGCCGGCGTGTTCGTGCGCCGCGCGGTGCGCCGCGATCTCGCGCGGTCCGGCGCATGACGAAGAGCTTCGACGCCGACTACTACCGCCGCTTCTACTTCGATTCGCGCACCGCCGTGATCTCGAAGGCGGAGATGCGCGCCCGCGCGAAGCTGATCGGCGCCTATGCCGAACACGTCGGCCTGCCCGTGCGCCGCATCCTCGACGCTGGCTGCGGCGTGGGGCTGCTGCGCGCGCCGCTGCTGAAGGCGTTTCCGCACGCGCGTTACACCGGGCTCGAGTACAGCGAGTACCTCTGCGAACGGTTCGGCTGGACGCAAGGTTCCATCGCGGATTTTTCGGCGGACCCGTTCGATCTCGTCGTCTGCTACGACGTGCTGCAGTACCTGGACGAGCGCGTCGCCGCGCGCGCCATCGCCAACCTCGGCCGGCTCACGCGCGGCGTGTTGTACCTGTCCGCGCTGACCGAGCGCGACTGGCGCGAGAACTGCGACCGCACGCGCACCGATCGCGAGGTGAACCTGCGGCCGGCGGCGTGGTACGCCACGCGGCTGCGCCGGCAGTTCCGCCACGTCGGCGCCGGCTTCTGGATCCGCCGCGGCGCGCCGCTGATCCCGTGGGAAATGGAAACCGCGGCCATCTGAAGCGGCTAAACTCGCGCGCATGAATTCCCCGCTGCCCGTCGAAGCCGCCCGCGGCGACGCCCGTCACGAAGACGTCGGCGCGCCGGTGTTCGCGGTCGTGCCGCAGCGGCGCGCGCCGCTGGCGAAGCGCCTGTTCTGGCGCCTCGTGTTGTGGCTGGCGCAGTACCCGGCGGGGCTGCGCCTCCTGAAGCGTCTCGCGAGGTAGTTAGTCAATGCGCGGCATCTCCTACCTGCTCGGCCTGGTGGCCGGTCTCGGTCTCACCGTCCAGGTCGCCATGAATTCGCAGCTGCGCCGCGTGTTGCAGAGTGCGAACACGGCGGCGCTCATCAGCTTCCTGGTCGGCACCACGGCGTTGATCGTGTTGCTGATCGTGACGCGCCAGCCCTTGCCCGAGCGCTCGGCCATCGTCGCGGTGCCATGGTGGGGCTGGCTCGGCGGCATGCTCGGTGCGTTCTACGTCGCGAGCTCGACCGTCGTTGCGGCCGAGCTGGGCACGGCCAGCCTGCTGGGACTGGCGCTGGCCGGACAACTGGCCACCGCGCTGGTCATCGATCACTTCGGCTGGCTGGGCATGGCCGAGCATCCGATCACGCTGACGCGCCTCGGCGGCGTCGCGCTGCTCGGCGCCGGCGTCTGGCTGATCACGCGCTGAGTAGCGGAATTCGCGGCGCGCGCCGTCCACACCTGACTGCAGAGAATCCATCGAGGACGACATGAACTACCTTGCCGACGAATCGCGTTACCAGTCGATGCGCTACAACCGCGTGGGCGCGAGCGGCCTGCGCATCCCGGCCGTGTCGCTCGGCCTGTGGCACAACTTCGGCGACGTCGACGTGTTCCAGAACGGCCGCACGATCGCGCGCCGCGCGTTCGATCTCGGCATCACGCACTTCGACCTGGCCAACAACTACGGACCGTCGCCGGGCTCCGCCGAGGAGAACTTCGGCCTGCTGATGCAGAAGGATTTCCGCCCGTACCGCGACGAGATGATCATCTCGTCGAAGGCCGGTTATCTCATGTGGCCGGGCCCGTACGGCGAGTGGGGCTCCCGCAAGTACCTGGTCGCGAGCTGCGACCAGTCGCTGAAGCGCATGGGTCTCGACTACGTCGACATCTTCTACAGCCACCGATTCGATCCCGACACGCCGCTCGAGGAGACGATGGGTGCGCTCGACTTCATCGTGCGCTCGGGCCGCGCGTTGTACGTCGGCATCTCGAGCTACGACGCGACGCAGACCGCGCAGGCTGCCGCCATCCTCAAGCAACTCGGCACGCCCTGCGTCATCCACCAGCCCAGCTACTCGCTGTTCAACCGCTGGATCGAGGACGGGCTCACCGCCGAGCTGCGCAAGCAGAAGATGGGCTGCATCGTGTTCTCGCCGCTGGCGCAGGGGCTGCTGTCGAACAAGTACCTGAACGGTATTCCGGAGGGCTCGCGTGCGTCGAAGCATACGTCGCTGCCGGCCGACCGGCTGACGCCCGAGCGCGTGGCGCAGATCCGCAAGCTGAACGAGATCGCGCAGCGGCGCGGTCAGTCGTTGGCGCAGATGGCGGTGGCGTGGACGCTGCGGGATCCGGTGGTCACGTCGTCGCTGATCGGCGCGAGCAAGGTCGCGCACGTGGAAGAAGCGGTGGCGGCGGCGAAGAACGTGACGTTTTCGGCGAGTGAGCTGGCGGAGATTGAGGCGGCACTCATGTAGAGAAATGTCCCCTACACGAACCGCTCCAGCACCAGCACGCCGATGATCCCGACGACGCCGACGATGCCTTCCATCAGCGTCCAGCTCTTGATCGTGTCCTTGATGGAGAGGTTGAAGTACTCCTTCGCCATCCAGAACCCCGAATCGTTGACGTGCGAGAACATCAAACTACCCGCGCCGATCGCCAGCACCATGAGGTTGGGATCGACGTGCGGGTTGTTGGCGACGACCGGTGACATCAACCCCGCGGCCGTCATGCCGGCCACCGTCGCCGAGCCCAGCGACACGCGGATCACGCCGGCGATCAGCCAGCCGAGAACCAGCGGATCGATCGAGATGCCGGTCAGCAGGTCGGAGATGTTCTTGTCGACGTTGGTCGCGACGAACACCTCCTTCAGCGTGCCGGCACCGGCGATGATCAGCAGGATCACCGCGACGTCCTTCACCGAGTTGCCGTAGTCGTCCATCAGCGGCTGCAGCTTCAGGCCGCGCGACAGGCCGAGCGTCCACGTGGCGACCGCGAGCGCCAGCAACATCACGATCAGCGGGTTGGTCCAGAACTTCAGCGCGGCCTGCGCGGATTCCGGCGCATACGGCACGGCCATCGAGCAGGCGATCAGCGCCACCGGCAGCAGCGCGGAGGCAAAGCAATTGAACGCGCTCGGCAGCTCGCTCTCGGGCCGCAACGGCGCGACGAACAGCGTGATCGGGTTCGACTTCACGTTGCGGAACAGCCGCGCGTACAGCGGCCCGGCGCAGACCATCGCCGGCAGCGCGACGATCAGGCCGTAGAACAACGTCTTGCCGATGTCGGCACCGAACATCGGCAGCATCGCCGTCGGCGCCGGGTGCGGCGGCAGGAAGCCATGCGTCACCGACAACGACGCGAACATCGGGATGCCGACGTAGATAGGCGGCACCTTCGTCTGCTGCACCACCGAGAACACCAGCGGCACCAGCAGCACGAAACCGACGTTGTAGAAGAGGGGGATGCCCACCAGCAGGCCGGTGAACATCATCGCCCACGTGATGCGCTGCTCGCCGAACAGCCGCATCAGCACCATCGCGATCTTCTGCGCCGCGCCGCTGTTCGCAACCAGCTTGCCGAACATCGCGCCGAGACAGACGATGCCGAGCAATCCGCCGAGGATGTTGCCGACACCCTTCTCGAGCACGCCGGGCACCTTGTCCACCGGCAAACCGAGCAGCACCGCCGCCACCGACGACGCGACCAGGAACGCGAGGAACGGCTGCAGCTTGCCCCAGCTGATCAGCACGACCAGCAGCACGATCGACGCGAATACGTACCAGATTTCCATGGCGACCCCCTCGTCGCGACGGATCGCGAACCTGCTATCTACTCTTTATATATGCGCCTATTTGCCGTCGAAGCCCTGGCCGGAGATGTTCAGCCGGATCCGGGCCACCATGTCCTTGGACGTCAGGTACAGGGTTTTTCCGTCATCGCCGAACTTGCAGTTCGCGGTCGGCCGCCCGTCATCGATGCGGCCGAGGCGCTTGCCGTCCTTCGACAGGATGAGGATACCGCCGGGCGCGCTGGTGAATACCGTGCCATCGGCGGCAACGGTGATGCCGTCGGGCAGGCCGGCGACGCCGTCCTTGATGAGGTCGCTGACGTCGTGGAACAGCTTCTTGCCGGTGACGTTGGCGTCCTTGTCGAGCGAGTAGGCCATGATGATCGGCTTCGTCGGCTCGGACTGCGTGACGTACAGGATGCTCTGGTCGGGCGAGAACGCGACGCCGTTCGGGCGCGTCAGCTCCTTCTCGATGACGGTGACCGAGCCGTCCTTCGCGCGGCGGTACACGCCGTTGAACGGCTGCTCCTTCTCGGGCGCGGCGTCGAACTTCTTGAAGCCGTACGGCGGATCGGTGAAGAACATGACGCCGTTCTTCGCCATGATCACGTCGTTCGGGCTCGAGAACTTCTTGCCGTCGAACGCCGTGGCGACCGGCGTCTTCTTCTTCGTCGCGAGATCCAGCGTGGCGATGTTCCGGTTGCCGGTGTCGGCGAGCAGGATGGTCTTCGCGTCGTACAGGGTGAGGCCGTTCGCGCCGGCCTCGCGCCACACCGCCGGATCGGGCGCCGTCGCGCCGGACGGGTCGAGGAATTTCTCGAGGCCGCCTTTCTCCGACCACTTCCACATCTTGTTGCCGGGCACGTCGGTGAACAGCAGGTAGCCGCCGGACTTCACCCAGATCGGGCCTTCCGCCCAGCCGAAGCCCTCGGCGAGTTTCTCGATCTTCCAGTCCTTCGGGACGATGGCGTCGAGCGCGGGATCGAAACGGTCGATCTTCGCCTCGGCGATCTTCGTCGGCGCGATCTTCACGCCCGCGCCCGTGATGGCCGGCGTCGCCGCGCAAGCACCGATACTCAAACCCGCCAGCAATACCAGCGCCGCAGCGCCTGACAACGTCCGCATGGAAACCCCCTCAGTTATTGGAAACGACCACCCGCGTGGGCAGCGCCGCGGCCGGCGCGCTTCCCGCGTGTGTCTTCGTGATCTCGAAAGAACCCTTGGCGCGCAGGTCCGCGGACGACGCGCCGATCCAGAAATCGATGCGTCCCGCCTCGACGAGCCAGCTGCCGCGCGGGCCCCAGAAGGCGAACTGCTCCGGCGTCAGCGTGAACGTCACGCGCTTGCGCGCGCCCGGCGCGAGATCGACGCGCTTGAAGCCGCGCAGCTCGAGCACGGGGCGAACGATCGTGGCGATCGGGTCGCGGCAGTAGAGCTGCACGACCTCGTCGCTCGCGACTCCACCGGTGTTCTCGATCGTGATCGAGATGTCGATGCGGCCACCCGGCTCCACGCTGCCCGCGCTCTGCGCGAGATCGGAGTACTTGAACTCGCTGTACGACAGGCCGTGACCGAACGGGAACAGCGGCGTGATCGGCAGGTCGTGGTACCGCACCGTGTCCTTCGCGAGATCGGGATCCGCCGGACGGCCGGTGGGGTTCGTCGATAGATAGAACGGCGCGGCGCCGGTGACGCGCGGGAACGCAGCGGGCAGTCGGCCGGCCGGCGAGGCCTTGCCGAAGACGACGTCGGCGATCGCGTTGCCGGATTCGGTGCCCAGCATCCAGGTCTCGAGGATCGCGGGCGCGCGTTCGGCGAGCTCGCCCATCGCCAGCGGCCGGCCGTTCGCCAGCAGCACGACGACCGGCTTGCCGAGCGCGAGCACGCGGCGCGCCAGCTCCCTCTGGCTGGCCGGTAGCTCGAGATCCGAGCGGCTGCGCGCCTCGCCGGTGAGGTCGTAGTCCTCGCCGATCATGAGGATCGTGACGTCGGCGGCCTTCGCCGCCTTGACCGCCGCGGGAATGCCGGAGAGATCCACGTTGCGCGGATCCGCGCCCGGCGCGGAGTAGATCTTCAGCGTGCGCGGCGCCGCGGCCGTGAGGCCCTTGAGCACGGTGACCGCTTCTTCCTCGCGGCCCTGCGCCTTCCACGAGCCGATCGCGGAGCGGCCGTCGGTGGCCAGCGCGCCGATCACGGCGATCGACTTCAGCTTGTCCGGGTTCAGGGGCAGCAGCTTCCCCTCGTTCTTCAGCAGCACCATCGCCTGGCGTGCGACGGCACGCGCCGCCTCGCGGTGCTCCGGCGACAGCAGCGCGCTCTTCTCGCGCTCGACGTCGTTGTACGCCAGCGGATTCTCGAACAGCCCGAGCTGCTCCTTGACGCGCAGGATGCGCAGCACCGCCTCGTCCAGTAGTTTGATGCGCGCCGGGTCTTTGGCGATCGCGGCCTTCAGGTCCTCGGCGTAGATCGCGCCGACCATGTCCATGTCCACCGACGCGTCGAGCGCCAGCACGGCCGCACCGGCGCGATCCGCGGCGACGCCGTGGTTCAGCAGCTCGGCGATCGAGCCCCAGTCCGAGACCATCAGCCCCTGCCAGCCCCAGCGCTCGCGCAACGTGCCGCGCACCAGTTCGCGGTTGGCCGTGGTCGGCACGCCGGCGATGTCGTTGAACGCCACCATGAACGAGCCCGAGCCGGCGCGCGCCGCGGCGTAGAACGGCGGTAGATAGACCTCCTGCAGCGTGCGCTCGGAGATGTCGGCGCTGTTGTAGTCGCGGCCGCCGATCGCGGCGCCGTACGCGCCGAAATGCTTGGTGGTCGCCATCAGCGAGCCGGGCCGCAGCGTGTTGCCGCCCTGGAAGCCGTTGACCTGCGCGACCGCCATGCGCGCGCCGAGGTACGGATCCTCGCCGGCGCCCTCGACGATGCGGCCCCAGCGCGGATCGCGCGCGATGTCGACCATGGGCGCGAACGTCCAGTGCAGGCCGGCGGCGGTGGCTTCCTCGGCCGCGACGCGCGCGGCGCGCTCCTCGGCCTCGGGCGCCCACGTGGCGGCGAGCGCCAGCGGCACGGGGAAGATGGTGCGATAGCCGTGCACGACGTCCATCGCGAACAGCAGCGGGATGCCGAGGCGGGATTCCTCGACCGCGACCTTCTGCAGTTTCGCCAGCGGCTCCGCGCCGGCCACGTGCAGGTAGGAGCCGACGCCGCCGTCGCGCACGATCTTCAGCTCGGCGTCGTCGATGCGCGAGTTCAGTGCCCGCTGGCGTCCGCCGGCCCGCTGCACCAGCTGGCCGACTTTTTCGTCCAGCGTCATCTTCTTCAACAGGGTCTCGGCCCGCGAGGCCGATTGCGCCGGCGACTGGCTCGTCCAGGACATGGCGGCGATCGCGAGACAGGCCACGGCCGCATGGCGCAAAGAACTCGACAAGAGCGACTCTCCCCTCGTGAAGTCACGGGAATCTACCCGAAAAGAATGGGCGGTACGACGCCGACGGTCGGGCATTTTCGACCGGAGATGGGCCGGCGCCCACTGGTCGCGGGCATAACGGGCTCGCACAATGTCGCCCATGCGTTTCGCCCGATCCTTCGCCGCCGTCCTGTCGTTCATCGCGCTCGCGCCGCTCGCCCGGGCAGCGGAGCCCGCGCCGTATCTCGCGCGCCTCGCCGCTGCACGCATCCCGGCGGACGCTGCCGCGGTGGTGGTGCGGCCGCTCGACGGCGGCGAGCTGTCGTGGAGTGCGAACGAGAAGAAGCCGATGAACCCGGCGAGCACGATGAAGCTCGTCACCACGTATTCGGCGCTGCACTTGTTAGGTCCCGCGTTCGTGTTCCGCACCGAGGTGTACGCCGAGGGCCCGGTCAGCGGCGACGCGTTGCGCGGCACGTTGTTCGTGCGCGGCGGCGGCGACCCGAAGCTCGTCATCGAGGACCTGTGGCTGCTGGTGAACCGCCTGCGCGGTTTCGGCATCCGCGACCTGCGCGGCGATCTCGTGCTCGACAAGACGATGTTCGATCCGCTGCCGCACGACCCGGCGCAGTTCGACGGCGAGGAGGGCCGCGCCTACAACGTCGGCCCCGACGCGTTGCTGGTGAACTTCAAATCGATAGCGATCACCTTCGTGCCGGACCCGGTGGCGAA
This sequence comes from Steroidobacteraceae bacterium, assembly GCA_035502995.1. Taxonomy (GTDB): domain Bacteria; phylum Pseudomonadota; class Gammaproteobacteria; order Steroidobacterales; family Steroidobacteraceae; genus CADEED01. Next base: position 63,123 of record DATJTW010000090.1, on the reverse strand, counting down.
GGTGGCGCGCGTGGTCGTCGTGCCGGAAGTGGCGGGATTGAAGGCGCCGCGCACGGTGCCCGCGGTGGACGGCGGCTGCGGCGACTGGCGCGGCCGGCTCGGCGCGGACATCGACGACCCGATGAACGTGAAGTTCCGCGGCGCCTATCCACTCGCCTGCGGCGAGAAGGCGATCTACCTCGGCGCGCTCGAGCACACGGCGTATTTCGGCGCCGTGTTCCGCGCGTTGTGGGAGCGGCAGGGCGGGACCTGGACCGGCACCGTACGCGAAGGCCCGGTCAGCGCGGCGGCGCGGCTCGTCGCCGCGCAGGAGTCGCCGCCGCTGGCGATGCTCATCCGCGACATCAACAAGTTCTCGAACAACGTGATGACGCAGCAGCTGTTCCTGACGATGGGCGCGGCCGGCGGCGAGCCCGGAAACCCGGCGCGCGGCGGCGCGGCCGTGCGCAACCTGCTCTCGGCGCGTGGCCTCGACGTGCCCGAGCTCGTGCTCGAGAACGGCTGCGGCCTGTCGCGCGTCGAGCGCATCTCGGCCGGCAGCCTGGGCAACGTGCTGGCCGACGCCTGGAAGAGCCAGTGGATGAGCGAGCTGATGGCCTCGCTGCCGGTGTCCGGCGTCGACGGCACCTTGAAGGGGCGCAACATGCCGCCGGGCGCGGCCCACATGAAGACCGGACTGCTGGAGGACACGCGCGCGGTGGCCGGTTATGTCCTCGCGGCCAGCGGCAAGCACTATGTCGTGGTGGGGATCATCAACCACCCGAATGCGCGGCTCGGGACGGGCGCGCACGATGCGCTGGTCGAGTGGGTTTTCAAGAACGGCTGAGGGCGCCGGCTCCCGTATAATTCCGGCCCATGTCAGTCACTTCCTCACGCGTACCGGTCACGGTATTGACGGGCTTCCTTGGCTCCGGAAAAACCACGCTCCTCAACCGCATCCTGTCGGAGAAACACGGCAAACGCATCGCCGTGATCGAGAACGAGTTCGGCGAAGTCGGCGTCGACAGCGAGCTGGTCATCGGCGCCGAAGAGGAACTGTTCGAGACGAACAACGGCTGCATCTGCTGCACGGTGCGCGGCGACCTCATCCGCATCCTCGGCCAGTTGATGAAGCGCCGCGACAAGTTCGACTACATCCTGATCGAGACCACGGGCATGGCCGATCCGGGCCCGGTGGCGCAGACGTTCTTCCTCGACGACGACCTGAAGGACAAGTTCTCGCTGGACGCCATCGTCACGATGGTCGATGCGAAGCACTTCGAGCAGCACGTCGACGAGCTGAACGAGCCGGCCGAGCAGGTGGCGTTCGCGGACCTGGTGCTGCTGAACAAGACCGACCTCGTCGACGAGGCCGCACTCGAGCGCATCGAGCGCCGCATCCGCGGCATCAACGGGTCCGCGAAGATCTTCCGCACGAAGAATGCCGACGTGCCGATCGACCGCGTGCTGAACGTCGGCGCGTTCGACCTGCAGCGCGCGCTGCAGGTGGACGAGGCATTCCTCGAACCGGAGTATCCGTTCGAGTGGGGCGGCGTCTACCAGCTGACCGCGGGCGACTATCTACTCAAGTCGGCGGGCGAGCACGATCATCACGCGCACGAGCATGCGCACGATCATGGACACGACCACGACCACGACCACGACCACGACCACGGTCACGACCACGGCAATGGCCACGATCATGATCACGCGCACGAGGACCTCGAGCTGGTGATCCTGCCGCTCGCCGCCGCGAGCGCGGACGCGCTGAACGCCGCCATCGAACCGGCCGTGCGCGCCTTCGCCGACGCGGCCACCGTCGTGAACTGCCACGGCGACATCGCGCCTGCCGCCGGCGCCGCCAGCCACTTCGCCATCGACATCTCCCACGCCGGTGCCGACTTCACGTTGAAGATCGCGAAGCCCGGCGCGTACGCCTTGTTCTTCGAACATCACCCGCTCGAATTCGGCCTGCGCCTCGACGGCCAGCGACCCGCGGCCGAGCGCAAGTTCGCCTCGCATCACCACGAGGACAACATCGCCTCGGTCGGCATCAGCGATCCGCGGCCGCTCGATCCCGTGAAGTTGAACCAGTGGTTCGACTATCTGTTGAAGACGCGCGGCCAGGACATCTTCCGCATGAAAGGCGTGCTGAACGTGAAGGGCGAAGACCGCCGCCAGGTCTTCCACGGCGTGCACATGATGTTCGACGCGCAGGCGGAGCGGCCGTGGGGGAACACGCCGCGCATGAACCACCTGGTGTTCATCGGTCGCGACCTCGATCGCGCGGAGCTCGAAGCGGGCTTCGAATCCGCCGTCGCCCGATAACGTGGGCAAGTAACATGGCGAAGCAATCCCTCGCCTTCGCGCTGGAACCGCGCGCGTCCGCCACGCTGGACGACTACGTCGTCGACTGCGCGTGGAGTCCCGACGGCCAATCACTCGCCGTCACCGGCGGCGAAGGCAAGGTCGCGCTGGCACGCGCCGGCGCGGACACGCTGGCGCTCGATGTCGTCGGCGAACACTTGTTAGGCACGATCGCGCTGGCGTGGCGCCCGCGCGCGATGACCTTCGCCACCGCCGGCCAGGACGGCGCGGTTGCGTTGTGGGACGCGGCCGCCGGCAAATCCCTCAAGCGCTGGAAGCCCGCGCCCACCGCGACGCAGGCGCTGGGTTTCTCGCCCGACGGCGAGATCCTGGCCAGTGCCGCGGGCAAGTCCGTGACGTTGTGGTCGCCGGCCGGCGAGAAGATCCACGCGTTCGCGCCGGCCGCGTCGTCGGCCGTCGCGCTGGCGTTCGATCGACCCGGCACCGATCTCGGGGTTGCCCTGAACGGCGAGATCGCGGTGCATCGCATCGACCCCACTTCTTCGAGGAGTGGCCGTTACGAAACGCGCCGCTACAAGTGGCCGGCCGCATGCCTCACGGTAAACTTCAGCGGCAATGGACGTTTTCTCGCCAGCGGCATGGCCGACGGCACGCTGCATTTCTGGAATCGCTCGACCGGCAAGGATTCCCAGATGCGCGGCTACGACGGCAAGGTCGAAGTGCTCGGCTGGGCCGACAACAGCCGCTATCTCGCCTCGTGCACCGGCAACGAGCTGGTGCTCTGGGATTTCTCGGGCCGCGGTCCCGAGGGGACGAAGCCGATCGTGCTGAGCGGCCACACCGAACGCGTCGACAGCCTCGCCTGGCAGAGCGGCGGCGAACACCTGGTGAGCGGCGGCCGCGACTGGCGCCTGAACCTCTGGCGCCCGGGCAAGTCCACGCAGCCGCTCGACGTGCAGATGCTCGACTCCGAGATCACCGCCACGCGCTGGTCGCCGGACGGCAAGCGTCTGGCGGTCGGCGAGAAGAAGGGCCGCGTCACGCTGTTCGAGCTGGTGGCGAGATGAACCTCGCGTTGCGCGATCTCGCGCCCGCGGAGCGCGCCGACGTGCAGGCGCGTTTCGAGACGCTGGCCAGCAAGCGGTTCGCGCCGAGCGCGAAGAAGCCGCGGCAGGAAGTGTGGTGGCCGAAGGCGCCGCTCGACGGCCGCGCGTTTCCCGAAGGCATCCATCCGGCGGACGACGACGCCGGGTTCAACGAATCCGCGCGCCTCACCGGTTTCCTGAACAGCGTCTGTCCCGGCGAGTTCTACATCGGGAATCTCTCGGCGCCGAAGCCGTATTTCTTCCACACCGGTAAGCTCGACGAGGGCCTGTGCCGCTGGATCAAGACGCGGCTCGTGTCCAACCCGACCTGCCTGCTGTCCGCGTCGGCCGACGTCTTCCTGATCCACGATTCGCAGATGCGTTACTCGGTGTTCGGTGCGAACTCCGACCTGATCTCCCAGTTCGAGAAACGCTTCGGCGGCGCCGACGCGCTGCGCCGCACGTTCTCCAACTACGTCGACCAGATGCGGCTCGGGTCGGGCATCGACGACGTGAAGTGGGCGCAGGACCACCTGCAGAAGTGGTCGGGCTGGGATTGAGCCCGGGCCGGCCGGTCGTCGCTAACTACTAGTTCAGCGGCTGCGCGCGCGCCAGCGACTCGCCGGCCGCGGGCAATCGCCGCAACCCCGCCGCCGCCTGGTATCGCGCCATCAGCGACTGCAACGCGCGCGTCCAGCTGAAGTTCGCCTCGACGTGGGCGCGCGCCGCCGCGCCGGCCGCATCGAGATCGCGGTCGTACAGCGCCGCCACCGCGGCCGCGAGATGTCGCGCTGCCGTCGCCGGATCCGCGGATGCGTCCGCCAGCACGCCGCACTTCGCATCGACGATCTCCGGCAACGCGCCGGCGCGCATCGCGACCACCGGCCGGCCGCAGGCCATCGCCTCGAGTACCACCAGGCCGAACGTCTCGTGCGTGCCCGCATGCACCAGCGCATCCGCGGACGCGTAGTAGCCGGCGAGCGTGCGGTTGTCGCGGCAATACGGGATGCGCGTGACGTTGCCGTCGCGACCGGACTCCGCGCCGCCGATCAGCAGCAGGTGGTACGGCGCGCCGAGCGTGCGGAATGCCTCGAGCAGCACGGGGATGTTCTTCTCCGCGGAGAACCGGCCGGCGAACACCAGCAGCCGCGTGTCCGGCGCGAGCCCGTGTTCCGCGCGCAGGTCCCGGCCGCCGCGCGCCGGCGAGAAGGTGTCGACGTCGACGCCCAGCGGTTGGCAGGTCGCATGGCGCACGCCGATGCCGTGCAGGTAGTCGCACATGTACCGGCTCGGCGCGAGCACCTGTTCGCAGCGCTCGTACGTCAGCCGCACGTACCACTCGATGAACTTCTCGGTCGCCTTGCCGAGACGGCGGCCCGCGAGCTCGGGGAAGTTCGAGTGGTAGAAGGCGATCAGCGGCACGCCGCGGCGGTTCGCGACGCTGGCCGCGGCCCACGCCGGATGGAAGGCGTCGCCGACTTCGATGAGATCGGGTTCGAGCTCATCGATCGCGCGCGACCAGCGCAGCGGATTCAGCGGCAGCCGGTAGTTGAACGCGCCGGGCACGAGGCCGCCCGCGATCGTCGATACCTCGTCCGGCCAGCGCGCGGTGTTTTCTCCGGGCACGACCAGCGTGTGCCGCCAGTTGGTGTGCGCGCGCATCCACTCGTGTTTGGCGAGCAGATAACGCTTCACGCCACCGCTGGTGGGCGAATAGAAGAGAGTGGCGTCGACGACGTGCATCGGGAACGGATGGCCTCCATGCCAGTATCCGAGCGTTGATCTCGTGCGACCAGTCGGCGCAGACTCGGTTCCCTATGTCGTTAAACACCTACAAGACGTTGTTGCCGGTCCTGCTTTGTTTGGCCGCCGTTCCCGCAACGCACGCGGCCGGCCTCGAGACGGAGCTGAAAGCGGTGGATGCGAAGGTCATCGCGTGGCGCCGCGATTTCCACCAGAACCCGGAGCTGTCGAACCGCGAGGTGCGCACGTCGAAGATCGTCGCCGAGCACCTGAAGTCGCTCGGGCTCGACGTGGAGACGGGCATCGCGAAAACCGGCGTGGTCGGCGTGCTGCGGACCGGCAAGCCGGGGCCGACGATCGCGCTGCGCGCCGACATGGATGCGTTGCCGGTCACCGAGCGCACCGACGTGCCGTTCAAGTCGGTCGCGCGGTCTAGCTACCGTGGCGAGGAGGTGGGCGTCATGCACGCCTGCGGCCACGACTCGCACACGGCCGTGCTGATGGGCGTCGCGGAGGCGATGTCGAAGGCGAAGTCGGCGTTGCGCGGCACCGTCGTGTTCGTGTTCCAGCCGGCCGAGGAAGGCGCGCCGCCGGGAGAGGAGGGCGGCGCGTCGGTGATGTTGAAGGAAGGCGTGTTCGCGAAGTACAAGCCGGAGGTCGCGTTCGGCTGGCACGCGTGGTCGAGCCTGCACACCGGCGAGATCGGCTACCGCTCCGGACCGCTGCTGGCGGATTCGAACGCGTGGCGCGCGACCGTCACCGGCAAGCAGGCGCATGGCTCCGCGCCGTGGAAGGGTGTCGACCCCATCGTCGTCTCCGCGCAGATCGTCACGGCGATGCAGACGATCATTAGCCGGCAGACGGACCTGACCGAGACGCCGGCGGTGTTCACCGTCGGCATGATCAAGGGCGGCGTGCGCAACAACATCATCCCCGACAGCGTCGAGATGATCGGCACGCTGCGCACGTTCAACCCGGACCAGAAGGCGAAGATCGTCGCGAACGCGGAGCGGCTGTTCGTGAAGACCGCGGAGGCCAGCGGTGCGACGGCCGAGTTCCGCATGGAGGACTACCACAACCCCGTCACCGTCAACGACCCGAAGCTGACGGAAAGGGTGGTGCCGTCGCTGCGCAAGGTCGCGGGCGACAGGAACGTGAAGGTGGTGCCGCTGGTGACCGGCTCCGAGGATTTCGCGTACTTCGCGAACGCGGTGCCGAGCTTCTTCTTCTTCGTCGGCGTGACGCCGGCGGACCAGGACCCGGTGACGGCGCCGGTCAACCACTCGCCGCTGTTCTACATCGACGAGAAGGCGATCCCGCTGGCGACGCGGGCGCTGACGGCCGTCGCGGTGGACTACCTGAAGTAGTTCTTCGCGATCGGCAGCTTCCGGATCCGCTTCCCCGTCAACGCATAGATCGCGCCCGTGACCGCCGGCGCGATCGGCGGCGTCCCCGGCTCGCCGGCGCCGCCCATCTTCTCGCCGCTGTTCACGATCGCGACCTCGATCTCCGGCGCCTCGTTGATGCGCAGGATCTGGTAATCGTGGAAATTGCTCTGGTCCACCTTGCCGTCGGTGAACGTGATCTCGCCGTACAGCGCCGCCGTCAGTCCGTAGTTGATCGCGCTCTGCATCTGCGCCTTCACGCCCTCCGGATGCACGGCGAAACCGCAATCGATCGCGCACCACACGCGGTGCACGCGCACGTTGCCACCATCCACCGACACCTCCGCGACCTCGGCGACGATGCTGCCGAACGACTCCTGGATCGCCACGCCGCGCGCGCGGCCCGCGGGCGGTGCCGAGCCCCAGCCACTCAGCTCGGCCACGGCATCCAGCACGTTCAATTGGCGCGGATGATTCGCCAGCAGCGCGCGCCGCAGCTCCAGCGGGTCCTTCCCGCCCAGCGCCGCCAGCTCGTCGATCGCGCTGTTCACCGTGAACCCCGTGTGCGAATGCCCCACCGAGCGCCACCACAACACGGGCACCGGCGCCTGCGCATCGTGCGCTTCGACCAGCAGGTTCGGGATCTCGAACATCATGTCCGCCGCGCCCTCGGTCGACGACTGGTCGAACTTCTGACCCTTCGGGATGAATCCGTCGGTCCAGCCACCGCGCAACACGCCCTGGCTGACGATGGTCTGCTGCCACGCGACCGGCATGCCGTCCGCATCGACGCCGCCGCGCACGCGCGACATCACGAACGGCCGGTACGACAGCCCGCGCACGTCATCCTCGCGCGTCCACGTCACCAGCACCGGCCGGCCGATCGCCTTCGATGCCTGCGCCGCGTCGACGGCGACATCGGAGTTGCGCTGCGCGCGCCGGCCGAATCCGCCGCCGAGGAACTGCGCGTGCAACGTCACCTGCGACGGCTCGAGGCCCAGCACCTTCGCGACGGCATCGCGATCCGGCCCCTGCATCTGCGTGCCGAGATACAGATCGCAGCCGTCGGCGCGCACGTCGGCGAGACAGTTCAGCGGCTCCATCGGCGAGTGCGCGAGATACGGCAGCTCGTATTCGACGTCGAACGTCTTCGCCGCCTTGCGCAGCGCCGCCGGCGCGTCGCCGCGTTTGCCGGCGACGGCGCCCGGCGTCGAGCACAACTTGCGGTAGTCGCGGCGCTGCACGTTGGTCGAGAAATGCCGGTTGGTCTCGTCGTCCCAGTCGACGACCAATGCCTCGCGCGCGCGCTTCGCGGCGAACGTCGTCGTGCCGTACACGGCGATGCCGCCGGGGATCTCGCGGATGTCGACGACGCCGGGCAGCGCGCGCGCCGCCTTGTCGTCGAACTTGCGCAACGTCGCACCGACCACGGCCGGCCGCGCGATCACCGCGAACACCATGCCGGGCAGCCGCGTGTCGATGCCGAACCTCACGCTGCCGTCGACCTTCATCGGCGTGTCGAGCCGCTTCTGCGGCTTGCCGAGATACTTGAACTGCGCCGGGTCCTTCAGCGTCACGGTCTCCGGCACCGGCAGCTTCGCCGCCGCATCCGCCAGCTCGCCGTAGCTCAGCGATTTCGGACCGCGGAACACGCGGCCGTCGTCGGTGCGCAGGTCGGCGACATCGACTCTCCAGTGCTGCGCCGCTGCCGCCAGCAACATCGCGCGCGCCTTCGCACCGGCGTCGCGCAGCTGCGGGTAGGTGGTGCTCGTGCTCATGCTGCCGCCGGTGAACTGGATCGGCAGCCCCGGCACGTTGAACGCCGGATCCGCGCCGGCGAGCTCGACCTGCACGCGGCCCGGGCTCACGTCCAGCTCCTCGGCCACGACCATCGCGAGCCCGGTGTACACACCCTGGCCCATCTCGGCCTTGCCGACGATGACGGTGATGGTGTCGTCGGGCGCGACGCGCAGGAAGGCATTCGGCGCCAGCGTCGCGCCGCCCGCGGCCGGCATCTTGCCGAAGCGCGAGTCCGCGAAACGGATGCCGAGGTAGAGACCGGCGCCGAGTACGCCACCGGCGATGAGGAAACTGCGACGGTCGACGCGGGCAGAGGCGGAGTCGGTCATGGCGCTTTCTCCAGGACGGGGCGGTCTGGCGCCGATGGTAAGGTACCGGCGCATGCAACTGGAATTCTTCGGAGCGGCCGGCGAGGTCACCGGTTCCTGTCACATCCTGCGGGTCGGCGGCCGCGAGCTGCTGCTGGACTGCGGCATGATCCAGGGCGGCCGCGATGCACCGGAACGGAACCGGATGCCGTTTCCGTTCGAGGCGCGCGACGTCGACGCCGTCGTGCTGAGCCATGCGCACATCGATCACTGCGGCCGGCTGCCGCTGCTGGTGAAGCGCGGGTACCGCGGACCCGTCTACACGAACCCGGCCTGCGCCGAGCTCGTGCCGATCCTGCTGAAGGACTCCGCGAACCTCGCGGTGCGCGACGCGCAGCGTTTCCGGACCGAGCCGCTCTACGACCTCGCCGACGTGGACGCGACGCTGAAGCTGATCGAACCTATCCCGTACGACCTGCCGCGCGAGCTGCTGCCCGGCGTCACCGTGCGCGTGCGCGATGCGGGCCACATCCTCGGATCGTCGAGCATCGAGGTGTGGGCGCAGGAAGGCGACGACACGCGCAAGCTCGTGTTCTCCGGCGACCTCGGCCAGTACGGCACGCCGATCCTGCACGACCCCTGGCGCTTCGAATCCGCCGACCTCGTGCTGATGGAGAGCACGTACGGCGACCGCCTGCATCGCGGCCGCGACGACACCGAGCGCGAGCTCGGCGCCATCCTCGAGCAGGCCGCGCGTGACGGCGGCAACGTCCTGGTACCCGCATTCGCGATCGGCCGCAGCCAGGAGCTCCTCTATCTACTGGCGAAGCACTACGCGGAGTGGCACGTCGCGCGCTGGAAGATCTTCCTCGACAGCCCGATGGCGATCGCCGCCAGCCGCATCTACTGGCGCCATCCCGAGCGCTTCGACGAGGAGGCGGCGCGGCTGCGCGAAGGTCTCCGTGGAATGCCGCCATTGCCGAACCTGGTGCTCAGCGAGAGCGCCGACGAATCGCGCGCGATCAACGAGGTGCGTGGCGGCGCGATCATCATCGCCGGCAGCGGCATGGCGAACGGCGGCCGGATCCTCCATCACCTCAAACACAATCTCTCGCGGCCGGAGACCCACGTGCTGATCGTCGGCTTCCAGGCGCCGGGCACGCTCGGGCGCCAGCTCGTCGATCGCGCGCCCGAGGTGCGCATCCACGGCGAGACGGTGCGCAACGCCGCGCAGGTCCACACGCTGGGCGGACTCTCCGCGCACGGCGACCAGGCGGACCTGTTGCGCTGGTATGACAGCTTCACGCCACCGCCGCCCGTGTACGTGGTGCACGGGGAAGTGGATCCCGGTGAAGCGCTGGCGAAAGCGCTGCGCACGCGCGGCGCCCAGGCGACCGTCACTCGCCCCGGCCTGAAAATCGATCTGGCGAGCCTGCCCGTGCTGGCCCACGACGGACCGACTCCGTAGACTCGGGCCGATATGAGCGAAACGAAAAGCGACGGCAAGAAGCGCTGGTTCCCGGAAAACGGCGGCGAAGCCCGCATCGTGATCACGGGGTTCTTCCTGCTGTTCTGCGTGCTCGGCGGCTACTTCGCGGTGCGGCCGGTGCGCGAAACCATCGGCACGGTGCTCGGCCGCGAGGCGACGCAGAACCTGTGGTTCTTCACGGCGCTGGCGGCGATCCTCATCGTGCCGCTGTACGGCTACCTGGTCGCGAACGTGCGGCGCTCGGTGTTGATGCCGTGCATCTACGGCTTCATGTCGCTGGCGTTCGTGTTCACGGCGCAGTTGTTCGGCAGCGGCCCGCCGGCGCCGACCACTGCCAAGATCTTCTACGTGATGATCAGCGTGATGAACGTGCTGCTGGTCTCGGTGTTCTGGAGCTTCATCCTCGAGGTGCTCACGTCCGAGCAGAGCAAGCGCCTCGTCAGCCTCATCGCCGCGGGCGGCACGCTCGGCGCGCTGGTGGGGCCGGGTGCGACGGCGTTGTTCGTCAAGACCATCGGCAACTCGGGCGTGTTGTACGTCGGCGCGGGCATGTATCTCGTCGCCGTGATCCTGTATCGCGTGCTGCTGATCGAGTGGCGCAAGATCGCGCCGGCCGCAGCCGGGTCGAAGGAGATCGCGTTGTCGGAGCGCGAGCGGGCGCTCGGCGGCAATCCATTCGCGGGTTTCATGCTGGTGATGCGCAACAAATACCTGCTGGGCATCGCGTTGTTCATCGCGGGCATCTCGGCCATCAACACGTTCCTCTACTTCGAGCAGCTCGAGCAGGTGCAGGAGAAGTTCGAGGAGCTGGCCGCGCGCACGCAGGTGTTCGCGAGTCTCGACGCGACCGTCCAGCTGCTGGTGATGATCACGCAGCTGACGCTGACCGGCCTGATCGCGACGCGCATCGGCGTGATCGCGCTGCTGGTGATCGTGCCGCTGATCATGGTGTTCGGACTGACGGTGTACGGCGCATTCGGCACGTTCAGCGTGCTGGCGGCGGCGATGGTGATCCGCCGCTGGGGCGAGTACGCGTTCATCCGGCCGGGTCGCGAGATGCTGTTCAGCGTCGTGGACAAGGAAAGCAAGTACAAGGCGAAGAACGTCTGCGACGTCGCGGTGTATCGCGTGGCGGACGCGGGCTTCGCGCAGCTGAAGAAGCTGCTCGACGGCATCGGCATGGGCGGCGCCGCGCAGGCGATGACCGCCGCGGCGGTCGCCGCGTTGTGGGCGGTGAATGGCTGGTGGCTCGGACGCCGACACGACAAGGAGAAGGACAAGACCGCGGCGTAGGAACCCGCCGGCCGATCCGTCGCCGCGCGCGGCGCAAGCTGGCGCCGCATGCCCTCGAGCGTCATCCGGTCCTATGCCTACGATCCGGTGGATCATCACCTCGACGTGATCTTCGTGTCGGGGCGGCGGTATCGATATCACGAGGTCCCCGAAGAGGAATACGGCCGCATGCGCCGCGCGTTCTCCAAGGGCAGCTTCTTCAATCGCAACATCCGCGACCAGTACCGGTTCACCGAGCTGCATTGAGATGCCGCGCGCGATCTCCGCTTCACAACCCGACTTGTTTGCCGCGTTGCCGCCGGGACTCCACGTGCGCGAGGAGTTCGTGAGCGTGGCCGAAGAGGCGGAGCTGCTGGCGCACATCCGCGGGTTGTCGTTCGCGCCGTTCCAGTTCCACGGCTGGGAAGGGAACCGCGAGACCGTGTCGTTCGGCTGGCGGTACGACTTCAGTGAGGCCCGGGTTCACCCGGCGCCGCCGCTCCCGGATTTCCTGCTGCCGCTGCGCGCGCGGGCGGCGGAGTTCGCGCAGGTCGGGCCGGGGTCGCTGGAGCAGGGCCTGGTGATCCACTATCCGGTCGGCGCCGGCATCGGCTGGCATCGCGACCGGCCGGTGTTCGACCGCGTGTTCGGGCTGTCATTGCTCTCGCGCGTGCCGCTGCGGTTCCGGCGTCGTCGCGAGCGTGGCGGATTCGACCGATTCACGCTGGACGCCGCGCCGCGGTCCGCCTATCTACTCAGCGGCGAGGTGCGCCATGAGTGGGAGCACGGCATCGCGCCAGTGGCCGAGGAAAGGTTCTCGATCACCTTCCGCAGCCGCGTAATGGGGACAGTCCCCGTTTCCTAGGAAACGGGGACTGTCCCCATTACGCCACGCGGGCGTTCGAGTTCTTCTTCTCGTGCGGCAGCGTGATCCGGAACCGCGTGTATTCGCCCGGCTTGGTCGCGATGCCGACGCGGCCACCCGCCTTCGTGACGAGCTCGCGAACCACGTCCATGCCGATGCCGCGCGCGCCGGCGTCGCCGACCGTCGTGAACCCGGGGCGGAAGATGAGGCTGGCCAGCTTGCGCGCGTCGATCGTCGCCGCGACGTCCGCTGTCAGCACACCCTGGCGCACGGCTTCCCGGCGGATCTTGTCGTGGTCGAGGCCGCGGCCATCGTCCTGCACGCTGAGCTGGTAACCGTCGGCACCGACGCGCTGGAACTGCACGGCGACGGTGCCGATCTCGGGCTTGTCGAGCACCACGCGGTCGGCCGGCGTCTCGAGCCCGTGGCGGATCGCGTTGTGGATCAGCTGGCCGAGGATCTTCTCGATGGTGCGGCGGTAGTTGCCGGGCACGTCCTCGAGGCCGACGACCACGAGCGACACGCGTTTCGAGTACATGTCGGCGAGGAACTGCGACATCTCCTCCAGGCTTTGCGGCGAGAGGTCGGACAGTCGCGCGGCTTTCTGCGTCGCCGCGCCGGGCTGGTTCGCCGTCAACGCGGTGTCGTCGCCGCGGGGCAGCTTCGGCTGGCGGATCGTGGTGCCGGTGGCGGTGGCCGAACGCTGCGTGGCATCGATCGACACGCCGTCCCCGGACGAACCCGAGGAGCCGTTCAGCGTGCGCCACGTCGCCAGCCGCTGCACCACCTCGCCGAGGATGGCGAGATGACTGAGCAGGTCGTCGAGCTTCACGGCCAGCGGCAGGAAGTCGTTGCCGGACAACGTCTGCTTGTCGCGCAGCGCGTTCAGCGCGGTCTCGAAGCGCGCGGCGCGGTCGCACACCGACGGCAGCGGCAGCCGCTCGGCGCGCGCGTGGATGCCGCGGATGAGCTCGAGGATCAGCACGAGCTTCTCGCGGAACGCCTGCGGCTCGCGCGCGGGTAGTTTGATGATCGCGCGCAACTGGCCGGCCTTGTCGCGCGCCTCGGAGAGGAAGTGTTCGAGCCGCGCGGCGTCGACGTGCATGATCTCCTTCAGCACTTCGTTGAGGCGCGGATCGGGCGGATCGATGATCGCGGCCGGGTCGGGCTCGCGCGGCGGCGCTTCGACCGTCTTCTCGCCGCCCATCGCTTCGGGCGAGGTTATGGTCGTAGCGAGATGCCGCTCCAGCTCCGCCGGCTTGTTCGTCGGCAGCGACGCGGACAGCGGCAGCGGACCCTCGGTGGCCTTCGTGACGTCGAGTTGCGGGAGCTTGTCCTCGGTGACGTCGAGCGGACCGAGTTCCATGTCGACGGTGGGCGTCGTGATCGAGACTTCGATCGGCGGCGCGTCGGTCACGGGCGCCGGCGGCGCGGGCATGGGTTGTTCGGCGGTGCCGACGTCCAGCACTTCGTCGGCGAGCGGCGCGATGGTTGCGCCGGGCGACAGCGGCGAGATGGCCACGAGCGGCTCGGGCGTCCCGGCCGGCGCCGCGGCCGCATCGAATGCCGCGATGTCCGCGGGCGTCAGGCCCGGGCGCGTTCCCGTTTCACCGGCGAGGCGGCGCGCGAACGTCTCCTCGTTCAGCACCGGCACTTCGATGGTCTGCGGCACCAGGCGCGGCGCGGAGATGCGCTCGATCGACACGATGATGTGATGCACGCGGCCGTCGACGACGAGGCGCGAGAAACGGATGGCCAGATGCCGCGATCCCGAATGGATGCGCGCCAGCGGATTCTGCGTGGCGTCGACCGAGGCCGTGGGCTCGGCCTTCCACAGGGCCTCGAGATACGCGACGGTTTCGCGGCGCACGTTCACGTGCACGAGCTCGGCGATGACCTGCACGAACGCCGTGCCCGGCGGGCAGGTGTGACCGAGCAGCTCCGGCGCGGCGGCCGACGCTTCGCCCATCAACTTGTGCTCGCGGTCGAGGAACAACACGCCGGCGTGCGACAGCTCGAGCATCGCGTACGCCTGCGCACGCGCGACCACCAGCTGTTCGTCCCTGTTGCGGATGCTGCCCCGCTGCATCATCGCGTAGATCGTGACGCCGATGAGGCTGATCAGCGCGGCGGCCAGCGCGACGGTAGGGAAGTTCAGGAAGTCCACGACCCGCGCCTCAGGAGGTGACGCTGGCGGTGACCAGCGTCTCGGGGTCGATGATGTCGACGTCGTTCAGCGCCTGTGCCATCTGGTCGAGCGCGGACAGCAGCTCGTCGCAGGTGGCGATGCGCTGCTCGCGGGACTTGGACATCAGCCGCTCGAGCATCGGCTGGTAGAAGAGGTGGTGCACGGGCAGTTCCGGGACGGGGGCCATAACATGCTGCTGCAACACGTCGATCGCTGACGCCCCGAGATAGGGTTTCTTGCCGGCCAGCATCTCGTACAGGATGACGCCCAGGCTGTAGATATCCGTGCGCGCGTCGAGCACCTCGCCCTGCGCCTGCTCGGGACTCATGTAATAAGGAGAGCCGCGCAGGACGCCGGTGCGGGTGCTGCCGTCGCCGCCCAGCAGGCTGCGCGCCAAGCCGAAGTCGATCAGCACGACCGAGCCGTCGTCGCGCAGCATGACGTTCGGCGGCTTGAGATCGCGGTGGATGATGCCGGCGTCGTGCACGACCTTCAGCGAACGCGCGATCTCCTTCACGAAGGTGATGGCTTCATCCGCGGTCAGCGGGTTCTGCAGGCGGGCTTTCAGGTCGCCGCAGGGGAAGTATTCCATCGCCAGGTACTCGACACCCTCGTGGATGCCGTAGTCGTGCAGGTCGATGATCGACGGGTGATCGAGCGCGGCGATCGCCTCGAACTCGCGCTGGAACATGATCGACCGCTGGCCCGTGTCGTTCGGATCGCTGCCAGAATGCTTGCGCTTCGAGACCTTCAGCGCGACGTTCTGGCCGGCGTCCTCGGAGATTGCGAGATACACCGCCGCCGCTTCGGACTCGCCGATGCGCTGCAGGATGGTGTAGCCGGGGATCTGGTGATGCGGCGGAGCGACCTGGTTGGATTCCTTCGCCTGCGGGACCGGCGCACTGCCGCCCGTCGCGGACACGCCCGGCAGCGAGACGGCCGCCGGATCGCGCGGCGCGGCATCGGCCTTCGGCGGCTCGCTGCGCACGAGGCCGATCTTCACCGGGGCCAGCGCGGCCTTGGCGGCTGCGGCGAGATTGCTGCCGCCGTGCGTGGCGATGGCGGCCTTGGCGGCCGCGGCCAGCGACGCGCCGGTGTGCGTGGCAACCGGCGACACGGGGGACACGGGCGCCTTCACGACCTGCGCGGCGATCTTCGCGAGGTTGGTGCCGGTGTGCGTGACGACGGGGGAAAGCTTTTCGGTGGCGGCGGGCGTCGGGGCCGGCATGGGGGCCGCGGCCGGAACCGATGGCGCGACCGGGGCGGGCGCAGTGGCGCTCGCGGTCACCGGCGCGGTCGCCGGAGCGGCCGCCGGCGCCACGGCGGCCGGCTCGACCTTCGCGGCGGTGACGGTGGCGGTGGCCGGATCCGCCGGCACCGGGGCATTCCGCGCCGCGCGGCGGGCCATCTCCTTCTCGATGGCGCGCAACGTCAGCTTGATGGAACGGTGCAGGCGCGGCGGCGTCAGCAGCCGCTTGGGTAGATAGTCGGCGGCGCCGAGGCGCAGCGTGCGGACGGCGGCGAGCTCGCTGCCGCCCTCCGCGAGGATGATCATCTCGGGGAAACCGGGCTGGCTGCGCAGCTTGCGGACCCAGTCGAGGCTGTCGGTGGTCGGCTCCTCGATGCCTTCGTCGAAGGCCATCGCGAGCATCACGATGTCGTAGTCGCGCACGGTCATGGCGGTGCGCACGCGCGCGAACGACGCCCAGTCCATGATCACGAGCGAGTCGTTGGGAAACCCGGCGCCCATGGCGTGCTGGATCCACGCCGCGTACTTCGAGTCGTCCTCGACGATCAGGAATCGCCTGGTGCGCGGCTCGTCCATCTACTCGTCCGCGAACCGGATGCGCACGGCAGCGCGCTGGTCGACGGCCTTGCCGTCGCGCACCACGGGCTTGTAGCGCCACTCGCGCACCGCGTTGATGGCGGCGTTGTCGAACGTGCGGCGCGGGCTGGAATTGGTGACGACGATGTCGTCGGTCGAGCCGTCGGACTTCACCGTGAACTCGATCTCTACCCAGCCGCTCATGTTGCGGTTGCGCGTGGAGGCGGGGAACTTCGGCGCGACGTATTCGAGACGCTGCAGCGAGTTCGCGCCGACGACGTCGTTCGCGGCCGCGGCCTTCTCGCGCGACGCCGTGAGCTCGGCCTCGGCGGCGTTCAGGTCGTCGCTGCTGAACGAGATGGTGCGCGCCTCGTTGAGCCAGGCGTCGGCGTCGCGCAGGTCGCCGCGGGCCAGCGCCGCGCGCAACTGGCGCTGGTAGGCGAGGCCGAGGTTCTGGCGCGCGCCGGTCGTGGTCGGATGCGCAGCGTCGGTGCGGATCAGTTCGAGCAGATAGGCCTTGGCGCTGGTGTCGGCGGGCTGCAGCAGCTGGTTGGCGCCGAGTGCGTTCGTGAACGACTGCGCCAGCGCCGTCATCTTCGTGGCGCGCGCGCCGATCAGCGTGTCCTGCAGCGAGCGGCGGATGTTGGCCATGTCCGGGCGCGTGGCGCCGGCGCCATCGGCGTTCGCCAGCCAGCGTTCGGTCTCGGCGGCGTTGCCGGCCGCGGCGGCCGTGCCGGCGCGGCTCAGCAATTCCTTCTGCAGCGCGCGCGTGGTGTCGGCCAGTGCCGGATCGTCGGGAGAAATCTGCTTCGCGGCTTCCAGGTAGAAGCGCGCGTTGTCCTCGGAGGGTTCGATCAGCGCGCCGCTCTTGAGGCGCGCATTCGCGAGGCGCAGGTACTTCGCGCCGCGTTCCTGCTGCGAGTTGTCGGTGCTCTCCTGCGTGCGCGTCAGGGCGGCGCGCTCGTGCTCCATCTCGATCTGCATCGCGAGGAACGCGCCGCGCGCGGTGGCGGGCGTCAGCGTCTCGGCGACGTCGACCATCTTGCGGGCGTCCTCGGGATTGCCGGCGGTCAACGCGCGCTCGGCGGCGGACAACAGGCGGTCGGCGACGCGGACGAGGCCGCCCTTGGCCAGCGAATTCGCGGGATCGAGCTCGAGCGCGTCGCGGAACAGGTCGACGGCGCTGCGGCCGGGCGGGCTGGCGAGCTCGCCGCGCTGCAGGGCGGCTTCGGCCAGCGAGAGTTTCTCCTTCAGGCGCTGCTCGTGCGTCAGCACGGGGCCGCTCGGCACCGTGGATTCCTCGGGCAGCGTGATCGGCCGCGAGGCCGCCGGGCGCAGGCGATCGGCGACGGACTCCGTGGCCGGCGCGGGTTTCGGTTCGGCTTTCGGCGCTGCGACCGGCGCGGGTGCGACCGGCGGCGGCGCGACGGTCTTCTGTTCGGCCAGCGTCGTGTCGGCGGGTTTCACGGCCGCCGGCTTCGCGGCCGCGGGCGTCGCGACCGGCGCAGGCGCGGGTTCCTTCGCCGTCACGGCCGCCGGCGGCGGCTCGCTAACTACCCGCGCGGCGGCGGGACCGGTGTCACCGCGGGAAAACAGGTACGCGCCGCCGGCCAGCGCGGCCAGCACGACGCCGGCGATGCCGAGCATCGGCACCAGGCTCTTGCTGCGCCCGCCGCCGCCGAACGGCGTGTCCGCCCTGGGCGCTTCGGCGCGCGAGAAGTCCGGGCGGACGTGCTCGAGCGTGCGCTCGACGTTCTCGACCTCGTGACGGCGCAGCGCCGCCTCGACGAACAACCTCACGCGGGGGGCCGACACCGGCCTGTGCAGGAAGCGATAGACGACGCCGGAAGTGATCTGGCTGGCGACGCGCGACTGTTCTTCGGCGGTGCCGACGACGACGAGCACGAGATCGGGCCAGGTGTCGCGCAGGCGCTCCGCCATGACGGCGAGATCGCCTTCGATGAACATGCTGTCGAGCAGGCACGCCGAGACGCGGCGGCTGTTCAGATGCGGGACGAGTTCGTCCTCGGAGTTGACGAGGATCAGGTCGTGGGTGGGATCGACCGTGCTACGCAGCAGCCCGATGAGCGCGCGATCCTGCGTAATCGCGGCGATCGCGATCGGCGCCGAAGCGCTCGCGAGCATGGGTTCGAGTTGAGACTGCGGCAACATGACGCGGTGGGCACGACCCGGGAAACCAGCGGAAACCTAGCGGGAAAAGGCACTTTAACAAGATATGTCAGTTTATCGGGGACGGTTGCACCAAGGCCTTGCGCCGGAGCAATCCGTGAACTGCGTCCCGCGGTCCCTGTCCAGTAACGAGACGACTTTCACAGTTGGGGCGGTGCACGAAGGCCCCTGTATCATCGTCGCCGCCCGAGTCGGCGTGGAGAGGGGAATGTCCGTGAAAACCGTGGTTATTGCACTGCTCCTGGCGGTCGTCGCCACCGCCGCATCGGCCGCCGGGGTATCGGGCGCGCAGGGGAAAGGCGCCGAGGCCTTCGTCAACGCCATCGCCAGCGGCAGTCCCACCGCGATCGCGCAGGAGCTGCATCCGGACGAGCTCGAAAAGCTGCGCACGCGCCTGCTCGAACTACTGCGCGCCGAGGCTTCGCGCACCGACAACACGTATCGCGTCCGCCTGTTCGGTCCCGGCCGCTCGCTGGCCGAGCTCGAGAGCATGACGGCGGTGCGGTTCTACGTCGCGCTGTCCGACCGGCTGCGCCTGCGCGCGCGGCCCTTCCAGAAATACGACTGGCTCGGCCTGGTGCCGGACGGAAAGATCGTCTACGTGGTCGGCAAGGGCACGCCGCCGAAGGAGCGCGGCTCGGTGCCGGTGACCGTGACCGTCGGACTGATGCAATACGGTGCGCAGTGGCGCGCGGTGGTGCCGAGCGAGATCCAGGCGCAGATCGACGATCTGCTCGAGGCCCGCACGAATCCGTCGCCGGTCGCGGCCGGTGGCGCGGCGGGCGCCCCGGCCACGCCCGCGCAACCGCTGGCCGCCGGCATCAGCCAGCTGCTGGCGCGCGCCGAGGCCGCGCTCGCGGCCAACAAGTGCGAGGAGTACTACTCGCAGTACATGAGCCCGAACTTCAATCGCGCGACGTCGCGCAGCGCGCGCAAGACGTTGGTCACCGCCTGCACCAACAGCGAGAACACGCGCGAGACGATGATCACGACGCTGCGGCTCGTGCAGGAGCTGCCGCCGAAGTACGACCTCGGCGGCGCGCGCGCGGTGTTCGACGTGAGCGGCCAGGGCCTGCCATACGACCGCTTCGTGCTCGAGAAGGACAAGGACGATCGCTGGTACATCGCCGAGTGAGCTGCAACCGACCATGCTGAAGATCCGTCCCGCCACGCCCGACGACGCGCCGCTGATCGCCAATCTGGTCCGCGAGCTCGCCGATTACGAAAAACTGCTGCCCGAGGCGAAGGGCACCGACGCCGATTTCCGTCGCGAGCTGGAAGCGCCGAACCCGGTGATCCGCGTGCTGATCGCGGAGTGGAACGGCGAGCCCGCGGGCTTCGCGTTGTACTTCTTCAACTTCTCGACGTTCGTCGCGCGGCCCGGCCTGTATCTCGAGGACCTGTTCGTGCGACCGGCGCTGCGTTCGCACGGCATCGGCCGCGCGCTGCTGCGCGAGCTGGCGCGCATCGCGCAGGCGCGCAACTGCGGGCGCATGGAGTGGGCCGTGCTCGACTGGAACGAGCCGGCGCTGCGGTTCTACAAATCGCTGGGCGCGCGCCCGATGACCGAGTGGATCGTGCACCGGCTCACGCCGGTCGAGATCGGCAAGCTCGCCGCGGAGACCTGAGATGAAAAGATTCGACCTCGTCGTCGCGTTGCTCGCAGCCCTTCCGGTCGCGGCGAGCGCGGATCCGCCGCCGCCGGCGGCCGCGCCGCCGGTCGCCACCGAAGCCGCGCCGCGCATCAGCCAGGCCGACCTGCTGGCGAAGCTCGGGAAGCAGCCTGCCGTCGTCGTGCTCGACGTGCGCACGCCGGCGGAATTCGCCGCCGGTCACGTGCCCGGCGCGCGCAACGTCTCGCACGACCAGATCGCCGAGCGTCTCGGCGAGCTCGGCCCGCTGCGCGACCAGGAAGTGGTGCTGTATTGCCGGAGCGGCCGGCGCGTGGCGCTGGCGGAAGACGTCCTGCGGAAGGCGGGCTTCACGAAGCTGCGCCATCTCGACGGCGACTGGCTCGACTGGGAGGCGCAGAAGCGGCCGGTCGAAACGGCGCCGGCGCCCGCGCCGGCGGCTTCGCCTAACTAGTCACCGACCGGTCAGTTCCCCTCGAGCGTGAACCGCTTGCCGCGGTAGGACAGCTCGGCGCCGTGCAGCGTGATCGCCTCCACGCGCACGCCCTCGGGCAGCGACTCGCCCTCGCGCAGCTTGCGCATGTTGATGAACACGAAGCGGTCCTGCGGCTTCGCCGCGTACACGTGCAGGTCGAGACGCAGCTCGGGCAGCTGCGTGCCCTGCGCGAGCACCTCGTCGCGGGATGGAATGCCGCTGTCGCGCCCGGCGGTCGCGGCATTCGCCTCGGCCGGCGTCACGGCCGGCGCGTAGTCGTTGGCGTTGTAGTTGGGCGGCACCGTCGGCTCGCCGCCGGACAGCAGCGGTTCCTCGGCCAGCGGCGGCGCATTGCTCGGCGCGACGATGCCGGCGTCGGGCGGGCGATTCGGCGACACGGTGACGGTGGACGTCGCGTCGGCGGGCATCGTCAGCGTGACCATGCCTTTCTGCTCGGTCACGATTGCGGGCGCCGGCGTAGCCACCGGTGCGTTGCCCGACACCGGCGCGGCGCCGCTGGCGGTCGCCGACGTCGGCGAGCGCAGCAGCACCCAGGCCAGCACGACGAAGTTCACGCCCAACAACACCGCCAGGCCGACCGCCCACAGCGGGAACCGGCGGCGCGGCGCGGCCACCTTGACCTCGAACAGGGCCGGCGACGTCTGCCGCTGGCGATCGGTCTCGGATTTCTTCAGCGCGTCGAGAATGAAGGACACTGCGGACTAACTCCCGGCGCCGTTGCGGAGGAAAGGTGTCGCGGCGTCGTTCAACGCGGCGTCGAGCGCCACCTGGGTCTGCACGCCGGCGATGCCGTCGACGGCGAGGCGGTTCTTGCGCTGGAAATCCTCGACCAGCGTGACCAGTGCGGGATCGAAGCGGTCGTCGCCGGCGTCGGCGGGCAGGCCGCTGACGCGCCGCAGGCTGTCGCGCAGCCATTTCACGCGCGCACTGCGCGCGCCCAGCGCCAGCGGCTGCGAATCGCCGGCGGCGGGCTTCCACAGCAACACGTAGTCGCCGAACCAGCTGCGCGACAGGTCGCCGATGCCGACCTCGCGTTGCGCGCCGCCGAGATCGACCTGCGCGTGTTCGTCGTCGAGACCGGCGAGCACCAGCTGGTGCGCCTTGCCGGCGGAGTCGATGACGTTCAGCACGGCGGGACGATTGAAGAGGCGCAGCTGCGCCAGCGAGCCGCGCTGCGTCAGGCACTCGAGCCCGGACTGCATCGCCTGCGAGCAGGGATCGACGCGGCCGGCGACGTAGCGGATGCCCCAGAGCGCGAACAGCTTGTTGAAGGCATCGTCGGGATCGGTCTCGGCGTCGTAGCGCGTCAGCAATTGATCGAGGTCGGGCGCGGCGGCGGGCGGCGCCGCGGCGGGCGTTGCGGACGGTGCGGCGGCCACGGTCTGCACGGGCGAGATGGCGGCCGGCGTCGCCAGCAGCCGCGGCACCAGCAGCAGGCCACTAACTACCGCGACGGCACCGACGGCGCCGGCGGCCGCGAACGGCAGCCAGCGCGGCTGGATCGACCTGCCGAACACCTCGCCGGCGGCGCGGCGCACGACGCTGCCGCTGACGACGTGCCGGTCCTCGGTGAACGCGCCGAGCAGCGCGCGGTCCGCGATGATGTTGATGAGGCGCGGCACGCCGCCCGACAACCGCTGGATCTCGCGCAACGCGCCGTTCGAGAAGATCTCGCGCGTCGAGCCGGCGACGCGCAGCCGATGCCGCACGTACGCCGCGGCTTCCTCGCCCGACAGCGGGTCGAGGTGGTAACGGCCGGTGATGCGTTGCGCGAGCTGCCGGAGCTCGGTGCGCGACAGCAGCTCACGCAGCTCGGGCTGACCGATCAGGATGATCTGCAGCAGCTTCTGGGTTTCGGTCTCGAGATTGGTCAGCAGGCGCACCTGCTCGAGCACCTCGACGGCGAGGTTCTGTGCCTCGTCGACGACCAGCACGATGCGTTTGCCCTGCGCGTGCGCGCCGAGCAGGTGGAAGCTCAGCAGGTCGACCAGGTCCTTGAGGCTGTGCTCGGACTCCGGCGCCACCGAGATGCCCAGCTCCTCGCAGATCGCCAGCAGGAACTCCGACGGCGTCATGCGCGGATTCAGGATCAGCGCGATTTCCGCGTGCTTCGGCGCCTGGGCCAGCAGCGAACGGACCACGGTCGTCTTGCCCGTGCCGACCTCGCCCGTCAGCTGAATGAAGCCGCCGGCCTCGTTGATGCCGTAGACGAGATGCGCCAGGGCCTCCGCGTGCCGTTCCGAGAGGAACAGGTACCGCGGGTCCGGGGTGATCGAGAACGGCTTCTCGTTGAGTCCGAAGAAGGAGGCGTACATGGCGACGGGCTGGGCTGCTGAGAGTTTTGAATATACGGACGCCGCCGCTACGGCGGCGTTGGGAGTGGCGGCAGCCTCTGGAACGGCGGCGAGTATGTCACGGGGTTCGAATCCCGGGGAATCAGCGGCGGGGCGGGTTGCCGGGCGGGCGCGCCGGTTTGTCAGAAGACGAGCGGGAGGACCCGGTCGGGGCGGCGGCCGGTGCGGGCCGCGCGGCACTGCGCATCCCGGCCCGTTCGCGGGCACGGCTCGGGGCCTTCTCGGACATATCCTCGCCGGATTCGTCCGCACCCCGCGCTTCGGGCAGCGAGCTGCCGCGGCGGACCGCCAGGTTCCCGAAGCGCTCGCGGATCTGGTCGACGGTGACGTCCAGCGCCGTCGCCGAGTTGCCGGCCGCGGCCGCTACCGGTGATGCGAACAGATCCATCTGGTCCGCGGCATGCAGGTGGTTCACGCCCACGCCTAACAACCGCACCTTCGCGCGCGGCTGCTCGGCGAGCCAGGCGGTCAGCAGCGCCGCGGCGACCTTGGCGATGGTGCGCGAGTCCGTGGTCGTCGGTTCGAAACGCTTCTGCCGCGTGAACGTCGTGAAATCCGCGCGGCGGATCTTCACCTGCACGCAGCCGGTGGCGAGGTTCTGCGCGCGCATGCGCGTGCCGGCGCGATCGGCGAGACGCATCACCTCGGACTGCAGGCGCGCGGCGTCGCCGATGTCGGAGAAGAACGTCTCCTCGGCGCTGATCGATTTCTCGTCCCACTCCGACATCACGGGGCGGTCGTCGATGCCGGCGGCGCGATCGCGCATGCGCTGCGAATCGCGGCCGAAGATGGGCCACAACACGGCGTCCGGCGCCGTGCGCAGCGCGGCGAACGTCGTGAGGCCGGCCGCTTCGACGCGTTCGCCGAGCTTGCGGCCGAGGCCGGGCAGGCGGCGCACGCTCAGCGGATCGAGCACGCTGCGCGCGTTCTCCGGCGTGATGATGGTCAGCCCGTCCGGCTTGTTCAGGTCCGAGCCGATCTTCGCGCACAGTTTGTTGGGAGCGACGCCGACCGATGCGCCGAGCTGTGTCGCCGCGCGGATGCCGGCCTTGATGTTCCGCGCGATCGTCACGGCGTCGCCCTTCAGAGCGAGGCTGGCCGTGACGTCGAGGAAGGCCTCGTCGAGGGACAGTCCCTCGACCACCGGCGTGTACTCGTGGAAGACGGCGAACACCTGGTGCGAGACATCGCGGTACACCGACATGCGCGGCGTCACGCAGATCGCGTGCGGACAACGGCGCAGTGCTTCGCGGATCGGCATCGCCGAGCGCACGCCGAACTTGCGGACCTCGTAACTCGCCGCCGCGACTACGCCACGATTGCTCGTGCCGCCGACGATCACCGGCTGACCGCGCAGCTCGGGCCGGTCGCGCTGCTCCACGGACGCGTAGAACGCGTCCATATCGACGTGCAGGATGGCGCGCGGGGCGGTCATGACCGCCTTTTACCGCGTCGAACCGTGGCGGTCACTCCACCGTGATGGTGATCTTCTTCGACACCACGGCCGGGTCATGCGGCACGTGCAGCGAATCGCCGAGCACCAGCTGCAGCGTGTGCTTCCCGGGCGTCAGCGTCAGGCTGGTTTCCGTCTGGCCCTTGCCGAAATGCACGGTCTTCTCGTTGGCCGGCAGCGGCTGCGAGAGATCGGCCGGCAGCTCGCTGTCGATCAGCAGGTGGTGGTGGCCGGTGTTGTCGAACTTGATGCCGGCGGGCGCGACGCCCATGCCCTTCAACCCGAACACGACGGTGACGGGGCTCTTCACCTTCGCGCCGTCCTTCGGCGACACGATGTACACCTCGGCGCCGGCCGGCGCGGGCGTGCGGTCGGCGAGCACGGGCAGCGAGAGCAGCGCGGTGGCGGCGAGGGTGCAGATCAGGGTGGTGGCACGCATGGGAATCTCCTCGTGAAGGGTCAGAACGTCATCGCGCTGTAGATGGCGGTGAGTAGGAACACGCCGAAGCCGGCGAAGAAGTACACCCAGAACAGCGTGAAATACTTGGCGAGCGTCAGCGCGCGGCCCTGGCCGTAGACGTTGCGCATCGCGCGGTAGATGTACCACGCCATGTAGAAGAACGCTGCCCAGTACACCGGCCAGGCGTAGTCGCCGACGAACGGGATCATGCCGATCAACATCACGATGGCCATCGTCAGGAAGACGAAGGCATGGTTGTGGATCAGGAACAACAGGTGCTCGACGTAGTAGCGCTTCGGCCGCCAGTACAGGGCCTTCATGCACAGCGCCAGCAACGGCAGGAACACGAACATCGCGCGTGGGATGTTGTGCGCGATCGCCTCGCCGACCGCGCTGGCCCCGCGCTCGCTGAACCGCTTGCACCAGCGCGACACGCTCTTGCGGTTCGCGTTCTTCGGCGTCGGGTCCTTGGCGTCGCCGATCGAGAAGTCCGCGCAGAACTGGCTGATGCCGTTCTCGACGCCTTCGCCGGTCATCAGGTTGACGTCCTTGTCGTCGGCGTCGTCGGCCGGTTTGGCCGCGGCACCGGTCGCGCCAGCCGCCGCCGGGACCTTGCCATCCTTCGCGGCCTGTTTCGCCTCGATCTCCGCGGCCTGCTTCGCGGCGATGGCGCGCAGCTGCGCCGCCACCTTCGCGCTCTGCTCCTCGGACATCGGCCCGAATTTCTTCGCCGCGAACTGGTCGGCGACGGCGTTGAACGCCGCGACGTCCTCGGCGGTCTTCGGCTTCGCGATCTCGATCTCGTCCTTGTCGCCGCCACCGAGTCCGATGACGACGAAGAACAGCACGCTGATCACCAGGTACAGGCGGAACGGCGGCAGATAGCGCACGCGCCGGCCGGCGAAGAATTCGCGGGTCAGGAAGCCGGGCCGGATCAGTAGATAGAGCAGCGTGCGCCACAGGCGGGAATCGGCGTGCGAGATGCTCTCGAACGCCTCGCCGGCGAAATGGCCGACGGTGTGCACGTGCGGCTCGTGCCGCTGGCCGCAGGCGGCGCAGTACTCGCCGGCCAGCGACTGGCCGCAGTTCGCGCAGACGAGCGTCTGCGGCGCCGGCGGTTCCGGCAGGCTGACTACCGGGACGGGCGGCGCGGCGGGCGGGCTCGGGACGGGCAGGTCGCTCAGCGGAACTCCTCGACGCTCAGGCAACCTGGCCGGGGTAGTTTGCCGCGACGGCGTCGTCGGATCCGGCCCCGTCCGATCCGGCATGGGCGGCCAGCTCGTGCGGCTCGAAGTCGTCGACGCTGATCAGCTCCATGACCTTGCGATCATAGTCGCGCAGCATCGCGGCCTCGGTCTCCGAGATGATGCCCTGCGCCAGCGCCTGCTGGATCTGGCCCGGCGGGTCGAGCGCGGTGACCTTGCCGGTCTTCACGCCCTCGACGCGGATGCGTTTCTCCAGCGGCTCCGCGGACTGCGACATCACCAGCGCCTCGTGCAGCAGGCCGAGCGCGTTCGTCGGCTCGAGCGTGCGATAGACGAAGCGGCACAGGCGGTCGCGCACGTCGGTGGCGTTCAGCACGGAGTCCGCGAGCGTGCGGCCGAGACGGTCGCTGGGCGCGGAGTATGCGCGGCCACCCGGGAAGATCAGCGCGCGCATGACGCCGCCGAGGAAACGGTTGGGGAAGTTGCGCAGGAAGTCGTGCAGCTGTTCCTGCGCCTTGTACAGCTGGTTGCGGCAGGCCCATTCGACGACCGGCAGGTCGTCGGCCGGCCGGCCCTGGTTTTCATGGTGCTTCAGCACCATCGACGCGAGGTACATCGACGACAACACGTCGCCGAGCCGCGCCGAGAGGTTCTCCTTCTTCTTCAGGTAGCCGCCCAGCGTCAGCATCGCCACGTCCACGGCGAACGCGAACGACGACGAGAACCGCACGATGTGCTGGTAATACCGCTTGGTCTCGCCGACCTCGGGCACGTGCGTGAAGCGCGCATGCGTCAGCGCCATCACGAACGACCGCACCGCGTTGCTGATCGTGAAGCCGATGTGGCCGAACAACGCGTCGTCGAACTGGTCGACGCCCTGCTTGCGATCGGGATTCTTCGCCGCGTTCATCTCCTTCAGCACGAACGGATGGCAGCGCACGGCGCCCTGGCCGAAGATGATCAGCGAGCGCGTCAGGATGTTCGCGCCTTCCACCGTGATCGCGACCGGCACCACCTGGTAGCTGCGGCCGAGATAGTTGCGTGGCCCGAGCTGGATGCCCTTGCCGCCGTGCACGTCCATCGCGTCGTTCGCGACCTGCCGGCCCATCTCGGTGACGTGGTACTTGAGCATCGCCGAGGGCACGGACGGTTTCTCGCCGCCGTCGATCGCCCCCGCGGTCACGCTGCGCGCCGCGTCCATCGTGTAGGTGTAGCCGACCATGCGTGCGATGACGGCCTCGACGCCCTCGAACTTGCCGACCGGCATGTTGAACTGCCGGCGGATGCGCGTGTATGCGCCCGAGGCGAACACGCCGGCCTTCGCGCCGCCGGTCGCATTCGACGGCAGCGAGATGCAGCGGCCCACCGACAGCTGCTCCACCAGCATGCGCCAGCCCTGGCCGGCCATCTTCGGACCACCGATGATGAAGTCGAGCGGCACGAACACGTCCTTGCCGGCCAGCGGGCCGTTCTGGAACGGCACGTTCAGCGGGAAGTGGCGGCGGCCGATCGACAGTCCCGGCGTGTCGCGCGGGATCAGCGCGCAGGTTATGCCGTGATCGGTCTTCTCGCCGAGTAGTTTGTCGGGGTCGTACATGCGGAACGCGAGGCCGACGACGGTCGCGATCGGCGCCAGCGTGATGTACCGCTTCGAGAAGTTGAGCCTGAGGCCGACGATCTCCTGCCCCTGCCACTGGCCGCGGCAGACGATGCCGGTGTCCGGCAGAGACGCCGCGTCCGAGCCGGCGCGCGGGCCGGTCAGCGCGAAACACGGCACCTCTTCACCCTTCGCCAGGCGCGGTAGATAGAAGTTCTTCTGCTCGTCGGTGCCGTAGTGGTTGAGCAGCTCCGCCGGGCCGAGCGAATTCGGCACGGCCGTGGTCGCGGCCAGCAGTCCCGAGCGGCTGGCGAGCTTCACGAGCACGCACGAATGCGCGTACGCGGAGAACTCGAGCCCGCCGTAGCGCTTCGGGATGATCATCGCGAAGAAGCCCTTCTGCTTCAGGAAATCCCAGATGTGCTTCGGCATGTCCGCGCGCTTGTGCGTGACTTCCCAGTCGTCGTAGACGCGGCACAACTCTTCGCAGGGACCGTCGAGGAACGCCTGCTCCTCGGCGGTGAGCACCGGCGCCTTGCTCGCCAGCAGCTTCTCGAACCGCGGCTTGCCGGAGAACAGCTCGCCATCCCACCACACGGTGCCGGCCTCGAGCGCTTCCTTCTCCGTCTGCGACATCGACGGCAGCAGGCGCATGTACGCCTTGAGGAACGGCCGCGAGATGATGGCCTTGCGCAGCGGGCGGATCGTGAACAGCCACAACGTGGCCAGCATCACCCAGAGGAACCCTTTCCAGACTCCGTAGGCGGGCGGCACGAACGTGTACGCGGCGAGCAGCACCGTGAACACCGCCGTGAACACGATGAGCGGCAGCCGTTTGTAGGCCATGAACAGCACGGCGCCGATGAAGACCAGCGTGAAGCCCGTGCCGATCTTCGCGACGTACGCGGCGGCGGCGATCAGGGAAAGGATGACCAGGGTGGCGCCAAGCATGGGATGCCCCTCGTGTGAGGACGAAACTATAACTTCTTTTCCCGCGCGCCTTCAGGCCTGCCCTTCGAAGCGGCGCCGGTCCGCCGCGATCGCGTCGCCGACGCTCGCGAGGAAGGCGCGGATGCGCGCGGTGTTCTTGAGATCCTGGTGCGTGACGATCCACAACTCGCTGGAGAGATCCGGCAGGACCGGCGAGATCCGGCGCACGCCGGCATCGCGGTCGGCCAGATACACGGGCAGCAGCGCGATGCCGAGCCCCGCGCGCGCCGCGTCGAGCTGGTTCACGAGACTGTTGCAGCGGAAGCCGATGCGCTCCGCCGGCACGTGGCTCGCGATCCAGTCGCTGGCGACGATGCGCGCCGGCTCGTCCCAGCCGATGACGGTGTGCCGGGCGAAGTTGTAAGAGCGGCCGTCCTTGCGCAGCGTGCCGGTCGAGGCCGCCGGCGCGTAGAACGCCCAGGCGACGCCGGTCAACCGCCGGCCAAACAACGTGGGATCGGTGGGTCGGCGCACGCGCAGGGCGATGTCGGCCTCGCGGCGCGACAGGTCCATGATGCGGTTGTCGATGGCCAGCGTGATCTCGATGCGCGGGTGCTCGGCGTGGAAGGTCGCGAGCAGCGGCGGCAGCACCGCGTGCGACAACGTCTCCGAGGCCGTGATGCGCAGGCGCCCGGACAATTGCTGGTCGCGGCCGCTGATCTCGCGGTCGAGGCTCAGCAACTCGGTCTCGACGCGTTCCGCCGCCGCCGCGGCGCGCTCGCCGGCCGCGGTCAGCTGGTAGCCGCGCGCCGAACGGTCGAACAACCGCACGCGCAGCCGCGTCTCGAGCGCATTGAGCCGGCGGAACACGGTCGAGAGATCGACGTCCATGCGCTCCGCGGCGCCGGCCAGCGTGCGCTCGCGCGACAACGCCAGGATCAGCGGCAGGTCCTCGACGGCGAGCGAGCCTTCATTTGCAGCCATGCAAACGAAACTTGCCCCGGCTCCAATGCGTTTGCAAGCACGCCAGCGGAGACTTCCTCCCATCGCAATCACGCGAATTCTTCGGGAGAGTCCGATGTCCGCCTTGATCAATCATGGAAACACCGCCTCGGCGGCCCTGCTGCGCATCTCGCTCGGCGTCATGTACCTCACGCACAGCATCGTGCTGAAGGTCTTCACGTTCGGCTTCGCCGGCACCGCGGGTTACTTCGCGTCGCTGGGACTGCCGGCCGCGACTGCCTACGTCGTCATCGCCGCGGAAGTCACGGGCGGCATCCTGCTGCTGGCCAACATCAAAACCGGCTGGGTGTCACTGGCGCTGCTGCCGGTGCTGGCCGGTGCGTTCTGGGTGCACTCGGGCAACGGCTGGGTGTTCAGCGCCGCCGGTGGCGGGTGGGAATACCCGCTGTTCCTGATCGTCGTGTCGGTGGCCGTCGCGCTGCAGGCCTTCGCGGCCCGCGCCGCGGAGGTCCCGGCGCGTCGCGCGCTTGGATCGGCGTTGACGCAGGCGTAAAACTGCGCGGCATGACGAATGCCGCGCTGTTCACGACCGTCGCTCGCGAGTACGCGGACTTCCGCCCGGGCTATCCACCCGAGCTGTTCGCGTGGCTCGCGAGCGTCGCGCCGCGCCACGACGCCGTGTGGGATTGCGGTTGCGGCAGCGGCCAGGCCAGCGTCTCGCTGGCCGGACACTTCACGAAGGTCCACGCGACGGACGTCGCCGCCGAACAGATCGCCGCGGCGAAACCGCACCCGCGAGTCAGCTACTCGGTGGCGCCCGCGGAGAATTCCGGCTTGACCGGCGGATCGGTGGACCTCGTCACCGTCGCGCAGGCGCTGCACTGGTTCGACGTCGACGCGTTCTACGCGGAGGCGCGGCGTGTCATGAAGCCGGGCGCGGTGCTCGCCGTCTGGAACTACCCGCGGCCGCGCTTCGTCGATCCGGCGTTCGATGCGCGGTTCCTGGCCTTCTACACGGACGTCGTCGGGTCGTACTGGCCGCCCGAGCGGCGGCACATCGAATCGAACTACTCGACCTTGCCGCCGTTCCCGGCGGCGCTGGGTTTCGAGCCCCTGCCGGCGCCGGATTTCGCGCTCGCGCTCGAGTGGACGGCGGCGCAGGTGCTGGGCTACGTCAGCAGCTGGTCCGCGACGGCGCGGTACAAAAAAGCGAACGGCACCGATCCGGTGCCGTTGCTGCAGGCCGCGCTCGCGGAGATCTGGACGGACTCCGCGCCGCGACCGATCCGCATGCCGCTCGGCCTCAAGGCCGCGCGGCTGCGCTGATCAGATCAGGTCCCGGACGCCGTCGCGCTCTTCGCGCAGTTCCTTGTCCGTGGCGTCCATGCGGCCGCGCGAGAAGTCGTCGACCGCGAGGCCCTGCACGACCTTGTAGTCGCCGTTCGCGCAGGTGACGGGGTATGAATAGACCACGCCTTCCTTGATGCCGTAGCTGCCGTCGGCCGGCACGGCCATGCTGATGAAGTTGTCGGCGGCGGTGCCGAGGTGCCAGTCGCGCATGTGGTCGATGGCGGCGGACGCGGCCGATGCGGCCGACGACGCACCGCGCGCCTTGATGATGGCGGCACCGCGCTGCTGCACGGTCGGGATGAAGGTGTCTTCGTACCACTTGCGGTCGACCAGCGAGTGCGCGGCCTTGCCGTCGACGGTGCAGAAGTTCAGGTCCGGGTACTGCGTGGCCGAGTGGTTGCCCCAGATCAGCATCTTGCGCACCTTCGTCACGTGGCTGCCGGTCTTCTCGGCGAGCTGCGAGACGGCGCGGTTGTGATCGAGGCGCGTCATCGCGGTGAAGTTGCGCGGGTTCAGGTCCTTCGCGTTGGCACGCGCGATCATCGCGTTCGTGTTGGCCGGGTTGCCGACGACGAGCACGCGGATGTTGCGGTCCGCGACCTCGTTCATCGCCTTGCCCTGCGCGGAGAAGATCTGCGCGTTCGCCATCAGCAGGTCCTTGCGTTCCATGCCGGGACCGCGCGGACGCGCGCCGACCAGCAGCGCGGCGTGGCAATCCTTGAACGCGACCTTCGCGTCATCCGTCGCGACGATCTTGTTCAGCGTCGGGAACGCGCAGTCGTTGAGCTCCATCACGACGCCCGCGAGCTGCGGCAGCGCCGGCGTGACCTCGAGCAGGTGCAGATTGATCGGCGTGTCCGCGCCGAGCATCTGGCCCGAGGCGACGCGGAAGGCGAGGGCATAACCGATCTGACCGGCGGCACCGGTGATGGCGACATTGACGGCGGGTTTCATCGACGGAACTCCCAGGAAAGCTGAATAGAGCCGAAAAACGGGGCCGAATTCTAACCCGGGAAGCGCCTCGCCCGCCTGACGGGAAACACCCGGCGCATACCGGCGCGTTCAGCGATCGGGAGCGACGGCGTAGGCCCGGTGCTGACGCTTGTATTCGGCCAGCTCCGCGTCGGCGCGCAGCACGTCGCCCTCGGCACGCAGTCGCTCGATCTCGGCCAGCCAGGTCTTCGCCTCGCGGCGATACGCGGGGCCCGCGGCCGGCGCGGACGCCGCCGCGGTGACCGACTCGCTGCGCAATTCGCCGTCGGGCGTGACGTCCGCGCGCTGACCGTCGATGACGACGCCGGTGCTCACGCGCGCATCGTTCGCGGCACTGCGACCGGCCATGGGTTGCGAATAACGCGCGGCTTCCGCCTCCGACACGAACGGCGGTGCCGCGGGACGCGCGGCGTCCGCGAGCTTTTCGAAGCGGCGCGCCTCGGCCGGCGCGGACGAAGCCATGGGAACCGCGGGCGCCGCTGCCGGCGCGGCCGAATCGGCAGACATCTCGACCTGCCGTGACACGGCCTGCACCGTCACCTCGCCGCGGGGTTCGGCTTTCGGCGGGGCTTCGACGCGCAGGATGACGGTGAACGCGAGCACGAGCGTCGCGGCCAGCGCGACCGGCATGCCCCAGCCCGGCGCGCGGAACAGCCGTTGCGGCCGTTCGCCTTCGATCGCCTCGCGTGCCTGGCGCAGCACGACGCGATCGAGCTCCGCGGGCGGCTCGAGCGCGTCGTCGGCGCGGCCGAACATCGGGCGCCGGCGTCGCAGGAAATCCTCGAATTCGTCGTCGTGACCGGTCATCGCCTCAGGCCTCCGCGACGGACAGCGCCGCCTTGAGCTTGCCCACGGCGTAGCGCAGCCGGCTCTTCGCCGTCTCGGCGCCGACGCCCGTCACGCGCGCGATCTCCTCGAGCGACAGATCCGACTCCTCGTGCAGTAGATAGACGTCGCGCTGCTCGGGCGGCAGCGTCGCGAGCGCCGCGCGATATCGCGCGCCGGCTTCTTCGCGTTCGAGCTTCCGGTCGGGCCGCATCTCGTCCTCCGCGGGCAGCAGGTCCGCGGCGTCGGCGTCGTCGATGTTCGTGCCGCCGGGCCGCGCCTTCGAGCGGCGACAATGATCGATGAAGCAGTTGTGGGCAAGCGTGAAGAGGAACGTGCGGAATTTCGCGCGCGGTTCGTAACGCGCGCGATTCACGATGACGCGGCTCCATACTTCCTGGAACAGGTCGTTGGCCACTTCGTTGTCGCGCGACTGGCGCATGAGATAGCGATACAACGCGCCGCGATGGCGCGAATACAGAGTCTCGAACGCGCGCATCTCGCCGCGCGCGTACGCGAGCATCAGTTGCGCGTCGTCGTCATCGCTCATCGCCGCGACTCTACGCGCGGGCTCGACGCGCGCGAAGCGGATGGGCGTTTCCGGAGTAGTGAGACCAGTCATCGTGTCCTCGAAACCGAAAACGACCGCATTCACGGCTGCCACGCCTCGGTGACCGACGCGACCCGCATGAAGTTGGCCGCGTACACCTCCTGGCGCGGCGTGAAGTCCGGCAGGGCGGTGTCGGGTGAATTGGAGCAACTGCTGACGAGCGTCCGCTGATGGGGCATTTCCTCGTTGACGAGGAACGACGCGATGGCGCTGTGAGCGGCGACAATTCCCAAGATAAACAGGAACTTGGATCCCATGCTGGCCCCCGGTGACGGAACTTCCGCCTCAGGGATTGCAACGCACCACCCAAAAATTTCGGGTTAAGGGCTTGCTTCTGAGTTGGTGTTGTAGTTATATATAACACCAAGACGCGAGGCGAATTGCACAGGGCAGAGCGCCAGCAAAACAGAGCAACCGAGGAGATGACCATGAACACCGTGAACAACAACCTGAACCCCGCCGCCATGACCAAGGTCGTCGCGAGCGCCGTCGCCGCGCTGATGCTGACGATGCTCGTCAGCTGGACCTTCGTCGACGCGACGCGTACCGCGCAGCTGACGCACGGCAGCGCCGGCTTCCTGAACGTCGTCAGCGCGCTGGTGCGCTGATAGGACGGGAGAACCCATGGACCCGCAGTGGGAAGATAA
Organism: Steroidobacteraceae bacterium; assembly: GCA_035502995.1. Lineage (GTDB taxonomy): Bacteria > Pseudomonadota > Gammaproteobacteria > Steroidobacterales > Steroidobacteraceae > CADEED01. Next base: position 29,152 of record DATJTW010000090.1, on the reverse strand, counting down.
CCAACCGATCTACCGGCAGCTGAGCCGCCGGGTGGTCGCGATGATCCTCGAGGGAGTCCTCAAAGAGGGTGATCCGCTGCCCTCGGTGCGCGCGGTCGCCGCCGAGTTCCGGGTCAACCCGCTGACGGTCCTCAAGGCATACCAGCAGCTGGTCGACGCGGAGCTGGTCGAAAAGAAGAGAGGTCTCGGCATGTTCGTCATCGAAGGCGCGCGGCAGGTGCTCATGAAAGATGAGCGGGTGGCATTCCTGGAAACGGAATGGCCGAAGATCTACGCGACCATCACGCGGCTCGGTTTCACCACCGAAGAACTCATGAAGAGCGGCGCCAAGGCAGCCCCGATGTCGCAGCCGTTCCCGACTCAAGTCAAAGCAGGCGAAGAAGATGACAGCAATCATTGAAGCTCGTGGACTCTCGAAGCACTACGGCGACACGCCGGTGCTGCGCGGAGTGGATTTCAACGTGGCCGCCGGCCGCATCGTCGGCCTGATCGGCCCGAACGGCGCCGGCAAGACCACCGCCATCAAGGCCATCCTCGGACTCACCGCGTTCGACGGCGAGCTCAAGGTGCTCGGCCTCGATCCGCGCACGCAGCGCGACGCGCTCATGAAAGAGGTGTGCTTCATCGCCGACGTGGCGGTGCTGCCGCGCTGGATCAGCGTCAAGCAGGCCGTCGACTTCGTCGCCGGCGTGCACCCGCGCTTCGATCGCAAGCGCGCCGAGGACTTCCTGGCGAAGACCGACATCAAGATGCACAAGAAGGTGCGCCAGCTCTCGAAGGGAATGGTCACGCAGCTGCATCTCGCGCTGATCCTCGCGATCGACGCGAAGCTGCTGGTGCTCGACGAGCCGACGCTCGGCCTCGACCTCCTCTTCCGCCGCTCGTTCTACGACAACCTGCTGAACGACTACTTCAACAAGGAACGCACGATCCTCGTGACCACGCACCAGGTCGAGGAGATCGAGAACATCCTCACCGACGTGTTGTTCATCCAGCACGGCCGGATCGCGCTGGACGCGCAGATGGAGACGCTGGGCGAACGTTTCGTGCAGCTGGTGCCGTCCGCCGGCAACGTCGACCGCGCCCGCACCCTGAAGCCTTTCTACGAGCGCGAGGTGTTCGGCCGCGTCGCAATGCTGTTCGACGGCGTGAAGGAAAGCGACCTGGCCGCGCTCGGTGAAACGCGCGCGCCGTCGGTCGCCGACCTGTTCGTCGCCATGATGTCGCCGCCCGGCCCGGCCGGCGCCGCTGCGAAGGAGGCCGCATGAACTCGCTCGTCATACACGTCCGCCGCGAATTCTGGGAGCACCGCTCGCTGTGGATCGCGCCGCTCGTCTGGGTGGGCATCATCACGCTGCTGTTCGCGTGGACGGTGCTCGTCGTCGTGCCGAACCACCTCGGTGACCACGGCGCCGTGATCGGGCCCGACGCCCAGACAATGTCGCAGATGAGCGAGCGGGACCGGCACGAGGTCGAGAACGCGATCGCCGAGGCGAACCAGCACACGTTGCGCGCGACGGGAGACAAGGACGCGTTCTTCGCGTTCTCGTATCTCGCGATCACGGGCCTCGTGACCACGTTCACCTGCATCGTCGTGTTCTTCTATCTCATCGACTGCCTGTACGCGGAGCGGCGCGATCGCAGCATCCTGTTCTGGAAGTCGCTGCCGATCTCGGACGCGCAGGTCGTGATCACCAAGCTGCTGGTCGCGCTGGTCGTCGTGCCGGCGGGAGCCTTGTTGCTCGCGGCCGCGATGCAGCTGCTGATGGTGTTACTGGTCTGGGTGCGCTTCCACGGGACCGTGATCGGCGCGGCGTTGCCGGACCTGTCCATCCTGGCGTGGATCAAGTCGCTGGCGACGGCGCTGGTGCTGACGCTGGGCAGCGTGCTCTGGTATGCGCCGATCGCCGGCTACCTGCTGGTGATGTCGAGCTGGGCGCGCCGCAACGTGTTCCTGTGGGCGGTGTTGCCGCCGATCGCGCTCGGCGCGCTCGAAGGCTTCTTCCTGCACAGCGTGCACGTGTTCGACTTCCTCGGCTGGCGGTTCAGTGGATTCGCCCAGCTGCTGAAGGTCGACCCGAACGCGCTGAACGTCGGTACGCGCAGCAGCGCCGAGGAAGTGCCGGCGGTAGGTGACGTGTTGTCGCACCTGAACCTCTCCGGCCTGTTCCTGAGCGCCGAGCTGTGGATCGGGCTCGCCGTCACCGCCGCGCTGGTATTCGTCGCGATCCGCCTGCGCCGGTATCGCGACGAGAGCTGACAAGTCTCATCAGCTGACAACGACCCATGCGGCCCGCGGGTTACACTGCGGGCCGCATGTTTTTGAGCGCCCACCGGGACGGAGATTCCCTGCACGTCGAGCTGGCCGGCGAGTGGCGCGGCCCATCGCTGCCCGCCATCGATGCCGAGCTCGCCGCGCAGCCGCTGGATGGCGCGCGCCGCATCGTCGTCACCGTGCCGGAAACCGTCGTGCTGGATCTCGCCGGCGCCTGGACGCTGCGCGAATGGCTGCGGACCGCCGAGAAGGCCGGCGCCGAGGTGAGCTTCGAGGGCACGCCGCCCGGACAGCTCGAACTGATCGACGCCACGCTCAAGGGCCGCCGCCGCGCGGCGCCGTCGTCATCTTCGGAGTCGACGTTCGAACCGGTGAGCGCGCTCGGCCGGCACGTCACGCGCCGCCTGATCACCGTCAAGTACGCGCTGAACTTCATCGGCCGCGCGGTCGTCGCCTGGTTGCGCGCCTGCACGAGCTGGCACCGCCTGCGGCCCGCCTCCATCGCGCGCCACGTCTACGAGACCGGCATCACCGCGATCCCGATCGTCTCGTTGATCGCGTTCCTGATCACCGTGATCATCGCGTACATCGCCGCGCAGCAGGCGCGGCAGTACGGCGCGGAGATCTTCGTCGTCGACATCGTCACGGTGGGCGTCCTGCGCGAGCTGGCAGTGCTGCTGACCGCCATCATCGTTGCCGGCCGCAGTGGCAGCGCGTTCGCCGCCGAGATCGGCGCGATGAAGCTCAACGAGGAGATCGACGCGCTGCATGCGATCGGCGTCGAGACGCACGAAGTGCTGGTGGTGCCGCGCGTCGTCGGACTGGTCATCGCGATGCCGCTGCTGGCGGTCATCGCCGACGGCATCGGGCTCGCGGGCGGCGCCGTGTTGTGCAACCTGCTGCTCGACATGCCGCTGCCGCTGTATCTCGATCGCGTGCAGGATGCGATCGCGCCCACCACCTTCTGGGTCGGCATCATCAAGGCGCCGTTCTTCGGCCTGTTGATCGCCCTTTCCGGCACGTACCGCGGCCTGCAGGTGCGCGATTCGTCGCGCGAGCTCGGTCGACTGACCACCGTCGCGGTGGTGCAGTCCATCTTCCTGGTCATCTTCGCCAATGCGATCTTCGCGATCGTGTTCTGGCAGCTGGACATCTGATGGCCCAGACGCCGATCCCCGCCGACGCCGAACCGATCGTCGAAGTCACCGGGCTGGTGAACCGCTTCGGCAGCCAGATCGTGCACGACGGCCTCGACATGACGGTGCTGCGCGGCGAAGTGTTCGGCATCGTCGGTGGTTCGGGCTCCGGCAAGTCGGTGCTGCTGCGGTCGATCCTCGGCCTGCAACGGCCGCAATCCGGCGAGGTGAAGCTGATGGGCCGCGCGCTGAAGGAGCGCACGCCCGACGAGCTCAAGGAGATCAAGGCCGGCTACGGCGTGACGTTCCAGCAGGGTGCGCTGTTCTCCGCGCTGACGGTGCTGCAGAACGTGCAGCTGCCCATGCTCGAGCACCTGCAGCTGTCGCCGCGCGCGCTCGAGGAGCTGGCGCTGCTCAAGGTCCGACTGGTCGGACTGCCGGACGAGGCGGCGAGGAAGTACCCGGCGCAGCTCTCGGGCGGCATGATCAAGCGCGCGGCGCTGGCCCGCGCATTGGCGCTCGATCCGCAGCTGCTGATGCTCGACGAGCCGACCGCCGGCCTCGACCCGATCAGCGCCGCGGCCTTCGACGAGCTGCTGATGGACCTGCGCGAGCAGCTAGGCCTCAGCGTCATCATGATCACGCACGATCTCGACACCATCTTCAGAACCTGCAATCGTGTCGGGGTGATCATCGACCGCAGGATGACGAGCGACACGCTGGCCGGCATCGCCGCCAACCCGCACCCGTGGATCCAGGCTTATTTCCACGGCGAACGCGCGCAACGATTCGGCCACGAGGAAGGCGACAAGCATGGAGCGTGAGGCTAACTACACCGCCGTCGGCGCCTTCGTGCTGCTGGTCGCGACCATGGCCGCGTTCTTCGTCTGGTGGTACGCGGGCTCGAGCGACGCACGCGATTACCTGCGCTACGAGATCTACTTCGAGGGCAGCGTCTCGGGACTGAACCGCGGCAGCACCGTGCGTTACCTCGGCGTCGAGGTCGGCCGCGTCGTCGCGATCCGCATCGACAAGCGGGCCAACGACCGCGTGCAGGTCATCGCCGACATCGACGAGCACACGCCGATCTCGAAGGACACGCTGGCGTCGCTGTCGATGCAGGGCGTCACCGGTCTGCTGTACATCGACCTGCTCGCGGCCAACAACTCCAAGGGCCGCATGCCGGCGGTGCCCAGCGAGCAGTACCCGGTCATCGATTCCGTGCAGTCGAATTTCGACCGGCTGCTGTCGAGCCTGCCGGATCTGGTCGGTCGCGCCACGGAGGTCACCGAGCGCGCGACGCGCGTGTTGTCCGACCAGAACATCCTCGCGTTCTCCAATACGATGAAGCACCTCGAAGAGAGCGCCGCCACGCTGCCGAAGACCATGCGCAATGCGGACCAGGTGGTCGCGGACCTGCAGGCTACGCTGGTCGACGTGCGCGCCGCCGCGGCCGGCGCGCGCCAGCTGATCGACACCTCCGGCCCGAATCTCGCGGCCGCGTCCGAGCGCGTGCGCGCCATCTCGGACAACCTCGCGAAGACCACCGCGAACCTCGACAAGCTCATGGCCGATCACCGCGAGGATCTCGGCCTGTTCCTGCGCGACAGCCTGCCGGAGATCGAACGGCTGCTGCGCGACAGCCGCCAGGCCGCGCAGGAGTTCAGCGAGTTGTCGCGCAGCCTCAAGGCCGATCCGTCGCAGCTGTTGTACGAGCCGACTTACCGCGGCGTGGAGATTCCGCGATGAAGTTCCGCCTGTCCTGTCTGCTGGTGTGTGTCGCGGTGTCCGGTTGCGGCAGCCTGCTCGAGAGCGAGTTGCCCGCGCCGCAGGCGTACGTCCTGCGGCTGCCGGCGCGCGAAGCGACCACGCCCACGAACCCGTCGCCGGCCGGCAGCGTGCTGTTGCAGCGGCCGAAAGCCGGGCCCGGCCTCGACTCCGACCGCATCGTGCTGCTGCGCAGTGACAGCCGCTTCGACGTCTATGCCGCCAGCCGCTGGGCGGCGCCGGCGCCGGACATGATCGGCAGCTTTATCGTTGATGGCCTCCGGGCCAGTGGCGCGTTCTCCGCGGTGTTCGACGACACCGCGCCGTACGCGCCGAAGTACAACCTGCGTTGCACGCTGCGTCGCTTCGAATCCGACTACACCGCTTCTCGAAGCGGGAGCGGCGGCGCGCCGATGGTGTTCGTCGCCTTCGACTGCACGCTCGGCCGGCATCGCGATCGCGAGTTGCTGTCCAGCTTCACGGCGCAGGGCTCGGCGCAGGCCGGCGCGGATCGCCTGAACGAGGTCGTCGCCGCGTTCGAGAAGGCGGCGACGGCGGCCGTGGCGGAAGTCGAGAAACAGGCGGTGGCCGCCGTGGCCAACGAGCCGCGCGAGACGCCCGACGCGCCGGCCGCACCCGCGGCCGCCGCCAACTGAGCGCCCGCGCCTAGAACGTCGACAGGCCCGTGCCTTCCATGAGGCGGTACAGCCAGTAGGTTCCCTGCGACGGATCGGCGAACGTGCCGATGTCGGTCGTGTATTCGTGGTCCGGCGGGCCGCGGTTGTTCCACAGCTGGTCGAACCACGTGTTGATGGTCGTCGCGATCTCGGCGTTCGGCGGCACGCTGGCCGCGAGATTCGCCTCGAGGTTGTAGTCGCCGATGTTCCGCCGCGTCATGTTGGCGGAGCCCAGCGTGAACCAGAACTCGTTCGCGGTGCGCATCGCCAGCAGCTTGGTGTGGAACTGCTCGCCGTGCGTGCGGAACCAGCGCACGCGGATCGCGCCTTCCGACGCCGCCGACAGCTCCGCGGCCACCGAGCGGTTCGGGATGCCGTTCTTCTCGCGGCCGAACGCATCCTTGTTGGGATCGAGGATCACGCGCACGGCGACGCCGCGCCGCGCCGCCGCGAGCAGCGCCTGGATGATCTCGCGGTCGGATAGATAGAACATCGCGACGTCGATGGCGTCGCCGACGCCCGCGCTGCCGAGGTTGCGCACGACGGCCGCGCGGATCTCGCCTTCCGTCAGCGTCTGCACGCGCGCCACGTTCTCCGGGGCCGGGGGCGTCACGGGCTTCGGTTCGGGCGGCGTCCAGTCGCCGCGCCAGCCGGAGGCGCGCGCCAGCGCCAGCTCGCTCGCCAGCAGCGGCGACAACGCAGCGCCCGACACGCGCAGCGCGACGTTGGAGTTCAGCGCGCTGGCGTCGTGCGGATTCGCGGACATCACGAGGCCGGTGATGCCGCCCTGGCCATCGTCGCCGATGACCACCTTGCGGTGGTCGGCCTTGAAGTTCAGCAGGCGCGCCCAGGCGCCGAACGACACGCGGTCCGGCCCGTCGTCGAGCGGGTTCGGCAGGAACGCATCGCCGGCGCCGTCCCCCGACCACCACTTCATGGTCAGCCGCCAGAAGGCGGAGTAGATAGGGTTCGGATCGCGCAGCCGGTCCAGATCCACCGGCACCACGTCGATGCCGGCGGTGCGCAACGCGGCCAGGTCCTTCGACGGCAATCCGCCGTAGACGTCGTTGACGGGGTCGGCCAGCACCAGCACTTTCAGCCCCGGCACGGCCTGCTTGCGCGCCAGCAGCGCGTCGCGCAGCTCGCCGGACAACGCGCGGTACGGCTTCGTATCGAGCATCGAGCCGCGCTGCGCGTTGAACAGGAAGAAATCCAGCACGAGGTATTCGCGCGCCTCGCCGATCATCCTGAAGGTGGCGTCGAAGATCTGCTGGCGGACCACCGGCGCGCCGAAGGCATCGGCGGTGGTGACGTCGGCGAGGAAATGCACGTCGCCGAGCGGTGTGTCGACGATGTCGCCGCGCACGCGCATGCCGTCGGGCAGCGGCTTCAGCATGTTCCAGGCGCCGACTGCGATCCACGCGGCGAGGAATGCGTAGCCGACGCGCCGTCCCCAGCGCCGCTTTTTCGGCGGTTCCGGCGGCGGAGATGGATCGATGCCTATCTCTTCGGCTTCTGGCTCAACGGCCATCCGCCGATTCTAGCCGCTCCGACAGCTCGAGCCAGCGGGTCTCCGCCTGCTCGATCTCGCGCAACAGCGCCGTATGGCGTTCCGTCACCTTGCGGGCATGGGCCGGATCGCGCTGATAGTCGAGTCCGGCGAGCTCCTTCTCGAGCTTGTCCCGGTCCTGGCCGAGCTTGGCCAGCGATGTCTCTAATGTCTTGAGCTCCTGGCGCTTCGGGCCCGGATCGCGGGCGCGGTTGCCGCCGTCGCGCTTCTTCTCGCGTTTCTGCTCGGGCTTCGGCGCGGCGGGCGTGGTCGCCGCGCTGCCGCGTTTCTCCAGCCACGTGGCGTAGTCGTCGAGATCGCCGTCGTAGTCCTGCACGACCCCGTCGGCCACCAGCCAGAACTGGTCGCAGACGCTGCGCAGCAGCCCGCGATCGTGCGACACGACGATGACCGCGCCCGCGAACCCCTGCAGCGCGGTGATCAGCGAGTGCCGCATCTCGAAGTCGAGATGGTTGGTGGGCTCGTCGAGCAGCAGCAGGTTGGGCCGTTCGGCGACCAGGATCGCCAGCGCGAGGCGCGCGCGTTCGCCACCCGAGAAATGCACGACCGGTTCGAACACGCGATCGCCGCGGAAGCCGAAGCCGCCGAGGTGATTGCGCCGGCGCTGTTCGTCCCACTGCGAGCGCACGCCCATCTCGTCGATGCGGTTCGTCAGCGCGATCAGCGCCGTGTCGCGCGAGTCGAGGCGATCCACCTCGAGCTGCGCGAAGTTGCCGACGATGAGCTCGGGCGATGCGACGCGTTCGCCACCCTCGTCGAGGTTCTGCGGCGCGACCGCGCCGGAGATCAGCTTCATCAACGTCGATTTGCCGGCGCCGTTTCGGCCGAGAATGCCGATGCGTTCGCCCGGGTTCACCGAGCGCGACACGTTCGTCAGCACGCGGCGCTCGCCGTAGCCGGCATCGGCGCCGTCGAGCGTGACCAGCGGCTGCGGCAGCTTGTTCGCCGCCGCGAATTCCCACTCGAAGGTGTCGAGCTCCTGGTAGGTCGCGATGGTCTCGAGTTTCGACAGCGCCTTGATGCGGCTCTGCACCTGGCGCGCCTTGCTGGCCTGCGCGCGGAAGCGGTCGATGAACGAGTGCAGCCGCGCGACCTCGCGCTCCTGGCGCGCGGCCATCGCCGCCGACTGCTGGATGCTGGCGGCGTGCTGGCGCTGGAAGTCGGTGTAGTTACCGGTCCAGTGCGTGAGCTGGCCGTTCTCGAGGTTCACGATGCGGTTGACGATGTCGTCGAGGAACTCGCGGTCGTGCGAGACGAGCAGCAGCGTGCCGGGAAAACGCTGCAGCCAGCTCTCGAGCCACAACACCGCGTCGAGGTCGAGGTGGTTGGTGGGTTCGTCGAGCATCAGCACGTCGGCGCGCGACATCAGCGCACGGGCCATGTTCGCGCGCATCTGCAGACCGCCGGACAGTTGTTTGACGGGGCGCTCGACGTCCTCGGGCGCGAAGCCAAGACCGTCGGCCAGCTCCGCGGCGCGCGCGATCGAGGTCCAGCCGCCGGCGGAATCGTAGTCGCCGAGCAGCTCGGCTTCCTTCATGCCGTCGTCGGCGGCGCGCGCCTTCTCGAGCTGGGCTTCGATCGCCATCAGGCGCGTGTCGCCGCTGCGCACGTATTCGATGACCGTGGCCTCGGTGCGCGGCAGCTCCTGCGACACCGACACGAAGTTGAGCTTGCCGGGCACGGAGTAGTCGCCGCCATCCGGTCCGAGATCGCCGCGCAGCAGCGCGAGCAGGCTCGACTTGCCGGTCCCGTTGCGGCCGACGATGCCGATCTTGTCGCCGCGGAAGATGGTCAGGTTCGCCTTGTCGATGAGGACGGCGGCGCCACGGCGCAGGCGCAGATCACGGAGTTCGAGCATGGGAGGGGTACGGGTTCGGGGGCCGCGATTCTACGCGTTAACCCGCCGCGCCGAGTCGCCGCGTTCACCGCCCACATGAAAACCCTGACGCTCGGTTCGATATGTCTGGTGCTCTCGGGCCTGGCGGCGGCGCATTCGCCGTCCCCGGTGTCGGTGGAGATCGTGTCGCCGGACGGGCGCGGTTTCCGCGAGATCCCGCTCGAGTCGCGGGATGGTGCGTGGCGATCGTACCTGCAGGCCGAACGCGGCGCGCGCTACGAGGTGCGGGTTCGCAATTCGAGCGGCGCGCGGCTCGGCCTCGTCATCGCCGTCGATGGCCGCAACATCATCAACGGCAAGCGGTCCGAGCTGGGGCGCGACGAGCCGATGTACGTCGTCGCCGCCGGCGACACGCAGGACTTCGCCGGCTGGCGCGCCAGTCTCGACGAGATCAACGAGTTCTATTTCACGGACTGGAAGGATTCGTACTCGGAGGCGTTCGGCGATCGCTCCGCTCGCGGCGTGATTGCCGTTGCGGTCTACCGCGAGGTCCCGCAGCCGCCACCGCGCGTGATGCAGCCGTACGAGGAGCGTGCCGCCGCGGACAAGAGCCGCGCCGCGGGAGCCGCCTCGTCGCCGGCGCCAGCCGCACGCGATGAATCCGTGGGCACCGGTTACGGCGAACGCCGCACCGATCGTGCCTACGAGGTCGAATTCGTCGCCGAAAACGCCGCGGAGTCCCGGCATTTCATCAAGTACGAATGGCGCGAGACGTTGTGCCGCAAGCGGGTGATCGACTGCGGCGAGCCCAACCGGCTCTGGGACGACGATCGGAACGAAACACTCGGCTTCGCTCCGCCGCCACCCGGCGGCGGCCGAGACTAGCTAGCGACGAATCACTGGGAGAAGAACATGAAGATCCAGCCGACCCTCGCCCTCGCGGCGCTGTTGGTGTTGCCGTTCGCCGCGGGTGCCGCGGCCGATTCCACGCCGATGTCGATGTCGAAGGCGGAGTCCTGCGCGACCTGCCCCGAACCCGATCTCTCCGATCTCATCGTGCGTTTCGCGAAACGCACGGGCAAGCAGGTCATCATCGATCCGCGCGTGCGCGCGCAGGTGCCGCTGGCCGGCATGGATCCGAACAAGCTCACCTGGAACCAGCTGCTGGCCATCCTGACCGTGCACCAGTACGCCGCCGTCGAGCAGGGCGAGTGGATCGTCGTCGTGCCGGATGCCGTGTCGCGCCAGCTGCCGACGCCGGTCTACACGGACCGCGACTTCAAGGCCGCCGCTGACGAGCTCGTCACGTTCGTATTGCCCGTGAAGAACGTCTGCGCCGCGTCGACGGTGCCGGTGTTGCGGCCGTTGATGCCCCAGGCCGCGCACATGGCCGCGTATCCCGACTCGAACACGCTGATCCTCAGCGATCACGCCGCGAACGTCCGCCGGATCATCGCGGTGCTCGACGCGCTGGAGCGCAGCGCGGCCGCGAAACCCGTGCCGCTGACGCAGTGCCCGGGACGGTCCGACGCAAAGGGTGATGCCGCCAAGTAACGGCAGCGGCCGGGAGCAGGCGGGACCCGCGAGGTCTCGGGCGCGCGGTGGCTGACCGCGCTCGCCTGCACCAGGCGAGCGCTCACGCCTCGCGCCGGCTCACGCCGGACGCGGCTTCGCAAGACGATCGCTGGTCGCGGCCTGCGCGATCATGCCGGCGAAGGCCGGGCCGGTTTCCTGCTGGCGGGCCAGCAGCAGGCGCAGCTCTTCGAGCGTCACCGGCTCGCCGAACAACTTGCCCTGGCCGAAGCCGCAGTGATGGCGGCGCAGGAAATACAGGTGGCCGAGCGATTCGACGCCCTCGGCGATCACGTTCATCTTGAGGCTGCGGCCCATCTCGATGACCGTGCGGACGATGGTCGCGTCGCTCTCGTCGTCGTCGACATCGCGCACGAACGACTGGTCGATCTTCAGCGTGCCGATCGGGAACTGCTGCAGCGCCGACAGCGACGAATACCCCGTGCCGAAATCGTCGATCGAGAGATGCAGGCCCATCGCGTACAGCTCGTCGAGCAGGTGCAGCGTGCGCTTGCTGTCGGCCATCAGCGTGGTCTCGGTGATCTCGAGCTCGAAGCAGGTCGGGCTCACGCCGTGTTTGCGGAACACCGAGCGGAAGCGAAGGATGAAACTCGCCTGGCGCAGCTGCTTCAGCGAGAGATTCAGCGAGATGCGGCCGGGCGTCGTCACCGTCTGCTGCAGCTCGCGGTAGTCCTGGCACACGCGGTTCAGCACCCACTCGCCGACTTCGAGGATGAGGTTGGTCTCCTCGGCCAGCGGGATGAACAGCGACGGCGGGATGTCGCCGTGGCCCGGCAGGCGCCAGCGCAGCAGTGCCTCGGCGCCGACGATGCGGCCGTCGCGCAGATCGACCTTCGGCTGGTAGTGCACGACGAACTCGTCGCGCTCCAGCGAACGCCGCAGCTTGCTCTTCAGCATCAGCCGCTCGACCGCGGCCGCGTTCATCTCGGGCGAATAGAACGCGAAGGAGTTTCCGCCGTTCTGCTTCGAGTGGTACATCGCCGCGTCGGCGTTGCGGATCAGGTCGATCACGTTCTCCGCGTCGCGCGGGCAGAACGCGATGCCGATCGACGCCGTGAGGTACACCTCGTGTTCCTGCAGCTGGAACGCGCGGCCGATCTCGGCGAGCACGCTGCGCGCCAGCTGCGCGACGGTGCCGCGGTTGTCGGCATCCGCGGAGAGGTCGTCGACGAACATCGCGAACTCGTCGCCGGCCAAGCGGCCGATCACGGTCTCCTGCGGCAACGCGCGCGTCAGGCGTTCGGTGAGGATCTCGAGCGTGCGGTCGCCGGCGGCGTGACCGAACGTGTCGTTGATCTCCTTGAAGCGGTCCATGTCGAGGTACAGCAGCGCCAGCGACGTCTTGTTGCGCAGGGCGCGCGCGATGGCCTGTTGCAGCAGGTGCTGGAACTGCATCCGGTTCGGCACCTTGGTCAGCGCGTCGTAGCGCGCCAGGTAGCGGATGCGGCGCTCGGCCCGCTTCCGCTCGGTGACGTTCCGCACGACGAAGATCGTGCCCTGGTACTGCGGATCGTCGGTGGTGATCTGCGAGCCGGTGATCGCCACCGGGATCGTCTGGCCGTGCCGCGTCTTGACGACCGTCTCGCGCGTGTCCGACGAGGCACGCAGCATGTCGAACTCGTTGCGCTCGCGCTCGTCGAGGATCGAGACGATGCCGCGGCCGACCAGCTCGTCCTCGCCCCAGGCGAGCAGTTTGCAGGCCGACTGATTGGCCATGCGGATGACGCCGTCCGGCGAGGTCACGAACACCGCGTCGGTCATGCTGCCGAGCACGTTCGTCAGGTAGTTCTTGTTGATGGTGGTCTGGCGCAGCTTCTGCCGCATGCGTTCGAGCGCGGCCTGCAACTCGCCGAGCTCGTCGCGTCGGCCGACTTCCATCGGGCGCGAGTAGTCACCCTGCGCGATGCGGTCGGCGCTCTTGATCAGCGTGGTGATCGGCTGCTGGACGCGGCGGCCGGCCCACCAGGCGAGCGCGAAGCCGATGATCAGCGCGGCCGCGCCGATGATGCCGGCGAACGTCAACGCCTTGCGCAGCTGGCGGCGCTGCATCGAATCGAACTGCGTGCGCGACGCCGCGGCCTCGGGCGATGCCTCGAGCGAACGGATCTCCACCTCCGCCTCGCCGATGGTCGTCGGCGACTGCACGCCGGGCATCGTCAGCAGGTCGGCGCGCACCGGCGCGATCGTGCTGCGCGTGATCGAATCCGCGCCGTTGCGCGGCCGGTGCCACGAGTAGACAGGCTGGCCGGACGCATCGCGCAGGACGACGCCCATGAAGGTGTCGTCGCGCTTGAAGGATTCCAGCGCGGCCGTCATGGCGGCGCGGTCGCCGCGGAGCATCGCGTCGCCGACGCGTTCCGCGACGTGGCCGGCAGTGTCGCTGGCGCGCAGCGTCAGCTCGCCGAGCACGCGGTCGCGCGAATCGGCGGCGGCGGAGTCGAGCAGCGCAACATGCTGCGCACGATTTTCGTAGACCACCAGCGCGCCGACGGCGAGCGAGATCAGGACGGCCGCGGCGATGGCTACCGCGATGTATTTGTTCTTGAAACTGGAGTTCACGAGTCGCTCGAAATCCGTCCCCGGTCAGGGGCTTCGTTCTGGTTTTGCCGCATCTTAACCGTCGCCTTTCCGGGGCGGCCACATTCGCACCCTGCCGACAACGTCGCGATGTCGACTAGGTCCGCAAGTCCCGGTCCGGGAGTAGGCGCTTGCCTGCGCTACCATGCGGCCATGTCCCAAGCCCCTGAATTCACGCTGGATCAGCTCACCGGTCGCTCGCGGGAGCATCTGGCCGAGCTGGAAAACGGGCCTGGGTCGCGTTGCGCCTTGCATAAGGCGGTGGTCGCGCCGTACCTCGCGATGCGGGCGGCGGCGGCCATCGACGGCATCGACCTCGTGGCGTTCTCCGGCTTCCGGGATTTCGATCGCCAGCTCGGCATCTGGAACGGGAAGTATCGCGGTGAGCGCCCGATGCAGGACCGGGCGGGCCGGGCGGTGGACGTGTCGGCGCTGACCCCGGCCGAGCGCGTCACGGCCATCCTGTGGTGGTCGGCGCTGCCGGGCGCGAGCCGGCACCACTGGGGCACGGACTTCGACGTCATGGACGCCGCGGCGCTGCCGCCCGGCTACAAGCTGCAGGTGATCCCGGCCGAGTACCAGCCCGGCGGGCCCTTCGCGCGACTGACCGCCTGGCTCGACACGCACATGCACGCCTTCGGATTCTTCCGCCCGTACACTACGGACCGCGGCGGCGTCGCGCCGGAGCCCTGGCACCTGTCGTATGCGCCGGTGGCGGCGCGCGCACAGGCGGCGTTGAAGCTCGACGGGTTGCGCGCGGTGTTGTCCGCGGCGGCGATCGACGGGAAGGAAGAAGTGCTGGCCGCGCTGGCGCGCAACTTCGCGAGCTACGTGGTCAACGTGGACGAGGCGCCGGAACGGGCCTCGATGAGTCCGCGGCTGGCGTGACGCCCGCGCGGGCGGCTCAGCCCCAGACTTTCTTGATCGCGCCCAGCATCAGCGTGCGCGTCGTCGCCATCGAGTCCTCGACGCCGGTGAACACCGGCGGCTGACGCCGCAGCAGGCGCCAGTTCTCGCTGCGCAGGATGCGCTGCAGATACTCGAGGTTGCGGTCGATGGATTCCATGTACGGGTTGCGGCCGCCGTACAGGATCTCGAGATACTTGTAGGCGCGCTCGAACTCGCCGTCGAGACGCTTCGAACGCATGTCGAACACGAACTTCGGCGTCTGGCGCAGCAGGTCGAGGCCCGAGGCGTAGCGCACCTTCACGTGCCCGTTCTCGCCGATCGGCAACGCGACGCCGGCCAGCACGAACTCGGCGTACAGGCGGTCGCGGCACTTCTCGAGATAACAACGATCCGCCATCTGCGCCATGAGGTCGGCCGTGCCGATGAAATGGCCGAGTTTGTGGTCGCGCGGATCGGGCGCCACGATGTTCTTGAACGGCCGTTCGTAGCCGGTGTAGTGGATGATCTCGGCGGCGATGTTCGCCCAGTGGCCGAGATCGATCTTGGGTAGATAGTCGCGCAGGAAGGCGGCGCCGCGCGAGACGTGCACGGTGGTGAACTCGGCACCGTTCGGCACGTCGGCGTCGCGCGTGCTGCGCAGGTAGCCGACGTCGTGGAACAGCGCGACGACGATGCCGAGCATCGCGCGCTCGTGGCCGAAGCGCTGCGCCTCGGGCACGGTGAGCTCGTGGCCGACGATCAGGCGCGCGGTGGCGAGCGTGATGTCGAGCGTGTGCTGCTGGTCGTGGTAGACGGTGTCGACGCCGAAGTAGCCGGGCATGCGGCCCGAGAACATCCGGTCGAAGTCGTGGAACACGTGCGCGAAGGCGGGGAATTTCTGGCCGGGCCAGACTTTCGCGAACAGCTCCTCGACGGCGTGACGAACGTCGGGAGCCGAGCTCACGAGAACCGTGTCGGTCACGTCGTAGTCGCTGCGGCGGGCTTCCACGCTCACGACACTGCCATTGCTGCGCGCACTAACAAGATGCGCGAGTCTAGGCAGGGGGTTTGGAAAACGGAAGCGGACGGTCCCCGGCCCGGAAGCCTCCGTGACGGGCGTCACGATCGGGTCACGTACGAATCGCCGCGCTGAATTTATTACTGTAAAGCGCTCTTTACGGATCGAAGCTGGCGACGACCGGAGTGTGATCCGACGCACGTTCCACGCGCCGGGGTTCGACGTCGATGCGCACGCCCCGCAGCGTCGGCAGCAGCGCGCGGTGCGCCAGGATCAGGTCGATGCGCAGGCCGTTGTTGCGGCGGAAGGCGCCTTGGCGATAGTCCCACCAGCTGTACGACTTCTCCGGCTGCTCGAAATGCCGGAAGGTGTCGACCAGCCCGGCGTCCAGGATGTCGCGCAGCGCCGCGCGCTCCTCGGGACTGACGTGCACGCAACCCGCCCAGGCGGCCGGATCGTGGACGTCCCGATCCTCGGGCGCGATGTTGAAGTCGCCTAACACCACGAGGCCGGGATGCTGCTCCGCCTCGGTGCGCAGCCATCTCGTCAGCGCTGCCAGCCACTTCATCTTGTACGCGTACTTCTCCGAGCCGGGCGCCTGGCCGTTCGGCACGTACAGGTTGATGACCCGGAAGCGGCCGATGGTCGCGGCCAGGACGCGCCGCGGCGGATCGTCGAAGTCGGGGATGTCGCGCCGCAGGTCCGTCATCGGCAGTTTCGACAGCAGCGCGACGCCGTTGTACGTCTTCTGGCCGCTGAACACCGCGTGGTAACCGGCCGCCAGGAACTCCGGATGCGGGAAGTCCGGGTCCTGCATCTTGGTTTCCTGCAACGCGACGACGTCGGGTTGCACGGTGCGCAGCCATTCCATCAGCTGCTCGCCGCGCACGCGCAGCGAGTTCACGTTCCAGGTGGCGATCTGGAACGCCGCGTCCGCGACCGGGCCACCGCCGACGGTGGCCGCGTTCATGGGAGGCGGATCACGACGTCAGGCCCTGCTGCTTCAGCAACGCGTTGACGTCCGGCGCGCGACCGCGGAAATCGATGAACGCTTCCAGCGCCTTCTTGCTGCCGCCCTGCGACAGGATGGAATCCAGGAAGCGCTGCGCGACGCGGCGATCGAACACGCCCTGTTCCTCGAACGCGGCGAACGCGTCGGCGGCCAGCACCTCGGCCCATTTGTAGCTGTAGTAACCCGCGGCGTAACCGCCGGCGAAGATGTGGCCGAAGTTGTGCGGGAAGCGGTTCCACGCCGGCACGGCGAACACGCCGACTTCGGCGCGTACCTCGTCCAGGATCTCGAACAGCCGCGCGCCGCGCGCCGGGTCGTATTCGGCGTGCAGCCGGAAGTCGAACAAGGCGAACTCGAGCTGCCGCATCGTCGCGAGGCCGGCATGGAAGGTGCGCGAGCCGAGCAGCTGGGCCTGCTTGTCCGCGGGCAGCGGCGCGCCGGTTTCGAAATGCCGCGCCATCGTCGCCAGCACCTCGGGGCGCCAGGCGAAGTTCTCGAGGAACTGGCTCGGCAGCTCGACCGCGTCCCACGAGACGCCGTTGATGCCGGCGATCGAGGGATACCCCACGCGGGTCAGCATGTGATGCAGCCCGTGGCCGAACTCGTGGAACATCGTCACGACGTCGTCGTGCGTCAGCAGCGCGGGTTTACCGGCGCCAGCCGGCAGGAAATTGCAGACCAGGTAGGCGACCGGGATGGTGGTGTCGGCGCCGAAATCCTTGCGGCCGACGCAGTCGTCCATCCAGGCGCCGGCGCGCTTCTTCGGCCGCGCGCAGGCGTCGAGATAGAAACCGGCGCGCACCTTGCCGCCCGGCTCCTGGATCTCGAAGAACCGCGCATCCGCGTGATACAGCGGGATGCCCGGCCGTTCGACGATCTTCACGCCGAACAGCTTGCCCGCGACTTCGAACAGGCCTTCGAGCACGCGGGGCAGCGGGAAATACGGGCGCAGCTCTTCCTGCGTGATCGAGAACAGCTTCTGCTGCAGCTTCTCGGCGTAGAAACCGACGTCCCAGGCGTTCAGCTTGCGACCGGCGAAGGCCTCGAGCTCGGCGAACTCGCGCTGGGCGGCAGGTTTCGCCACCCTGGCGAGCTGGCGCAGGAAGTCGAACACCGCCTGGTTAGACGGCGCCATGCGCGTCGCCAGCGCGTACGCGGCGTAGTTCGGGAAGTCGAGCAGCTGCGCGGCTTCGTGGCGCAGGGCCAGCAGCCGGTTCATGACAGCGGTGTTGTCGAATTTGCCCGCGGACGGACCCTGGTCCGACGCGCGCGTGCTCCACGCCTCGTAGAACGTGCGGCGCAGGCTCTCCGATTCGGCGTCCGTCATGACGGCGACGTAGGCCGGCTGCTCGAGCGCGAACACCCACCCGTCGAGCCCTTTCTCGATGGCACGCGCGCGCGCCTGCTCGACGATCACGGGGTTGATGCCGGCGAGCTGCGCCGGATCGGTGACGTGCGTGGTCCACGCGTTCATCGCGTCGAGCACGTTCTCCTCGAAACGCGCACCGAGCAGCGCCAGCTCCTGCACGACGGCCTTGTAGCGTTCCTTCCGCTCCTTCGGCAGGCCGACGCCCGCGAGACGGAAATCCTCGAGCGCGCGTTCGAGCACGCGGCGCTGCGCCGGGTCGAGGCGGTCGCTCTCGTTCGCGGCGATGGCGCTGTACGCGCGGTACAGCGGCTCGCTCTGCGCGAGGTCGGTCCAGTAGTTCGACAGCAGCGGCAGGCAGGCGTTGTAGCTGGCGCGCAGCTCGTCCGAGTTCAGCACGCCGTTGAGATGGCTGATCGGCGACCAGGTGCGCGACAGGCGGTGCGACAGCTGCTCGAGCGGCAGCACCGTGTTGGCGAACGTGGGATCGGGTTGCGATTCGAGCGTCGCGACCTCACCGCGATTGCGTTCGAGCAATCCGCGGATCGTGGATTCGACGTCGCCTGCGCGGATGCGGTCGAATGCGGGCAGGGTGGTACCGGCGAGAGTGGCGTCCATCATGGATTCATTTCATACCGAGGGCGGTGAGCACGGGCACGGTGTCGGGCCGGATGCCGCGCCAGAGGGTGAAGGATTCGGCAGCCTGTTCGACCAGCATGCCCCAGCCTTTATGGGCTCGCGCGCAACCCTGTTCAATGGCCCAGGTCACGAAAGGCGTCGCGGACTTGCTGTAACTCATGTCGTAACAGACCGTGTGGCTGGCGACGACGCCGGCATCGACGTTCGGCACAGAGCCCGACAGGCCCGCGGCCGTCGCGTTGATGACAAGGTCGAAGGGCTCGTCGCCGACTTCCTCGAAGCTGCAGCCGCGCACCGCGCCGAGATCCGAGAACAGGGACGCGAGGTTCACGGCGCGCTCCGGCGTGCGGTTCGCGATGACGATCTCGGTGGGGCCGAGCGACAGCAGCGGCGCGGTGACGCCGCGCGTCGCGCCGCCGGCGCCGAGGATCAGCAGCCGTTCGTTGGTGATGGTGAGGCCGAGGTTCTGCCGCAGGTCGGTGATGAGACCCTGGCCGTCGGTGTTGTCGCCGACCAGCACGTGATCGTCGCGCAGCATCAGCGTGTTCACGGCGCCGGCGCGGTCGGCGCGCTCGGTCAACTCGTTGGCGATCTCCGCCGCCGCTTCCTTGTGTGGTACGGTCACGTTCAGTCCGCGGCCGCCCCGCGTGAAGAACTCGAGCACCTGCGCGCGGAAGTCCTCCGGCGTGATGTCGTACAGGCGATAGACGAGGGACTGCTCGGTCTGCTTGGCGAAGAGTCCGTGGATGAAAGGCGACCAGCTGTGATTGATCGGATGACCGACCACCCCGTACTGATCCGGCGTATTCATTGCGGGCAAAATGCCTGAAATAAGAGTCCCATTCGCCGGGTCTTATACATGAACCCACCGTCGGGCGGAACGTCGCCGGCTGCGCCGTTTTCGCGCCTGCTCGAGATGCTGCGGCCCGATCTCGTGCGGTTCGCTTACTGGCTCGCGCGGGATCGCGCGGTGGCCGAGGACGTCGTGCAGGAGACGCTGATCCGAGCCTGGAAATCACGGGACGAGCTGAAGGATACGGCCGCGGCGCGCCCGTGGCTGTTCACGATCGTGCGCCGCGAACACGCGCGGCTGTACGAACGGAAGCGCCTGCCAACCGTGGATGTGGAGGAAGTGGAGGCGCTGGGCGATCCCGCGCTCGCCAGCGATGGCGACAGCGGACTGACCGACCTGCGCCGCGCGATCATGCAACTACCCGACGAATACCGCGAGCCGCTGGTCCTGCAGGTGTTGGGCGGATTCACGACGGCCGAGATCGCCGCCGAGCTCGGTCTCACGCAGCCCGCGGTGCTGACGCGCCTGTTCCGCGCGCGCAACCGGCTGCGCGTCATCTACGGCCTCGCGCCCGCGGAGGACGCGGAATGAGCGCGGCCGACCTCGACTGCCGCCACGTGCGGCTCGCCATCGGCGCGGATCCCGGGCATCTCGCGCCGGAGATCGAGGCGCATCTCGCGGGTTGCGCGGCCTGCCGCCGGTTCCGCGACGAGACGCTGTCGCTCGATGCGAAGCTGCGCGCCGCGCTCGAACTACCGCTGCCGCAGTTCCGCCGGCGCGCGTCGCCGGTGCGCCGTTACGCGCTGGCCGCGTCCGTGGTGCTGGCGCTCGTGGTCGCCGCCGGCGCGTGGGTCTTGCGGCCGGCCGACGCGCTGGCGGGCGAGGTCGTGGCGCACGTCGAGGAGGAAGCGGACAGCTGGAATGCGCACGAACTCATGCCGGCGTCGGCGATCTCGTCGGTGCTGAACACCGCGGGCGTGGAGTTCGATTCGCAGCTGCCGGTGGTCTACGCGGCGCCGTGCCCTTTCCGCGGCCGGCGCATCGCGCATCTCGTGGTGCAGACCGCGCACGGGCCGCTGACGGTGATGCTGCTGCCGCACGTGCACGTCACCCGCCGCGAGAAGTTCGCCGAGGACGGCCTGCACGGGCTGCTGCTGCCGGCGGGCACGGGCAGCGTCGCGGTGCTGTCGCGCGCGGCGCCGATCGACGCCGGCGACGCGGACTCGATGGTCAGCGCGGTCCGCTGGGTGAAATGACCTCGGCGCCGGATTGCGTGCCGCCGATGAGCGCGCGCAGCTCCGGCAGCCAGCCGCGCACCGCCTCCTCCAGTAGATAGGGCGGGTTCACCACGACCAGCGCCGAGCCGTTGAGCGCGGCGCGCGAATCCATCGGGTGCATCCACAGCAGGGACGCCAGCACCGGGCGCGGGCTCGCGCGCGCCAGCTGCGCGAGCCACTGGTCGAAGTCGGCGCGCAGTTTCACCGGCAGCCACAGCAGCAGCACCGCGCCTTCGAAACGCGACAGCGAGTCGGAGACCGCCTGCGACACGCGCGCCAGATCCTCGCGTTCCTCGTACGGCGGGTCGATCAGCACGCAGCCGCGGCGCTCCGGTGGCGGCAGCAGTGCGCGCAGGCCGGCGAATCCGTCGGCGGCTTCGACCCGCGTCTTCGCGGCGGGCGGCAGCACCTTGCGCAGGTGTCCGGCCTCCTCGCGCTGCGTGTCGAAGAACACGGCACGGTCCACGGGCCGCAGCTCGCGCGCGACGAGCAGCGGCGAGCCCGGGTAGTTCAACGCCTTGCCGTGGACGCCGGTGGCGATCGCCGCGCGATACCGCCGCAGCGATTCGTGCGCCGGCGCCGCGGCCAGCACTTTCGCGGCGCCCGCCTGCCACTCGGCGGGGTGCTCCGCATCGCCGGGGTGCAGGTCATACTCGCCGCGGCCCGCATGGGTGTCCACGAACAGGAAACCCTTGTCCTTGCGCTTCAGCGCGTCGAGCACGTCGAGCAGCAGCACGTGCTTGTGGACGTCGGCGAAATTGCCGGCGTGGTACTGGTGGCGATATTTCATGGAACCCCGGTCATGAGCGCGACGCGTTTATACACTGTCATGAAGTTCCTCATGGGCCCCGGCATCGCCGCGTTGGCAACGATCCTGGCGATGCAGGCCGGTGCGGCGGACGACCCGCTGCCGCACCGGCCCCTCACGCCGCGCGAAACCGGCGTCGCGCCGCCCGCGCGCATTCCGCCCAGCGCGGAAACATTGTCGCCGCTGCCGGCGGGCACGCCCGTGGGTGCCGCCGCCGTGCCGCGCGCGGTGCGCCGTGCGGTCGTCGCCGACGCCGCCCGCCGTTTCAAGGTGGCGGAGAGCGCGGTGGTGCTGACGCGCCTCGAACAGGTCACCTGGAGCGATGGCTCGCTGGGCTGCCCCGAGCCCGGCGTGATGTACACGCAGAATCTCGTCCCCGGCTATCTGCTGGTCGCGAAGACGCCCGAAGGCGAGCTCGCGTACCACACCGACTCGCGCGAGCGCGCCGTGACCTGCGGCGCCGGTCGGCCGGTGAAGGCGAACAAGCTGTCCGAGAAAGCCCCGGTGCGCGGCGCGCAACCCGGCGTCGAGCCGGTCACACCCGATCGTTGAGCAAGCTTCGGGTCGCTTCGCGGCGGCCCCGGATCCAGGATGGCGACATCGGAGGTTCCCATGTCGTTCACTGTCCGCGGCATCCCGCAATCCCTCGCCGACGAAGTCCGCCGCACGCGCCGCGCGCCCGACTACGGCCATCCCGCGCATCACGAGATCGCCACGGGCACGGGTCCCTGCCGTTGCTGCCTGCGGCCGTTCGTGCCCGGCGTCGACGCGCGGCTGTTGTTCACGTACCGGCCGCGCGGTGACGGCTCGAGCCTGATGGCGCCGGGCCCGGTCTTCATCCACGCGGAGCACTGCGCGGCATTCGACGGCGCGGGATTTCCCGACGGGCTGCGCGCGTTGCCGCTGGCGATCGAGGCGCGCGCAACGGACAGCCGCGTCGTCGCGCTGACGCGCGCGGACGCTCGAGCCCCGGTGGAATCGGGTATCGCGACGCTGCTCGAATCCGCCGGCACGGACTGGCTGCATCTGCGCCACGCCGAGGCCGGTTGCTACATCGCGCGCGTCGACCGCGTCGCCGGTTAGTTAGCCGGGAGCAAAAAAAAAGCCCCCGCGGTTTCCCGCGGGGGCCTTCAGTGGTTGCCGCCGGTGAAGGCGGCGTCAGCTGTCTTCTGCTGTCGCTATCAGCGGGGCAGCAGGATCGCTTCCGAAGCCGCCGTGGCGCCACCGTTGTTGGTGTCGCTGAAGGCGCTGTTGTTGATCATCATCAGGCCGGTGTACGGCGAGAGACCCGGGAACGGATCCCACTGCTGTACGTTCAGCGTGCCCTTCTGCTTGTACGCCAGGGTGTCGCCCGCGACGCTCGCGGTGAACTCCTCGCCCAGCGGCGAGATGGTGTACGGGCCGAGGTGCGATTCCGGCGTGCCCCAGTACCAGGACGACACACGGAAGTCCGCCGTCATCGGCTTGCCGATGTCGGCGAGGCCGAGGCCGAGGTCGCTGCCGCAGACGCGCATGATCAGCGTCGACGAGTTGGTCGCATGCTCCATGAAGAAGAAGTTGGAGCGCAGCGCCAGCGCACCGGTACGGGTGTTGTAGATGGCCGTCGCGATGCGGCCGTCCGTCACCGTGGTGTCGCCCGAGACGTCACGCGTGTACACGAAGAAGTCCGTGAGCCCGTCGTGGTTCGTATCGAGATCGACTTCGTACCAGATACCCTGCGGATTGGCCGGACGTTCGTGCGTCTGGAACGCGAACTCCCAGACGAACTGGTTACCCGTCGCCGTGCAGAAGCCCGGGCCGACGATGAACGTGTTGGTGCCCACCGCCTTGATGTCCGGCGTCGGCGACTGCTCGCCACGGCCACCCGGCGGACGGGCGGCGCCCGTGCCCAGCGTCGCGTACGAGAACACCTGCGCGTCACCCACGCCGTTGTTCGTCACGTCCACGGTGCCGGCGCCCGTCGTCGGGTCGGTGACCAGATGCCCGGTGGGCAGCTTGGCCACGACGTCGGCGGACTTGCGCGGCAGGATGTGCCACGGCATCGCCAGCTGATGGTCGCTGCCCTGGAACACGACGTAGCCGTCGTACTCGTTGGCGGTCAGCGGTCCGATCGCGATGCCACCCGTGCTCGAGTTCATCAGGTTCGCGCGCAGCTTGGTGGCATCGACCACCAGCTTCACCTTCACCCGCTTGAACTGGTTCTTCGCGACCGTCACCGACGTCGGCGACACGGTCATGGTGACCGCGCCGTTGTTGTCGTTGGCGAAGCGCAGCGTCGGCGTGATCGTGTACGTCTGCGACTTGTTCGAGCGGTTCTGCACGTTCAGCGTGCGCTCGATCGTCGTCGTCGGCTTGGAGGCGTCGAGGTAGCCGAAGCTCATCGCGCCGTACACGTTCGACACCGCGTCGCCCGTCGCATCGCTCACAACGGCCGGGGCGGTCAGCGCGCGATCGACACGCACCTCACCACCACCGATACGCGTGATCGGCGCGAGCTCGTCGGGGAACACGGAGCCGTTCTGGCCCGGGGCGAAGATGTTGCGCTCGCCCGTGTTCACCAGGACCTGCTTGATGTCGCTGATGCCCAGGTACGAACGGGCTTCCAGCAGCAGCGCGACGGAACCCGTCACCATCGGCGCGGCACCGGAGGTGCCACCGAACGCGGCGGTTCCGGTGAAGCTGCCCGACATCGCGGAGACCGAGGCGCCCGGCGCGCCGATTTCCGGCTTCACGATGTTGTCGTCGAAGCGCGGACCGCGCGATGACGTCGAGGCCAGCGAACCGGCCAGCGACAGCTTGCCCGAGGGCGAGAAGCGCACGACGGCATTGCCGGCACGCAGGATGTTGGCATCCGCGTTGTTGATCATGTACGCCGGGATGCTCGCATCGCCGCCGCCATAGGCGCCGGTGAACGGAGCATCGGCGGTCACGACGCCGATGATGCCGAGGATGCCGCCCGCCGCCTTGATGTTCGCGATCTTGAGGCTGAACGAGCAGCTGCCACGATCCACGAACACGATCTTGCCGGTGAGCTCACCCGCCGCGAACGGCGTGGAGCCGGCCGCGTCGGCGCAACCCAGGCGCTTGCCCGAGCCGGTCGGACCGGCAACGAACACCGGACCCTGGATGGTCGCGACGAGCGGAGCAGCCCACGGCTGGAAGATCGCGCCGCGGTTGCCCACGGCCGGCGTCAGGATTTCCATCAACTGCAGCGCATCGGACGGAACCGCGGTCTGCGCGACCGACAGCGCGGACGAGGCCGCGGCGGGCGAACCCGTCACGAACTGCTTGTCCGAACCGTTGCCGGCCGAGGCGACCGTGAACACGCCCGCGTCGAACGCGGCGTCCACCGCGGCCGACAGGTCGTCGTCGAACGCCTGGCCGTAGTTCGAACCCAGCGACATGTTGATCACGTCGACGTGGTCGTCTTCGGTCTCGCCGTTGTTGTTCGGATCGACGGCCCATTCCATCGCTTCGATGAGCGCGACGCCGCTGCACGAGCTGGTCGGCGCGGAGCACGCCTTCAGCGCGTAGAGCTTCGCGTCCGGCGCCACGCCGAGCTTGCCGGCGATGATGTCGGCGACGTGCGTGCCGTGACCGCCGAACGTCGTGGCATCGGGAGCGCCGACCGGATTGTTGTCGGGCAGCAGGCCCGTGTTCGGCCACGATTCGCCGACGAAGTCGTAACCGCCGATGACCTTCGCGCTGGGGAACAGCGACGCGTCGGCGGCGAGATAACCGGTGCCGGCCGGAACGGTCGGGATCGCCGGAGCACCCGGGGCCGGCAGCGGCGCCCAGGCCTTTTCATAGGCGGCCTGCGTGCCCGCGCCACCGAGGGCCGCGTGCGTGTAGTCGATGCCGCTGTCGATGACCGCGACGCGGATGCCCTTGCCGGTCACGCCCATCGCGTGCGCCGTGGCGGCACCGATGTACGGAACGGTTTCGGACAGATCCTGCGCATAGTCGGCGACGCCGACGACGCGCGTGATCGCGGTGTCGCGCGACAGCGCCGGCAGGTCGGCCGCATCGACGTTCAGCACGACGGCGTTGAGCACGAGCTGCAGCGTGGCGACGACTTCGGCGCTCGGCGCCGCGGCGAGCGCGCGATCGATGAACGCGGCCTGCTCGGCCGCGAGCGCGGCGCGCGACGAGACGCTGTTCTTCTTCGCGACGGCTTCGCCGGTGAGACGGACGAGGATGGTTTGTCTGCCGGTTGCACCCTGCAGGCTCGGATGGAGGCGCGGGCTGGCGGCGTTCTCGATGATCACCGCTTCCGTGGATCCGACATTGGCGAGACGCGCGGTGCTGACGGCCGACAGATCGCGCGGTGAGACCGCCGCGAACGTGCTTGCCGACAGCAAAGCGCTGCACACGGCCCATTTCAGGCCGTGACCAACAACTTTGCTAGTCATGTGAATGTATCCCCTGAGAACCTGTTATTCCGGATACACGCCGAGTCCAATTCCTTTTCGAACTGGCCTCGGGAGCGCGGCGGTTCTTCTTTGCTGCCGCGAGCAGTGGCTTCCTTCTTTTATTTCTTCGAAGGAATACGCACCGTGTTATCCAGGACCCGCTGGCGACGCTACTCCGCGGGCAGACTTAATTCAATCGCGCGAGATCGCGAGATTGAACATAAGCCGATCAGGTCTTAGAGGATTTTTTCTTCGCCTTCGCCGCAGTTTTTTTCTTCTTCGGTGCGTCTTTCTTCGCCGCCGATTTTTTCGGTGCGCCGTCGGACGGCTCCGACGTTTTCGCCGACTTCGCCGCGCCTTTCTTCGGCGCCGCGGCATCGGTCTTCGCTGCGGCGGCCTCCGCGTTCGCGTTCTTGGCCGCCGGCGCGTTCTTCTTGCGGCCGAAACGGCTGCCGCGCGGCGGCGCCGCGGCGAGCAGCTCGCGGCAGGTCTCGAGCGTCACCGCTTTCGGATCGGTGTCCTTGGGAATCCGCGCGTTGCGCTTGCCGTCGGTGATGTACGGGCCGTAGCGGCCGTTCAGCACCTTTATGTCGTCGACGCCGAAGTCCTGGATCAGCCGGTTCGCGTCGGCTTCCTTCTTCAGGCGGATCAGCTCGAGCGCGCGCGGTAGTTCGATCGTGTACGGATCGTCTTCCTTCAGTGAGACGAACCCCTTCACGGCGAACTGCACGTACGGGCCGAACGGGCCGATCTTGGCGGTGATGGCGTAGCCATCCTCCATCTCGCCCAGCTTGCGCGGTAGTTTGAACAGCTCGAGCGCCTCAGGGAGCTTGATGGTGTCCATCTTCTGGCCCTTGCGCAGGCCGGCGAACTTGGGCTTTTCCTCGTCGTCCTTCGTGCCGATCTGCACGAACGGTCCGAAACGGCCCATGCGCACCGTGACCGGCTTGCCGCTCTCCGGGTGCTTGCCGAGTTCGCGCGCCTGCGCGACTTCCTCGCGCGAGACGTTCTTCTCGATGTGGTCGACCTGCGAGATGAACGGCTTCCAGAATTTCTTGAGCGGCTCGGTCCAGCTCTCCTCGCCGCGCGAGACGGCGTCGAGCTCGTCTTCGAGCGAGGCGGTGAAGCCGTACTCCACGTACTTGTGGAAGTGCTTGGAGAGGAAGCCGTTGACGATCTTGCCGATGTCCGTCGGGATGAACCGGCGGTTGTCCATGTCCGTGTACTCGCGATCCTTCAGCGTCGAGATGATCGTGGCGTACGTGGACGGACGGCCGATGCCGTGTTCTTCCAGCGCCTTCACGAGCGAGGCTTCCGAGTAACGCGGCGGCGGTTCGGTGAAGTGCTGGTCGCCGTGGATGTTCAGCAACGTGACGACGTCGCCTTCCTTCATCGCGGGCAGGATGCGGTCGCTTTCGTTCTCGGGTTTCCCGTCGTCGACGTCTTCCTGGTACACGGCCATGTAGCCGGGTTTCACCAACGTCGAGCCGTTCGCGCGCAGCGTGGCGGCGCCAGTGTTCTGGCTCGGGTTCATGTCGACGGCGACGGTGTCGAACAACGCGTGCGCCATCTGCGACGCCATCGCTCGCTTCCACACCAGCGCGTAGAGCTTGTACTGGTCCGGATCGATCTTGCCTTCGACGCGCGAGGGCAGGATGGAGGCGGACGTCGGGCGGATGGCTTCGTGCGCTTCCTGCGCATTGCGCGACTTCGTCTTGTAGACGCGCGGCTCTTCGGCCACCGCTTCCTTGCCGTATTCCTTCTCGATGACTTCGCGCATCTCGCGCACCGCGTCGACGGCCAGGTTCACCGAGTCCGTGCGCATGTACGTGATGAGGCCGATGCTGCCTTCGCCGAAGTCGACGCCTTCGTACAGCTGCTGCGCGAGACGCATCGTGCGCTGCGCCGAGTAACCGAGCTTGCGCGCGGCTTCCTGCTGCAGCGTGGACGTGGTGAACGGCGGCGACGGGTTGCGGCGGCGCTGCTTCTTGTCGATCGACAACACGTGCAGGAAACCCTGCGCCGCGTCCTTGATGGTCTGCTCGACGTTGCGCGCCGAGCCTTCGTTCGTGAAGCTGAACTGCTCGACCTTGTTGCCGCCGAACTCGACCAGCTTGAGCGGGAACGTCTGCGCGGTGTGTTCGCCTTCGGCCTCGAGCGTCCAGTATTCCTGCGGGACGAACTTCGAGATCTCGTCCTCGCGCTCGCAGATCATGCGCAGCGCCGGGCTCTGCACGCGGCCGGCGGAGAGCCCGCGGCGCACCTTCTTCCACAGCAGCGGCGAGAGATTGAAGCCGACGAGGTAATCGAGCGCGCGGCGCGCCTGCTGCGCGTTCACGAGATCGAGCGAGAGATCACGCGGTTCGGCGACGGCGCGTTGCACCTCGCCCTTGGTGATTTCGTAGAACACCACGCGCTTGACGTCCTTGCCCTTGAGCTCGCCGCGCTCCTCGAGCAGCTCGCGCAGGTGCCAGGAAATGGCTTCGCCTTCGCGATCCGGGTCGGTCGCGAGGAACAGGTTCTTGGATTTCTTCAGCGCCCGGGCGATCGCGTCGACGTGTTTCTCGTTCCGCTCGATCGACTGGTAACTCATCTTGAAGTGCTTGTCGGGATCGACTGCGCCTTCCTTCGGCACCAGGTCGCGCACGTGGCCATAGGAGGCCAGCACCTCGAAATCCTTGCCGAGGTACTTCTTGATGGTCTTCGCTTTGGCGGGAGACTCGACGATGACTAGGTTGTCGGCCATCAGTTGGGCAGCGAGTCCGTTTCGTCGAACACGAGGTCTTCCATGCGTGCGCAGGCCTGCTCCTGGCCCGGCTGGCTCGACAGCACCATGAGCACCAGCCACTTGAGCCGGTCGATGTCGATGTCGTCATCGAGTGCCACGAGACGGTCGATGACGATCTCGCGCTGCAGGGGCGAGAGGATGCCGTCGCGTTCGAGCTGCAGGAGGTAGCCGCGGCAGGCGGTCGAGATGCGCTCGACCTCGTCGGCCGAGAACACGCGCAGCGCGCGCGAGGACATGTCGGGCCGGGAGCGTTCGCCGGCGAGGTCGGCCAGCCAGTCGAGCGCCCGCTCGACGTTCGTCCGCCCGAAGCCGGCCCGTTCCAGGTCGGCCGCCAGCGTCTCGCGCTCGGGCACTTCCGGGGCTTCGGCCAGCATGTACTGGTCGAACACGTAAATAAGAATGTCTAGAACGCTTCCGGTCATGTTTAAAAGTCGTTGCCCGCCTTGCGGCTGTAACGGCCGCCGGGGTGCGGCGCCACGTGCCCGTCGAGCTCGAGGATCAGCAACATCGAGGCGATCGATTCGCTGTTCAGACCGGTGCGGTCGATCAAGCTGTCGACGCTGGCCGGCTCGAAGGCGAGCGCATCTAACAGGATTTTGTATGCCTTGTCCAACACGGGGCCGCCCGCAGGCCGCGGCGAGGCCGCCGCAAGTAGTTGGGAAGAAAGGGAAATTTTCAGCTCTCCGAGCACGTCCTCGGGAGTTTCGACGAGTTTGGCT
>DATJTW010000089.1:0-28890 GCA_035502995.1 Steroidobacteraceae bacterium | reverse complement strand
GGCCTGCGCTTCAACACCGGCCTGCGCTGGGTGAAGACGGAACAGGACCTGACCGGCTTCGTGCAGGAGCAGAGCACGCCGCGCTCGCCGCCGGGCGCGAATGCCGCCGCGCAGATCCCGTTCCTGTTCGGCATCCGCGAGGACCAGTACGGCCACAACACGACGAGCGGTGAATACGACGTCGTGCTGCCGACGTTCAACGCCGCGTTCGACATCACCGACAAGCTGATCGCGCGTGTCGGCGTGGCGAAGACCATGACCCGTCCGAACCCGGGCGACACGATGCCGTTCGTCGGCCTGTCGACCGCGGGCGTGGTGACGGCCGGCAACCCCGACCTGCAGCCGTACTACGCGAAGCAGGCGGACCTGGGTCTCGAGTGGTACTTCCAGGAAGGCGCGGTGCTCGCGGCCAACTACTTCCAGAAGAACATCGAGGGCTTCACGCAGCGCACGAACACGTTGCGTCCGTTCCGCGATGCGGGCATCCCGATCGAGGGCCTGGACCCGACGTTGCAGGCGCTGCTGCCGCAGGGCTACGACACGCAGCTGCTCTTCAACCAGGCGCAGAACATCCCGGGCATCACGAAGATCAAGGGCGCGGAGCTGTTCTACCAGCAGCGTCTCGACTTCATCCTGAACGGCCTGGGCGTGAACCTGAACTACACGAACCTCGACTCGGGCGAGCGCGTGGTGCTGGGTCTCGCGGAGGACAACTACAACGCGACGGTCTACTACGAGACGCCGCGCTTCGCGACGCGCCTGTCGTACAACTATCGCGGCGACTACGTGGAGTGCACGCTGAACTGCAACTCGACGTCGCCCGAAGCGGTGTACCGCGCGGAGGCCGGCTATCTCGACTTCAACTCGAGCGTGAACTTCGAGACCTTCGGTCAGAAGCTGACGCTGAGCTTCGAAGTGCTGAACCTGACGGACGAAGAGGAATACTCGTTCGCCGGTTACCAGGACCGTGCCTACGTGTTCAACGCGCCCGGTCGCACGTTCATCCTGGGGTTGCGCGGCTCGTTCTGAGACCGCCCCTCCCGATCACCCAGGAGCTGAAGGGGAGGCGACGCGAGTCGCCTCCCTTTTTTTTCGTCCGCGCCGCGTCAGCGCGAGTGGGCGAGGAACCAGGCGTAGAGATCCTCGCCGCCGTACACGCGCACCCACGTGAAGTGCCCGAGGTCCGCCTCGATGGTGAAGCGGTTCTCGACCCCGCCCAGCTTCTCGAGCTCGTTCATCGCGGCGAAGAAGAACTTCGGTTTCACCGTCGGATCGCGCCCGCCCGCGAAGCACCACACGGGTAGTTTGGCCGCGGCGATCGCCGCGGCCTGCGCCGGGTAGCCGTAGCCGACCACCGGCGCCATCGCCGCGAACTTCTGCGGATACTTCGAGCCGAAGAACCAGCTGCCGAAGCCGCCGTACGAAAGGCCGGTGAGATACACGCGTTTCGCATCGCCCTTGTAGTCGCGCAGCGTCGCGTCGACCATCGCGATGACCTCGGCATCCATTTCGCTCCAGCCCTCGGGCGGACCGAGCGGTGCGCCGTCGAGATCGTTCTCCGCCGGCAGGCCCTCGGGCGTCGGGGCGCCGCGCGAGTTGCGCTCGTCCTGGCGCGGCGGCGCGCCGGCGGCAAGCCGCTTCGGGATCTGCGCCGGCGTGCGGTCGCGGATGTAGGGAATGTTGCCGCGACTGAACTTGTCGAGCTGCGGCGAGATGATGACGAACGGCAGGTCGCGCTTCTGGGACCACGCCTCCGACAGCGGGCCGTGGATCAGCACGTAATCGAGCTCGGCCTTGGCATCGCCGCGTTCGCCGTCGCCGTGCAGGAACAGCATGACGGGCCAGCGGTCCTTCTGTTTGAAACCGCGCGGCAGGTAGACGAAATACTCGCGTTCCTTGCCGGTGCGTCGGCTCTGGTAGGCGACGCGCTTCAGCTCGGGCTCGGAGAGCGGGGCGACCGGAGCGGCTTCGCTCACGGCAGCCAGCCCCGCGGCACTGGCGACCATCGGCAGGATCTCGCGACGGGTGACCATGAACTTCCCCTCGTTGGACGACGAGGGGCGATCATAGTCCCGTCGCGAGAACTGTCGATCAGCGGATGACGCGGGCGCCCTTGCCCTTCATCACCGCTTCGACTTCCTTGACGTTGACCATCGAGGTGTCGCCGGGCGTGGTCATCGCCAGCGCGCCGTGTGCGGCGCCGTATTCGACGGCTGCCTGCGGTCCCTTGCCCTCGAGGAATCCGTACGCGAGGCCGGACGCGAAGCCGTCGCCGCCGCCGACACGATCGTAGATCTCGAGGTCCTCGCGCATCATCGACTGGTAGAAGTTGCCGCCCGCGTACAGGATCGCGGACCAGTCGTTGAACGTCGCCGTCTTCGCGTTGCGCAGCGTGGTCGCCGCCACCTTGAAGTTCGGGAACTGCTTCACCGCGGTCTGGATCATCTTCTTGAAGTTCGCGGGGTCGATGGCCGAGATGTGCTCGTCGAGGCCTTCGACTTCGAAGCCGAGGCAGGCCGTGAAGTCCTCCTCGTTGCCGATCATCACGTCGACGTACTTCGCGATGTTGCGGTTGATCTTCTGCGCGCCTTCCTTGCCGCCCTGGCTCTTCCACAGCGAGGCGCGGTAGTTGAGGTCGTACGAGACGATCGTGCCGTGCTTGCGCGCGATCTCGACTGCCTCGATGACCGCCTCGGAGGTGTTCGGCGCTAGCGCGGCGAAGATGCCGCCGGTGTGGAACCAGCGCACGCCTTCCTCGCCGAACAGCTTCTCCCAGTTCACCTCACCGGGCCGGATCTGCGACGCGGCGGAGTGGCCGCGGTCCGAACAACCCAGCGCCGCGCGGATTCCGAAACCCTTCTCCGTGAAGTTGAGGCCGACGCGCGTGTTGCGGCCGAGGCCGTCGTGCTCGCGCCAGACGATCTTCGACGTGTCGACGCCGCCCTGCATCATCAGGTCTTCGACCAGCCAGCCGAGGTCGTTGATCGGCAGCGCGGTCACCGCGGTGGCGCGCTTGCCCCAGCACTTGCGCATGGCGCGCGCGACGTTGTACTCGCCGCCGCCTTCCCACACCGTGAAGCTGCGCGCGTTGCGCACGCGGCCGAAGCCGGGGTCGAAGCGCAGCATGATCTCGCCGAAGGAGGCGCAATCCCACTTCGTCTCGGCGGCAGTCTTTATCTTGAGGACGTTGTCGGTCATGTCTATCTACTGTCGTTTGATGAAAGGTCGGGCGGTTACTTGCCGCGGATGGTCCTGATGAGCTTTACCGTGTCGCGCACCCGCGCCTCGATGCCCGCGTAGTCGCCCTTCGCGAGCAGCTCCTTGGTGATCAGATTGCTGCCGATGCCGCAAGCGACGATGCCGGCGCCGTACCACTTGCGCAGCGACTCCTCGGTCGGCTCGACGCCGCCGGTCGGCATGATGCGCGTCCACGGCATCGGGCCGAGCACGTTCTTCACGAACTCCGGACCGCCCACCGAACTACCCGGGAACACCTTGACGATCTCGCAGCCGAGCTCGTGCGCGTAGGAGATCTCGCTGGCCGAGCCGCAGCCGGGCGAGTAGGGGATGCAGCGCCGGTTGCAGACCTTGGCGACGTCGGCGTTGAGGATGGGGCCCACGACGAACTTGGCGCCGTTGGCGATGTAGATGCCGGCGGTCGGCGCGTCGACGATCGAGCCGACACCCATGATCACGGACGGATCGGCCTTGTCGAAGTGGCGCGTGACCTCGAAGAACACGTGGCTCGCGAAGTCGCCGCGGTTCGTGAACTCGATGCACTTCGCGCCGCCGTTGGCGCAGGCCTGGATGACCTTCTGACAGACCTCGACGTCGGGGTGATAGAAAACCGGGATCACGCCCTGGTCCATCATCGCCGTCAGCACGCTCATCCGATCCTTGTTCATCGCCTTCTCCGGGTTCAGTTGACGCGCGGCATTCTCGCAGAGGCGGCGCCCGCCGCAATGCGCGCCAGCGATGGCCGTTCCCGGCCCCCGGCACGACCCGCCACCCGCTCCGCCGGTTGGCCGGACCCCCTCCGGCCTTGCGCCCGCCCTGGGACTGGTCTATAACCCCGAGCGCTGGAAACCGGTGTCATTTTGGCGTCGGCTCCTGACTAGAACAAGAACATTCATTCATCCCGGGAGAGGGGGACGAACATGGCGTATCCGACTCGCACGACGGGCCTGTGGCCGTTGGTTTTGAGCACTCTGGCAGCAGCGGGAACCGCATCCGCGCAGGAGCAGAACGAGGCCGCGCAGGCGGCGGACGGCGCCGCCGCGGCGACCGCCAGCGCACCGCGCGAAGACGTGGGCGAGGTGGTGGTAACCGGTTACCGAATCTCGCTGCGCAACGCGATCGACCAGAAGAAGAAGGCCGACGTGATGATGGACGCCATCAACGCCGAGGACATCTCCGACTTCCCCGACGCGAACCTCGCCGAGGCGCTGCAGCGCCTGCCCGGCGTGGCGCTGGACCGTGACAACGGCGAGGGCCGCGGGATCACCGTCCGCGGCCTCGGCAGCGACTTCACGCGCGTGCGCCTGAACGGCCTCGAGACGCTGTCGACCGCCGCCGCCAGCGACTCCGGCGCGGCACCGAACCGCGGCCGCGGCTTCGACTTCAACGTGTTCGCCTCGGACCTGTTCAATTCGCTCGAGGTGCGGAAGACCGCGTCCGCCAGCACCGACGAGGGCTCGCTCGGCGCGACGGTCGACCTCGTGACCGGCAAGCCGCTCGACTACAAGGGCCGCAAGATCGCGTTGTCCGCCGAGGATGCGTATTACGAGAACGGGCAGACGCACAACCCGCGCGTCGCCGCACTGCTCGCCGACCAGTGGTTCGACGAACGCCTCGGCTTCTCGGTGTCGGCCGCGTACAGCGAGCGCGATTCGCAGGTCGACCGCTATCGCCGCCAGCAGGGCCAGTCGGATTTTCTGTATCGCAACTCGGCCTTCGCCGGCAACGAAACGCCGTTCCGCGGCGGCTTCGCCGTACCGGTGGGCACCACGCTGACGCCGGGCTTCACGAATCCCGCGAACATCGCGGCGTTGACCGGCTCGGACCCGGCGGCTTACGCCGCGCTGTATCCGGGCGCGCCGATCAACTCGACCGGCCGGTTCGACGATTCGATCGTGCGCATCCCGTCGCTGCTCAACATCGAGCAGCAGGATCTCGCGCAGGAACGGCTCGGCGTCACCGCCGCGCTGCAATGGAAGCCCAACGAGAAGACCTCGATCAGCTTCGACGCCGTGTATTCGAAGTTCGACCAGAAGAGCGACGTCAACCAGATCCAGTCCGTCGGCCTCAATCGCAACAACACTAGCGCCAACTACAACACCGCGGCGGTCATCGCGAATCCGACCGCGGCGCAGATCGCGACGCGCCGTGGTCTCTACCAGACCTGCGCCAGCCAGACGGCGTCGGCGTTCCGTGAGGCCATCGACTGCGGCGGCTCCGAGGCCGTGGCGAACGGCGTGTTCGCCGGGCTCGGCACGCGCAGCTTCAGCACCAATCCGCACAACCTCGACACGTACGACTACTACAACAACCCGCTGTCACCCGGGTACGTCAGTTCTCCCGACGGCGTGTACTTCGTCGACCGGCTCATCGGCCGCCCGGGCGTCGACGTGCTCGCCGCGCACGTCTCGCCGGCCGGCAATGCCGACTACCTCGAGTTGCGCAACGTCGACTGGCGCTCGGCCACGGACGCGTCGTACTTCACGACGCAGTTCCAGCAGGGCTCGCTGACCTGGCAGCAGGAGATCGGCGACCAGCTGAAGATGGACGCGTTGTTCGGCCGCTCGCGGTCGACCAACGACAACCAGGCGTTCCTCGTCGAGTTCAACCGCATGGATTCGCCGGAGACTTTCGTCTACGACGAACGCGACCACGGCGACATGCCCACGCTGAGCTACGGCTTCGACCTCGCGAATCCCGCGAACTGGAGCCTGGTGAAGGGCTTCTCGACGATGCGCAGCTTCATGAAGGAAACCGACAACGACTACGAGGGCGGCCACCTCAACTTCGATCTCGCGATCAACGACGCGCTGCACCTCGAGTTCGGCGCGACGCGGCGCGAATACAAGTTCAAGGCCAACGAAGGCCGGCGCCTGTCGAACGAAGCGCAGAACCCGACGCTCGGCGAGCTCGGCCTGACGTCCGCGGATCTCGGCCGCGTCTATCAGTTCGGCCAGGGACTCGACCTGCCGGAGGGCACGCCGACCTCGTTCTTCGCGCCGAATCTCGCCGCGTTCCGCGAGGCGATCGGCTTCGATTGCGACTGCGTCAACCAGTACGGCGACTTCCGCCTGGGTTATCTCTCCAACCCGGGCAACCAGTTCAGCGTCAACGAATACGACACGAGCTACTTCGTGCAGGTCGACTTCGACGTCGACGTGTTCGGCAACCGCCTGTTCGGCAACGCCGGCATCCGCAAGGCCGACACGCGCGTGAAGTCGGTGGGCTTCACGACGGCGCTGGCCGGCTCGAACCCGGGCCCGCGGCCGCTGTACGGCCTGAACGAGTACTCGGACGACCTGCCGTCGTTCAACGTCGCCTATCAACTCGGCGACGACTTCATCGTGCGCGCCGGCTGGTCCAAGGTGATGGCGCGGCCGCTGCTCGCGAACCTGTCGCCGAGCATCACCGGCCTCACGCTGCAGTCCGCGGCGGGCAACATCGGCTCGGTGACCGTCGGCAATCCGCAGCTCGATCCGTTCCGCGCGAAGAATCTCGACCTCGCGTTCGAGTGGTACTTCACCGAGGGCGGACTGTTCTCGGTCGCGTTGTTCAAGAAGGAAGTGTCCAACTACCCGCAGACCGTCTCCACCGCCGGCTCGCTGCAGTCGCTGCTGACGCCGGAGGAGTTCCAGGCGATCTACGACAGCGCGACCGCGGCCCAGCAGGCCTGGCTGCTCGGACCCGGTGGCGCGCAGGCGCTGTTCGGCATCCGCCGCTTCGAGAATGCGCCGGGCGGCGAGATCAAGGGCTACGAAGTCAGCTACCAGCAGGACCTCACGTTCCTGCCGGGCTTCCTCAAGAACTTCGGCGTGCAGGCGAACTTCACGCACCTGAATTCGGAGCTGCAGTACATCCTCGATCCGGGCTCGGCGGTGGCGCCGATCACGCCGCAGGTGACGACCGGCGGACCGTTCACCGGCGCGTCGCCGAACTCGGCCAATGCGACGCTGTACTACGAAACGCCGAAGTGGAGCGCGCGCGTGTCGTGGGCGTTCCGCGACGGCTACGTCAGCACGTATCCGCTGGCCGCGGGCACGTGTCCGCCGGGACTCAATCCCGCGACCACGCCGCCGTCGCCGTGCAACTCGCCGCTGATGAACGACTTCGTCGGCAGCGAGTCCACGCGCAACATCGACGCGAAGGTCACGTGGCAGGCCACGGACTTCCTGTCGATCTCGGTCGAGGGACTGAACCTCACCAACCAGACCGAGAACCGCTGGGCCTACCAGGACGAGCCGCTCGTCACGCAGTACTCGAGCACGGGCCGGCAGATCTTCGCCGGGTTCCGGTTGAGCCTGTAGCCGGCGACGGATGAAGACCACCCGCCGCGAAGCGCTGGGAGTCCTGATCGGCGCCACGGGCGTCGCCGCCACGGCGGCGCCCGCGGCCGCCGCGGCGGGCCCGGCCGCGGCATCGGCTGACAAAGTCGGCGGCTGGGGTCGCGGCTTCGAAGGCCAGCGCAAGGCCGACCGCGGCGACGGCACGTTCCTGAATCCGGTGGTCGCCGGCGATCATCCCGATCCGTCGGTGCTGCGCGTCGGCGCGGACTACTACCTCACGTTCTCGAGCTTCGACGCGTACCCCGGCCTGCCGCTGTGGCATTCGCCGGACCTGGTGAACTGGCGGCCGGTCGGCAACACGCTGAACAAGCCGGTCGGCTCGGTCTGGGCGCCCGAGCTCGTGTTCCACGGCGGCCGGTTCTACAACTACTTCCATGCCCGCACCGCCGACTACCGGTCGCTGTACGTGATCACGGCCGAGCGCATCGACGGGCCGTGGAGCGATCCCGTCGATCTCGAACTACCCGCGCACATCGATCCGGGACACGCGGTCGGCGAGGACGGGCGGCGCTGGCTGTTCCTGTCCGGAGGCGATCGCGTCGCGCTGACCGACGACGGCCTCGCGACGGCCGGCCCCGTCGAACACGTCTACGATCCCTGGCGTTATCCGCCCGAGTGGGACGTCGAGACGTTCGCACCCGAAGGTCCGAAGGTGCTGAGGCGCGGCGCGTGGTTCTATCTGATCCTCGCCGTCGGCGGCACGGCGGGCCCGCCCATGGGGCACATGGTGATCGTCGCGCGTTCGAAGTCCATCCACGGGCCCTGGGAGAACGCGCCAAACAACCCGATCGTGCGCACCACCAGCGCGAACGAGAAGTGGTGGTCGCGCGGTCACGCGACCGCGATCGACGCGCCCGACGGCTCGTGGTGGCTGGTCTATCACGGCTACGAACACGGCTTCTGGACGCTGGGGCGCCAGACCTTGCTGGACCCGCTGCACTGGAACGAGGCGGGCTGGCCGGAGGCGAAGGGCGGCGATCTCTCGACGCCGATCCGGAAGCCGGTGGTGGAGAGTCCCGCAGGCGGCAAGGCGATCGTGCACGGCCGGCCGCTGTCCGACGATTTCTCCGCGCCGCTGAAGTCGCAGTGGGCGTTCTACGATCCGGGCGCGAACGAAGCCGCGCGCATTCGCTTCGAGACCGCGCGCCCGGGCGCGGGCACACGCGGCGCGCTCGTGCTCGCGGGCAAGGGCACGCAGCCGCGCGACGCCTCGCCGCTGTGTTTCATCGCCGGGGATCCCGGCTACGAGATGACCGTGGCCCTCGACGTCCGCGGCGCCGCGCAGGCCGGCGTGCTGCTGTTCTACAACCGCCGGCTGTACTGCGGGCTCGGCGTCGACGCGAAACGTTTCACGATGCATCGCTACGGCCTCGAGCGCCCGCGCGCGAAGCCCGACGGCGTCGGCACGACGCTGTTCCTGCGCGTGCGCAACGACCGCCACATCGTGACGTTCCACCACAGCGCGGACGGCCGCACCTGGACGAAGTTCGACGTGCAGATGGAGGTTTCCGGCTACCACCACAACGTCGCCGGCGACTTTCTCTCGCTGCGGCCCGCGCTGTTCTGCGCGGGCGCTGGCGAAGCCGCGTTTTCGCGCCTCGAATACCGGGCGCTGCCGGCCTGAGAGCCGGGTCCCGCGCGACGCGGGACCGCAACAAATTGCGGGAAACTGTGCGCGGTTCGGTGCCGTCGCGGAGCCGTGCCGGGCACACTTTTAGATGGCCCAGCCACCACGTGACGCAGTTCACGTTATGACCCGCAAGACGCAACCGGACAACAAGACGCGTATTCGCCAATCGCCGCTGCCCGTCATCGGCGTGGTCGTCGCCATCATCCTGCTGGTGTTCTACGGCTGGTCGCAGCGCGTCTGGCTGAACAACGTCACCGACATCGAATCGCGCGACGTCGACATGCAGAGCCGCCAGCTCGAGCGCGGTTACGAGTCCGAGCTGCAGGATCTGTACACGGCGATCGGCGACTACGCGATCTGGAACGAGACCGCGGAGTACGCGCACGGCAACCGGCCGAACTTCTTCCCCGATTCGCTCGACGCGGCGTCGCTGGCGCGCATCGACGTCGACACCTTCCTGGTGCTCGACAAGGATCTCGAGACGCGCGGCTCGCTGGCCGTCGACGCCACCGTCGCGCAGGAGTACGAGATCCCGCCGGATCCGGATCTGCTGGCCGCGATCAAGCAGGGCGTCACGGCCGGGCGACTCAACGCGGCCACCGACAGCCTGCGCGGCATCGTGCAGCGCGCGCGCGGGCCGGCGTTGTTCGTCGTGCGGCCGATCTTCGCGAGCTCGAGCCAGGGCCAGGCGCAGGGATGGATCGCGTTCGCGCGGCCGTTCACGCCGAGCGTCGTCGAACGCATGGGCCGTTTCTCGCCGTGGCCGGTGAACGGGTTCTCCGTCGCCACGCTCGAGCGCTCCGGCCTGCCGCAGGAAGTGCGCGAGTGGGTCAAGCATTCGCCGCTGACGGCCAACCTGCTGACGCGCACCGCGGGCCGCGGCGTCGTCAACGGCTACCTGATCCTGCGCGACCAGGTCGGCACGCCGATCTGGCTGGTACAGATCGAGATCCCGCGCAGCGCGTACGCGCAGGCGACGCGCACGACGCTGTACCAGACCATCCTGCTCGGGCTGCTGGTCGGCGGTTTCACGCTGGTCGCGGTGTTGCTGGTGACGCGCTCGCGGCGCATCAATGCCGATCGACTCGCGCTCGAGTCGCGCTACCGCGCGATCATCGAACAGGCGCAGGACGGACTGCTGGTCGCCGACGCGCGCACCGGCGAGATCGTCGATGCCAATCCCGCCGTGCAGCAGCAGCTCGGCTTCACGCTCGACGAATTGCGCGGGCGCTCGATCCTCTCCGTGCTGCGCGGGCCGAACGATTCGCAGGACCCGGTCATCGCCACGCTGGCGCGCGTCGAGCCGAGCCGCGGCATCGAGCTCGTGCAGTGGCTGAAGGACGGCCGCCAGATGGACGTCGAAGTGAGCTGCGTGCCGATCGAGTCGCGCGACCGCCGGCTCGTCTCGTACCTGATGCGCGATCTCTCGGAGCGAAAGAAGGCGCAGACGCAGCTGATCGCCAACCAGCAGCGCCTCGACAAGCTCGCGAACCACGACACGTTGACCGGCCTGCCGAACCGCCTGTTCCTGCAGGCACACCTGCCCGAGGCGATCGCGCGTTGCCAGGAGACGGGCACCATGCTCGCGGTGCTGTTCCTCGACCTCGACCGGTTCAAGCACATCAACGACTCGCGCGGCCACGAGGTGGGCGACAAGCTGCTGCAGGAGATCGCCAAGCGCGTGCGCGCGGCGGTTCGCCCGGCGGACATCGTCGTCCGCATGGGCGGCGACGAGTTCGTCGTCGTGCTGAACAAGGTGAACGCGCCGGACGAAGTGGCGATCGCCGCCACGCGCATCAACGAGGTGCTGTCGGCACCGGTGATGATCGACGGCCGCGCGCTGGTGGCGACGGTGTCCATCGGCGTGTCGCTGTTCCCGCGCGACGGCGCGACCATGGGCGAGCTGCTCAAGCATTCGGACACGGCCATGTACCAGGCGAAGGACCTGGGCCGGAACAATTTCCAGGTGTTCTCGCCGCAGATGGACCGCTCGCTGAAGGAGCGCGTCGCGATCGAGAGCTCGCTGCGCGCGGGTCTGAAACTCCACCAGTTCGACGTGCACTACCAGCCGATCATCGACATCCACACGCGGCGGTTGTCGGGCGTCGAAGCGCTGCTGCGCTGGAAGCATCCGTCGCAGGGGTTCGTGTCGCCGGAGCGCTTCATCGAGGTCGCCGAGGAGACGGGCCTCATCATCCCGATCGGCCAGTTCGTGCTCGACCGCGTCTGCCGCGACATCACGCAGTGGCGCGAGCAGGGCGCCCACGTGGTGCCGGTCAGCATCAACGTGTCCGCCGTGCAGCTCGAGCGCACCAAGCTGCGCGAGCTGATCCAGCAGGCGATGCTGAAGAACCGCATCGGCCCGAACCTGCTGGCGCTGGAGCTGACGGAAGGTTCGCTGTTCGAGACGCGCACCGGCGAGTTCCGCGAGGACGCGCTGGCGACGCTGCGCGATCTCGGCGTCAAGATCGCGATCGACGACTTCGGCACCGGCTACTCGTCGTTGTCGTACCTCAAGCGCTGGCGCGTGGACTCGCTGAAGATCGACCGCAGCTTCGTGCGGGACATCGCGACGGACCCGTCGGATCACGCGATCGTCAGCGCCATCGTCGCGATGGCCCGCAGTCTCAACATCCAGGTGGTCGCCGAGGGCATCGAGACCTGGCAGCAGCTCGAGATCCTGCGGAACATGGGTTGCACGTACGCGCAGGGCTTCCTGTTCGCGAAGCCATGCGCCGCGGCCGAGGCGATGCGCTACCTGCGCGTCGAACCCCTCGACCTGCTCGAAGCCAACGATTGGCAGTCCTCCAAACTCGCCGACACGGGTTGATGGGGACAGTCCCCGTTTCCCAGCAAAAGGGGACAGTCACGGTTCGCCCGGGAACGGCGGACCGCGGCCCGTTGTCTCCTTTCCCTTACAACTTCCGATAGCCACATTCGCGCAGGGAAATGAAATACTCCGCCAAACTAATTTGCGGAGAATTTTCATGCGTCGATGGATCGCGGGCTGCCTCGGCCTCCTGGCCGGCGTGTCGATGGCCGACGACCTCACCGGTCGCGAACTGCTGAACGCCACGCTGTGGATGCAGATCGCGCCCGAATACCGCGCGATCGTCCAGCAGGTCTATCGCAACGCCAGCGAGAAGATAGCCGCACCCGCGCCGGGCAGCGCCGCGGTCGAACAGGCCGGCGTTCCCGCCGACCAGCTCGCCCGTTTGCCCACCGCCGTCGTCCTCGACCTCGACGAAACCGTCCTCGACAACACCGTTTACCAAGCCCGCCTGCTGCACGACCGTGCCGCCTTCAGCAACGACACCTGGGCGACCTGGGTGATGGCCGCGCAGGCCGAAGCGATGCCCGGCGCGCGCGAGTTCATCGCGACGGCGCGCAGGCTCGGCCACACCGTCTTCTACATCACGAACCGCGACTGCAAGGTCCCCGCGCCCACCCCGACCGACGCCTGCCCCGCGAAGACCGCGACGATGAAGAACCTCGTCGCGCTCGGCATCGACCCCGCGCCGGACCCGGCGCGCATGCTGGTGCGCAACGAACGCCCCGAGTGGAACACCGGTGCGAAGACCGCGCGTCGCGCGTTCATCGCGGCCAACTACCGCATCGTCGCGCTGGTCGGCGACGATCTCGGCGACGTCGTCGACCCGAAACTCTTCGCCGGCGACCGCGAGCGCCTCGAGCCGCGCTTCGGCCAGGGCTGGTTCATCCTGCCCAACCCCATCTACGGCTCCTGGCTGGGCACGGCCGACACGCTGCCGGAACGCTACGACGCGCTGCACGTCGGCGACGACGTCATCGAACTGCCCGGCGGCGGTCCGTGGGTCGATGCGTCGAAGCCGGGCGGCACGGCGCCCGGCGGCCGCAAGGTGCGCATCGCCAGCTGGAACATCGAATACCTGATGACGCCGGCCACGCATCGCGCGCTGGCCGATTCCTGCGCGCAAAACGGCGGCATGGTCGGCGGCGACGACCGCACGCTGCCCTGCGCGATCACGCAACGCGCGCCGCGCACGCCCGACGACTACGCCAGCCTGCGCAACTACGCCACGCAGATGAAGGCCGACATCGTCGCGCTGCAGGAAGTCGACGGTCCCGACGCCGCCGCGCTGGTGTTCCCCGGCTACGACTACTGCTTCAGCACGCGCGCGCACCCGCAGAAGAACGGCTTCGCGATCCGCAAGGGCCTGCCGCATCGCTGCGAAGCCGAATACACGCCGCTGTCCGTCGACAACGCCGTGCGCAACGGCGTCGTCGTCACGTTCTTCCCCGGCACCGCCAACGAATTCCAGCTGATGTCCGTGCACCTGAAGTCGGGCTGCCCCGCCGGCCCGTTGACCGCGCCCGGCCGCAACTGCGAGCTGCTGACGAAGCAGGTGGCGCCGCTCGAGGCGTGGATCGATGCCGAGGCTGCCGCCGGCCGCCGGTTCGGGTTGCTGGGCGACTTCAACCGCCGCTTCACCATCGAGAAGGGGCCGGCGCGCGACGCCGAGGGCCGCCAGCTGAACGTCTATGCCGAGATCGACGACGGCGACCCGCCGGCCGCGAAGCTCACGAACGTGACCGCGCAGCAGAAGTTCACGCCCTGCACGACCGACAGCGAATACCGCGAGTTCATCGACCAGGTCCTGCTCGGTCGCGATCTAGCGAAGTCGATCGTGAAGAAATCCTTCACGCGCGTCGTGTTCAACGACGCGGATGCGAAGGCGCACTGGCTGTCGGATCACTGCCCGGTGGGCATCGACCTGTCGCTGAGGTGACGTCGATCCACACGAGCCGGTGATCCGAGCTCGGCGGCGGCGAATCGCCCCACACGAGCCGCGCTTCCGGGTCGGTCTTCGCCGGCCAGAACACGCCGCCGGCGCAGACGCGCAGGTCCTTCGACGGGAGTAGATAGTCCACGCGCAGGTTGCCGGCGACGCGGTCGTTGAAGTCCGCGGTGTCGGTCTGCGGCGGGCCACGCTGCGTGATGTTGGCGCCGCCTTGTTCCAGCGCGGCTTCGGACGCGCCGGCACTCCGCGGCACGAACGACGAATTCACGCGCGGGTTCGCCAGCAACGCGCGGATCGCGTCATTGCGACTGCCGCCGTCCTGCGGATCGGAATTCTGGTCGCCCATGATCACGAAGCTGCCGCCGTCGAACGCGCCGGCCTTGCCCGCGTCGTCGCGGATGTATGTCGCGCCGGACAGGTAGTCGCTCCAGAAGCGGATCTCGTCGTGATTGCGCAGGCCGTTGCGATCCTCCGGCCCGTCGAACGCCGGCGGCGTGGGATGACTCGCCAGCACGTGCAGCGTCCGCGCGCCGATCCGCACGCGCACGTCCCAATGGCTCTTCGACGACAGTGGCAGCACCGCGAGCTCCGCCGGCGAATACCAGTCGAACGGCAGCGGGGTCTCGAGGCGATCCGGCAGCAACGCGCCCGGCATGTCACGCCACAGGAACTTGCGGAACGTGCGCGCGTGGCGCGCATCGATCGGAAACCTCGAGAACAGCGCCATGCCGTACTGGCCCGGGAATTCGCCGAACCCCAGTGCATCGCCACCGCCACCGATCTTGCCGTCGTGGTCGAAGTCGAAGCCCGACGGCACGCCCGTGTTCGATTCGGCGGAGAACGTGTGCGCGAACGTCAGCGGCGCCTGCCCACCCTGCGCCACGCCCAGGTAGTTCGACTGGAACTCGCGCATCGATTCGCCGGCCGCGTCGTAGTCGAACTCCTGCAGCAGCAGGATGTCCGGCCGCACGCGCTGCACGATCTCGGCGACCGCGCGCGCCTGCGCGTCGTCGCGGGTCGACAGTGACGCGCGCAATCCGCCCAGGGTCGGGCGATTCAACGAGCAATTGAAGGTGGCGATGCGGATCACGTCCGCCGGCCGGGTCTCCGATGGGGGCGGAGACGCGGCGGCGGGCGCGATGCCCGCCGCCGCCAGCAACAGAACGGCGACGACGTGTTGCACGCCGCCGCGAATCATCAGAACTCGAACTTGAACGAGCCCATCAGCGTGCGCGGCGCGCCGATGGAGTAGAAGCCGACCGAACCGCCGCCCGTGCCCGAGCTGATCGTGCCGTAGTACTCCTCGTCCGTGATGTTCGTCAGGTTCACGAGGATCTGGCCCTTCTTGTCGCCCATCGGGAAACTCCACGACGCGTCGAGATCGAAGATCGTGTAGTTGGGCGCGATCTCGTCGTTGAGATCCGTGCCGTAACGCGCGCCGAC
This sequence comes from Steroidobacteraceae bacterium, assembly GCA_035502995.1. Classification (GTDB taxonomy): domain Bacteria; phylum Pseudomonadota; class Gammaproteobacteria; order Steroidobacterales; family Steroidobacteraceae; genus CADEED01. The sequence goes on along the minus strand of DATJTW010000089.1, from coordinate 13,456 downwards.
CTTCTTGCCCTGCAGGCCGAAGTGCACCGAGTCGGTGACCTCGAAGTCCGCGCGCGCCGAGTACGTCCACTCCGGCGTCTCGACCAGCTTCTTGCCCTTCGTCGCGATGAAGCCGGTGGCCGTCGGCACGTTCTCGAGCAGCTCGCTGTCGTTGTACGACGCCGAGGCCGTCACCGACACCATCGAACCCAGGCGCTGACCGACCTGGAAGTCGAGGCCCTGGATCTTCACGTCACCGACGTTGCGATCCACGCTGAATCCCAGGTCCGGATCGAACGACGACACGATGCGGTTCGAGTAGTCGATGCGATACACGGCGACGGAGGCGATGGTGCTCGAGCCGTTCACGCGCCAGCCCAGGTCGTACGCCTTGGTCGTCTCCGACTCCGGCGTCGGCCGGCCGATGCTGCCATCCGGCTGGCGGCGCACCGAGTAGAGGTTGTCCGTGCGCGGCGCCGACAGGCCTTCGGCGTACGAGAAGTACACCTGCTGGTTGGACGTCAGCGACCAGCTCAGGCCGAGGTTCGGCAGGATGTCGTCGAACTTCACCGTCTCGCTGTACGGCGAGATGTACTGCGTCGCCGTGTTGCCGTTGAAGATCACGTTGCCGTTGGCGAGCGTCGCCGACGGCAGTCGCGAGGTGCACAGCGTGCTCGACGTGAACGTCGTCGACGAGTTGCCCGTCTGGCCGTTCGGCGTGTAGCAGTACTGGTTGAGCTCGCGCGTGAAGTACGGCGCGCGGACGCCGACCGTCGCGGTGAACTTGTCGTCGAGGAACTGGCCGCGGTACTCGAGCGCGTACTGCTTCAGCTCGGCGATCGACAGGCGATCGCGGCCGCGCAGGATGTCACCGTCGGCGGCGAACACGCGATCGCCTTCGCGGCCGGCGAACACGTTCTCCGGCGTGCCGTCCTCGTCCATGTAACCCCACTGCGCCGTCTGGCGATGGCGGGCGCGGTCCCAGGTGTAGGCGAAGCGCAGGCGGTTGTCGTCGTTGAGGTTCCAGATCAGCGAGGTCGTGGCGCCCCAGCGGCGCGTGTTCGTGTTGTTCGGCGTGTAGAAACGCACCGTGTCGAGCGTGTCGCCGTCGCCGTTCAGGTCCCAGCCGGTGACGTTCGCGCTGCCGATCTGGCGCACGTCGGCCGACGTGCCCGGGCGCTCGGCGATCGTGGTGGTGCCGCCGCCGTTCGCCAGCGTGTACTGCCACGACGGGTCGAACGTCAGCAGCAACTTGTCACCGAGGTGCCACAGCGACTGCATGCGGATGTTGCCGGTGTCCGACGGGTTGATGCGCACGCCGTAGTAGTTGGTGCAGCTGCCGGTGTAGATGGGGTTGTCGGCGAACAGCGGCGTCGGCGGCGGCGGTTGCGGCGTGCCGAAAGGCGGCAGGAAGTTCTCGTTGTCGGCCACGCCGGCGGTCGGTGCGTCGCGCGTGCAGGTGTCGAGGTTCTCGTAGTCGCGGCCGAACGCGTTGAAGTTCGCGATGCTGCTCGTGCGGTAGAACGCGTTGCGGTTCTGGTTGTAGTGCACTGCGAGCTGGATGAAGTTCTCGTTCTCCCAGTCCTGGCGGACCGCGGCATTGACCTGCTTGCGCGTCAGCTCGCCCGGGCCCTTGAACTTGTCGTAGTTCTGGTACGACGCGGAGACGAACGCCTTCGTGCCCAGCGAGCCCCACTCGCCGGTATCGACGCGCAGGAACGCGCGGCGGTAGTTCTCGTCGCCGTAGGAGATGACGGCCTGGCCGCCGGCCTCGTCCTGCGGGCGGCGCGTCTTGTACGCGACGGTGCCGCCGGTGGCGGAGGCGGTGGGGCTGTCGACGTCGGTGGTGCCGAGGTTCACGTCGACGCGGTCGACGAGCTCGGGGTCGAGCATCTGGTTCGTGAACAACGCGTAGTTGCCGGAATCGTTCAGCGGCACGCCGTCGAACGTCACCGACACGCGCGAGCCGTCGAAGCCGCGGATGCGCAGGTTGCCGCCCGACGTGCCGTACGCGTCCGAGTTCGTGAAGTTCACGCCCGGGATCTGGTTGATGCTCTGGAAGATCGATTGACCGGGCGCCTGCGTGGCGAGGTATTCCGAGCTCAGCGAGACGCGCGACTTCGGCGCCGTCTGGTCGCCGACCATGCCGATGTTGCGGATGCGCGTGGCGCTCACCACGACCTCGGTCATGCTCTCTTCGACGGCCTCGGTGCCGGTCGATTGGGCGAACGCGCCCGACGAGAACACGACGCCCAGGATCGCGGCGACAAAGGAATACTTGTGGAAGCGATGCGACATCGCCCCGGTTTCGTTACGCATTGCGGGTCTCCAATTATTTTTCCGCCGCCAATCCCTTCGGCGCCGCGGAGTTGTGGAGTGAACGTTAATGACATGAAGGGTCGGTGACAACCGGAAATCCTTCATGTGCTGCGGGCGCGCAACACGCGGGAGCGCTAACGCGGTGTCAACGCGGCGGGAGAAATCAGTCGGGAATCTTTGCCCCGGCAAGAGCTTGCGAAAAATGTCTGCGACACAGCGGCACGTAGCGCTCGTTGCCGCCGATCTCGATCTGCGCACCTTCGCGCTCGGCCGTGCCGTCGGCCTTGACACGCACCACCATGATGGCCTTCCGGCCGCAGTGGCAGATGGTCTTGATCTCGCAGAGGTTGTCAGCCCAGCCGAGTAGCTGGGCGCTGGCCGGGAACAGTTCGCCGCGGAAGTCGGTGCGCAGCCCGTAGCACAGCACCGGGATGTTCAGCTCGTCGACCACCGCCGCGAGCTGGCGCACCTGCAGCGGCGTCAGGAACTGCGACTCGTCGACCAGCACGCAGGCGATCGGCACGCGCGCGTGTTCGGACTGGATCTGCGCGCGCAGGTCGAGGTCCGCGTGGAAATGCAGGGCCTCGCGTTCGATGCCGATGCGCGAGTGGATGCGGCCGCCGTCGCGCGAATCGATCTGCGCCGTGTACAGCAGCGTGCGCATGCCGCGCTCTTCGTAGTTGTGGCTGGCCTGGAGCAACGCGGTGGATTTACCCGCGTTCATCGTCGAGTAATAGAAATAGAGCTTGGCCACGTTGCTAGATCAGCTTGATCTCGCGCAGTCGTTCCTGCAGGAAGTCGTGCGCGTTGATCGGCACCGGGAATTCGTCGGGGTGCTGGGCGTCGACGTATTGCGGCAGCGTCTCGATCAGGAAATCGGGATTGAAGTGCAGGAAGAAGGGCAGCGAGTAGCGCGCGTTCGACGCGCGCTCGCGCGGCGGGTTGGTCACGCGGTGCGTGGTCGAGCGCAGGTGACGGTTCGTCAGCCGCTGTAGCATGTCGCCGACGTTGCAGACCAGCGAGCCCGGCGGCGGGTTGATCGGCAGCCAGTCGCCGCGGCGCGTCAGCACTTCGAGGCCGGGCTCCTCGGCGCCGAGCAGCAACGTGATGACGTTGATGTCTTCGTGCGCGCCGGCGCGCACCGAGGCCGTCGGCTCGGGCGGCATCGGCGGATAGTGGATGACGCGCAGCACGCTGTTGCCGAGGTTCACCTTGTCGTCGAAGTAGTTGGGCGGCAGGTCGACCGAGCGCGCGATCGCCGACAGCAGGCGTGCGCCGAGCGCGTCGAACGAGCGGTACAGCGACAGCGTGGATTCCCTGAACCCGGGGATCTCGTCGACCCAGATGTTCGGCGCCATCAACGCGTTGAACGGATGGCCGGGCGGCAGCTCGCGCCCGACGTGCCAGAACTCCTTCAGATCGTGGTGCTGCGCGCCCTTCGCGGTCTCGATGCCGAACGGCGTGTAGCCGCGCGCGCCGCCGCCCTTCGGCAGGCGATACCGCATCTTCGTCTCGACGGGCAGCGCGAAGAAGCGGCGCAGGCAATCGAGGCAATGGTCGATGACCGCCTTGTCGATGCCGTGGTTGCGGATGATCACGAAGCCGTACTCGGCGTACGCGGCGGCGATGTCGCGCGCGAATCGCGGCGAGTCCGCTTCGCCGGCATTCAGGGTGGGGACTTCTTCGGTCACGGACCTATTGTGCCTACGGGTGCCGGGATGGTGAAGTCGCGGCATGTCCCCAGCCGGCTCCCAGGTCAGCGGCGCGATCCTGATGGTTCGCCCGAAGAACTTCGGCTTCAACGCCGAAACCGCCGCGACGAACCGCTTCCAGCACGAGGGCGGCGCCGCGGGCGTCGCCGCGCGGGCGCGCGCCGAGTTCGATGCCTTTGCCGCCGCGCTGGCCGGCGAGGGCGTGACCGTATGCGTGGCCGAGGATGCCGACCCGCCGCGGCCCGATGCCGTGTTCCCGAACAACTGGGTCAGCTTCCATGCGGACGGCACCGTGGTGCTGTACCCGATGCAGGCGGTCAGCCGGCGGGCCGAGCGCCGCGCCGGGATCGTCGAGCAGGTGGCGCGCGACACCGGCTTCGTCGTCCGCCGCACGCTGGACCTGACGAACCATGAGAAGGAAGGGCGGTTCCTCGAAGGCACGGGCAGCCTCGTGCTCGATCACGTCTCGCGCATCGCGTATGCGTGCCGCTCGCCGCGAACGGACGAAGCCGTGGCGCACCAATGGGCCGGCGAGCTGGGCTACGCGCTCGAGCTGTTCGATGCGCGCGACGCGGGCGGCGCGCCCATCTACCACACGAACGTCGTGATGCACGTCGGCACGCGCAGCGCCGTGGTCGCGCTCGACAACGTCGCGGCCGCGGACCGCGAGCGCGTCGCCGGGCGGCTCGCGTCGACCGGGCACGACGTGGTCGCGATCACCGAGGCCGAGATGAATGCCTTCGCCGGCAACATGCTCGAGGTCGGCAGCTGGGAGGAATTCCTCGGCGATTTCCGCATCCTCGTGATGTCGCGCACCGCGCGGCGCGCGCTGGCGCCGGAGAAGTTCGAGCGGCTGAGCGCGGGCGTCGACCAGGTGCTGGCGCCGCCCGTCGAGACGATCGAGCGGCACGGCGGCGGCAGTGTCCGATGTATGCTCGCCGAAGTCTTCCTGCGCTGAACTCCCGATGGACTTCTTCCTCAAGGTGCTGGCCGCCTATCTTCTCGGCTCCGTGGTCGGCAGCCTGGTCGTCGGCCGCCTGCGCGGCGGCGTCGACATCCGCACGCAGGGCAGCGGCAATGCCGGCGCGACGAACGCCGTGCGTACGCAGGGCTGGCGTTTCGCGATCTGGGTGATCGTGATCGACGTGCTGAAGGGCGTGATCGCGGCGGTGCTGATCCCGCGGATCGCGGTGCCCGGTGTCGCGCCGACGCTGCCGCCGCTCGCCGCGTGGTTGCCGGCGGCGTGTGCGTTCGCGGCGATCGTCGGGCACGTGTTCCCGGTGTGGAGCGGCTTCCGCGGCGGCAAGGGCGTCGCGACGCTGGTCGGCGCGTACGCGGGCATCGATGTCTTCCTGCTGCTGCCGCTGGTCTGCGCGTGGTTCGGCATGGTCGTGGTGTCGGGATACGTCGGGTTCGCGTCGATCGTCGCGTCGCTGGCCGTCGCGGCCTATCTACTGATCCGCGACGGCGGTGCGCTCACGCCGACGCTCGGCTTCGCGCTCGCCTGCGCGGCGCTGGTGATCTGGACGCATCGCGGCAACGTGCGGCGCATGCGCGCCGGCGTCGAGCCGCGCGCGCGGAAGTTGTGGCTGTTCGGGCGCGGACGCTCGTGAGCCGCGCATGACCGCTTCGCCGCGGCCGTTGCCGCAACGCGTGTTCCAGCGTCTCGACGACCGCGAATTCCGCTCGGGTGAATCGCTGGCGGCGGATCTCGAGGTCACGCGGGCGGCGGTGTGGAAGGCAGTCGAACAATTGCGCGAGCTCGGGGTCGGGCTCGATGCATCGACGAACAAGGGATATCGGCTGGCGCCGGGCGTGAGCGCGCTGGTGCCGGAGCGCATCGCGGACGCGTTGCCCGAAGCCGTGCGCGCGCGCATCGAAGCGTTGCTGGTCGAGTGGACCGTCGAATCGACGAACACGCGGCTGCTCGAATCCCTGCCGCCGCCTGCCGGTTCCACGGCCGTGCTGCTGGCCGAGCACCAGACTGGCGGGCGCGGGCGTCGCGGCCGCGGCTGGATCGCGCCGCCGGGCGGGGCCATCTGCCTCTCGCTGAACTGGCAGTACGCGGACATGCCGGCGGATCTCGCGGCGTTGAGCCTCGTGGTCGGGCTGTGCGCGGCCGGCGCATTGCGCGAAGCCGGCGTCGACGTGACCGTGAAGTGGCCGAACGACCTGGTCACCGGCAGCGGCAAACTCGGCGGCATCCTCATCGAGATGCGCGCGGAGGCGGGCGGGCCGGTGCACGTGGTCATCGGCATCGGCCTGAACGTGCTGCTCGACGACGTGGCGCGCGCGGCCGTGAAGGCCGCCGGCAACACCGCCGACGACATCCGCTCGCACGTCGCGGCCGTGCCGGACCGCAATGCCGTGGTGGCCGCGCTGCTGGCGCGGCTGGTGCCGGCGCTGGACTCCTTCCCGCGCACCGGGCTCACGCCCTGGCTCGACCGATGGCACGAGGCCGACGCGCTGCGCGACCGCGAGGTGCGCATCGAGAACGCCGGGGAGATCACGCGTGGTGTGGCCCGCGGCATCGATGCGCACGGCGCGCTGCTCGTCGAAACCCCCGGCGGTGTGCAACGATTCATCTCCGGCGAAGTCACGGTACGCATCGACTCATGATCCTGCTGATCGACATCGGCAATACGCGCGTGAAGTGGGCGCCGCTGCGCGGCGTGCGCGTCGGGCGCATGCGGGCGCGTGCGCACGAGGGCAGTCCGGCGGTGCTCGACACGCTGATCCGGCGCGCGCCGCGGGACGTCACGCGCGTGGTCGCCGTGAACGTGGCCGGCGCGCGGTTCGAGCGCGCGCTGGTCGCCGCGTGCAAGGCGCGCTTCGGGTTCAAGCCCGAGATCATCCAGTCGACGCGCGAGGCCTGTGGCGTGCGCAACGGCTATCGCGAGGTCTGGCGGCTCGGTGCGGACCGCTGGGTCGGCGTGATCGGCGCGAAGGCGCTGGCCCGGGCGCGCTCGGCCGTGGTCGCGAATGCCGGCACGGCGCTGACGCTGGATGCCGTGAGCGCCAGCGGCCGGCATCTCGGTGGCGCGATCGTGCCCGGCGCCACGACCATGGTGGATTCGTTGCTGAAGGGCACGAACGGCATCGCGCGCCGCGCGCGCGGCATGAAGGCGTCGCCGCGCGAGTTGTTTGCCGCCGACACCGCGAGTGCGCTGGCGGCCGGCGCGCAGTTCGCCGCGGCGGCGGTCATCGATCGCGCGGTCGACGAGGCCGCGAAGGAACTGCGCGCGACGCCGTTGCTGATCCTGACCGGCGGCGCCGCTCCCGCGTTGCGGCCGCACCTGCGGCACAAGGCGCGGGTCGTTCCCGATCTCGTGCTGCACGGGCTCGCCGTTTTGGCGCGGGGCTTCTAAACTACGCCCCGCTTGCGCGCCGCTTTACTCCTCTTATTACTGGCCAACCTGGGCTTCTTCGCCTGGGCGCAGTGGATTGCGCCCAAGGAAGCGGCGATGCCGCTGTCCGCGAAGGTGTCCGCGCCGCCGCTGATGCTGGCCACCGAGAAGCGCGCGGACATGATGAAGGGCGGGAACTGCGTGACCGTCGGTCCGTTCGCGACCACCGAGCTCGCGGCGCGCGCGCGGCAGACGTTGACCGATGCGGGCTACTCGTCCGTGCCGCGCGAAGAGAAGACGCAGGTGCTCGATGGGTACTGGGTGTATCTCGAGGCGCCGTCGACCGAGTCGGCGGAGCGGCGGCTGCTGGAGCGGTTGAAGCGCGGCGGTGTCGCCGACGCTCAGGCGATGGGCGAGCTCGGCGCGCGGCGGATCTCGCTGGGGATCTACAGCGAAGAGAATCGGGCGATCGCGTTGTCGGAACGCGTCGCGAAGTTGCAGTTGTTGCCGCAGATCGAGGCGCGGGAGAAGCCGTCGACGAGCATCTGGCTCGATCTGTCCTTGAAGACCGATGCGCCGTCGCTGGAAGGGCAGAAGTTCAAGGCGGGGGATTCGGAGCTGGAGTTCCGGGCGTGTCCGGTGGCGGGTGCGGCGGGAAGTGCGGCAACGCAAGGCCCGGCTGTGGAGTCGGCACCCGCGCAATAGCGCGTTGTGGCGAGCGGGCCTAGAATCCCGGCACTTTCCTGAAGCCGGCTTAGCTCAGTTGGTAGAGCGCCAGTTTTGTAAACTGGATGTCGCGGGTTCGATCCCTGCAGCCGGCACCAAATGAAAACGGCGCCGCCCGATCTCTCCGGCGGCGCCGCTCTATCTAATAGAGTGGGTTTGAAATCAGGTCTTGGCCTTAAACGCCCGCACCTGCGCATTGAAATTGTCCGCCACCTTCACCAGCTCCTTCTGCGCCGCATCGATGCGCGCCGGACTCTTCTCGCACGCGAGATAGTCCTCCATGCTGGCCTTGAACGCGTCGACCGCTTTCTTCGCGGCGAGCATGTCTTCCTTGCTGGCGTTGCCGCCGTTCGGCAGAGACGCGGGAGAATCCGGGCGGTCGCAGGCCATCGCCGGGGCGCTCAGCGCCATGAAGAGGACGGCTACCGAAACGAACTTCGTCATTCTTTTCTCCTTGCTCCAATCTCCGACCGAGCGGTCTCACGGAGCTATCGGCAGCGCGCGGCAGCCCTTCACGAACTGCGTCACAGTTTCTGGGGCAACCCTTCCTCCGTATCGGCCACGACTGTGAGCTGGTTCCTCCATTAGGGGCTCAGGCCGCCGATAGCCACTAGGGCATGCCGGAAATCGCGCGGAGAAACGCTCGATGGCAGTGCCGCGCCCGATGACAGACGCCTCCGGTTCGCAGGGTTCCGCCGTCAACAACGGCACGCGACAGCTCCTGACCTTCTCGCTCGGCGACGAGGTCTACGCGGTCGACATCCTGCGATTGAAGGAGATCCGCGGCTGGTCGCCGGTCACGCGCCTGCCGCACTCGCCGGACTTCCTGTTAGGCGTGCTGAACCTGCGCGGCATCATCGTCCCGGTCGTCGACCTGCGCGTGCGCTTCGGCATGGCGCCGACCGAGTTCTCGGCGTTGACGGTCATCATCGTGATGTCGCTCGGCGAAGGCGCTGACCGCCGCGAGTTCGGCATCGTCGTCGACAAGGTCATGGACGTCGTCGACGTCACCCCCGACCAGGTCCGCCCCGCGCCCGACACGGGCTCGAACGCCACGCGTGAAGCGATCGCCGGCATCGCCACGCACGACGACCAGATGCTGATCCTCCTGAAAGCAGAACACCTGGGCTTCGGCGTCACGACGCCGGAGGCCGTGCCGAACGCCGCCTGAAGAACCGACAACAAACACCTCGGACGTCATCATGAGATTCAACGTGTTCAAACGAGTGCGCCTCTCCCTGCAGCTCTTCTCGCTGACGGCGCTGACGCTGGTCATCTCCGCCGGCCTGGTCTGGTACTCGATGGGACACGTGCGCGCCACGCAGGGCACGCTGAAACACACGATCGACAACCGCATGGTGACCGGCCAGGCGATCCAGGGCGTCGCCGACGCGTTGAACCTGGCGCTCGAAGGCTCGCTCGACGTCGTCGAGAAGAAGCAATCGCCGCAGGACGCCCACGACCAGATCAAGGCCGCCGTCGACAAGGCGCGCGACGACTGGGACAGCTACTTCCTCGCCGACATGATCCCCGAGGAGCAGGCGCTGGCCGACGAGACCACGCCGCTGCTCGACTCCGCGTACGGCAAGATCGACAAACTACTCAAGAAGCTCGAGAACAACGACCTCGCCGATCTCGCCGCGTGGCGCAACGACACGCTGCGCCCGGCGCTCGCCGGCGGCGCGGCCAACCTCAAGAAGCTGATCGACATGCAGCTCAAGGCCGCGAACCTCGACCTCGACGCCGCCAGCAAGAGCTACAAGGAAGCCCTGCGCAACAGCATCCTGATCTTCAGCGGCGGCGCGCTGGTCGCGATCCTGCTGGCGCTGCTGATCATCCGCGGCGCGATGCGCAAGCTCGGCGCCGATCCGGCCGATGCCGCCGACGTGGCGCGCCGCGTCGCCGATGGCGATCTCGAATTCGAGATCCCGGCCGGCCATCACGACGACGTCAGCATGATGGGCGCGCTGCGCCAGATGAAGGCCAGCCTGCTGCACTCGAAGCTCGACTACCAGGGCCAGATCAACGCGATCGCGAAAGTGCAGGGCGTCGTCGAATGCACGCCCGATGGCGAGATCCTCAACGCGAACGACATCTTCCTGAAGATGCTCGGCTGGTCGCTCGAGGACGTGAAGGGCAAGAACCATTCGATGTTCCTCGATGCCGACGCGCGCAACGCGAGCCACGAGCTGTGGCAGGCACTGAAGCGCGGCGAGAGCCGCCAGGGCGAGTTCCGCCAGGTGAGCCGCGACGGCCGCGAGGTGTGGATGCAGGGCGTCTACAACCCGATCAACGACGTCGACGGCAAGCCGTTCAAGGTCGTCGCCTATCTGAACGACGTGACCCGCGCGCGCCACGAGGCGCTGCTGAACGCGGCGTTCCGCGGCGCGCTGAACCAGCTCGACGCGAACGTGATGGTCGCGGACAACGACCTGCGCGTGATCTTCGTGAACCCGGCCGCGGCGCGCATGATGGCGCGCGCGCAGGACGCGTTCCGCCGCGAGCTGCCGAACTTCGACGCCAACAAGTTGCTGGGCGTCAGCCTCGAGTCGCTGACGCGCGAGCCCGGCGCGCTGCGTGGTGAAGTCGAGCGACTCACCGACCTGCACACGCGCCAGGAAGTCATCGGCGGCCGCATGATGAAGACCATCATGAGCCCGATGAAGGACGACACGGGTCGTCGTCTCGGCACCGTTCTCGAGTGGTTCGACCGCACGCAGGAAGTGGCGACGGAATCCGAGCTGCAGGGCGTCATCACGGCGGTCACCGCCGGCGATCTCAACAGCCGCATCTCGCTCGACGGCAAGCGCGACTTCTTCCTCACGCTGTCGAACGGCATCAACGAGCTGGTCGACGTCATCGGCCTCGTCGGCTCGGAAGTGCGCGGGCTCGTCGCCGCCGCGAACGAGGGCGACCTCACGCGCCGCATCGACACGAAGGGCAAGGCCGGCCTGCTGGTGCAGATCGGCTCGGGCATCAACGACCTGACCGAGAACATGGCGGGCCTCGTCTCGCAGGTGAAGACGGCCGCCGCCGAGGTGAGCCGCGCCGCGGACGAGATCAGCCAGGGTGCGTCGACGCTGTCGTCGCGCGCCGAGCAGCAGGCGTCGTCTCTGGAACAGACGGCGTCGTCGATGGAGGAGATGACGAGCACCGTGCGGCAGAACGCCGACAACGCCGGCCAGGCGAACCAGCTCGCCGTCGCCGCGCGCGACCAGGCGGACAAGGGCGGCGCCGTGGTCTCGCGCGCGGTCGCCGCGATGTCCGGCATCGACCAGGCGTCGAAGAAGATCGCCGACATCATCGGCGTCATCGACGAGATCGCCTTCCAGACCAACCTGCTCGCGCTGAACGCGGCGGTCGAAGCCGCGCGCGCTGGCGAGCAGGGCCGCGGCTTCGCGGTGGTGGCGTCGGAAGTGCGCAGCCTAGCCGGCCGGTCCGCGACCGCGGCGAAGGAGATCAAGGCGCTGATCAAGGACACGGTGCAGAAGGTCGACGAGGGTTCGAACCTCGTGAAGCAGTCAGGCACGACGCTCGAGCAGATCGTCGGCGCGGTGAAGAAGGTGACGGACATCGTCGCCGAGATCGCGGCGGCGTCGAACGAGCAGTCGGCCGGCATCGAACAGGTGAACAAGGCCGTCGTGCAGCTCGACGCGCTGACGCAGCAGGATGCGGCGCTGGTCGAGCAGACGTCGGCGTCGAGCCAGTCGATGGCCGACCAGGCGCGTCAGCTCAACAATTCGATGCAGCGGTATCGCGTCGGCGGCACGCCGGTGGCGCTGGTGCCCGCGGCATCGCCGCCGGTCCCGCCGGCCCCGGCCGCGAAACCCGCGGCGAAAGCGGCCGCGCCCGATCGTCGCAAGGGCGGCCGTCCGTGGGCCGAAAAGCGCACGCCGGCCTCGCGCGCCGCCGACGATGCGGCGAACCTGCTCTGGAAGGAGTTCTGAAACGCGGGCCGGCTAACTAGCCGGCCGCGCGCGATCTGATTCGCAGGAAGCCGGCGCTCAGAAGCCGGCGCTGCAACCGACGGCGATGTCGCACTTGCCCATCTTGTTGCGCATCTGGCTGCGCAACTCGTCGCTGTCCTCGACCTGCTTGCGCAGCTCGGCCTCGGTGATGCAGTGGAGCGTGCGGATGCTGCTGCCCATTTCCTTGTAGCGCTTGCAGAACATCAGCTGGTCGTCGCGCTTCACCTGCACGAAGGCCTTGGCGGCTTCGCGGAATTTTTCGTCGAGCGCGGCGGTGACCTCGGCCTCGTTGGCCTTGGTCCATTTGTATTTCGTCTGGCCGGGCGGTGCTTTCTTGTCGTCGGCACCGGGCGCTGCGGCGGGGGCCGGCGTCGCAGCGGTGTTGGCAGCGGCGGTGGCTGCCGCGCTGGTCGCGCCCGTCTCGCTCGCCGCGGCCGTCGCCGCGGGCGGCGCCGACGCGCAGGCGGTGAGCAGGGCAAACAGGGCGATCGTGCCGATCTGCGTGGCTTTCGACAGCATGGTGAGCTCCCTCGAACGTTGGCCGGAGTATCCCTCCGGTTCCGGCGTCCATCCAGTCCCGAACACCATAAACCCCGGATTTGCGGTGAAGCGTTAGAAAGGAAACGCCGCACCGCGGTGATCCGGGAGTCACGATGAAAGTGTGGAAAATTGTCCTCGCGCTGGCACTCGCCGGTGGCGTCGTCGCCGCGTACCTGAATTTTCCGAACCCGCTGGAGCAGGAAGCAGCGGCCGTGGCGGCCGAGAAGCAGAAAGCCGCAGAATCCCCGGCGAAAGATGCACCGCAACCGACGGCGGAAGCCGCACCGGCCGGCGGCGGCGAATCCATCTAGTCGGAGAGGCGGGCCCCGTCGATCCACGTCTCGAGCACGTTCAGCCGGTCGTCCGCCAGTACCAGGCTGGCGCGCTGGCCGGCCTCGATGCGACCGAGCTCGCGCTCCAGCCTGAGGAACGCCGCGGGGTTCGCTCCCGCCATGCGCGCGGCGCCGGCCGCGTCGACGCCGAGTAGTTCGATCGCGTTGGCGACGGCGCCGGCCATGTGCAGGCTGGCGCCGGCCAGCGTGCCCGCGTCGTCGAGCAGCTTGCCGTCGATCACGCGGATGCGTTTGCCGGCCAGCACGAACTCGGCGAGATCCGTGCCGATGTTGGGCATCGCGTCGCTGACCAGCAGGAAACGGTCCGCGGGCTTGCAGCGCAGGGCCAGCTTCAGCACGACGGGATCCACGTGATGCCCGTCGACGATGATGCCGCACCAGCTCGCGCCATCCTCGAGCGCGGCGCCCACCACGCCGGGTTCGCGATTGCCGAGCTGCGACATCGCGTTGAAGAGATGCGTGAAGCCGCGCAGACCATGGCGCAGCGCCAGCTTCGCCTGCGCGTAGCTCGC
>DATJTW010000088.1:0-47007 GCA_035502995.1 Steroidobacteraceae bacterium | reverse complement strand
CCGCGTCGGGCGTCAGCGTTCCCGCGATACTGCCGTTCGGCGGGTTCGGCGCCGTGTCGGCGCGTGGCGGCGGCGCGCGATGCGCCTCCGGGGTCGCGCAACCGGCCAGGCAACCGCACGCGATCAGGATCAGGTGGATGGGTCGCATCAGGGATTCGGTGGTAGATAGAGCCGTGGACGATCGGGCGGGATGCCAGCGGCGGCCGGCGCGACGGTTCCCGCGTCGCCCACGGCGCCGAGCGACTGGATGCCGCCGACGGACGATGCCATCCGCGAGCGGTTCATCGGGATGCGTTTGATCCCGGCGCTGACCGGCGGCGGCGACGTCGTCAGCTCGAACCGTTCGAGCTCCCAGCCGAAGGTGACCTGGTTGCGCGTCACGGCCTGCACGCGCCACCCGCCGACGTCGTCACCTTGCCGCACCCGGCGGCCGGCGCCGGGTTGTCGCGGCGACAACAGGGCCACCGCCGGTTTTCCCGGCAACACCATCACGCCCGCGAGCCGGTAGTCGGGCCGCGGCGGCGCTACCGAGATCGGCGCCGCGGGCTTCGTGTAGAAGCTGCGTGTCGCGTACAGCAACGGCCGGCTCTGGATCGGTGCCAGGTCGGCGCCGCGCGCGGGTGTCGACACGTCGATCGCCAGCGCGGTCGGGGGCGTCGCGGCCGTCGCCAGCAATTCCGCCGACCGCGTGCCGCGGATCGCGACGGTGACGATCGCCGCGCCGAGCAACACGCACGATGCGCCGAGGAGCCACGTCGGCAGCGGCAGCCGCTTCAACGAGTCGACGTCAATCCGCACGGGCCACCCGCAGGGGCGCCGCGGCGCCCGGCTCGGCCGTGAACCCGCGCGCTTCGAACAACGCGGTCAGGCGCGGATTGTCGTCGGCGCGCTGCTCCGTCGCGGCATCGAGGCGCAGGCGTTCGATGCGCACGTAGTGCGGCTGCGAATCGAGCGCCGCGAAGAACGCGCGCAACTGGTCGACGGTCATGACGGAGGCGAATTCGACGCGCACCACACGCAGCGGATCGGCGCCGACGCCCGGCAGCGGTTTGAAGTTGGTGGGTTCCAGGCCGGCCGCCAGCAACGCCGAGCGCAGGTCGTTCTGCAGCTGATCGGCGGGAGCGCCCTGCTTCGCGTCGTACAGCCCGGCGCGCAGCGCGGACGCGGTGACCGCCTCTCTCGCGACGCGCAATTCGTCCGCCGCCGCGACCAGCCCGCGGTCCCGCCCGATGTCGCGGCGAACCTCCTGGCGCCACTGTCGCTGCGAATCGAGCAGCCCGCGAACGGGCTGGACGATCGCGAACCAGGCGAGCAACAACGCGAGCACGAGGATGCCCAGCGCCAATGTCCGCCGCGCGTTCGCCGGCAGCGTTAGCAGTCGGGCGGCGAGACTCATGCGCCACCCGCCGGTGTCGCGACGTAATCCGCGGTGAACTCGAGTCGCTCGCGACCCAGGATCTCGCCGGCGAAGGCGGAGCTCGATTTCAGATTGCGCACACCCGGTACGGTACCCAAAGCCTGGCGGACGACGTCGGGCGACGCCGTTTCGCCGATCAGCTTTATCTGCCCGGCTCCCTCGTGCACCGCCGTGAGGTCGATGTGCTGGAACCACGCGGACTCCGGCACCGCGGCGCTGAGCGATGCCAGCAGGCGCGGCGCATCCGGCATCGACTCGATCCGCCGCAGCGCCAGCAACGGGGCTGCATCGACGTGCAGCGCCTGGCGGGCCAGCCGTTGATCGTCCGCCTGCGCGCGCAGCGCTTGCGTCTCCGAGCGCACCACGACGCGCTCGCGTATCCACTGCGCGCCCACGACGGCGACGAACAGGATCGCCAGCGCGCCGGCCGTCCGCAGCAACCGCAGATCGAGCGCGCTCGGCCGCCACGCGAGCGCCGCGCGGCGTTGCCGGAGAAAATTGAAACGCAGCCCCTGATCGGCCGACCACGCGCCGATGCAGACCGGTTCGAGGCCCCACAGCTTCACCCGCTCGCGCGCCTGCTCCACGCGATCGCGATGGCCGAGCGCGACACGCACCTGGATGACGCCGCGCGCCCGCGAACGCGCCGCCACCTCGTGATCCACGGCCAGTTGCTCGAGCGGCAGCGGCAGCCGCGCCTCGAGCTGAAGTTTGAGCACCGCGGCGAGATGGCGCTCGGAGGCCAACGGCAGCTCCAGCTCGTCGAACAGCAGATCGCGATCGTCGAGCGCGATCGCCGCCGGCGCGCCGGCGAGATCCGCCGTCAATCCGGGCAACGAGGCCGGCCAGTCGCCATCCGCGGGCATCGGCGTCACCGCGAATTCCTTCCAATCCGCGTTTTCACGGCGTTCGGCGCGCAGCTCCCCGCCGCGGACACGCAACCGCACGTCGGCGCTGCGCCGCCCGGGCAACAGCCGCAGCACCGAACGCGCGATGGCACGCAGCTCGGCGCGCCACCATGCGAATAGTTCGACCGCCCCGGAGATCATGATTCCATCCTACACATCTGCGAGATCACATCGAACACGCAATTCGCGTCGGCCATGATGCGCGGCGCGACGATCAGCTCCGGCCAGCGACGCGCATCGCCGTCCGCGAAGCGCACGCGGATCCGCACCAGCGCCGGGAGTCCCGCTCGCTGCGTCCACGTGTCCCGCCACGCGGGCTCGCGGGTGCCGTCGCTTCGCTCGACCAGTTCGAGATAGTCGATCGTCAACGCCTGCACGCCGTCGAGCAGCGTCTCGTCCCGCGCGCGTTCGCCGCCGGCGCTGCCGTTGCGGTCGAGCCGCCAGGTCACCGACAAATCGCGAGCGGGCGTGCGCTGGACCGTGTAGCGGAGCAATCCGACGCCGCCCATCCGCGCCGGTGCGGGCGCGGACAGCGACATCTGCGCCGGCGCGCCCTGCAGCGGCGACACGGCACTGGTCGTTGGCTGCGCAACCTCGAATGGATAGGCCTCCTCGATCAGCCGACGCAGCAGCCGTTGCGCGCTGGCGACGTCGCGCGCGCCGGCATCCACGCGCGTCGTCTGCGCGAGCGCGCGTTGCGAGAAGCGATACGCCTGCAACATCGCCACCGACATCAGCGCCACCAGCGTCAATGCCACGAGCATCTCCACGAGCGTGAAGCCCTGCCGCCGGAGGTTCATGGTCTGGGCCTCGGCAACCATTCGATGCTCTGCAGCCGGGTCACGCGCCGCGAATCGCCGACCGCGCGGACGTCGACGGTCACCTGCTCCGCCACCCAGTCGCTCTGCGCCGCGATCTCGGCCGCGTACGGCTTGTTCGTGATCTTCCATTCCGTGCCGTCCGGGTCCCGGCCGCTGCGCGGCTGCGGCAGCAATCCGCGGCTGCCACGGAACTCGGACAGCAGCGACGTCGCGCGCAGATTGGCCAGCTCCGCCTGGCTGGCGACCCGCGTGCGCCGCAGCGCGCCGCCGAAACATTCGTACAGCGCACCCAGCGACATCGCGAGGATCGCGAAGGCGACGACGACCTCGATCAACGTGAAACCGCGATGTCGGCGCGCGCTCATGGGACCACCGCCGCGACCGCGCGCAGCGACACGCGGCTGGTGAGCTCGCTCACCGCGACGTGGCGCATGTATTGGCCGTCTTCGATGCGGAAGTCTGCGCCCGAGCTCGAGCCGTCCGGAAAGATCCACAGCGCCGCCGCCGCGTTCTCTCCGCTCGGCGCGCGCAGGCTGAGGCGTGTGCGGTCCGACCAGCGGCGGGTCTCGACGACGGTTTCCGGTTTTCCCGGCGAGAACGCCTGCACCCGGTAGCCGTGATCGTCCGGACGGATGGCCATCGCCCGGCGCGTCACCGCGCTGCGCGATTGCGCCTTGCGGATGTCCGCCAACAACTCCCGCGCCGCGCCGTCCACGCGCCGAGCCGGCAGGAACCGATTCAACGCCAGCGGGAACGCCGCGGTCAGCGCCACCATGATCGCCATGACGACGAGCAGCTCCAGCAACGTGAATCCCGCGCCGCGCGTGTGATTAACCCGTCCCGATGTCACCGGCCTCCCCCTCGCCGCCTTCCTTCTTGTCGGAGCCCAGTGTGTACACCTCGTACTCGCCGGACTTCCCCGGCGCCCGGTATCTGTACGGCTCGCCCCAGGGGTCGATCAGGCTCTCCTTCTTCTTTATATAGGGCCCATCCCAGGTGGCCAGACCGGCCGGCCGTTCGACCAGCGCCTTCAGGGTCTCCTCGGTGGTCGGCAGGCGCCCGTTGTCGACGTGGAACGAATCGACGGCGGCGCCCAGGGCGTCGACCTGGATCTTCGCGGTCTCGGTCTTCGCCTTGCGCAGGTGCTTGGTCACCTGCGGCGCGGCGATGCTGGCGATCAGCGCCAGGATCAGCAACACGACCATGAGCTCGAGCAGCGTGAATCCGGTGAAAACGCGTCGTCGCATGAGTCCTCAATAGGCCAGGTCGTTGATGCTGAGCAGCCCGACCAGCACGGAGCCGATCAGCCCGGCGACGACGAGACCCATGCCGACGGTGAGCGCCGGCACGAGCAGGGTCAGCAGCCGGTCGAGTGTCGTGGTGCTGTGCTCTTCTAGATACTCGGCGGCCGACAACAACATCTCGTCGAGCTTGCCGGTCTCCTCGCCCACGCGCGCCAGCTGCGCAGCCACGGGCGGGAACAGCGTCGACGCCGCGAGCGCGACGTTCAGGGGTTCGCCCGCCTTCACTCGTTGCGCGACGCCATCGAGCGCCGCGCGCAACGCGTCGTTGGACAACGTGCCGCGCGCAACCTTGAGCGCTGCGGGCAGCGTCAACCCGTTGCCGATCAGCGTGGACAGCGTGCGCAACAGTCGGGCGGTGTCGATGCTCGCGGGCAGTCCGAGGAGCCAGCGCGAACGCAGCAGCCAGGTGTGGAAGGTGCGCCGGCCGCGATCGTCGCGCAGCCAGCGGATCGTCATCGTGACGCCGAGCGCACCGACGATGGCGAGAGCCAGCCCGTAGTCCGCGACGAACCGGCCGAAGGCCAGCACGAGGCGCGTCGCCAGCGGCAGCGGCGCCTCGGATTCGATGAACAGCTGTTCGAACCTCGGCAACACGAATCCGACCAGGACGATCAGCGTCAGGACGACGACGGAGACGAGGATCGCGGGATACACGAGCGCCGACGTCACGCGCTGACGGATGGCCTGCTGGCGCTTCAACAATTCCGCCAGGCGCAGCAGCGTCGATGCCAGCGCGCCGCCGGCCTCTCCAGCCGCGACCATGCTGACGTAGTAACCCGGCAACGGACGCCCGCTGGCCGCGACGCTGTCCGCGAACGTCGCACCGGCGCGCACCCGCTTCGCGACGTCCTCGAGGAATGCGCGCGGCGCGAGATCGGTGGATAGGTGCGTCGCGATCGCGAGCGCCCGATCCACGGTGAGCCCGGCTCGCACCAGCGATCCGAGCGCCTGCGTGGTCTGAACGAGGTGCGTCGCGCCGAAACGCGGCTGACGCAGCTTCGCCAGCCAGCCGCCGCGGGCATTGCCCGGCGCCTTGGCGGTGGTGTCGTTCGCGGCCGGCGCATCCCCCAGCTGCACCGGGACCAGACCCCGGCTCGACAGCTCCGCGAGCGCGCCGACGCGGGTCGGCGCCGACAGTTCTCCGTCGACCGTACGGCCGTTGGCGTCGATGGCCTGGTATCGGAAGGCGCCCATCAGCCGAGACTCGTCACGCGCAGGATTTCCTCGAGCGTGGTCTCGCCCGCACCGACGCGCGCCAGTCCGTGCCCGAGCATGGTCCGCATGCCTTCGGCGACGGCCACCGTCTCGATGGCATGGGCGTCGGCGCGCGCCAGGATCTTCGCGCGCACGGCTTCGCTCATGCGCAGCGCCTCGAGGATCGTCGTGCGCTTGCGATAGCCGGTGCCCTCGCAGGCACTGCAACCCACGGCGCGGAACCACGTGACCGGCTCGCGCACGGCAAAACGCGCGCGCACTTCCGCGGACGGTTCGTACGGCGCACGGCAGGCGGCGCACAGCCGCCGCACCAGGCGCTGTCCGATGACGACGTGCAGCGTCGAGGTGATCAGGTAGTCGTCGATGCCCATGTCGAGCAGGCGCGTGATCGCGGCCGCAGCCGTGTTCGTGTGCAAGGTCGACAACAGCAGGTGGCCGGTCAGCGCGGCCTGGATCGCCACCTCCGCCGTCTCCCGGTCGCGGATCTCGCCAACCATCAGCACGTCCGGATCCTGGCGCAGGAACGCGCGCAGCATGTGCGCGAACGTCAGCCCGATCTGCGGTTTGACCGGCACCTGGTTCACGCCCGGCAGCATGTACTCGACCGGATCCTCGACCGTCAGGATCTTCCGCTCCGTGACGTTGAGCTCCTTCAGCGC
Organism: Steroidobacteraceae bacterium; assembly: GCA_035502995.1. GTDB lineage: Bacteria > Pseudomonadota > Gammaproteobacteria > Steroidobacterales > Steroidobacteraceae > CADEED01. The sequence goes on along the minus strand of DATJTW010000088.1, from coordinate 40,683 downwards.
TGCGTACAGCGTGGTGGTCTTGCCGCTGCCCGTCGGACCGGTGACCAGCACGATGCCGAAAGGCCGCGCGATGGCATCGCGCAACGTCGCGATGAGGCCGGCATCGAAGCCCAGCGCGTCGAAGTCCAGCTGCACGTCCTGCCGGTCGAGGATGCGCAGCACGACGCTCTCCCCGTGGATCGTCGGCGACGTCGCCACGCGGAAGTCGATGTCCTTGCCATGCACGGAGATGCGGGTGCGCCCGTCCTGCGGCAGGCGACGCTCGGCGATGTTGAGACCGGCCATGACCTTGATGCGCGAGACCGTCGGCGCGGCCACCGCGCGGCTCTGCGTCTCGATCTCCCGCAGGACCCCGTCCGCGCGGAAGCGCACGACGAGCCCGCGCTCCGAGGGTTCGAGGTGGATGTCGGAGGCGCGCTGATCGACCGCGAGATTGATCAGCCGCTGGACCAGCCGGATGATCGGCGCGTCGCTCGCCAGGTCCTTGAGCCGGTCGAGCTCGTCGGCATCGGCCGCGCCGGCGAATTCCGTGGCGTTGGCCGCGTCCGGTGGCTTGCCAGCGTCGAAGCGTGTTTCCAGCGCCGTGACGATCGCGCCGCGGGTCGCCACCTTCTCGCGCACCCGCAGACGCGTGGAGAACTCCAGCGCCTCGATCGGCTTGCGGTTGCTGACGTCCCAGGTCGCCACCAGCAACGTGTCGTCGGTGACGCCGAGCGGCAGCAGTTCGTGCGTGCGCCAGAAGTTGGGCAACACCTGCGCGGGTTCCGAGCCCGGCGGCGGGAAATCGACCGACGAAATGGCCTCGAGGCCGGCGTGCTCGGCCATGGCCTCGGCGAGCGCGCGCTCCGACACCTTGCCGAGCCGCAACGCGATCGAGGCCAGCGACTGGTGCGATTCGCGGTGGACGGTTTCGAGCTGGGCGGCGTCACCCGCCCCGAGGGACCCGCGCGACACGAGCAGCTGCAGCCACGAACCCGTCGCCGGCGCCGAGTCCATTCCGTTCGACACACCCAAGCCGATCTTCTCCCCTCGGCGTTTTTTTTCGAGAGTAAAGGAATTCGTACGAGCCGGCGGAAAATCTGCCGGGCCAGCGCGCTCTCTGTCGGCGGCGCGGACGTTGTGACACCACTCTCGTGCGGGTCCTGCCGAACCGCGCGACATGACGGATGCAACTGCCGGGAATCTATGGCGCCCCGATCTATCTGAGCAAATCGTGCTCAGGCGGTGACGCGATGCTGGCGGTCAGCCGCTTGCCCGCATCCAGGAACCACTCCGCCTGGTGCCCGACCCAGCAGGTCTTGATCCACGTGAAATGCTGACGGATCGCTGCCGAGAACGCCGTCATCAGCGCCTCGGACTCCGGCTCGGCGGACATGGTCGACACGCGTCCCGGCAGCAGCACGTCGTCGGCGCGCAGTCCCCCGGTGGCGAACGTGACCGAGTGCGCGTTCTCGAGCTGGTCGGCGCGGAAGTAGATAGTCCCGTCGCGGGAGCGCACGTCGCGCACCGTCACCGGCGCGCCCTGCGCGACCACGAGATAACGCGCGCAGTCGGCCGCCTCCGCCGCGTCGGTGCGGCCGAGCGACGGCAGTTCGTCATACGTCGGGAAGCGCGGCGGCGGCACGGGCTCGTTGCCCATGCGCACGTAGTCGACCGGCTGCGTCGCTTCGATCGCCGCCAGCAGCACGCGCAGGTCGCGCGTGCTCGCATAGAACCGCAGGTCACTCGGCATCGCTCACCCCGGGTTTGGGCGCTTAGACTTCCGTGGCATGAGTGGTGAACGGACAGGCATCGACTGGCGGGACGGCGGACAGTATGCGCGCCTCACGGACGGACTCACGTTCTGGCGTCGCGAAGGCGCTGTCGACGGTGTGCCGATCGTGCTGATCCACGGCGCGACGGTGCCGAGCTGGGAGTTCGATTTCCTCGTGCCGCCCCTGCTGGCAGCCGGCTTCCAGGCCTTGCGCTTCGATCTCTATGCGCACGGCGCGTCGGACCGGCCCGCCGGCCGTTACGACTTCGAGCGTTTCACGCGGCAGGTGATCGAGCTGATTGACGCCACGGCCTTTCCGCGGCCCGCGATCCTGCTGGGGCACTCGTTCGGCGCATCGCTGGCGGCCGCGGTCGCCGCCGCGCGGCCCGAGCTCGTCGGGAAGCTGGTGTTGGTGGCGCCGATGCTGGACTTCGCGTCGACATCGGCGTGGGCGACGCTGTTCCGCATCCCGGCGTTGGGCGAAATCGCCATGTCGCTGATCGGCACGCCCGCGCTGGTGCGCCGGCGTCGCCGGCGGTACGCAGCCATCGGCCAGGAGCACCTGTCGGGCCGCTTCGTCGAGCAGGTGGCGGATGGCGGCTTCGGCCGCGGCCTGGTCTCGATGTTTCGGCACGGCGCGTTGGGCGACAAGACGGCGCAGTACACGGCGCTGCGGGATTTCGCCGGGCCGTTGCTGGTCGTCACCGGCGATCACGACAACATCATCCCGCCCGAGCACATCGCGCGCGTGCGGGCGCTGCTGCCGCCGCATGCGCACTGTCCCGTGCCGGCCGAGCACAACCTGTTGCTGACGCATCCGGACGTGGTCGTTAAAGCCATCACGCGCTGGGTCCGCGGCTAGCAACCGCGCGTCTTGGCCTACACACCTCGAATGGCTTCCGAACTTCCTCATCATCCTCGCCCGGATCAGTCGAGTCTGCGACGACGCATGACCACTTCGAGACCTCTCTCAGCATGCATATACTCGCTGCCATGCCGGCCGTCTCGACTTCGCACTCTTCCCGCTGGGACGCGCTCGACGTGCTGCGCGGCCTCACCATCATGCTGATGCTGCTGAACCTCGCGCCGGGGTCGTGGGAGTTCAACTACGCCTTCCTCGTGCACGCGAAGTGGGAAGGCGGCACGTTGATCGACATGGTGGCGCCGGCGTTCCTGTTCTGCATCGGCGCGGCGATGCCGCTGTCGTTCGAACGGCGGTCGGCGCGCGGCGCGTCGGCGGGCGAGTTGTATCGGCACGTGATGACGCGCGCGGCGCTGCTGGTCGCGATCGGCCTGTTCCTGAATCTGTATCCGAAGTTCGACGTCGCCACGTTCCGGATTCCGGGGGTGCTCCAGCGCATCGGCCTGTGCTACGGACTATCGGGCGTGTTCATGTTGCTGAACGCGCGGCGTGGCGCCGACGGACTGCGCTTTCGCGCGGCGCCGCTCGCGTACGCGGCGCTGGTCATCCTCGTGAGCTACTGGCTGCTGCTGTACTTCGTGCCGGTGCCGGGGCACGGCGCGCCGCGGTTCGACGCCGAGTGGAGCTGGCCGCCGGTGATCGACCGCGCGGTGATCGGCGTCGAGCACTTCTTCCCGTACTGGCCGGTGGATGGCCGGGTCGTGTTCGATCCGGAGGGCATCCTGTCGACGTGGCCGGCCTGCTTCAACGTGTTGTTCGGTGCGCTGGTGGGCATCGGCTTCCTGCGCGGCGGCTTCTCGCGGCCGGCGTTGACGGCCTGCGTGGCGGGCGTCGCGATGATGCTCGTCGCCTGGGCGGCGCACGGTCTGTGCCCGATCATCAAGAACCTGTGGACGTCGACGTTCGCGCTGTTCAGCAGCGGCTTCACGCTGGTGCTGCTCGGCGTGCTGATGGCCATCTCGCAGCGTGACGGCGTGCGGCCGTTGTTCTGGCCGGCGCGGATCTTCGGCGAGAACCCGCTGCTGGCGTACATCCTGGTGTTCCTGATGATGCCGGTCATCGATGCGAACCTGCTCGGCGACGAGGCGGCGCCGCTGTCGATCCGCGCGGGTGGGCAGGCGTTGTTCGGCGGCTTCGCGTCGCCGAACGCGGCGTCGCTGCTGTTCGGGCTGTGCGGGTTGCTGTTGCTGCTGGGGATCCTCGTCGTGTGTCACCGGAAGAGCTGGATCCTCAAGCTGTGAGCGGACCCGAGCTGGTCGACATCGGCCTCAACCTCGCCCACGACAGTTTCGATGCGGATCGCGACGCGGTGCTGGCGCGGGCGCGCGAGCACGGCGTAGTGCAGATGGTGATCACGGGGTCGAGCGAGGAAAGCTCGCGCGGTGCGGTGGCGCTGGCGCGGGCGCATCCGGGCGTGTTGTTCGCGACGGCCGGCGTGCATCCGCATCATGCGGCCGACGTCACGGCGGAGCGGTTGCCGATGCTCGAGGCGGCGGCGCGCGAGCGCGAGGTGGTCGCGGTCGGCGAATGCGGGCTGGATTATTTCCGCGACTTCGCGCCGCGCGATTTGCAGCGGCGGGCGTTCGGGTGGCAGCTCGAGATCGCGAAGACGCTCGGCAAGCCCGTGTTCCTGCATCAGCGGGACGCGCACGAGGACTTCCTCGCGATCCTGAAGGAGCACGGCATCTCGCGTGGGGTCGCCCACTGCTTCACCGCCGGTGAAAAGGAGCGCGATGCGTATCTCGGGCTCGGCCTGCACATCGGCATCACCGGGTGGATCAACGACGAGCGCCGCGGGCAGCACCTGCGCGAGGTCGTGAAGGGAATCCCCGCGGGCCGGCTGATGCTCGAGACCGATGCGCCCTATCTACTGCCGCGGGACATCAAGCCGGCGCCGAAGTCGCGGCGCAACGAGCCGCATTACCTGCCTTACGTCGCGCGCGCGGTGGCCGCGGCGCGTGGGGAAACCGTCGAGGAGGTCGCCGCGGCATCCACCGCGACGGCGCGCGCCTTCTTCGGTTTGTGACAGGAAATTGGGGACGGACCCCAATTTCCTTGTCACATTAGGCGACGGCGATGGGGTTCGCGCGGTAGTGAGGGCTGGGTTTGCACGCCTGCTTGAGGCTCTCCCAGCCGGGCCGGTACTTCGCGACGGCGATGTCGAGCTCGGCAGCGCCGAGCTTCGGGAACTCGGCCGCGATCGAATCCAGCATGACGGTGAAGCGCGGCAGCCCCTTCGGGAACTTGGCGCTCTTCGTGAACACGATGCGGCCTTCGATCGGCGTGTCCGGCGCGACGGCCTTCACGCTGGCGATGCGGTCGTACAGCCCGGACTGCGGATTGACGAAGGTGGTGCGGCGCGGGCCGGTCATCAGCGTCCATTCGGTCATCTGGTCGCCGCCGAAGACGATGCCGAGGATGTCGCGCATGTCGATGACGACGACGCCACGGCTGGTCAGCAGCACGAAGTCCAGATGGTAGTCGCCGCCGTTGCCGTCCGGCACGAGCACGTTGCGCAGGTAATCGGCGGAGCCGGCAGTGACCTTCGCGACGCGGCGCGCGTCGCGTCGCCGCAGCAGGTACGCGCGGCCGCCGAAGAAGCCGATGAACGCAACGGCGGCGATGCCGAGCACGATCAGCACCATCTGCATCTGGGTCAAACCGAATGGCGGATTCAACGCACGCGCTCTCTTCAGGAGTTCTGCAGCGCTCCGCTCAGTGCGCGCAGCTCGGGGTCGAGATCGGCGCAGGAGACGGGACGCTCGAAGAGTTTAGCAAGGCTTTCCGGCATTGCGATTCGTTCACCGATGAGCGGTTCCACGATTTCGCGAAATTTCGCCGGGTGGGCCGTCGAAACGAGCACCCAGCGCGCGTCAGCGCGTTCGGACGCCGGCATGCGATGCCAGACTTCCGACGCGGTGGCCGTGTGCGGGCACCAGACTTTCCCGTAGTCGCGCCAGTCGGTGGCAATCCGCGTGCGAATCTGCTCGTCCGAGACGCTCTCCGCCCGCACGGCGCCGCGCACCGCCGCGATGTCCGGGAACAGCGCGCGCAGGCGCTCCATGTTGCTAGGCGAGCCGACGTCCATCGCGGACGCCAGCGTCGGAATGCTGGCGCGCGGCTGCCAGTCGCCGCTCTGCAGGAAATCGGGCACGGCGCGGTTCGCGTTGTGCGCCAGGACGATGCGGCCGATGGGCAGGCCGATCTTGCGCGCCCACACGCAGGCGACCGAATTGCCGAGGTTGCCGCTCGGAATGACGAAGTTCGGCGCCACGCCGTGTTCGCGGTACACCGCGAGGCTGGTCGCGGCGTAGTACACGGCCTGCGGCAGCAGGCGCCCGAGATTGATGCTGTTCGCGCTCGACAGCTCGAATTTCTGCTTCAGCCCCGGATCGACGAACGCTTCTTTCACCAGGCGCTGGCAGTCGTCGAAGCTGCCGTTCACGCGGTACGAGCGCACGTTGTCGCCCCAGCAGGTGAGCTGGCGCTCCTGCGTCGGCGAGACGAGGCCCTTCGGGAACAGCACCGAGACGATGACGCCCGGCCGGCGGTGGAACGCGGCGGCGACCGCGCCCCCGGTATCGCCCGACGTGGCGACCAGGATGTTCAGCGGACGCTCGCCGGGCTGGCGTAGCCGCTGCATGCATGCCGCGAGGAACCGCGCGCCAAAATCCTTGAACGCGGCCGTCGGGCCGTGGAACAGCTCGAGCACCGACAATTTGCCGGCGTCCCGGACCGGCACCAGCGGCGCCGGGAAGTCGAAGGCATCGCGAACGATCGCGCCGACTTCCGGCGCGATGGCATCGCCGTCGACGAACGGCTTCAGCATCACCGCGGCGACGTCCGGCAGACTGCTTACGCCGTCGAACGCGCTGGGCGGGATCGTTGGCCAGGCCTCCGGCAGGTAGAGACCGCCATCCGGCGCGAGGCCCTGGGTCAAGGCGGCGCCGAAGCTGACGGCGGGTGACGCACCCCGCGTGCTGACGAACTTCATGCGACCACGTGTGCGCCGGTCGACGAGATCGGCACGATCCAGGCGTCCGTTTCCATGCCGGCCGCCTTGAACGCGGCGACCATCGCGTTGCGCACGCGCGGTGCATCCGAGTCCAGCGACCAGGCGAACATCGACGGGCCGGCGCCGGAGATCGTGCAGCCCAGCGCGCCGTTGGCCATCGCACCTTCGCGCACGGCGTCGAAACCGGGAATCAGCTGCGAACGCTGCTTCTCGATGACGACGTCTTCGAAGGACGCGCGGATCACGTCGAGATCGTTCGAGTAGCAGCCGGAGATGAAGCCCGCGAGGTTCGCGGTCTGCCAGATGAAATCCGACATCGGCACTTCGCGCTTCAGGATGCCGCGCGCCTGCTTCGTCGACAGGAACAGGTGCGGATGCACCAGGATCGCGCGGATGCCGTTCGGCACCGGGATCTGCTTCACGCGCGGGTTGTCGATGCCGACGGTCAGCACCAGGCCGCCGAACAGGCTCGGGCTGATGTTGTCCACGTGCAGCGAACCCGAGGACACGGCCTCGCCCTGCATCGCGAACTTGAGTAGTTCGAGCTTGGTCAGCGGCTTCTCGAGCAGCGCGTTCGCCGCCACGACCGCGGCGACGGCCGAGGCCGCCGAACCACCGAGCCCGGAGCCCAGCGGAATGCCCTTGTGGATGGACACCTGGAAACCGAAGCCCGGGTTCAGCGCCTGCTGCATGGCCAGCAGCGCGCGACCGGCGGTGTTCTTCTCGGGCTCGCGCGGGATGTCCGTGACGACGCCGGTGGAACCGGTGATCACGACACCCGGCTCCGCCGTGCGTTCGATGGTCACCGAATCGCCGAGCACGTCCACGGAGAAACCGAGGATGTCGAAACCGATGGCGACGTTCGCCGCCGAGGCCGGTGCGAAGCCCGTGGCCTTGCCGGGTTTGACCGCGGCCGGGCTCACAGCTTCGCCCCGAGATACGAGCAGACGCGCAGCAGGTCGGCGAACACGCCGGCCGCCGTCACTTCGGGACCGGCACCGGGACCCTGCACGATCAGCGGGTTCGTGTTGTAGCGTGCCGTCGCGTAGCGCACGACGTTGTCGGTCAGGGCGATGTTCGCGAACGCGTGCGTGCGGTCGAGCTCGGCGATGCCCACCGACGCCTTGCCGTCCGCCGTGAGGCGGCCCACGTATCGCAGCACCTTGCCGCGGGCCGCCGCGGCGTCGAAGCGCTTTTTCATCTCGCCGTCGAACTGCGGAAGTTTGGCCAGGAAGTCCTCGGGCGTGCCCTTCTCGAGACCCGGCGGGATCAGGCTCTCGACCTGCACGTCCTGCATCTCGATCTTCAGGCCCATCTCGCGGCCCAGGATGATGACCTTGCGCGTGAAGTCGGTGCCCGAGAGATCGTCGCGCGGATCCGGCTCGGTGTAACCCTTGGCCTTCGCGTCCTTGACGATGTCGGAGAACGGCTTCTGGCCGTCGTAGACGTTGAACAGATACGCGAGCGTGCCGGAGAAGATGCCCTCGACGCTCGACAGCTTGTCGCCGGTCTCGCGCAGATCGCGCAGCGTGGAGATCACCGGCAGACCCGCGCCGACCGTCGCTTCGTACAGATAGGAGCTGCCGCCAATCTTGCGGGCTTCCTTCAGCGAGTCGTAGTACGCCAGCGGGCCCGAGTTGGCCTTCTTGTTCGGCGTGACGACGTGGATGCCGGCCTTGAGCCACTCGGCATAGTGCCTGGCGACGCTCTCATCCGCCGTGCAGTCGATGATGATCGTGTGCGGCAGGTGGTCGACATGCAGGTGGTCGACGAACTTCGCGACGTCGGCCGGGGCCGTGCTCGCGTCGAGCGCGGACTTCCAGTTCTTGAGATCCACGCCGGCTTCGGACAGCAGCATCTTCCGGCTGGTCATCAGGCCGCGCACGCGCAGGTCGAGCTTGAACTCGTTGCGCAGGCGATCGCTCTCGGCGGCCAGCTGTTCGAGCAGCACGCGGCCGACCGCGCCGGGGCCGATCAGTCCGATCGACACCGTGTGGGGCGACAGATAGAAGCCGGAGTGCACGGCGCGCAGCGCGCGCGTCGCGTCCTTCTGGTCGACGACGACGGAGATGTTGCGCTCCGACGCGCCCTGCGCGATGGCGTGCACGTTGACCGTCGCCGACCCCAGCGCGTTGAACACCTGGCCCGAGATGCCCGGCAGGCCGGCCATGCCGTCACCGACCACGGCGAGGATGGCGAGGTCGCGGTCCACCTGGATGCTCTGGATCTGGCCTTCCTTGATCTCGCGGTCGAACGCGGCGGCGACGACCTTCGCGGCGCGCTCCGCCTCGACGCCCGGGATGGCGCAGCAGATCGAATGCTCCGAGCTGCCCTGCGAGATCAGGATGACGGAGATGCCCTCCTCGCGCAGCGCGCCGAACAGGCGATGCGCCGTGCCGGGCACGCCGATCATGCCGGCGCCTTCCACGTTCACCATCGCGATGTTCTCGATGGACGTGATGCCCTTCACGGGTAGTTTGGAGTCGGGTTTGGCGCAGATCAGCGAACCCTGGATCTGCGGCGCGAACGTGTTGCGGATCCAGATCGGGATGCCGCGGCCCACGGCCGGCGCCATCGTCTGCGGGTGGATGACCTTGGCGCCGAAGTACGCGAGCTCCATCGCTTCGTTGTACGACAGCGAGTCGATGACCTTCGCATCCGGCACGCGGCGCGGATCGGCCGACAACACGCCGTCGACGTCGGTCCAGATGTGGATCTCGGACGAATCGAGCAGCGAGCCGAAGATGGAGCCGGAGAAGTCGGAGCCGTTGCGGCCGAGGGTCGTCTGGACGCCGCGGCGATCGCTGGCGATGAAACCGGTGATGATCAGCGTGCCCTGGAAGTCGGCCGGCACGAGCTCGCGCAGCTTCTTGCGCGACTCTTCCCATTGCACGGCCGGACCCAGCGGGCCCCATTCGACGACGACGCACTGGCGCGCGTCGACCCATTGCACCGCGCCCGGTCGCTTGGCGCGGGCGGCGAAGAATTCCCGGAACAGTTTCGTCGACCAGATCTCGCCGTACCCGGCGATCAGGTCGCGCACGTTCTGCGCGGCGGAGCGCGTCAGCTTGACCGTGTGCAGGATGCCTTCGATGTCGTGGCGGTCGCGGTCGAAACCGGCCATGTAGAGCTTGGCGGCGTCGGGTGTCAGCACCGTCTCCGCGATCTTCGCGTGCCGCGCGCGCAGCGCATCGAGCTCGCCGCGATACGCGTCGTCCTGCGCCTCGGCGCGGGCGACGAGCCCGAGCAGCGCATCCGTGACGCCACGGCACGCCGACAACACGACGCCCAGGCGACCGGGCGGCAGCGTTTCGAGGATGTTGGCGACGCGCTTGAAACACTCGGCGTCAGCGACCGAGGAACCGCCGAATTTGTGTACGACCCAGGCGGAGGGGTCAGAGGCTGGCATGGAGTCTTGAAACCTGGAGATGGGCAAAAAAAGCCCGGCAAATCTACTGGTTGGACTACGGAGCCGCAAGCGAACCGCGCGCTCATTGGCATATATTTCACTCCCAGATGAGTCTTCACCGCCTGTTCCCTTTGTTCGAACGCGCCCGCGCGGCTGACGAAGCCCTGGTCCTCGCCACCGTGTTCCGCACCGGCGGTTCCACCTATGCGAAACCCGGCGCCCAGATGCTCATCGCGGCCAATGGCGAGTACGCCGGTTTGTTGTCCGGCGGATGTCTCGAAGGTGACTTGCGCGAGCACGCGAGCGAGGTCGCGCGCTCGGGCGAGGCGCGCATCGTCAGCTACGACCTGCGCAGCACGACGGACCAGTTGTTCGGGCTCGGTGCCGGGTGCGAAGGCGCGATGGATATCCTGCTGACGCGTGTCAGCCCCGCCGAGCACTGGCAGCCGCTGGCGCGGATGGCCGAGAGTTTCCGTGCCGGGGACGCGCTGCCGATGGCCTTCGTCGTCGCGACGCGGACGGCGGCGGCGCCGCTCGGCACCACGTTCACCGGCGCGGACGCGGTGTCCCGCGCATCGACCGCCGGCGTCGAACTGTTTGCCACCACCCAGTCACCCCCGCCCCGCATCCTGCTGCTCGGCGGCGGGCCGGACGCGCAACCGGTCGCGACGCTGGCCGCGTTCGTCGGCTGGCGCACGACGGTGGTCGATCACCGTGCCGCCTATCTAGTGGCCGAGCGGTTCCCGGCCGGCTGCGAGCTGCTCGAAGCCCGTGCGGATGCCGTCGCCGCCGCGGTCGCACTCGACCGCTACGCCGCCGCGATCGTGATGAGCCACCACCTCGACTCCGACCTCGCCTACCTGCGCATGCTGGCGCGCAGCGCGGTGCCGTACGTCGGGTTGCTCGGCCCGGCCGCGCGGCGCGAGAAACTGCTCGCCGATCTCGGCGCCGATGCAGCGCTCCTGCGGCCACGCCTGCGCGCGCCCATCGGCCTCGATATCGGCGGCCGCGCGCCCGAATCCATCGCGTTGTCCATCGTCGGCGAAGTGCACGCGGTGCTGGCCGGTCGCGGTGGCCGGCCGTTCTCCGAGGTCCGCGCGGCGGACGCATCGTGACGGACCTGTTGCCGCTGCTCGCCATCCTCGCGGTGTCCGGCGTGGTCGCGGGTTTTGTCGCCGGCCTGCTCGGCGTCGGCGGCGGCATCGTCACGGTGCCGGTGCTCGAGTACTCGCTGCGTTTCGCGGACGTGCCCGAGGAATATCGCCTGCACATCGCGGTGGCGACGTCGCTGGCGGCGATCATCCCGACGTCGATCAGCTCGGCGCGCACGCATCACGGCAAGGGCGCCGTCGACTGGCAGCTGGCGAAACGCTGGGGCGTGCCGATCGTGATCGGCGCGGTGCTCGGCGGCATCGCCGCGTCGCACGCGCCGCTGGCCGTGCTGGCCAGCGTGTTCGGCGGCGTGGCGCTGCTGATCGCCGCGAAGATGCTGTTGCCGCTCGATCACTGGCGCGTCAGCGACCACGTGCCGGCCGGCGCCGGCGGCCTGGTGTTGCCGACGCTGATCGGCGGCGTCTCGACGATGATGGGCATCGGCGGCGGCACGCTGACGGTGCCGACGCTGAGCCTGTGCGGCTACCCGATCCACCGCGCGGTGGGCACGGCGGCGTTCTTCGGGATCTTCATCAGCATCCCGGGCACGATCACCTATCTAGTCGCCGAGCCGCCCGCCGCTTTGCCGTGGGCGACGGTCGGCTACGTGAGCCTCGTGGGCCTGGCCGTCATCACGCCGGGGTCGATGCTGACGGCGACGCTGGGCGCGCGCGTCGCGCACACGCTGTCGCGCCGCCGCCTGTCGCAGGCGTTCGGCGTGTTCCTGCTCATCGTCGGGACCCGGATGCTCTATCGCGCGCTGGCGTGAGTCGCGCGCGGCGCGGCGATGGCGTCTTCGTAGACGACGTCGACCGGCACCACCGGCAGCGCGCAATCGATCAGCAGGCAGATGCCGCGCAGCAGGTCCACCTGCGGCACGGTCAACACGCCGCCGACCGCGAGCACGCGCGCCATGCCTTCCGAGAACGAGCGTTTGCCGGTGGGATGGATCTGGTCCAGCCCGGCGACGATGCGGTCGAGCTGCGCGATCGTCGTCGGCGTCTCCGGATACGGCGCCCACATCGTCGCGGGCATCATGCCCATGACGCCGGCGCGGTAGGCGTTCGTGCCCTGCTTGCCCGCACCGAAGCGGCAGTGGGCGAGCGTTGCGAACAATGCGCAGACGTCGGCGGCGCGTTCCGGCAGCGGCACCGGCGCGGCCGGTTCGCTGGCCTTCGCGAGGCGTTTCTCCAGCAGCCGCGTGACCGTGAAGCGGAACATGTCGCCGGCGGCGACCGTCGGCGCGAACGCGCGCGCGATGGCGCGCAGGCGCTTGCGATCGGCGGGGTCGAGGCCGTCGAGCAGGCCGAGCAGATCGGCGAGCAGAGGCAGCCGCGCCGCCGGCGCGAGCTGCGCGAACGAAGTCGCGCGCGCCTGCGTGGCTTTCATCAACTCGATGCCCAGCGTCGGTGCGAGTTTCACCAGCTGCGTGCGTGCCTTCGCGGGCTCGCTGGCGAGCATCGCGGCGACGAACGTCGCCTGCACGTCGAGCGGCGAGGATTCGACGTCGGCGATGAACTGCGTGATCGACGACTGCTGCTCGCCGGTCAGGCGGTTGCGCAGCACGTCGGGCGGCAGCGCGCGACCGCCGACCGTGCGGACGCCGGTCGGCAGCGTTTCCTGCAGCTCGGGGGCCTTGAACTCGGCGGTGGCCATGAGGCGCAGGCCCATGGTTTCGGAGGGCGACGGCGCGACGTCGGCCGCGGGAGTCGGCGCCGCCGCGGTGGACGGTGCGGGTGCCAGGGCGGCGGTCACACCGGTGGCGGCTAGTGAGAGTTCGTCGTGAGAGCTTTGCATCGAAGGTTTTCCTGGAACGGAGGATTCGGTGGCGGGTGCGGCCAGGCGACGTCGGGCGTCGCTGACCAGCGTGCGGAATTTGAGCGGCGTGACGCGACCATCGAGCGCGCGCACGCGCTCCTCGAGCGGCGGATGCGTCGCGAACCACGAGCCGCCGAACTTGTTGGCCCAGAGCGGATCGCTGCCCGCGATCAACATGTGCGCGACGTCCGTGGTGCCGGTGCTGACGAGGCGCGTGCCCTCCGCGTGCGCGGCCATCGCGATGAACGCGCCCTGCAGCGCCTGCGGATTGCGCGTGAACTGCACGGCCGACGCGTCGGCCAGGTGTTCGCGGCGGCGGGACACCGCGGCGCGCAACAGACGCCCGGCGAACATGCCGACGCTGCCGGCGGCGAAGATGCCGAGCGCGACGAGATACAGGCGCGCGTCCTTCTTGCCGCGCGCGCGGCCGCGCAGCACGCGGCTCGCGAGATCGGTGATGACGAACAGGCCGAAGATCAGCGCGGTGAGGCGCATGTTGATCTTCATGTCGCCGTTGAGGATGTGGCTGAACTCGTGGCCGATGACGGCCTGCAACTGGTCGCGATCGAGCGTGTCGAGCGCGCCCTGCGTCACGGCGATGGCCGCTTCGTCCGGCGAGTTGCCGGCGGCGAACGCGTTGATGCCGGGTTCGTCGGGCAGCACGTACACCGCCGGTTTGCGCACGCGCGCCGCGATGGCCATCTCCTCGACGACGTTGAGCAGGCGCTGGCGCGCGAAATCCCCATCACCGGACGACACCGGCACGCCACCGACCGACCGCGCGACCGCCCCGCCACCCTGCCGCAGTTGCGACGCCTTGTGCCAGGACGCGATGAGGATCGTGCCGGCGACGACGACGGTCACCCAGAACACGATCTCCGGGTTGTGTCGCCACGTCCGCACCGGATCGAGCTGAATGCCGATCAACACGATCGCATTGATGATCGTGACGACGGCCACGATGGCCGCGATGAAGCCCAGCACCAGCCAGCGAGTGACCGACTTCTGGGTTTCCTGGCGCTCGAAGAACTGCGTGCTCACCGCTCCCGATCCGTGAAACCAGCCCATTGAACAGAAGGTGAAAGTACCGGCAAATCAGGATTTTGGCCGTGCTCTGGCGCACGGCCGCGGTCGAAAACCGCGGCAAATGCGAGCTGGTTAACGCTTGGGAAATGCGGATTGAGGGTTCCGGCGAACGGTGGGCGTAAGATCGGCCGCCATGGAATCCGCCGTCAGCGACGCGAGCCACGTGCACGTCATCGTGCTCGCGGCCGGCGCGTCGACGCGATTCGGCTCGACCAAGCAGCTGGTGCGCGTCAACGGGCGTCCGCTGATGCACACGATCGTGAGCCGCGCGGTCGAGCTCGCGGGTCATTCGGTGACCGTGGTGCTGGGGTCGAACGCGGGCGAGCTCGCGCCGCTGCTCAAGCACAGCCCCGCTTCCGTCGCCGTGAACCGCGAATGGTCCGAGGGCATCGCGAGCTCGATCCGCGAAGGATTGAAGCAGACGCCGAGCACCGCCGACGCCGTGCTGATCGCGCTCGCGGACCAGGCGGCGGTGACCACCGAAGACCTGCGCCGCCTCGTCGGTGCGTGGCGCCGCAATCCGAATTCGATCGCGACGGCGCAATACGCCGGCACGATCGGCGTGCCGGCGATCTTTCCGCGCTGGTGCTTCCGCGAGCTCAACGAGCTGCGCGGCGACCGCGGCGCACAGCTGCTGCTGCAGCGGCACGTCGATCGGCTCGTTCGTCTACCGATGCCGGCCGCCGAGCTCGATATCGACCGTCCCGAAGATCTGCTGGCCCTCGAGGCCAACACGCCGATCCGCCGCCGGCCGCTCGAAACCGGCACCTGAGCCGGTTCATCGGCCGACCAGCGCGAACAGCAGGCGCGCCATCGGGAACGCCAGCACGATCAGCGTGCAAGGCGCGATGCACAACACCAGCGTGGCCCACAATTTCAGCGGCGCCGCCCGCGCCTGCCGCTCCGCGCGCGCGAAACGGTTCGCGGCCGACTGCGTCGCGCGCTCGCGCAGCACCACGGCGACCGGCATGCCGAGCCGCTCGGCAGACCGCAGCGACGTGACCAGCGTGCTGAACCCGCGCAGCCCCAGCCGCTGATCGAGCGCGCGCAGCGCTTCGAGCGGTTCCGTGCCGGCATGCACGTCGAGCAGCACCGTCTCGAGCGCGCGTTGCAACGCGCCGGCCGGCCCGTGCTCCGCGGCGATTGCCAGCGCCGCCGGCAAACTACCGCCCGATTCCATCGTCAACGCCATCAGGTCGAGATGCACCGGCAGGTCGTCGAGGATCTCGCGCTCGACGCCGTCGCGAACCGAGGCGAGGAACAGCGGCGCGACCGCGAAGCCCAGCGCGCCGGCCACGCCCGCGGCGAGAAACGCGCCGCCGCCGAGACCCGGCATCGTCAGCAACACCGGCAGCGACGCGAACAATCCGAACGCCGCGCGCGTGACGCGCCAGTTCGGCGGATCGTCGAGCGCGCGCAGGTCGGCGCCGCGCAACGAGTCCCGCAAGGCCAGCGCACCCCGCAGCCCGAGCACACCGAGCGTCACCACGCCACCGGCCAGCACGAGCCAGACGATGACCGGCGGATCGCTCACGGCATGACGTGCGCGATGCGCGCCAGCAGCCAGCACCCCACGCCTTCGGCGAACGCGACCACCACCAGCGCCGCGACCGGCAGCTCCGCCCCGCCCGCCGCGAGCACCAGCAGCACCAGCGGCGGCAAGGCGCCCGCGACGGCGCCGCGTCGCCGGCCCGACGCCGTGCGCGCCAGCATCTTGCGTTCGAACGCGATGCGCCGCCGCAGCCGGGACGCGAGCCGCGCGGCCGCGTCCGCCACGAGCTCGGGCGAGGCGTTCGGCAGGTTCGGCGCGAGGTGGAACGCGCCGAGCTCGGGCAGACGCAGCCGCGCGACGCGCGACGCAACGGCGGGATCGATGTCGCGCCGATTCGCGCGGCGCGCGTCGGCGGCGAAACGCTCGAGCGCCGCTGCGACATCACTGGCTTCGCGACTCGATCGCCGCCGCCACAGCGCCACCAGCGCCGGCCAGGCGAGCACGCCCGCGAGCAACAGCGCGGCGGCCAGCGGCGTGAAGTCAGTGTTCATACGAACCTTCGATGCCGTACACCAGCACGCCGAACGTCTGCCACGCGCCCACGGCGATGACCGCGCCGAGCAGCGCCAGCACGAGGCGCGCGCGGCGCCGGGATTTTTCCGGGGATTCCATGCGCACAGGACACCATGCGCGGCGCGGGCTGTCAGCGCGCGAATCGCGCGCGAACGACCCGATTCAGGCTTTGACGGCCGCGATGTTGCCGGACTGGATCGCGTCGGCGTTCGAATTCCGGAACAGGTTGAGGTAGTCCGGGTTCGTGAAGCCGAGCTTCATGAACGTCACGCGGCCCGCGCCGCTCGCCGGGTCCGCCACGGCCAGCGTCGCCGCCTTGATGCGCACGGGTTGATAGAAGCTGGTCTGCGGCGACTTCGGGCGCCGCAGGCGCGTCAACGCCACGAAGCCGGCGATCGCCAGCGCGCTCGCGAACCAGCCGATGCGCACCAGCAACCAGTCGGAATAGAACAGGGAGAAATTCAGCAGCAGCAGTAACAGGAACGCCACCGCCAGGCACAACACGAACAGCAACACGCGCGCGAAGAATCCCGGCGGCCGGCGGCGCAGGCTGCGCCGGCAACGTGCGCAGACCGGCACGGGCAGGCGGAACGTGGTCTCCGAGCCGCGCAACGCGAAGTAACGCGTGATGCGCGTGTCCTGCACTTCGCTCTGACAATCGAGCGCGCCGCAGTTGGCGCAGAACGCGGTCGGGAAGCTCATCGCCGGGCCGCCGACTTCCATCGCGCTACTTCATCGTCGGCATGACGAACTCGGCGGCACCGCGATCCTCATCCGGCCAGCGGCTCGTCACCGTCTTCAGGCGCGTGTAGAAACGCACGCCTTCCATGCCGTGCATCGCGTGGTCGGCGAAGCTCGAGCGCCGCCAGCCACCGAAGCTCATGAACGCCATCGGCACCGGGATCGGCACGTTGACGCCGACCATGCCGACCTCGATCTGTTGCACGAACGCCCGCGCCGCGCCGCCGTCGCGCGTGAACACCGCCGTGCCGTTCGCGAATTCGTGCGCGTTGATCAGCCGCACCGCGTCGGCGAGCGTCGGCACGCGCACGATGACGAGCACGGGCCCGAAGATCTCCTCGCGGTAGATCTTCATCTCCGGTTTCACGCCGTCGAACAACGAGCCGCCGAGGAAGAAGCCCGTGTCGTGGCCCGCCACCTTGTGGCCGCGCCCGTCGACGACGAGGCGCGCGCCTTCCTGCACGCCGGCCGCGATGTACGCCGCGACCTTGTCGCGATGCGCGGCCGTGATCAGCGGACCCATGTCGGCGTCGCCGTTCTGCGAGTGGTCGATGCGCAGGTTCCGCACGCGCTTCTCGAGCGTCGCGACGAGCCGGTCGCCCGTGCCCTCGCCCACGGCGACCGCCACCGAGATGGCCATGCAGCGTTCGCCGGCCGAGCCGTACGCGGCGCCTAACAAGGCGTCCGCCACCTGGTCCACTTTCGCGTCCGGCAACATCACCAGGTGGTTCTTCGCGCCGCCCAGCGCCTGCACGCGTTTGCCGTGCGCCGTGCCTTCGCGCTGCACGTATTCGGCGATCGGCGTCGAGCCGACGAAGCTCACCGCGTCCACCTGCGGATGGCGCAGCAACGCGTCGACCGCGGATTTGTCGCCATTGACGACGCTGAACACGCCCGGCGGCAGTCCGGCTTCCGCGAGCCAGCGCGCCATCAGCAGCCCCGCGCCCGGATCGCGCTCGGACGGCTTCAGGATGAACGCGTTGCCGCAGACCAGCGCCACCGGGAACATCCACAGCGGCACCATGGCGGGAAAATTGAACGGCGTGATGCCGGCGGCGACGCCGAGCGGCTGGCGCAACGAATAGCTGTCGACGCCGGTGCCGACGTTCTCGGCGAACTCGCCCTTCAGCAGGTGCGGCGCACCGCAGGCGAACTCCACGACTTCGAGCCCGCGCGTGACTTCACCGGCGGCGTCGCTGACCAGCTTGCCGTGTTCGGAGGCGATCAGCGTCGCGAGCTCGGCGCGGCGCGATTCGACGATCTCCTTGAACCTGAAGAGGACGCGCGCGCGTTTCAGCGCCGGTGTCGCCGCCCAGGCGGGAAACGCGGCGCGGGCCGCGCGCACTGCGGCATCGACCTCGGCATCCGACGCCAGCGACACGCGCGCCGCGACGACGCCCAGCGACGGGTTGAAGACGTCGCCGGCGCGGCCGGATGTGCCCGGCTGCTCGCGGCCGCCGATCCAGTGAGGGTAAGAGCTGACGCGATCCTGGGTCATCGCGCGCGAGTGTAGCGCGTAATATCGGCGGGCGATGACCGACCCACGTTCCGAGCACCTGAAGCTCCTCGCCGAGATCGACCGCCGCATGGCGGAGGCCCCCGACGACGCCACGCGCGCCGAGTTGGCCGCGTTGCGTTCGCGGCTGAACTCGCCCGACGTGCGCGACATGGCGCGGGATCTCGAAAAGACCCGGCCGCGCCGCGACGACCTGGTGCTCGAGTTCAACGATCCGCTCGTGCCCACCGTGCTGACGGCCGGCGGCTGCCTGGTCGCGACCGCCATCTCGCTGTTCGCCGTGGTCGGCGGATTCGAGAGCCCGATCGCCAGCATCGGCTCGTGGACGTTCAACCTCTGGGTCGTGGCGGCGCTGGCCGGCGTGATCTCGGTGTCGTTGTCGGCGTTGTCGTTCGCGCGCAGCTTCACGGTGCGGTTCGACACGACCGGCATGGCGTCGCGCGCGATCGGCAAACGCTGGCAGGGCCTGCGCGTCGGCGCGATGACCTGGGAGAACATCCGCTCGCTGCGCGAACGCGCCGAGGACAAGGTGCTCGAGGTGCGCGCGGCCGGCGAGGCGTTGTTCGAGATCCCGATGCGCGTGGCGAACTACGCGGTGCTGCGGCAGCACCTGGAGAACATGGTCACCTTGTATGGCGAGCGGCCCGCGAACTGATCGCTAGAGCCCCGGAGCCTTGACGAGTGACGACTGGGTCGACTCGACGAGTTCGACTGCGACGTGTCTGGGTGACACGACCGTCTCCCTCTCCCGAAACTTGGCCTTCACAGCTGCCATGGCTTCGAGCGCAGTCTGAATTGAACTCTCGTTGATCGTCGGCAAGGTACCGGGAAGCAGTGAGTCGATATCCGTGCTCGTCACCCCGATTGCCCGTACTTCGAGAGATCCGCTGAGCTCCTGCCTTCCTGCTGCCAGGCCTATCTTCAATAGTCCACCCAGATCAATGCCGACTTTCGAAGTCTTCACATCGGCAAAGAGACGGAGGCCGACACCCGTCTTGAGCCTGCCAATTTTCTTGCCGTTCTCGATCATGTCTTCGATGAAGAACTTCGTGTAATCCATCACCACGACGTAACGGCCCTTCTCAGCAGAAAGCGAACCCGCGAGGTAGGTGAGATTCCCGTTCTTATCAACTTTGGACACCGCCACTTTCGATTGGGTATCGGCCAGGAAATCGAGTGTTTCCTGATTCGTGAGCAGACGGATATCGGTCGTCACCAGTTGACCATTCCTGTTCACGGTTACTTGGGACTGAGCGATCGTCGGCTCGATCGGCACGAACCCCGCCCCCTTGCTGGCATTGAAGCCGGCGCCGGTCACCATGTTCATCGCCTCGGCGCTCGAGATGGCAGTGGTCGTGCAGCCGCCGAGTAAACCCAGCATGGCTAACAAAGGTGCGACAAAATTCAGTTTCATTGCAAACGCCCTCCGAGGCAGCATGATCTCTGGCGAACTTCTCCTTTCGATATCTGTTGTTTGTTAGTGAACTATCGCATCGTCGACGAATAAATTCCTCGAACCGAATCTTCCATCGATAGACCGCCAGGACAACGGCCAGACAGATGGTCGGCCGTGACCGCACTGCGTCAAGAGTTGTTGGTGTCGGGACGGCACAAGCCGTTGTGGCAACAACCAAGGACAGCTATCTGCGTCAGCCTGTTTCGACGACGTCGGACACACCGAACACATTACCTTCCGGATCGTGCCCGAGATGAAACCTCGAACCGCTGGGCGCCCATTGCGGCGGTTGCTCATCGATGTGGCCAGCGTGTATTTGCGCCGCGACTCTTGCCTTCTCGATATTGTTCACGACGTAGTCCAGCCGGATCGCCGTCGACTCGCGGCGGTGGGGCGGCTGATCTTCGGCTTCTGCGTCGACCGGCGACATCACGTGGATGACCAGCCGGAAGCCGCGCACGTCGAGCGCCGCATGCCGGTCGTCCACGGCACGAACCTGCGCGTCGAATACCGCCACGTAGAAGCGGGTGGCCCGGCGCACATCGCGGACGAACAATAGGGCCGAGACGGCGGCCGGTGATGTCATGGGCCGATCATGAACCGCGGCGACCCGCCCAGCTAGTTCTTCAGCAGCGACACCATCATCACGCCCGTGATCGCGACCGCGCCGCCGACCAGCATCGATCCGAGCAGCGGCTCGCCCAGCACCAGCACGCTGATCGCGACGCCGAACACCGGCACGAGATTGGTGAAGATGGCGGTGACCGACGCCCCGACCTTCGTGATCGACGTGTAGTACCAGACGAACGCGACGGCGGTGCCGAGCACGCCGAGATACAGCAGCGAGCCGATCATCCGGCCGTCGAACTGGTCGACGGACAGCTCACCCAGGTGCGGCGCGGCGACGGCGCCCAGCATCGCCGTGCCCCACAGCGCCGCGTAGTTGGTCGCCGCGAGCGGTGACAGGCCCTTCAGGACCTGGCGGCCGATCACCGTGTACAACGCCCACGAGGTGACCGCGCACAGCATCATCAGCTCGCCGGCGCCCACGCCCGCCGACGCGACGTGCGTCACGTCGCCGTGCGACACGACGATCCATACGCCGGACAACGCGATCACGACGCCCAGCCAGCTCAACGCGCTCAGCTTCTCGCCGAGCACGACGGCCGAGATCGAGATGGTGATCACCGGGTTCAGCGCGATGATCAGCGCCGCGCGGCTCGCCGGCAGCCGGTTCAGCGCGCCCATGAAGAACAGGTTGTAGGCGAACACGCCCAACAACCCCAGCACGAACGTGTGCGCCCACTGGCGCGCCGTGAGCTTTGGCAGCCCGCCTTCGAGCGCGAACGCCGCGACCAGCAGCGCGACGCAGGCGATGACGTAACGCGCGAAGGACCCCATCAGCGGCGTCAGCGTCGCGACGACGTGTTTGCCGCCAACGAAAGTGCCGCCCCAGATGGCCGGCACGGCGACGAGCCGCGCGAAGTCGAGCGGTCGCGCGTTCACCGCCCGCGCGCCACGAAGTTGCCGTTCTTGAACCCCGGCTTGCCGTAGCGGAACGGCGCGCCCTCGAGCGTGGTCACGGAGCCGCCGGCGGCCATCAGCACGGCCTGCCCCGCGGCGGTATCCCATTCCATCGTCGTGCCGACGCGCGGATAGAGGTCCGCTTCGCCGGACGCCACCAGGCAGAACTTCAGCGACGAGCCGATCGAGCGGAATTCGGTGACCGGGTAGTTGGCCAGGAACGCGTCGGTCTCCGGCGTGCGATGCGAACGCGACGCCACCGCCACCATGCCGCGCGGCGGCGCGGGGCGCGCACAGATCGCGTTGCCCAGCGACGGCATCGTGCCGTCGGGATCCGCGTCGATGCGGCCGGCGCGTTTCTGCGTCACGTCGCCCCAGAACAATTCGCGGCGCGCCGGCGCGAACACGACGCCGAGCACGGGCTCGCCGTTCTCGATCAGCGCGACGTTCACGGTGAACTCGTCGCGGCGCGCCACAAACTCGCGCGTGCCGTCGAGCGGATCGACGAGGAAGAAACGCTCCGCGATCACGGGCACCTTGCCGGCGGACACCGCCTCCTCCGCCACCACGGGCACGCCGGGCGCGATGTGCGCGAGATCGTTGAGGATGATCTTCTCGGCGGCCTCGTCCGCCACGGTGACCGGCGACGCATCGGATTTCTCGTGCACGGCGAAATCGGTGGCGTACACGGCCATGATCGCGCCGCCGGCGCGCTGCGCCGTGTAGATGAGGGACTGGATCAGGGCACCGCTGTTCATGCGGCGCAGTATAAGCGTCGCGCCAGACGCGCGCGTCAGGTCGCGCTACGCGCCGCGCGCATCGCGCGGCCCAGCTCCTGCACGTCGGGCCGCGCGAAGATCTGCCGCGCACTCTCCGTCATGCGCCGCGTCCAGTTCGAATACTCGCTGCTGGTGCCGGGCACGTTGACCGGTTCGAGCATCCCGATCATGTCCTCGAGCTGCACCGTGACCAGCGCCGCCGCGCTCTTCGCCAGGTACAGGTGCACCGCGCGGGCCAGTTCGGCGGAATATGGCGGAGCCGCGGAATACGGTGGCGCCGCGGTGCCCGCGCCCGCCTCCGCCGCGGGCCACAACTTCTCGCGCGCCAGCGCCCGCAGCAGCCGCAGCCGTTCCTGCTCGCGCTCGGCGCGGTTGCGTGCCGCCACGGTCGATTCCGCGTAGAAACCGAGCTTCTCCCACAGATCGATGTCGTGACCGGTCCACCAGCCGCGCAAAGTAGGCAGGTCGTGCGTCGTGACCGCGGCCAGCGCCGGCCGCACGTAGTCCGCCGGCGCGACGAACTCGCCGTTCTTCTGCTCGAACAGCACCACCTTGTAGTGGAACACGCCGAACTTCGGCAGCGTCTTCCGGATCTCGTCCGGCACCACGCCCAGGTCCTCGCCGACCACGAGGCATTCCTGGCGCCGGCTCTCCAGCGCGACCACGCCTAACAAGTCCTCGAGTGGATAGTGGACATAACCGCCGTCCACCGATTTCGACCCGCGCGGCACCCACCACTGGCGGAACAGCGCCATCACGTGATCGAGCCGCAACGCGCCGCAGGCGCGCATGCTGGCGCGCACCAGCGCGGTGAACGGCGCGTACGCGGCGCGTTTCAGCGCGCGCGGATCCTGCGGCGGGATGCCCCACTCCTGGCCTGCGACGCCGAGCGGATCGGGTGGCGCGCCGATGGCCGCGCCCATGCAGTACAAAGTCTGGTCCGACCACGTCTCCGAGCCCGACGCATTCACGCCGACCGCGTAGTCGCCGTACAGGCCGACGCCGAGCCCGAGCTCGCGCGCCAGCGCGCGCACGGCAACCAGCTGCTCCGACGCGAGCCACTGCAGGTAGCCGTGGAACTCGACTTCGTCCGGATGTTCCTCGGCGAAGCGGCGCACCGCGTCGCTATCGGGCCGACGGTATTCCTCGGGCCAGTTGTGCCAGCCGGCGCCGGTCGCCTGCGTCCTGCGCAGCCAGCCGTCGATCGCATCGAACAAGGTGTGCAGCCGCATCGGTTCGCCACGCTCGCGCAGGAACGCGCGATACGCCGCACCGCGCGCGCTGCCCTTCGCCAGGTGGTGATCGCGGAATCGCGCGAACGCCGCGCGCAACACCGGGAATTTCAGCGCCGACACGGCGGCGTAGTCCACGTGCGCGGTGGCGCGCGCCGCGGCGAGCCGCGCCTGGAACGCCGGGTCTTTGATCAATGCCTGCGCCGCCGCGGCCTCGCCGACCTCGGGCACCGCATTGACGTCGATGAACATCACGTTCAACGCATGCCGGCTCGATGCCGAGTACGGCGAATAGGACATCGGGTCCGACGGAAACAGCGCATGCACCGGGCTGATGCCGACGAAGTTGGCACCGGCGCCCGCAGCCAGGCCCAGCAGTTCCTTCAGGTCGCCAAAATCGCCGATGCCCCAGTTGTTCTCCGAACGCAGCGCGTACAGCTGCACCGCGACGCCCCAGATCTTTCCGCCGCCAGAGAGCTCCTGCGGCTCGTGGATGCGCGTCGGCGTGACGATCAGCGCGCAACGCTCGCGGTGCGCGTATTCGAGATCGATCTCGAGCCGGTGATAGCCGCACGGCAGGTCGGGCGGTAGTTTGAGGTCGCGCAGCACCCACCACTTTCCGTCGATCGCATGCGAGCCCCGCTCCGGCAGCTCCCACGCGCGGACTTCACCGCGCCGCTCGCCGGCACCGCCTTCGAGCTGCACCGACCAGCGCACCATCGCGTTCAGCTCGATCGCCGGCGTGTTGATGCGCACCACGCCGTCACCCTCGGCGACGACGGCGACATCCGCGAGGATGCCGGCCGGGTGCACGGCCTCCGACTCGCGGATCTGCGCCTCGAGCGCGGCCGCATCGTCGAGCCGGCAGTGCATCGCGCGCAGGATCGCCGCCTTCGTCGTCAGCGTGAAGTGTTTGAGCTCGCCGGTGTACGAGTGATACGCGTCGCCGATGCCGCGCGCGCGCGCCAGCCGCTCGATCAGCGGCGCGAGATCGTCAGCGGACACGTTGCAGCGCCAGCGTCTGGTACGGCCCGACCTTCACCGGGCCCGCCGGCAGCCGCGACCCCGTGACGACGCCGACCGGATGCGCGGTGTCGAGGATCACGTCCCAGCCGCCGCGGCCCGCCTGCGGCGCGATGACGAACTCGCACTCGGCGTCGGTGGGATTCAGCAGCAGCATGAGCTCGGGCTCCGTCGCCGTGCCGCCGAAGCCGACGCCGAGCGTGCGCAGGTCCGGGTCGTTCCACTCGGCGTCGCCGAGCTCGTGGCCCGACGCATGCCACCACGACACGTCGCGCGACTTCGAGTGCAGCGCGCCCTTCAGGAACGTGTCGCGGCGCAGCTCCGGGTGCGCGCGGCGCAGCGCGGACAGGCCGCGCACGAACTGCAGCAATGCGTCGTCGTCCTTCTGCGCTTCCCAGTCGATCCAGCTGATCGCGTTGTCCTGGCAATACGCGTTGTTGTTGCCCTGCTGCGTGCGGTACAGCTCGTCGCCGGCCAACAGCATCGGCACGCCCTGCGCGAAGAACAGCGACGTCAGGAGATTCCGCACCTGCCGGCGGCGCAGCGCGATGATGGCCGCATCGTCGGTCGGTCCCTCGACGCCACCGTTCCAGCTCTGGTTGTTGGAATTGCCGTCGCGGTTGTCTTCCTTGTTCGCCTCGTTGTGGCGCTCGTTGTACGAGACCGTGTCGCGCAACGTGAAGCCGTCGTGCGCGGCGACGAAGTTGATGCTCGCGGTCGGCCGGCGACCGCTGCGCCGGAACAGGTCGCTCGAGCCCGCGAAGCGTTCGGCGAAGCCGCCGACCATGCGGCGACCGCCGTGCCAGAACGCGCGCATCGTGTCGCGGAAACGGTCGTTCCACTCGCTCCAGCCCGGCGGAAAATTGCCGAGTTGATAGCCGCCGAAGCCCACGTCCCAGGGCTCGGCGATCAGCTTCACGTACGCGAGCACCGGATCCGCGGCCACCATCGCGAAGAACGCGGAGTTCGGGTTGTAGCCCGAGCGGTCGCGGCCAAGCACCGTCGCGAGATCGAAGCGGAAGCCGTCGATGCGGAACTCCTCGGCGAAGTAGCGCAGGCTCGCGAGGATGTCCGCCTGCACGATCGGGTGATCGCAGGCGACCGTGTTGCCGCAGCCGGTGACGTCGTCGTAGAAACGGCGATCCGCGGCGCGGTGGAAGTAGTAAGCCCGGTTGTCGATGCTCTTGAACGACAGCGTCGGCCCGAGCTCGTTGCCCTCGGCGGTGTGGTTGTAGACCACGTCGAGGATCACCTCGATGCCGGCCTTGTGCAGCGCCTTCACGGCCTGCTTGAGCTCGACGACCGGATCCTTCACCGCGTACAGGTTCGATGGCGCGAACCAGTTCAGCGTGTTGTAGCCCCAGTAGTTGGTCAGGCCGCGCTGGTGCAGGAAGATCTCGCTCGTGAACGCGTGGATCGGCATCAGCTCGACGGCCGTCACCCCCAGCGACTTCAGGTGGTCGATGACCGCGGGCACGGTCAAGGCGAGGTATTTGCCACGCCATTCCGGCGGCACCAGCGGATGCAGCTGCGTGAAACCCTTGACGTGCAGCTCGTAGATCAGCGTGTCGCGCCACGGCACCGCGGGTTGTTTGTCGCCGTTCCAGTCGAATTTTCCATCGATGACGCGGCAGCGCGGCATCGCCGCGGCGGAGTCCGTGAGATCCGGGCGAAGGCCGTCGGGATCCTTGACGTCGTAGCCGAGGATCGACGGATGCCACGCGACGTCGCCGACGATGTCGCGCGCCCACGGATCGATCAGCAGCTTGTTTGCGTTGAAACGATAACCTTCGCGCGGATCGTAGGCGCCGTGCACGCGGATGCCGTACAGCGTGCCGACGCGCGCCAGCTCCTGCTCGACGAAGCCGTGGTGCACGGCGCCGGTCTTTCCGGGCAGCGTCAGCCGCGCCGTCTCGTTCTTGCCGGTCGCGTCGTACAGGCAGACATCGACGCGCGTCGCGGCGCGCGACTGGATCGCGAAGTTGACGCCGTCGCCGGTGAACGTGGCTCCCAACCGGTCGGGCGAACCCGTCTGCATCAGGCGCGCCTCAGGAACACGCCGGCGAGCGGCGGCAGGCGGATGCGCAACGCGTAGGGATAGCCGTGCACCGTGTGCTCGAAGGCCTCGTAGCGTCCGACGCCGGCGAAACCCGAGCCGCCGAACGCGGGGAAGTCGGAGTCGAAGATCACTTCATACCGGCCGGGCTCCGGCACGCCGACCCAGTAGTCATCGCGCGGCACCGGCGTCGCGTTGAACACGCACAGCACCGGCGCGAAGCCATGCTCCTGGCGCAGGAACGCGAACACGCTCTCATCGGCGTTGTGCAGGTCACTCCAGCGGAAGCCGCCGGCGTCGCAGTCGCTGGCGTGGAACGGTGCGGTCTCCTTGTAGATCTTCGCGAGCTCGCGGTTCATCGACTGCAGGCCCTGGTGCTTCGCGTCGCCCAGCAAGGCCCAGTCGAGCTGCTCGTGTTCGCGCCACTCGTGCCACTGGCCGAACTCGCAGCCCATGAACATGAGCTTCTTGCCGGGGTGCGCCGTCATGAACGACATGAACAGCCGGTAGTTCGCCCGCTTCTGCCATTCGTCGCCGGGCATCTTGTCGAGCAGCGCCTTCTTGCCGTGCACCACTTCGTCGTGCGAGATCGGCAGGATGAAATTCTCGGTCCACGCGTAGACGAAGGAGAACGTGATCTTGCCGTGCTCGTGGCGGCGATAGACCGGGTCCTTCTCGAAGTAATGCAGGGTGTCGTTCATCCACCCCATGTTCCACTTGAAGCTGAAGCCCACGCCGCCCAGGTGCACGGGGCGCGAGATGCCGGCGAACGCCGTGGACTCCTCGGCGATCGTCAACACACCGGGATGTTCGCGGTGCGCGACGGTGTTGAACTCGCGCAGGAAATCCAGCGCCTCGAGGTTCTCGCGGCCGCCGTACTTGTTGGGCACCCACTCGCCGGCCTTGCGGCTGTAGTCGAGGTACAGCATCGACGCCACCGCGTCGACGCGCAATCCGTCGATGTGATAGCGCTCGAGCCAGTACAACGCGTTGGCGACGAGGAAGTTCTTCACCTCGTGGCGGCCGAAGTTGAAGATCTTCGTGCCCCAGTCCATGTGTTCGCCGAGGCGCTTGTCCTCGTGCTCGTACAGCGCGCTGCCGTCGAACTCGGCGAGACCGTGCGAATCCTTCGGGAAATGCGCGGGGACCCAGTCGAGGATCACGCCGATGCCGGCCTGGTGGCATTTGTCGACGAAGGCCATGAATTCCTTCGGCGTGCCGAATCGCGACGTCGGTGCGTAGTAGCCGACCACCTGGTAGCCCCAACTACCGTCGAACGGATGCTCGGCGACGCCCATCAGCTCGATGTGCGTGTAGCCCATGTCGACGACGTACGGGATCAGCGTCTCCGCGGCCTCGGTCCACGTGTAGAACGGCGGCTTGCGGTTCCAGGCGTGTTTCCAGCTCGAGAGATGCACTTCGTAGATGTTGATCGGCGAGCGGCGCCAGTCGCGCTGCGACCGCTCGCGCATCCACGCGTCGTCGGCCCACGAATAACCGTCGAGCGACGCGACGATCGACGCGGTCTCCGGCCGCTTCTGCATGAAGAAGCCGAACGGATCGGACTTCAGCAGGATGCGGCCGTCCTGCGCGCGGATCTCGTACTTGTATTCGACGCCTTCACCGACGTCCGGCACGAAGAGTTCCCACACACCGGAGCTGCCGCGCGCCTGCATGGCGTGCTTGCGGCCGTCCCAGAAGTTGAAACTGCCGACGACGCTGACGCGCTTGGCATTCGGCGCCCACACCGCGAAGTGCGTGCCGGCGACGCCGTCGCGCACGCGCAGGTGCGCGCCGAACTTGTGATACAGGCCGTAGTGCCGGCCCTGGCCGAACAGGTGCAGGTCGAAATCGGACAGTTCGTGCGAGAAGAAATAGGTGTCGTGCTTGATCACCTCGTGACCGCCCGGAAAGCGCACGCGCAACCGGTACGGGATCACGGGCTTGCGATTCGGGATGCTGCCTTCGAACAACCCGGCCTCGTGCACGCGCGCGAGCTCGTGCATCTCGGTGGGCTCGTCCTCCCAGAACACGGCGATGCTCTCCGCGCCGGGCTCGAGCACGCGCACCATGCACAGCGGCATGCCGTCGCTGCGCGCGAACTCGTGGTAGCCGAGCAGCGAACGCGGCTCGTGGTGCGTGGCGCTGACCAGCGCGCCGATCTCGGCCTTGCTCAGCTTTCCGTTCTTAGCCAAATGGGGACATTCCTGATTTCCTGGAAACGGGGACAGGGCTCAAAGGAAAGGAGACCACGGGATCGGGCGTCGCGAGCGAGCCCTGTCCCCGTTTCCTGGAAATCAGGAATGTCCCCATCAGATCACCGACCGGATGTTCCAGATGCGCTCGGCGTACTCGCGCACGCTGCGATCCGACGAGAACGGCCCCATGCCGACGGTGTTCAGCACCGCGCGCCGGCTCCACTCCTCGGGCTGTCGATACAACGCGTCGACCTTTTCCTGCGCCTCGCAGTAGGCGGCGAAATCCGCGAGCACGAGGAAGGGCTCGCCATCCGACGTCAGGCGGTCGACGATCATGTTGGCCGAGTCCGTGCTGCCGATACTGAACGCGCCGCGGCGGATCATGTCGAGCGTGTTCGCGAGCTCGGGGTTCGCCGCGACGATCTCGCGAGGCCGATAGCCGTCCGTGCGACGTTTCGTCGCCTCGTCCGCGTTCATGCCGAAGATGAAGATGTTGTCCGGACCCACCGAGTCCTTGATCTCGATGTTCGCGCCGTCGAGCGTGCCGATCGTCAACGCGCCGTTCAGCGCCAGCTTCATGTTGCCGGTGCCGGACGCTTCCATGCCCGCGGTCGAGATCTGCTGCGAGAGATCCGCGGCCGGCATGATCGTCTGCGCCAGCGACACGTCGTAGTCCGGCAGGAACACGCACTTCAGTTTCGTCAGCGTCGCCGGATCCTGGTTGATCGTCGTCGACACGTTGTTGATGAGCCTGATGATGGCCTTCGCCAGCACGTAACCCGGCGCGGCCTTGCCCGCGAACATCGTCGTGCGCGGCACCCAGTTCTCGTCGGGGCGCGCCTTGATGCGGTTGTAGCGCGTGATGACGTACAGGATGTTCAGCAGCTGGCGCTTGTATTCGTGGATGCGCTTCACCTGCACGTCGAACAGCGAGTCCACGCTGACGTCGATGCCGGTGCGCCGGTCCACTTCCTCGGCGAGCGCGATCTTGTTGGCGCGCTTGATGTCGCGGAACTGCGCGCGGAAGTTCGGATCGTCGGCGGCCCAGCGCAGGCGTTCGATCTCTTCGAGGTCGTTCTCCCAGGCGGAGCCCAGCCGCTCGGTCAGCAGCCGCGACAGTCGCGTGTTCGACTGCTTCAGCCAACGACGCACCGTGATGCCGTTCGTCACGTTGGTGAAGCGATCCGGGAACATCTGCGCGAAGCCCGAGAAGATCGTCTTCTGCATCAACTCCGAATGCAGCTTCGCGACGCCGTTCACCTTGTGCGAGCCGACCACCGCGAGGTGCGCCATGCGCACGCGCCGTCCGTACGACTCGCCGATGATCGACAGCGTGGTCTTCGCCGCGCCGTCACCCTTGAAGCGCTTCTCGACCTCGAGCAGGAACTCCTCGTTGATGCGGTAGACGATCTCGAGGTGCCGCGGCAGGAAGCGCTCGAAGAAATTCACCGGCCAGGTTTCCAGCGCCTCGGGCAGCAACGTGTGGTTGGTGTAGCCGAACACGTTGCGGCAGATGTCCCAGGCCTGCGGCCAGGGCATGTCGTATTGATCGATCAGCAGCCGCATCAGCTCGGGGATCGCGAGCGTCGGATGCGTGTCGTTCATCTGCACGGCCAGCGCGCTCGGCAGCTCCTCGAGCGTGCGTTCTTCCGCGAGGTGCGTCGCGAGGATGTCCTGGATGCTGGCGCTGACGAAGAAGTACTGCTGCTTGAAGCGCAGCTCCTTGCCCTGCGGCGTGGAGTCGTCCGGATAGAGCACGCGCGACAGGTTCTTCGCTTCGACCTGGTCCTCGACCGCGGCCGGATAATTGCCCGCGTTGAAATCCTCGATGTGGAACGGCTGCAGCGCGCGCGCCGACCACAGGCGCAGGTGGTTCACCGTCGGCGAGCGGTTGCCCGGCACCAGTTGATCGAAGCCCACGGCCAGCACGTCCTGCGTCTCGACCCAGCGCGAGCGCTGCGCGCCACCGACGTCGTGCGTCGTCAATACGCGGCCACCGAAGCGCACGATGTAGCGCGCGTCCGAACGGGGCGTCTCCCAGACGTTGTGCAGGCGCAGCCAGGTGCTCGCGGACTCGCGCTGCGAGCCGTCGTTGTCGATCGACTGCGTGAAGATGCCGTAGTCGTAACGGATGCCGTAACCGGTCGCGGGATATTGCAGCGTCGCCAGCGAATCGAGGAAACACGCGGCGAGACGGCCGAGGCCGCCGTTGCCGAGACCGGGATCCACCTCGAGCGCGACGACGGCGTCGAAATCGTGGCCCATCGCCGCGATCGCGGCGCGCGCTTCGTCGATCAGCTCGGAGTCGAGGCTCGACAACGCGTTCAGCAACGCGCGGCCGGGCAGGAATTCCACCGACAGATAACAGAGACGCTTCACGCGGGCGCGCGCGACGCGCCGCTGTGTCGCGAGCCAGCGCGCGGACAACTCCTCGCGCAGCGCCAGCGACAGCGCGTCGTAGATGTCGCGCGGTGTCGCGGTCTCCGGCTCCTTGCCGAGAGAGCGCGTCAATCGATCGTAAATGGCCGCGCGCAGCGAGCCCCGGCGCAGGATCGCTCCTGCTCCCGGCGTCAGATCAGTCAGCACTCGAACTACACTCCACGCTTCGACGAGACAATTTCAGGACATTCTTATTGGCTCTGCCGACAGTCCGGCAGACCGGTATCATAGGCACCCTTCGCGAGGGGGCGACAGGTTTCCGACACACTGGCGGCGAGTTAACGCGGAATGCACCGACAAGCAATTGGTATTGATATCGGCGGGTCTTCCATCAAGGCAGCCCTGGTCGACCTCACGCGCGGCAGCCTCGTCGGCGAGCGCAAGTCGGTGCCCTCGCCCGCCATGTCTGCCGTCAGCGAGATGATGGACGCGATGGCCACCGCGCTGCCTGACAACGCCGGCAACCTGGCGGCGGGCGTCACGTTTCCCGGCGTCGTGGTCGGTGGCACGGTCTACACCGCGGCCAATGTCGCGAAGGCCTGGATCGGTCAGCCGCTGGCGGAACCTGCCGCGCTGAAGCTCAAGCGCCAAGTGGTCGCGATCAACGACGCCGACGCAGCCGGCCTCGCCGAGGTGCATTTCGGCGCCGCGCGCGACGTGCCGGGCACCGTCATGGTGCTCAGTCTCGGCACCGGCATCGGCAGCGCGCTGTTCGTCGACGGCAAACTGGTGCCGAACACCGAGCTCGGTCATCTCGAATTCGACGGCATGGAGGCCGAGGCCCGCGCCTCCGGCCGCGCGCGCATGGAGCGCAAGCTCGACTGGCCGAGCTACATGAAAGAGCTCAGCTACGTCATCGGCCGCGTGCATGCGTTGTTCTGGCCGGACCTCATCGTGCTGTGCGGCGGCATCACCGCCGACAATCCGAATCTCTGCGAAGACCTGACCTCGCCGGCGCCGCTGAAGGTCGGCGCGTTGCGCGCGGATGCCGGCATCGTCGGCGCCGCGCTCGCCACCACGCTCGCGCAGGGCGTGTGGATCAAGTCGGCGAAAACCGCCGCGAAGTAGTCGCTCCGCGGCGGCATCCACACCTCGTCAGATCACGTTCAGCGTCACGTCGACGTTGCCACGCGTCGCGTTCGAATACGGGCACACCTGGTGCGCGGCATCGACGAGCGTGCGCACCTGCTCCTTCGGCAGTCCCGGCACGTTGATGTCGAGCTGCACCGCCAGCGCGAAGCCGGTCGGGATCGGACCGATGCCGACGTTGCCGGTGATGCTCGATTCCGCGGGCAACGCGATCTTCTGCTTGCCGGCGACGAACTTCAGCGCGCCGAGAAAACACGCCGAGTAGCCCGACGCGAACAGCTGCTCCGGATTCGTGCCCGCGCCGCCGGCGCCGCCGAGCTCGCGCGGCGTCGTCAACGCGACGTTCAGCACGTTGTCGGACGAGACGGCGCGGCCGTCGCGGCCCCCGGTCGCAGTGGCATGGGCGGTGTAGAGGATCTTGTCGGGCTTCATCGTCGTTCTCCTTGATCGAGAGTGGCTGGTTGGTATGGAGCGAACTCTACGCCGCGAATCCGGACGATTTGCTACCTTACGTGCCAATAACTTGATCGAGAGTATTGCCCATGACGGACCGGCTGCAGTCCCTGCTCGCCCACTTCGGCGTCAGCGCGCACACCGCGCACGCGGCGGATGAATCGCCGGGACGCCTGTATCTCGTTCGCAGCGGCCCCGTCGAAGTCCGCCACGGCCGGACGGTCGCCGCGAAGATCCGCGAGCCGAGCCTGGTGCTGTATCCCCGCCCCTTGGCACACCGGCTGATCGCCGATGCCGCTCACGGTGCCGACTTCGTCAGCGCCGGGCTCGATTTCGACAGCGGCAACGCGAACCCGATCGCCGCGTCGCTGCCGCCGTTCGTGTGCCTGCCGTTGTCGTCGCTGCACGGCGGCGAAGCCGTGCTCGGATTGCTCTTCGCCGAAGCCGCGGCTCACTACTGCGGGCGCCAGGCGATGCTCGACCGCTTGTTCGAAGTCGTGATGATCCAGGTGCTGCGCCAGTTGATGGAGAGCGGCCAGACGCGCGTCGGCATGCTGGCCGGGCTGTCGCATCCGCAGTTGCGCAAGGCGATCACGGCCATGCACGACGAACCCGGCCGCGAGTGGTCGCTCGACGAGCTGTCGCGCGTCAGTGGCATGTCGCGCAGCGTGTTCGCGAACGGCTTCCGCGACACCGTCGGCGTCACGCCCGGCAACTACCTGCAGGGCTGGCGCATCGGGCTCGCGCAGAAGGCACTGCTCGCCGGCCGATCGCTCAAGCACATCGCGCAGGACGTCGGCTACGGCAGCGAGGCCGCACTGTCGCGCGCGTTCAAGGCGCAGAGCGGGCGCTCACCGCGCGAGTGGCGCAACGCGCAGACCTCCGGCTGAAAGGCGCGCTAGTCGCCGCGGCGCGGACGCCCCGAGAATCCGGCCGCCGCGCGCAGTGCGTCGGCATCGAGCAGTTTGCCGTCCATCATCACGACGCGCGTCTGGCGCAGGTCCGAGATCTTCTGCGACGGATCACCCTCGACGAGGAACAGGTCGGCGGCCTTGCCGACCTTGATCGAACCGGTCTCCTTGTCCTGGCCGACGAGCTTCGCCGGCACGATCGTCGCGGCGGCGATCGCCTCGGCGGGCGTGAAGCCGGCCTCCGTGTAGATCTCCAGCTCGCGGATGAGCTCGATACCCGCGCCATCGGTGCCGGCGACGATCGGCACGCCGGCCTTTTGCATGCGCCCTAACAACTCGACCATCTTCGCCCAGCTCTTGCGGTAGTCGGCGCGCGTCAGGTCCTTGGGCACCGCGAAGCCGCCGGTGCGGAAGCCGCGCTCGGTGGTCGGCGGCAGCGTGCCGACGAACGGCGCGTACATCGGCGCGAGGTCGCCGTTCTCCGGGACGTACAGCGATTCGAACGCGACCATCGTTGGATCGCTGTAGATGCCCTTCGCGGCCATCGCCTTGACGATCGACTGGATCGCCTCGCCGTCGAGATCCACGTCCTTCGCGTAACGGCCCGGGCCTTCGAAGCGCGCGATGCCGTTGTCGACCGCGATCACGCTGTCCGGCATCGCCTGCATCATGATCCAGTTGATGTGCGTGACTTCGTCGTAGCCGTCCTGGATCGCGACCAGCGTGCGGATGCCCTGCGGGATGTGGCCGTGCACGTGCAGGCCGAGCTTGTGCGCCTCGCCGATCGCCGCCGGCAGCCACTTCGGATCCAGCGTGCCGTAGAACTTCACGCCCGTGAAACCCTTCTCCTTCGCCTTGTCGACCAGCGCCACCGCTTCGGCCTCGGACGTCGCGACGTTCGCGACCTGCGCGGTGTTCGGTCCCTTGCCGTCGATCAGCGACGACGGGTACACGTGCGGCATCAGCAGCTGGTTCTTCGCCGCGCGCGTGCGGCGGTCGATCGTCAGCGAATCGTCGTTGCCCGGATCGCGAACCGACGTCACGCCCATCGACAGCTCCTGCACACCCGTGTAGTCGCCGGCGACGTGCATGTGGCAGTCCCACAGACCGGGCAGCAACGTCCGGCCCTTGCCGTCGATCACCTGCGCGCCGTCGGGGACCTTCACCGCGCTGGCCAGTCCGACCGTGCGGATGCGGCCCTTGTCCACGATGACCGTCTGGTCCGCGACGAACTGCTTCGCGTCGGCATCGAACAGCTGCACGTGCGTGAACGCCACCGGCGTCGTCGGCACCTTCACCAGCGACTGGTACAGCCTCGGCGCCTCGGCGGCGAGCGCCTTCGTCTGCGCCTCGTTCAGGCGCACGTGTTCGCCGGCGTATTCCTCGGGCAGCCAGCTCAGGAAGTAGACGAAGCCGAAGAACCGGTTCTTCGCGTCGGCCCAGATCGGGATCGGCTGCGTGCTCACGCCGGTGACCGACCATGCAGTGATCTCTTTCGCGTTCGCGCCCTTGCCCACCGTCAGCGTCGTCAGCTTCTCCGCGCGCGCCTCGCCGCCGGGCAGTAGTTTGAGCCTGTGGCCGGGCGCCGCCAGCAGCCGCTCGAGGAACAGTGCGGTGTTGTCGATCGGGCCGCCCTGCGTCGCGTAGAACGCGGGCGCGGTGTACGCCGCGCTGCCGGCGTCGATCGGGCTCTTCCAGCTCGCCTTGCCGTCGCCGATCGTGAAGGTCTCGGCAGAATCACCGGTCGGCGTGTAGCCGCGGATGATGATGCTCGCCGGCATGCCGTCCTTGCCGGACTTCGTGGCCGAATCCTGTTCGAACACCTGGCCGCGCAGCAGCAGGCTCTCGCGCGCCATCGCCGTGCCGTCCGCGGTGGTCCATCGGTACGAGTCGCCGTGCTTCGAACCGGTGGACTGGATGATGTAGTGAGTGGCGTTCGCCGGCGGTTTGGCGAGCTGGTCCTTGGGGACCTGCGCGCCGGCGACGGACGCGAGGATCAGGCCGAACAGGATTTTCCGGATCACGGCGTTCTCCCTGGATCGTTGTTGCGCGGAGGATAGCGGTTCGGCAGCCGGCGGCGACACCGTGCGCGGCGTCGGCATGGCGCGCCGGAGCCTCGACTCGACGGACGAGGGACGGCTAACGCGCGCGCCAGGGGCGCAGCACCACGTGGCTCGGCACCGCGGTGCGATGCGCCTGCGTGGTGCGGATCAGGTGGCGGCGCCGCAAGTGGGTCAGCGCCAGCTGGATGGCGCGCTTCGAGAGGCCGGTCCGGTCCGCCAGCTCCGCCAGGCTGATCGACACGCCGCCCCGCGCCTTGTTGTTCCCCGGACCCGACCTGGCCTGAAGGAAGAAATACACGAGGAACGCCGCCGGCGACCGGTCGTGGGAAACGAGGTCGCGGAGCAGGACGTCGGCGACGTAGGTATCGAGCTTGAACGTGGCGGGCATGCTGTGGCAGCCGATGCTATAGCAATACATGCGGCCCTTGTAGCGAGGCGGCGCGCTGCGTACCTTGCGCGCTCCAGACCAGCGGAGCCGCAGATGATCACACGCGTGAAGTTCATGGGAATCCCGGTGCGCGACCAAAAGGCCCAGCTGGCCTTCTACACGGAGAAGCTCGGGTTCGAGGTGCTCACCGACCAGCCGATGGGCAAGCAGCGCTGGATCGAGCTGAAGATCCCGCGCGCCGAGACGCACGTCGTGTTGTTCACGCCGGAAGGCCACGAGGACCGCGTCGGCGGCTTCGTCAACGCCTCGCTGGCCTGTGACGACGTGAAGAAGACCTACGAGGAGCTGAAGGCGCGCGGCGTCGAGTTCACGCAGCCGCCGACCGAACAGCCCTGGGGCACGTTCGCCAAGTTCAAGGACGCCGACGGCAACCAGTTCGTGCTGAGCAGTCGTTAGGCGTCCAGCAAATGCTCCGCGCGGATCGGCAGGTCGCGGATGCGCTTGCCGGTGGCGTGGTAGACGGCATTCGCCACCGCGGCGTTCATGCCGACGATGCCGATCTCGCCGATGCCCTTGATGCCGAGCGGATTCACGCGCGTATCGACCTCGGGCAGCATCAGCACCTTCACGTCCGGCACGTCCGCGTTCACCGGAACCAGATAGTCGGCCAGGTTCTCGTTGACGTAGCGGGCCGCCCGCCTGTCGAGCTCGGTGTGCTCGTGCAACGCGGACGAGATGCCCCAGATCGCGCCGCCCATGTACTGGCTGTAGGCGGCGAGCGGATTCACGATCGTGCCGGACGCGAACGCCGACACCGCGCGCGGCACGCGGATCTCGCGCGTCAGCGCATGGACACGCACCTCGACGAGGTGTGCGCCGAACGCGAACGCGGTGACGTCCTCGCGGCCCGTGCCGCCCTGGATGGCGAGCTTGCCCTGCGCCGCCTCGCCCACCGCCTTGAGCGGCATGCCCTGCGGCACCCACTCTTCGTAGACCTCGACGCGCGTCTTCAACGGCATCTGCGCCCGGATCTTCTCGCAGGCGCGCGCCACGACGTTCGCGGTCGACGCCGCATTGCTCGAGCCACCCGCGATGACCACCGGCGGGAAGTTGCTGTCGCCCATGGCGACGTCGACGTTCTCGATCTTCACCCCGAGCACGCGCGCGGCGGTCAGCGCGACCAGCGTGTACGCGCCGGTGCCGATCTCGTGGCCCGCGAGCTGGATGCCGACCTTGCCCTCCGGCGTCATCGCGACGCGCGCGGCGGCCGGCCCGGCGTTGCTGGGATAACAGGCCGTGGCGCAGCCGTAGCCGACCAGCCACTCGCGCTGCTTCATCGTCGCCGGCCGCGCGGCGCGCTTGCTCCAGCCGAATTCCTTCGCCGCCGCGTCGAAGCACGCCATGAGCGAGCGCGACGAGAACGGCTTGCCCGTCACCGGATCCTTCTGCGTGTCGTTGCGGCGGCGCAGCTCGATCGGGTCGAGGTTCAGCTGCCAGGCCAGTTCGTCGATCGCGCTCTCCAGCGCGAACATGTATGGCACCTCGGGCGGAGCGCGCATGTACCCCGGCGTGTTGCGGTCGGCGTGGACGATGTTGACCGCGGTCCGGATGTTCGGGCATGCGTACATGCGCGCCGTCGATTCGGTGCCGCCCACCTTGTACTTCGACGGCCGCGACGTGACCTCAAAGCCCTCGTGGCTCAGCGACAGTAGTTTGCCCTCGCGCGTCGCGCCGAGCTTCACCTGGTGGCGCGTCTCCGCGCGGTAGGTGTTCGTCGTGAACCCCTGCTCGCGCGTGACGATGAAGCGCACGGGCCGGCCGAGCCTCTGCGCCGCGACGGCGATCCACGGCGTGCGCGGGTTCGGACCCTTGCTGCCGAACGCGCCGCCGACGTATCGCGACACGGCGCGCGCCTGCTCCGGCGCGAGGCCGATGCTCATCGCGGTCGCGGCCTTCGTGCCGTGCATGTATTGCGTCGGTTCGTAGATCGTCAGGCGATCTCCTTCCCACGCGCAGGTCGTGCTGAAGAGCTCGAGCGCGTTGTGATGCTGCGTCGGCGTGCTGTACTTCTGGTCGACCCTGACCGCGGCGCTCGCGAATGCGGCGTCCGCATCACCGACCTTCGGGTTGTCGCCGGACATCGTGCTGCTCGGCTCCGTCTGCGCGCCGCCGTCGTCGAACGAACCGGCCGGCGCCTCCTCGACGTAGTCGACGCGCACCTTGTAAGCCGCGTCGCGCGCGGCTTCGAAGGTGTCGGCGAGCACCAGCGCGATGATCTGGCCGTCGTGCCAGATCTGCGGCGATTGCAGCGTGGTCGTGGTGGGGCCGCCGTCGGGTCCGCGGGGCGGACCTTTCAACGCCGTACCGACGTTCTCGTAGGTCAGGATATCCAGCACGCCGGGCACGGCCTTCGCGGCCTCGAGCCGGAACGCGCCGATGCGACCTTTCGCGATCGCGCTGGTGACCGCGTAGGCATACGCGGGGTTCGCGACCGGCTCATCCGCGGCGTAACGCGCCGCGCCGGTCACCTTCGCCGCGCCATCGACGCGCTTCTCCGGCCGATCGAGGCCGAACAATTGCCTAGGTTCCGCGGCCATGGCTCACGCTCCGGGTAGTTGGGCCGCGGCCAGCAGCGCGCGCGTGACGGTGCGGCGGCCGAGCTCGGGCTTGTAGTCGTTGTAACCGTGGGTGACGGCGCCTTCGAGCGCCAGCGTCGCCGCCTGTGCGGCGGTGTCGGCGGTCAGCCGCTTGCCGGCCAGCGATTGTTCGGCGGCCGTTGCCCGCCACGGACGATAGGCCAGACCACCGAGCGCGATGCGCGCGCCGCGCACGGTGTCGCCGTCCAGCTCGAGCGCCACCGCGGCCGAGGCAATCGCGAACTCGTACGACTCGCGGTCGCGCACCTTTATATAGATGGAGCGCGCGGTCCAGCGGCCGGACGGCACGTGGATCGCGGTGATGATCTCGCCCGGCTTCAGATTGTGTTCGAGCTGCGGCTGTCCCGACGCCGCGCGATGCAACTGCGCCAACGGCAGGCGGCGCGCGCCACCCGGGCCGGCGAGCGCCAGCTCCGCGTCCAATGCCAGCAATGCAACCGCGAAATCGCCCGGATATTGCGCGATACAGGAGTTGTCGACGCCGAGCACCGCATGGTTGCGATTGAAACCCTGCAAGGCCGCACAGCCGGAACCCGGCGTGCGCTTGTTGCACGCGGTCCAGGTCACGTCGCGGAAATAGGTACAGCGCGTCCGTTGCAGCAGGTTGCCGCCGAGCGTCGCCATGTTGCGGATCTGCTGGCTGGCTGCCAGCTGCAGGCTCTGCGCGATGACGGGGAATTGCGCGTTGACTTTCGGGTGCACCGCCGCCTGCGCCATGGACGCGAACGCACCCAGCGACAGTCCCGTGTCGTCGATCGAGATCGCGGCATATCGATCGCGCAGCGCATTGATGTCGACGACGCGCGCCGGCGTCATCACGTTCAGTTTCATCAGGTCGACCAGCGTGGTGCCGCCTGCGAGGAACTCGCCCTGCTTGCCGAGCTTCACGGCTTCGGGCAGGGCCGCCGCGCGTTGATAGTCGAAGGTCTGCATCAGGCCTCTCCCATCGCGCCGCGCGCCTGTTCGACGGCCTTGACGATGTTCGGATACGCCGCGCACCGGCACAGGTTGCCGCTCATGAATTCGCGAATCGAGGCGGCGTCCTTCGCGAGGCCCTGCTTCACGCACGCGACCGCCGACATGATCTGGCCCGGCGTGCAGTAGCCACACTGGAATCCATCGCAGTCGATGAACGCCTGCTGCATCGGGTGCAACTGGTTGGCCGCCGGCGCGAGTCCTTCGATGGTCGTGATCTCGTGACCCTGCGCGGCCACGGTCAGCGTCAGGCACGAAAGCTTCGGCACGCCATCGATGTGGACGGTGCACGCGCCGCACTGGCCGTGGTCGCAACCTTTCTTCGACCCGGTGAGCCCGAGCCGCTCGCGCAGCGTGTCGAGCAGCGAC
The DNA here is from genome assembly GCA_035502995.1 of Steroidobacteraceae bacterium. GTDB lineage: Bacteria > Pseudomonadota > Gammaproteobacteria > Steroidobacterales > Steroidobacteraceae > CADEED01. The sequence continues at coordinate 594 of DATJTW010000088.1, read as the reverse complement.
TGCCGCACGTCGTGGGACACGCGGTGATCGCGCCCGTTGATGCGCAGCGTGGTGTTGACCGGTGTTCCGGATGGCGGCGCGAGCGCCGGCGCCGCCGCCTGCGCACCCGCGCCTCCTAACAGCGAGACGGTGGTGGCACCGGCGGCGGTGCCGGAGATGAGCTCGCGGCGCGTGTACGTGCTGGACATGGGCAACTCCTGCGGGGCGTCGGCGCATGGCAACACGTTTCCGCCGCGCGGACAGCGGGCGAAAGCCGCGAGCCTTCGCGGGCAAACACGAAGCGCGGCGGAAACCCGTTGTAGGCCGCAACCGACTGGACACCCGCGCCTGCGTCCTACGGTCCGTCCCCAGCCGCGGTCTTACCCTAACAACCGCAAACAGACAGCTAACAAGGAGCTGCCCGATGAAAATCCGTTTCCTGGTTCCGGCGCTCGCCGCCGTCGCAATGTTCGCGACCGGCTGCGCCCAGCAGAGGGGTCCCGCGAACAAGGCGCTCGAAGCCGTCGAGAGCTCGTTGAAGGACATTCGTGACGACGCGGCCAAGTACGCGCCGGAAGGATTGAAGAGCGTCGACGCGCAAGTCGAACGCCTCAA
>DATJTW010000087.1:0-19808 GCA_035502995.1 Steroidobacteraceae bacterium | reverse complement strand
GCCGAACCTCACAAGCCCCACTCGAGAATTCGAGCTTGCTGGTGAGGTTCGGCACTTTTTCGGGAATCGGGGCCAATCCCCAATCTCTTCCCGCCGCCCCTCTGTCCTTGAACCTGAGAGATCGGGCCCGGACCCCGTATATAAGAGTCACGAACCGCACCCCTTCGGTGGATGGTTTCGCGGCCTGGCCGCGCCCATCACTCTCCAGAGCCCGCCTCAAACCCTGCCGTTCTTTTGCCTGAGCGTTTCCGGGCGGAAACTTGCGCCTTCGGCGCCCTCATCGAAGAGGGTCTCTCGGACTGAGTCTGGTCAATTGGCGAGCGGGTGGCATCATAGCAGCCCCTTCCCGGACCGACAGGCCAACTTTCATGAACCTGCGCCGCCTCACGTTGCCCGTTGTCTTATTCATGGCCGCGACCGCGCTGTCCGGTCCCGTGCTCGCGAAGGACGACGCCCGCATCCCGGCGCTGAAGGCGGCCGAGGCGGCGCGCTTCAAGGCACAGGTCGATGCCGACTCCAAGGCCCTCGGCCAGCTGCTCGACGACGACCTCGAGTACGTCCACTCCAACGGCGAAGTGAACACCAAGAAGGAGTTCATCGACTCGCTGACCAGCGGCAAGCGCGACTACGTCGCGACCACGTTCGACATCCTCGGCGTCCGCGTGCTCGGCGACGTCGCGATCATCCGCGGCAATGCCAAGGTCACCGTCGCCGACAACGGCAAGTCGCGCGATCTCGAGCTTGGCTACACCGACATCTGGGTGTGGAAAAACGAGCACTGGCAGATGACCGCGTGGCGTTCGGCGCGCATGCCGCCGCCGGGCACGTGAACGCCGCAAGGTAGCCAGATGAGCCATCCGCGTCGACAAACCGTTTCCGTGCGCATCGGTCGCGTGACCGTCGGCAGCGGCTCGCCCATCGTCGTGCAGTCGATGACCAACACCGACACCGCCGACATCGAAGGCACCGCGCAGCAGATCAAGTCGCTGGCGCGTGCCGGCTCCGAGCTGGTGCGCATCACGGTCAACGAAGCCGATGCGGCGGCCGCCGTCGCGAAGATCCGCGACCGTCTCGCGCAGATGGGCGTGAACGTCCCCATCATCGGCGACTTCCACTTCAACGGTCACAAGCTGCTGCGCGAGTACCCGGACTGCGCCGAGGCGCTGGCCAAGTACCGCATCAACCCCGGCAACGTCGGCCGCGGCAGCAAGCGCGATCCGCAATTCGCCGAGATGATCGAGCTCGCCTGCAAGTACGAGAAGCCCGTGCGCATCGGCGTGAACTGGGGCTCGCTCGACCAGGACCTGCTGACGCGCATGATGGACGAGAACAATGCGCGGCCCGAACCGTGGTCGGCGCAGGAGATCATGCGCGAGGCCGTCGTCGCCTCCGCGCTCGAGAGCGCGAACCGCGCCGTCGAGCTCGGCCTGCCGCGCGACCGCATCATCCTCTCGGCGAAGGTCTCGGGCGTGCAGGACCTGATCGCCATCTACCGCAAGCTCGGCGGCCGCTGCGACTGGCCGCTGCATCTCGGCCTCACCGAGGCCGGCATGGGCAGCAAGGGCATCGTCGCCTCGACCGCCGGCATGTCGGTGCTGCTGCAGGACGGCATCGGCGACACGATCCGCGTTTCGCTGACGCCCGAACCCAATGGCGACCGCACCAACGAAGTCATCGTCGCGCAGGAGATCCTGCAGACCATGGGCCTGCGCTCGTTCATCCCGATGGTGGTGGCCTGCCCGGGCTGCGGGCGCACCACGAGCACGTATTTCCAGGAGCTGGCGAAGTCGATCCAGACGCACATCCGGCATCGCATGCCGGAATGGCGCAAGTCCTACGTCGGCGTGGAGGACATGACGGTAGCGGTCATGGGCTGCGTGGTGAATGGTCCGGGTGAGAGCAAACACGCGAACATCGGCATCTCGCTGCCGGGCACGGGCGAACGCCCCGTCGCCCCCGTCTACGAGGACGGCGAGAAGACCGTGACGCTGAAGGGCGAGCACATCGCCGCGGAATTCCAGGCGCTGGTCGAGAAGTACGTCGCGCGCACGTTCACGCGCAAGGACGCCGCGACGCAGCCCGAGGAGATAGAGGCATGACGTCGAGCACCGCCGATACGCTGGTCAACAAGAAGTGCGTGCCCTGTCACGGTGGCGTGAGCGCGCTGACCAAGCCCGAGGCCGAGAAGATGCTGACCCGGTTGTTGTCCGGCGCCGGCGACGGCTGGAAGATCGTCGAGGACGGCAAGGCGCTGAAGCGCGAATTCAAGTTCGCGGACTTCTATCGGGCGATGAGCTTCGTGAACGCGGTGGCCCAGGTTGCGAACGTCGAGGATCACCATCCCGACATCGAATGCGGCTGGGGTTACGCCCGCATCCGCTACCAGACCCACTCGATCGGCGGGCTGCACGAGAACGACTTCATCTGCGCCGCGAAGATCGACGCGATCCCGCGCTGAACGAAAAACTGGAATAAAAAACGTCCCGGACCGGTCTGAACGGATCGGTGGGGCGCGTGTCGAATCCGGCGGCGGCCAAACGACAAACAACGTCCCCGCTGCCGTTTCCTGAAGGTCAAACCATGTTCGACGATGTGCGCAAGCGCTGGTGGGCGCTCTACGTGTTGTGTTCCGGCGTGCTGATGATCGTGCTCGACACGACCATCGTGAACGTCGCATTGCCCTCCATCCGCGAGGACCTGGAGTTCACCGAGACCTCGCTGGTCTGGGTCGTCAACGCGTACATGCTGACGTTCGGCGGCTTCCTGCTGCTGGGCGGCCGGCTCGGCGACCTGTTCGGTCACCGCAAGCTGTTCCTCGTCGGGCTGATCGCGTTCACGGTGGCATCGCTGGGCTGCGGTCTCGCGCAGACGCAGTTCATGCTGATCGTCGCGCGCGCCTTGCAGGGACTCGGCGGCGCGGTGGTCACCGCGGTGGCCTTGTCGCTGATCATGGATCTGTTCACGGAGACCGGCGAACGCGCGAAGGCGATGGGCATCTACGGCTTCGTGTGTTCGGCGGGCGGCAGCATCGGCGTGTTGTTGGGCGGCTTCCTCACGACCACGTTGAACTGGCACTGGATCTTCCTCGTGAACCTGCCGATCGGGCTCGCGGTGTATGTCGCGAGCACGAAGCTGCTGCCGAAGGACGTGCCGCACTCGGGCGGCGCGAAGCTCGACGTGGCCGGCGCCATCACCGTCACGGCGTCGATGATGCTGGCGGTGTACGCGATCGTGAACGGCGAGATCCTCGGCTGGAGCTCGACCGCGGTGCTGGTGATGCTCGGCATCGCGGCGGCGCTGCTGCTCGCGTTCCTGGTCATCGAGTCGAAGGTGTCGCACCCGCTGATGCCGCTCGGCCTGTTCAAACGCCGCAACATCGCCGTGGCGAATGTCGTCGGCGTGCTCTGGGCGGCGGCGATGTTCGCGTGGTTCTTCATCTCGGCGCTGTACCTGCAGCTGGTACTCGGCTACGACGCGCTGCGCGTCGGCCTGTGTTTCCTGCCGGCGAATCTCATCATGGCGGCGTTCTCGCTCGGGTTGTCCGCGAAGATCGTCATGAAGTTCGGATTCCGCGTGCCGTTGTTCGGCGGCCTGATCGTCGCGGCGGCCGGGCTCGCCTGGTTCGCGCGCGCGCCGGTCGATGGCCACTTCTGGTTCGACGTGTTGCCCGGCATGACGCTGCTCGGCATCGGCGCCGGCGTCGCGTTCAACCCGCTGCTGCTCGGCGCGATGAGCGACGCCGGCACGGAGAACTCCGGCCTCGCGTCCGGCATCATGAACACGGCGTTCATGATGGGCGGCTCGCTGGGGCTGGCCATCCTCGCGAGTGTCGCGGCATCGCGCACGGAGTCGTTGCACGCGGCCGGCGCGACGACGCAGGTCGCGCTGAACGGTGGCTATCAACTGGCGTTCGTCTGCGGCGCGCTGGCGGCGACGGCGGCCGCGCTGCTCGGCGGCGGGCTGCTGCGCACGCGTATGGACGCGGCGGCGCCGCCGATGGCGCCGCACTAACTACTGGCGCGGTCGCAGCCGGCCCGTCAGGCGCGGCGCGATTCGTGCCGGATCAGGAACACGCCGCTGCCGATGATCACCGCGGCACCCGCCAGCGTGCGCCACCCCGGGATCGTCGCCCAGCCCAGCCAGTCGATCACGATGACCCACGCCAGACCCGAGTATTCGAGCGGCGCGACGGTCGCCGCCGGCGCGTGCTTGAACGCGAACGTGATGCCCCACTGGCCGATCGCGCCGGTCAGCGCGATGCCGATCATCACCAGGAAATGTTTCTCGTCGATCGGCTGCCAGCCCGGCAACGCGATGATCGTCGCGCCGATCGCCAGCATGCCCGTCATCCACACCACCATCGACTGCGTGCTGTCGGTGCGGCCGATGATCTTCACCAGGATCGACGACAACGCGTAACACAGCGCGGTGCCGAGCACCGCGAGCGAGCCGGCCCAGCCGAATCCCGCGGTATCCGGTTTCAGCACGATCAACACGCCGGCGAAGCCGACGCCGATCGCGATCCACTGCGCGCGCACCACGCGTTCGCCGAGCAGCACGATCGAGATCACCGCGATCAGCATCGGCGCGACGAAGAACAGCGAATACGCCCGCGCCAGCGACAGCTCCTTCAACGCGTACGTGAACGTGATCATCATGACCACGGACAACACGCCGCGCGTCAGGTGCAACGGCCAGCGCACGCGCACCAGCTGGCCGGGACCACCCGACCACAACGCCCACAGCAACACGACCGGCAATGCCGTCAGGCCGCGCAGCGCGGCCACCTGCGCCGACGGATACACCGCGGTGAGCACCTTGAGCCCGGCGTCCATCAGGGAGAACGACGCGACGCCGGTCAGCATCGCGGCCATGCCGGCGAGCCTGTCGTTGGCGAACTTCACATCCGGGCGGCCGCGGGCAGCTCGCCCGCGAGGCCCATCGCGCGTTCGATGAACGCGCGCTTCGCGAGCGGCGCTCGATTCACGAACGGCAGCCCGCGCTGCGCCAGTGTCGCGACGCGGCCGTTGCCGCGCGCCAGCAGGCGGTCGAAGCCGTCGATCGCCGTGGCCATCAGGTCGTTCTCGCTGCGCCGCCAGCGTTCGTAGCGGCGCAGGATGCGTTCCGCGCCGATGTCCTCGCGCTCGGCGATGCCCGCCGCGACCACGTCGGCCAGCGCGGCGGCGTCGAGCAACCCCAGGTTCGCCCCCTGGCCGGCCAGCGGATGCACGACGTGCGCCGCGTCACCCACGAGCGCGACGCGGGACGTCACGTAGTGATCGGCGGCGAGCCGCCATAGCGGGAACTTCAGCCGCTCGCTGGCGAGCTCGAGCCGGCCGAGCGCGCCGTCGAAATCCGTTTCCAGCGCCCGGATGAATTCGGCGGGCGATGCGGCGAGCAATGACTCGGCGCGCGCCGTCGGCAGCGACCAGACGATCGAGCAGCGCCCGTCCGCCAGCGGCAGGAACGCGAGCGTGCCGTCGCCGAGGAAACGTTGCCAGGCGGTGTGCCGATGCGGCTTTGCCGTGGCGATCATCGCGACCAGGGCCGTCTGGCCGTAATCGGCGCGCGCGGCGCCGAGCCCCGCGAGCTCGCGCACGCGCGACATCGCGCCGTCGGCGCCGACGACCAGCCGCGCCGCGAAACGTCGCGCGCCGGCGGCGAGCTCGACGCGATCGCGATGCTGCGTCAGCGCCTCGACGTCGGCGGCCTCGAACCCGATGCCGGCGCGACGCGCGGCGTTCGCCAGCGCCGCCTGCAACACCGCGTTCTCGGCGATCACGCCGAGGTCGCGCTCGCCCATCTCGGCGGCGTCGAACACCAGCGCCTCGCCGCCGTGCGGCGGCACGTCGCCATGCCACACGTGCATGCGTTCGTAGGGGCCGGTGCGTGTCGCCGCGATCTCCGGCCAGGCGCCGGCGGCGCGCAGGATGCGCTCGCTGGCGCGCGACAGCGCGAACACGCGCAGGTCGATGGGCAGGTCGGCGGCGGCGACGCCTGCCGGCGGCGGCCGGCGATCGAAGACGGTGAGGCGCGCGGCGGGAATGCCGGCGCGGTTCAGTAGCAAGGCCGTCGCGAGGCCGATGGGCCCGGCGCCGACGACCGCGACGTCACGCTCGATGCTCGCCCGAACCTCCGGGCTCATCCGCGCACCGGCGCTCATTCGAGCGGCAGGCCGCGCGCCAGCCGCGGCATGCGCCCGGCGAATCCCCAGCTCACGCGCGACAACGCGCGTTTCGCGGTCGGCGACAGGTCGAACATCAGCAGCCCGAAGTTGCGCACGAGGCCCACGCCGGGCGTGTCGTTGCCGAACAGCTTCACCAACCCGTCGGTGAATCGCGTGACGCCGCGGCGGTCCTCGTCGCGCCACGCGACGAATTTCTTCAGCAGCTCGTCGAAGCGGTCCGCATCCGAGACGCGGGCGATGCCGGCGAGCATCTCCGCCAGCGTGGCGGCGTCGCGCAGCCCGAGATTGAACCCCTGCCCGGCCACCGGGTGCAGCGCCTGCGCGGCATTGCCGATCAGCACGATGCGGCCCGCCAAGGTCTCCTCGGCGCGCGACAGCACGAGTGGATAGGTGTTGCGGCGGCCGATCTTCGTCCAGCGGCCGGCGCGCCAGCCGAACGCGGCCAGCAGCTCGGCGGCGAACCCCGCTTCGTCGAGAGCCATCAGCTCCGCGGCACGTTCCGGTTTCACGGCCCAGATGACCGCGTAACCGCCGCCGCGATCCGGAGACGCGGCCTCCGCGCCGGCGAGCGGCAGGACGGCGAGTGGTCCCGAGGGTGTGAACCGCTCGAACGCCTCGCCGGTGTTGGGGCGCTCCGTGGCGGCATTCACGACGATCGCGACCTGCTCGTAATCCTCGACGGACGCGTCGATGCCGGCGCTCGCGCGCAGCACCGAGCCCGCGCCGTCCGCGGCCACGGCGATCGACGCCTTCACCGTCTCGACCGCGTCTTCGCGCGCGATTTCGAGCAGCACACCGTCCTTCGTCGCGGTCGCGCCGCGCACCTGCGCCGGCACGGCGAGCTCGATGTTCGGCGCCGCGCGCAGCGCGGCCCACAACGTTCGGCCGATGACGCGGTTCGGCACCACGTAGCCGAACGCGGGGACGCCCTGCTCGCGCGCATCGAGGCGCGCGACGCCGAAGCGGCCGGCATCGGAGACGTGGATGGAGCGGATCGGTCCCGCGTGCGGCTCCATCGCGGGCCACACGCCCAGCGTCTCGAAGATCTGGCGCGAGCCATTGCCGAGCGCCGTGGTTCGTTCGTCGAAGCTGGGTTGGGACGCGGAGTCGGGCGGCACGCCCTCGACCAGCAGCACGCGCAGCGGTGTGTCACGCAGTGCCAGCGCGAAGCTCGCGCCGACCATGCCGCCGCCGACGATGACGACGTCCCACTCCTTCATCGGCGCGGCGTCCGCCGGGTTGGCGCGCGGGGCACTCACGCGACCGCGGCCATCAGCCGCTCGATGGCCACCGCATCCTTGGGCACGCCGCCGGTCAGCACCTCGCAGCCGTCGCGCGTGACGACGACGTCGTCCTCGATGCGGATGCCGATGCCCTGGAATTTCTTCGGCGCGCCGGGAGTGCCGGGCGCCACGTACAGGCCGGGCTCGATCGTCAGCGCCATGCCGGGCTCGAACACGCGCCACTCGCTGCCGATCTTGTAGTCACCGACGTCATGCACGTCCATGCCGAGCCAGTGGCCGGTGCGGTGCATGAAATATTTGCGGTACGCGCCGCTCTCCTCGAGCTTCGCCGGCTTGCCCTTCAGCAGCCCGAGCCGGATCAACCCCTGCGTGATCACGCGCACCGCCGCTTCGTGCGGCGCATTCCAGTGGTTGCCGGGCTTCACCTCGCCGATGGCCGCGTAGTTCGCCTCGAGCACGACGTCGTACAACGCGCGCTGCTCGGGCGTGAAGCGGCCGTTCACCGGGAACGTGCGCGTGATGTCGGAGGCGTAGCAGTTGACCTCGCAGCCCGCGTCGATCAGCAGCAGGTCGCCATCGTTCAGCACCGCGTCGTTCTCGCGGTAATGCAGGATGCAGCCGTTCGCTCCGCCACCGACGATGGGCAGGTAGGAGATGTCGGCGTTGTGGCGGCGGAACTCGTGCGTGATCTCCGCCGCGATCTCGTATTCGCGCTTGCCGGGCCGGCAGGACTGCATGGCACGCACGTGTGCCTGCGCGGCGATGCGCGCCGACTCGCGCATCGTGTCGACCTCGGCGCGGCTCTTGAACAGGCGCATGTCGTGCAGCACGTGGTCGAGCGCGACGATCTCCTGCGGCGGGTGGCGCCCGTTGCGCGCCTGCGTGCGCAGGCCGTTCACCCAGCCGACCACGCGCTGATCGAACTCGGGATGCGTGCCCATCGCGTAGAACACCTTGGCGCGGTTCTCGAGCAGGCCCGGCAGGATCTCGTCGATGTCCGCGATCGGGAACGCGTGGTCTGCGCCGTAATCGCGCACCGCGCCCACCGGGCCGGCGCGGCGCCCGTCCCAGGTTTCGCGCGCCGGATCGCGATCGCGCACGAACAGGATGTATTCGCCCTGCGGACGGCCCGGCACCAGCACGGCGACGGATTCCGGTTCGTTGAAGCCGGAGAGATAGAAGAAGTCGCTGTCGGGCCGGTAGGCGTATTCGACGTCGTTGTTGCGCAACCGCACGGGCGCCGTGGGCACGATGGCGATCGAATCGCGCCCCATGAGCTTCATCAACGCACGGCGGCGGCGGCCGAACTCCTCGCGCGCGATGGGCGCGATGACCGGCGAGTCGGCGGTCTGGCGGCGCGTCTTAATGGATGGACGCGGCGCCGGGCGCCGGCTCCTCGCCGCGCGCCGGCGCGAGCTCGACGAACAGCAGCTGCGCACCCACGCGCACGAACTCGACGACTTCGGCGAATGCGATCTCGTTCTCCTCGTTGTCGTCACCGGCTTCGAGTCCGACGTGGGTGATGTCGGTGAAGTCGCTGATGATCTCGCGCGCTTCGACCGAGACCTGGCCCGGGTCGGCCGTCGTGCCGGAACCGAGGCCGTAGAGAAATCCCTGGCACCACAGCGACAGGGCCTCGGCGCGATCGGCGAGCGGTGCGTCGTCGTCGGGCAACAGCAGCTCGAAGTCGGAATCGTTGCCGACCAGCGTGCGGACCATGTGGTTGTAGACGTTCTGCAGCACCGGGCTCTGCAACGCCTCCTCGTCCGGCGAGTCGTCGGGCAGGATCTCGCGCAGCCACTCGATGAGACCGTAATCGCGGGAGCTGCACAGCGCGCCGGCGAGATTGCCATGCGCCTCGGCGGGCTCGGGGAGCGCGCGCGCGGCATGGAGGACGTGCTCGAACTCGTCGTAAGTGGCTGCCTGCATGGGCGAATTATGACTGGGTCAGGCGCAATCGCCACCTCGGAAACGCCGCTGGCACTGCGGCGTCCACGCCGGGTTTGCGGCGGTCCGGGGCGTCACCTATAGTCCGGCGCCATGACTGACAACAACAAAACCGGCTTCACCGCGGAAATCGCGCTGCTCGAACGCCGCATCGAAGAACTTCTCATCAACGTCGACGCTCTCAAGGAAGAGAACCGCGCCCTGCGTCAACGCCAGGAGGCGCTCGCCACCGAGCGCTCGGCCCTCGCGCAACGCAACGACCAGGTGCGCGCCCGTGTCGAGGCGATGATCGGTCGTCTGAAGACGATGGAGCACACTGCGTGAGCGACAAGGAACCGGCGCACGTCACCGTTCGCATCCTCGAGAAGGAATACTTCGTTTCCTGTCCGCAGGACGAGCGCGCCGATCTGCTCGACTCCGCCGAGTTCCTCAACAAGAAGATGCGCGAGATCCGCGACACCGGGAAGGTCGTCGGCGCGGACCGCATCGCCGTGATGGCCGCGCTCAACATGGCGAACGAGCTGTTGCGTCTGCGCAAGCAGGACCACGAGATCCAGGGCAACGTCAGCGGGCGCGTGAAGCAGATGCGCGAGCGTGTCGAAGGTGCGCTTCAGCGCACGCGTCAATTGGATCTCTGACAGGGCCGCCGCCTGCTCTTCATCGCCGTCGCAGCGACGGCGCCCGTGAATGGTAAAGACCCACGTCGGTTGTCAATCTCTCGATTCACGTCGCATTCCTACAGTACCGGTGGTGTACAGTTCAGTCGGCGCTGCCTGCGATGTTCGACAGTGGGTCGGGTTACCTCTCGGCCGTAATGTAAACACCCGGGACTTATGCCTTCGGCAACATTGTGCATGTCCGCCTCGAGCGGGAAGCCTTAAATGCCGGCGGTCGGTCCCACCTAGTTGCTCTGGTCGAGAGCAACGGCTCGCACCGGCATTGCGGGTGGCGCTTTTCTCTCTCCTCTCTTGAAAACGAAGTCACAACTTCGCTCCGAGTTGTCCGCCGCGCGCCGCGCGGTGCCACCGTCCGCCCGGCAACTCGCCGCCATCGCCGTGTCGCGGCGCATCGCGCTCACACCCTGGCTCGCGCCTGGCAAACGCATCGGCTTGTACGCCTCCATGCCGCAGGAGCTGGGCACGGGCCCGCTGCTCGCGCTCGCGCTCGCGCGCGGTTGCGAGGTGTACGTACCGCGCATCCTCTCGATGCGCGCACGGCGCATGGCCTTCGTGCCGTACGCGACCTCCGGCCGCCTCCACTCCTTCGGCATGCACGAACCCGGGGGCACGGACTTCTTCCCCGCGCGGTTCCTCGACACGATCTTCTGCGCCGGCGTCGGTTTCGACGCGCGCGGCGGTCGGCTCGGTCATGGCGCGGGATTCTACGATCGCGCGCTGGCATTCCGCAGCGTGCGCCGCCACTGGCGCGGTCCGCGGCTCGTGGGTCTCGCTTATTCGTTCCAGGTCGTGCCGCACATTCCCGTGACGGCGACCGACATCCGCATGGATTACATCGTCACGGACAGGGGAATCGATGAATCACTGGTTGATGAAGACCGAGCCGTCGACCTTCGGGATTGATGATCTCGCGAAGAAGCCGAAGAAGACGGCGATGTGGGACGGTGTCCGCAATTACCAGGCCCGGAACATGCTGCGCGACGACTTCAGGAAGGGGGATCTCGCCTTCCTCTACCACTCGAGCAGCGACGAGATCGGCGTCGCGGGCATCGTCCAGGTGGTGCGCGCCGCTTATGCGGACCCGAGCGCGTTCGATCGCAAGAGCGAGTACTACGATGCGGGCAGCGATCGGGAAAATCCGCGCTGGTATGTGGTCGACGTGCAACTCAAGCGCCGCTTGAAGCGCGTGATCACGCTCGACGAGCTGCGCGCGCATGCCGACGAAGAACTAGATGGGTTGTTGCTGTTGAGACGCGGCAACCGGTTGTCGATCACGCCGGTGAGCGACGCGCATTGGGACTTCATCCTCTCGCTCGAGTGATCATCGCGACGCGTGTCGAAGAGCGTCGACGTGAATCGCACGCACACTCTCGATGACACTTGCTTGAAATTTGTCAACGCCTGCGTATACTCGCCCTCGGACTAACCCGTAACTACTGGAGATGTGCCATGGCGAAAGCCAAGAAGAAGGCCAAGAAGAAAGCCAAGAAGAAATAGTTCTGGCCTTGGTAATACCGGCGAGTGAGAGTCCTCTCTCACTCGCCGCCAGATTCGAAGACGATGCCCGCGCAAGCGGGCATCGTCGTTTCAGGGGTCGGTCGACGAAGCACAGCGCCGGGAGTGCGTGACGTGAACAGCTCGCAAAACACTGGAAAACAAGGCGCGGCGCGCGCGGCGCTCGAATACGTGGTGCCGGGTGAAGTGCTCGGCGTCGGCACCGGCTCCACCGTGAACTTCTTCATCGACGAGCTCGCGGCGCGACGCATCCCCATCGCCGGCGCGGTGTCGAGCTCGAACGGGTCCACCGAGCGCTTGAAGGCCGCGGGCATCGCGATCCTCGACCTGAACGACGTCGGCACCCTCTCGACGTACATCGATGGCGCCGATGAGACCAATCACCGTCGCCAGCTCATCAAGGGTGGCGGTGCCGCGCTGACGCGAGAGAAGATCATCGCCGCGGCCGCCCGCCGGTTCGTGTGCATCGCCGACGACGGCAAGCTCGTCGAGACGCTGGGTGCCTTCCCCCTGCCCGTCGAAGTGATCCCGATGGCGCGCACGCTCGTCGGTCGCGCGCTGACGACGCTCGGCGGACGCCCCATGTGGCGCGAGAAGGTCGTCACCGACAACGGCAACCACATCCTCGACGTGCACGGCCTGCGCATCGACGATCCCCTGTCGCTCGAGGCGGCCATCAACCAGATCACCGGCGTGGTCGCCGTCGGTTTGTTCGCCGCCCGCCCCGCCGACGTCGTGATCCTCGGCGGCCCCTCCGGCGTCCGCACGCTCTAATGGGGACAGTCCCCGTTTCCTAGCAAAAGGGGACAGTCACGCCAACGGTGGTCGTCAATAAGCCGTTTGAACTTTCTTTTTCGCCCCTGGAGATCGGTGAGAAGCGAGCGGCCGCGCGCCGCTGTGTTGCGCCAGAAGGCTGGCCGTTCTTGAAGATGTTCAGGCGCGCAGTGAGCGACGAACGAACGCCCGGAAATTCCGTCCGGAATTTCTAGGAGCGCGATTTCCCGGAGCGAAAAAAGAAAGCTCAAACGGCGGAGTGGCGAGCGCAGCCTCTGATGACTGTCCCCTTTTGCTAGGAATCGGGGACTGTCCCCATTAGGGCACCCGGACGTCCGCGAAGCGTCCGGTGTCCGGACGCGGACACTGGTACGTCCGCCAGACCTTCCGCCTGGAGCGGAGATCGCGCAAAGCGATTCAAGCAGTTAGCACCGCGCCGCCGCGTTGGCACGCTCCGTGCTCTACGTCACTCATGACCATGCTCCTGCGTGACGTTTCCATTCGCGGCACCCAATCCCAGGATCGCGCCGTCGAGGCCCCGAAGGCCGACCGCAAGGTGCTGCTGAAGCGCTTCGGACCCGCGGCAGGTCTCGCGTTGGCCGTGCTCGTCGTCGCGATCTGGGCCGTGAAGTCGTGGCTGTCGACCGACAAGGTCATCCCGCGCGAGCGCATGCGTATCGCGACGGTCGAGCGCAGCCACTTCGTGCGCGACGTCGCCGCCACCGGCACCGTCGTCGCCGCCGTCAGCCCGACGCTGTTCGCCGAAGCGCCCGGCACCATCCTCTATAAGGTGCGCGCCGGCGACACCGTGCAGCCCGGCGACGTGCTCGGCAAGGTCGAAAGCGCGGCGCTGCTCAACGAGTACGAACGCGAACGCGCCGCGCTGATCAGCGCCGAAGCCTCGCTGAACCGCCAGACCATCGAAGTGCGCCGCCAGATCCTCAAGAGCGCCCAGGACAGCGACCTCGCCAAGGTGCAGATCACCGCCGCCGAGCGCGAATACAAGCGCGCCGAGGACGCCTGGGGCATCCACGTGATCCCGGAACGCGACTTCAAGCGCGCGCAGGACGACCTCGAGACCGCCAAGCTCAACTACACGCACGCCGTGGAGACCGGCGGCCTGGAGAAGGACAGCCTGCAACTCGAACTGCGCAGCCAGCGCGCCACGCGCGACGCGCAGGCGCTGAAGGTGTCCCGCCTCAAGGAGCGCGTCGATGCGCTGACGCTGAAGTCGCCCGTGGGCGGTGTCGTCGGCACGCTGGCGCAGGCCGAGCGCGCGCAGGTGGCCGAAAACGCGCCGCTGGTCACCGTCGTCGACCTCTCCGCGCTCGAGATCGAGTTCCAGGTCGCCGAGAGCTACGCCAGCGAGATCAAGCCGGCGATGGCGGCCGAGATCACGCTCGACGGCCGGAAGATCGTCGGCAAGGTCGCGGGCATCTCCCCCGATGTGAAGGACAACCAGGTGAAGGGCCGCGTGCGCTTCGAGCAGCAGCCCCACGGCCTGCGCCAGAACCAGCGCGCCGCGGTGCGCATCGTGCTCGACGAGCGCGACGACGTGCTCAACGTCAGCCGCAGCCCGTTCGCCGACTCCGACACCCGCTTCGTGTACGTGGTGCGCGGCGACTACGCCGAGCGCACGCCGGTGGAATTCGGCAACGCCGCCATCGGCGAGATCGAGGTGCGCAGCGGCCTCGCGGCCGGCGACGTCGTCGTGCTCAGCGACATGCGTGACTACAAGGACGCGCCCCGCGTCCTCATTGCCAACTAGAAGGTGATCCCATGCTCGAGATGAAGAACGTCAGCAAAGTGTTCCGCACCGATCTCATCGAGACGCACGCACTGCGGCAATTCTCGCTGTCGGTGAAGGCGGGCGAATTCCTCGCGGTCACCGGCCCCTCCGGCTCGGGCAAGACCACGTTCCTGAACATCGCCGGCCTGCTCGAGCCGTACGACGCCGGCACCTACGCGCTCGACGGCGTCGACGTGACGAAGCTCTCCGACGACGCGCGCTCGAAGCTGCGCAACGAAAAGATCGGCTTCATCTTCCAGAGCTTCAACCTGATGCCGGACCTGAACGTCTACGACAACATCGACGTGCCGCTGCGCTACCGCCGCATGAAGGCCACGGAGCGCCACGAACGCATCACCAACGCGCTGGAGATCGTCGGCCTCGCCGCGCGCATGAAGCACATCCCGGCGCAGCTGTCGGGCGGCCAGCAGCAGCGCGTCGCGATCGCGCGCGCCATCGCCGGCGATCCGAAGATCGTGCTGGCCGACGAACCCACGGGAAACCTCGACTCGCTGATGGCACGCCAGGTCATGGACCTGCTCGAGAAGATCAACGAGATGGGCACCACCATCATCATGGTCACGCACGACCCCGAGCTCGCGCGCCGCGCGCACCGCAACGTGCAGGTGGTCGACGGCCAGCTCTCCGACCTCAAGCCCTACGAGCCGCACGCCGCGACGCCCGCGCCGCACGCTGCCGCCGATCGCGCCGCCACCGTCGGAGCCTGACCATGTTCGGTTACTACCTGCGCCTCGCGATGGGCAGCTTCCGGCGCAACCCGGGGCTCACCGCGCTGATGGTCATGGCGATCGCGCTCGGCATCGCCGTGTGCCTGATCACGCTCACCGGGTATCGCGCCGCCGCGAACAATCCCATCCCGCACAAGAACGACGTGCTGTTCGCGCCCGCCATCGACAGCTGGGATCCCGTCGACCCCTACGATCGCGACAAGCCGTGGCGCCAGCCCGATCTGCTGACGTATCGCGACGCGCTCGCGTTGACCGCCTCCCCCATCCCGGACCGCAAGGTGGTCATGTACAAGGTCGGCGGCGTGTTGAGCCGCGCCGACAACGGCATGGAGCCCGAGGGAGTCGTGCTGCGCGCGACCACGGCCGACTTCTTCGAGATGTTCGAGACGCCGTTCCAGTACGGCGGCGGCTGGGACGCGAAGGCCGACCAGGGACCGGAGCCCGTCATCGTGCTCAGCCAGGAGATGAACGAGCGCGCGTTCAAGGGCGAGAACAGCGTCGGCAGGTCCGTGCGCTGGCACGACCACGACTTCCGCGTCGTCGGCGTGCTGAAGGCCTGGGACCCGGCGCCGAAGTTCTACGACGTGTCGAACGGCGCCTTCGACGAGGCCGAGCTCGCCTACGTGCCGTTCGCGTTCGGCAAGATGTACGAGCTCGGTGCCGCCGGGAACACCAACTGCTGGAAGACCGAGACGATCGACAGCTTCGAGAAGTTCACGCAGTCCGAATGCATCTGGCAGGAGGTCTGGGTCGAGCTGCGCACGCCCGAGAAGGTGCGCGCGTATCGCGAGTTCCTCGACAACTACGTCACCGCGCAGAAGAAGCTCGGCCGCTTCCCGCGCCCGCTCAACAACGCGCTGTACGACGTCGACGGCTGGCTGGCGTTCAACAACGTCGTCGGCGATGACCGGAAGGCGATGGTGCTGCTGGCCTTCGCGTTCCTCGCGGTCTGCCTGATCAACACGGTCGGGCTGCTGCTCGCGAAGTTCCTGAATGCCGCGCCGACGGCCGGCGTGCGTCGCGCGCTCGGCGCGAGCCGCGGCGACATCTTCTGGCAGCACCTGACCGAAGCGGGGCTCATCTCGCTGGCGGGCGGCGCCGCCGGCGCGCTGCTCGGTCTCGGCGGCCTGTGGGCGCTGCGCACCTGGATGGCGAAGCTCACACCCTATTCCGCGGCGCACACGCTGCCGTTCGATCCCGGCACGCTCGCGATGGCCATCGCGATCTCGCTGGTGGCGGGCCTGCTCGCCGGTCTCTACCCCGCGTGGCGCATCGGGCGCGCCGCGCCCGCCTCCTACCTCAAGGTGCAATGACCATGGAAGTGCGACCCATCCTCTCCGCGCTTGCGCGCAACAGCGCCGGCGCCATCCTCGTCTCGCTGCAGATCGCGATCACGCTCGCGATCGTCGTCAACGCCGTGTTCCTCGTGAAGCAGCGCGTGGTCACGGTGAACCGGCCCACGGGCATGGACGAACAGAACATGTTCTCCGTGCGCGTCACCGGTTTCGGCAAGGACTTCAACTTCCACGACATGGTGCGCTCCGACATGGACCTGCTGCGCAGGCTGCCGGGCATCGTCGACGCGACGAACAGTCCGCAGGTGCCGTTGTCCGGCGGCGGCAGCTCGTCGCGCTACTACACCGAGCCGGGAGAGAAAGGCCGCAGCGAACCGGTGAACTACTTCGAGACCGACGACCACAGCGTGAATGCGCTCGGGGTCGCGCTCGCGAGCGGCAAGCCGTTCGAGCCGCAGGACGTCGAATGGCGCAAGCAGGAATCGCAGGCGCCGGTCGCGTCGGGCAAGGTGATCGTCAGCAAGGGATTCGCGGACCGGATCTTTCCGAACGAGAACGCGCTCGGCAAATCGATCTACGACAACCTCGGCCAGCCGCTGCGCATCGTGGGCGTGATGGAACACATGCAGGGTTCGTGGTTGAGCTGGGACAAGGTCGACAGCACGATGCTGGTGCCCCTCGTGAACCCCGGTCCGTCGACGCAGTACATCGTGCGGGCGCGACCCGGCGAACTCGATCGCGTGATGGCATCCGCCGAAGCGGCGCTCAAGGCCGCGATGAAGGAACGCGTCGTCGGCAAGCTCGAGAAGATGTCGGTGCAGAAAGACCGCAGCTACTCGAGCGACACGCTGATCGTGGTGATCCTCGGCGTGGTCACGGGCCTGGTCGTGATCTTCAGCTCGCTCGGCATCTTCGGCCTCGCCACGTTCAACGTGAACACGCGCACGCGGCAGATCGGCACGCGCCGCGCGATCGGGGCGCGGCGCATCGACATCGTGCGGTACTTCCTCGTCGAGAACTGGATGGTCACCACGGCCGGCGTCGTGGTCGGCTGCGTGCTGACGCTGCTGGGCGGCTTCTGGCTCGCGACGCGCTTCGGCCTGGCCCGGCTCGATCTGTACTACCTGGTCGGCGGCGTGCTCGGGTTGTGGGCGGTCGGGCAACTCGCCGCCTGGCAGCCCTCGCTGAAGGCTTCCAAGGTCTCGCCCGCCATGGCGACGCGCAACGTCTGAGCCCCGATTCCGCCCCCGCAACGATCATGTCCGCCGCTTGCAACCCAAAGCCGACCTCGAGCGTCCTACGCATGACTTCAGTGATCTCCCATGTCGAGGACCGCCTGGCGAACCGGACCGTACTGGTTGCTGACGATAGCGAGGCCGTGCGCACGGCCTTCCAGGTCCTGTTGTCCCTGCACGGCGCGCGGGTCCTCGGAGCCTCATCTCCTGCCGAGGCCCTCGCGACCGTGCGTTCCCAGGAAGTGGACCTGGTCATCCAGGACATGAACTTCCGCCGCGAGGCGACCTCGGGCGAGGAAGGCATCGCGCTGTTCAGGCAGCTGCGTGCGTTGCACCCGGACGTGCCGGTCATCTTGCTGACGGCCTGGACGCACCTCGAGACCGCCGTCGACCTGGTGAAGGCCGGCGCTGCCGACTACATCGCCAAGCCCTGGGACGATGCCCGCCTGCTGACGACGGTGCGCAACCTGCTGGAGCTGCGTGCCGCGGTCGAGGAGAACGTGACGACCCGGGCACGCCGCGCCGAGGCGCGTGCCACGCTCGCCGAGCGTTACGACCTGCGCGGCATCGTCTACGAGAGCGACGCGCTGCACACGGTCGTGTCGATGGCCGCGCAGGTCGCGCACGCCGACGTGCCCGTGCTGATCACCGGCCCGAACGGTGCCGGCAAGGAAGTGCTGGCGGACATCGTCCACGCGAACTCCGCGCGCAAGGACCAGCCGTACGTGAAGGTGAATGCCGGGGCATTGCCCGAGCAGCTGATCGAGGCCGAGTTGTTCGGCACCGACGCCGGCGCGTTCACCGGCGCCAAGGCGCGCGCCGGGCGCTTCGAAGCCGCCGACGGCGGCACGTTGTTCCTCGACGAGATCGGCAACCTGCCGCTGGCCGGCCAGGCCAAACTACTGCGCGTGTTGCAGACCGGCGAATACGAACGCCTGGGTTCCAACACGACCCGGCGCGCGAACGTGCGCATCGTCGCGGCCACCAACGCGCCGCTGCGCGACGCGATGCGCGAAGGCCGGTTCCGCGAAGACCTCTATTACCGATTGAGCGTCATCGAGCTCGCCCTGCCCGGGCTCGCCGACCGCCGCGACGACGTGCTGCCGCTGGCGCGCGCGTTCCTCGGCAAGACGGGCCGCCTGACTCCCGACGGCGAGCGCGCCCTTCTCTCCCACCTTTGGCCGGGGAACGTCCGCGAGCTGCGCAACGTGTTGCAACGCGCCGCCCTGCTCGCGGGCGAGAACCCAATCACTGCTGCCGCACTGAATCTCCCGGCCGTTTTACCCGCGCGCTTCGACGAGCCCGTGCTCGACCGCGCCACGATCGAACGCGTGCTCGCCGAGAACGGCCAGATCGTCGCGCAGGCGGCACGCCAGCTCGGCATGAGCCGGCAGGCCCTCTACCGCCGCATGGAAAAACTCGGTATCAAGGAAACCCCCGGCCGTTAGGCCGGCACAGGGAACCCGGATGCGACATTCCATGGCCGGCTGGGTCACGGTGTGGCTCGGCGGCATCGCGCTGGCGGGCGTGGGCACGACGTTCCTGATGCTGACGCTGATCGAATCGCGCGCGATCGCGATCGTCTGCGCGTGGCTCGTGCTCGTGCCGCTGGTGGCGTACGCCGCCACACACATCACCTCGCGCTGGAGCCGCACCGCACGCGCGCTGACCGACGGCCTGTCGAGCCTGCGCGACCGGGACTTCAGCGTCAGCGTCACGCGCAGCACCGACGACGAGATGGGCCAGCTGGTCGATACGTACAACAGCCTGGGCGACCGGCTGCGCGTCGAGCGCCAGAGCCTGTACCAGCGCGAGCTGATGCTGGATACGGTCATCCAGACCACGCCGCTCGCGCTGGTGCTGACCAACGACAAGGACGCGGTGATCTACAGCAACACGACCGCCCGCGCGCTGTTCGCCGAGGGCCGCAAGCTCGAGGGCGAACGCTTCGGCGGCCACCTCGACCGCGCGCCGCTGCCCTTGCGCGAGGCCGTCGGGCGCGGCGGCGACACGTTGTTCACGTCGGAGCTGGGTGGCGAGCCGCAGGTGTACCACGTGTCGCAGCGCCGCTTCCTGCTGAACGCGGCGCCGCACCGGCTGCTGCTGCTCAAGCAGCTGACGCGCGAGATCAACTCGCAGGAAGTGGCGACGTGGAAGAAGGTCATCCGCGTGATCGCGCACGAGCTGAACAATTCGCTGGCGCCGATCTCGTCGCTGGCGCACTCGGGGCAGATCCTGGCGAATGCACCGCCGGATCCGGAGCAGTTGTCGCGCGTGTTCGCGACCATCGAGGACCGCGCGCGGCACCTCGCGGGGTTCATAGACGGCTATGCGCAGTTCGCGAAGCTGCCGCATCCACGCATCGCACCGGTGAGCTGGGCGGTGCTGATCGAACG
>DATJTW010000086.1:0-16876 GCA_035502995.1 Steroidobacteraceae bacterium | reverse complement strand
CAAAAATTTCACGCTCGGCGGCGCGACGAAAGCGCGGCCTCGCTGAAAGTTTTGCCTGTTACGCCCCTCTGACACCACCTCTCTCTCCCGAACCCGACTTTAGGTCTCTCAGTAAATACCGTGAGCAGTCTCACAAAATCTCGTAGGTGAATGGCTCGCGCTTAAGTTCGCCGTAGCCAGCCCGATACAGCACCTGAGCAAGACATTCGCCGGTTGCTTGTAACCCGGCACCAACTTTCAGGAGTCGTTTCAATGCCTCAAGTCATCAACACTAACGTGGCGTCGCTGAATGCTCAGCGCAACCTCACGACATCACAGGGCCAGTTGGCGACGGCCTTGCAGCGTCTCTCCTCGGGCCTGCGCATCAACAGCGCGAAGGACGACGCGGCGGGTCTCGCCATCTCCGAGCGCTTCACCACGCAGATCCGCGGCCTGAACCAGGCCGTGCGCAACGCGAACGACGGCATCTCGCTGTCGCAGACCGCGGAAGGCGCGCTCGCCGAGACCGGCAACGCGCTGCAGCGTATCCGCGAGCTGGCCATTCAGTCGGCCAACTCGACGAACTCCGCGTCGGACCGCCAGGCGCTCAACGCCGAAGCCTCGCAGCTGCTCTCCGAAGTGCAGCGCATCGCGCAGAGCACGCAGTTCAACGGCCAGAACATCCTCGACGGCACCTTCTCGTCGGCGCAGTTCCAGGTCGGCGCGAACGCCAACCAGACGATCTCGTTCGGCATCCAGGGCGCGACCACGAACCTGCTCGGCGCCTACCAGGCCACCAGCACGGCCGTCGGCGCGACGGGTTTCGACGGCGCCGGTTTCACGATCAACGGCGTCGAAGTCGGCGTCTCGGCTGCCACCAGCGCGGCCGGTGTGACGGCTGACAGCGCCACGGCGAAGGCCACGGCGATCAACTCGAAGACGGCGCAGACGGGCGTCTCGGCCACGGCGACGAACTCCGTCGTCGGCTCCGGCCCGGTCGCCCGCTCGGGCCTCGCGTCCGGCGCGCTCGTCATCAACGGCATCTCGGTCGGCGCGATCGCGTCGGACACGAACGCCGTGACGCAGGGTCGCAACGCGGCCACCGCGATCAACGCGCTCACGAACCAGACGGGCGTCTCGGCGGTGGCCGATGCCTCGACCGGCGCGCTGACGCTGACGGCCGCTGACGGCCGCAACATCGCCCTGACGTCTTCGGCCGCGACGGCCGCCGGCGCCCAGGCGATCCAGAACGCCACGGGTCTCGACGTGTCGACCAACGCGAATGCGGCGGGCCACGAAGTGAACACGCTGACGTTCGGCGCCGGCAACCTCGGCACGGGCGCCCCGGCGCTTGCCGCCGGCGACACCTTCACGATCGACAACCGCGTGTACGAGCTCACCACGGGTGGCGCGGTCACGGCGGGCAACGTCGCGGTCACGGTGGGTGCGGCGAGCACGCCGACCCAGACGATCGTCGCGCTGCGCGATGCGGTGAACGCGGAATACGCCGCGGGCCGTACCAGCGTGGTGGCGTCGGGTGCGACGGCCACGGCCCTCGTGCTGACCTCGGACAAGTTCGGCTCGGCGAACATCAACTACTCGACGACCTCGGGTGGTACGGCCACGGCCGCGATCACGACGGCCGGCACGGCCGCCGCTGACGGCGGTGGTGTGACGACTCGCGGCACGCTGACCCTCAGCTCCGCCGCGAACTTCACGCTGGGTGGTGCGGACCTGAACCTGGGCGGTCTGGCCTCGGCTTCGCCGTCGCTGACCCGCCTGGACACGGTCAACATCTCGACCGTGAGCGGTGCGAACGCGGCGATCGCCGTGCTCGACGGCGCGCTGAGCCAGGTCACCAGCATCCGCGCCGACCTGGGTGCGGTGCAGAACCGCTTCAGCTCGACCGTGTCGAACCTGCAGGCCACTTCGGAAAACCTGAGCGCCGCGCGCAGCCGCATCCTCGATGCCGACTTCGCGCAGGAAACTGCTTCGCTGACCCGCGCGCAGATCCTGCAGCAGGCCGGCACGGCGATCCTGTCTCAGGCGAATGCGATCCCGCAGAACGTCCTCTCGTTGCTCCGGTAATGAGGTGACATGAGCGGACATCGGACAGTCGCTCTGCGCCGGGCGCCGTGGGTCGAAAGACCCGCGGCGTCCGGCCGCATCCGCGATTTGCCGACAACCAGCGGTGATTTATGAAAGTAGGCGACGCTGCAATCGAAGTCGAAGCGAAGGTGGTCACGCAACGTGCGGCCGCGGAGACCCGCGACGCGCAGGCGCAGACCGCCAACGCCAAGGCGAACGCCGCTCCTCAGCAGCAGGAGAAGGCACCGCCGACGCCTCACAAGATCGAATCCGTGACGAAGCAGATAGATTCGTTCCTCCGCAGCCAGAATCATCAGCTGCAGTTTCGTGTCGACCAGGGCTCGGGAAAGATGGTCGTCACGGTGACGGACGGAGAAACGGGTGAAGTCATCCGGCAGGTGCCGGGTGAGGAGGCCATCAAGATGGCCCAGCGGATCGAGGACATGACCGGTCTGCTCGACGAGAAAGCATAAGGAAGACGTCCATGGCGGGATTGAGCTCACAAGGCCTGGGATCGGGACTCGACATCGCGAGTCTCGTGGCGAAACTCGTGGCGGCCGAGAAGGCCCCGCGCCAGGCGCAGATCACGCGTGAGCAGACCTCGACCGTCACGGACATCTCGGCACTCGCGTCGCTCAAGGGCGCGATGTCGACCTTCAACGATTCACTGAGCGCGCTGAAGACCGAAGACGTCTTCCAGGCGCGCTCAGCCAACGCGTCGGACCCCGACGTGTTCACGGCCACGGCCACCACCAGCGCCTTGCCCGGCAGCTACGACATCGAAGTCGAAAGCCTGGCGAGCGCACACCAGATCGCCTCCACCGCCGTCGTCGGCGGCGCGGGCGTCGCGGTGGGCACGGGCACCCTGACGATCGGCGCCGGCACGAACTCGTTCTCGGTGACCATCGACGATTCGCACAAGACGCTCGCGCAGATCCGCGACGCGATCAACTCGGCGACGGACAACAAGAACTACGTCCGCGCCACCATCGTGAACGCCAGCGACGGCGCGCACCTCATGCTGACGGCGCAGACCACCGGCGCGGCGAACGCGATCACGGTGTCGGCGGCCGACGGCGACGGCGGGCTGGCGCGCTTCGCGTACAACCCGTCGCTGACGACCAACTATTCCGAGAAGCGCCCCGCGTCCGACGCGGTGGTGTACGTCTCCGGCTTCCGCCACACGAGCACGACCAACCAGATCTCCGACGCCATCGACGGCGTGACGCTGACGGCGGTCAAGGCCGACGACGACGAGACTCACACGCTGACGATCACCACCGACGTGAATGGCACGACGGCGAAGATCAAGAAGTTCGTCGACTCGTACAACGCGCTGCAGGCCCAGATCGGCCAGCTGCGCAGCTTCGAACCGACCACGAAGAAGGCCGGTCCTCTGCTCGGCGATGCGATGCTGCGCGGCATCGAGACCGACGTGCGCACGAAGCTCACGAGCACGGTGGGCGGCCTCGCCGGCAACTACCAGTCGCTCGCCAGCATCGGCATCACGACCAACAAGGACGGCTCGCTCAAGCTCGACTCCGACAAGCTGTCGAAGGCGCTGGCCGCCGACTACGACGGCGTCGGCAAGTTGTTCGGCTCGGCCGACGGCGTGGCCGCGCGCCTCTCGACCTCCCTGACCGCGCGCCTGGCCGACACGGCCGAGCTCAACCAGCGCACGAAGGCGCTGAACGCCAAGAGCGTCTCGCTGCAGAAGGATTCCGAGGACCTCGAGACCCGCATGGCCGAAGTCCAGCGCCGCTACAACGCGCAGTTCAACGCGCTCGACAGCATGTTGTCGAACCTGCAGGGTACGTCGAGCTTCCTGACGCAGCAGCTCGCGAGCATCGCGAACATCAAGTAGCGATAACTTTAGCGGCGCGTGCGTGGCGATTCGTGAATCGTCGAGCCGTGTCGCTTTTCCCCGATTTCTCCGGCACCTGGCGCGGCCGCAACTCAAGTCCCCCCGGTCCGCGCCGTTAAGCTCCATGAGTAGTTTGGAGCAGTGCAGATGGCTTTTCCCCCCAATGCGTCGAAACTCGCGGCTTATCGCAGCACGTCGGCCCACGCCGGTGTCGCCGCCGCGGATCCGCATCGCCTGATCGTGATGCTGATGGACGGCGCGCTCGAGCGCATCGCGACGGCGCGCGGCCTGATGACGCACGGCGGCGGCGCCGAGAAGGCGCAGATGCTGCACCGGGCGGTGGCCATCATCGACGAGCTGCGCAACAGCCTGAACTTCAAGGCGGGCGGCGATCTCTCGACGAATCTCGACAAGCTCTACGAATACATGTGCACGCGCCTCATGCAGGCGAACGGGCAGAACAAGCCCGAGTGGCTCGACGAAGTCAGCCGCCTGCTCGGCGAAGTGCGCGCCGCCTGGCTGCAGATCCAGCAGCAGTCGAGCGCGCAGACGGCGTACGGCCGATGAGCGCCAGCGCCGCCAAGAACTCGCGGCCGCACCTGCGGCTCGTCTCGAGCTCGCTGCAACCGACGAAGCGCCTGCGCCTGATCGAGGACTGGCGCCGCGTCGCCGCCGCGATCAACGCCTGCACGCACGACCTGTCGCTCGAGCTGCGCGAGCAGCGCTGGGGCAACGTCGACGAGGCCCTGCGCGAACGGCGCGAGCTGCTCGAGATGATGGCCCGCATGCAGCTCGACACCGACGGCCGCCGCTGCCTCGTCTCGCTGCAGCAGGCCATCGACGAATCCGAACGCGCCATCACGGCGATGATGGGCTCGGCGCGCCGCGGCTGAGCCGGCGCCCCGATGTCCCCGAACACCGCACCGCACGCCGAACGCGACGCACCCGACCTCGAGTCGCTGGTCGCGTCGTACGGTTCGCTGTTCCAGCGATTGTCGCCGCGTCTCGTCGGCAGCCTGTTCGTCGATCGCAACTTCGCGTTCCTCGGCAGCGTGGGCACACTGGCCGCGCAGCGCCCGGTCGTCGAGTGGTTGTCGGGACTGTGGCGCGGGCGTTCGGCGAGCGCGCCGGTCGCGCGCGAGATCTCCGGCGGCGCGACGCTGGTCGGCTTCCCGTTCGTCGACAGCCGCGGCGACTTCATCGGCGCGGTCTGCGTGCAGCTCGCCGCGGCGCGCAGCCAGGGCAACGACGCGATCGCGAAGGAAACCCGCGACGCGCTGGGCCCGGCGCTCGAGTGCCTGCATCGCGAATATTCGCGGCTGCGTGACGGCGACGGCGACGAGGCGACGGTCGAGCGCACGCAGGATCTCGAGTGGCTGTTCAACGTCACCGGCGACATCAAGCGCGCCGGCGGCGATTCGCACCTGCTGCGCAACCTGCTGGGCGCCGCGTGCCAGCGCATGGAAGCGACGCTGGCGATGGTCAGCGTCCCGGACAAGCAGCTGTCGTTGCTCCACGAATCCGACGCACCCGACGCCGCCGCGCTGCGCGACAGCGCCGGCAAGGCCGAACCGCACCTGCTGGCGTGGGCGACGCGTCGTCGCGAGCCCTTGCTGGTCAACGAGCCGCCGCGGCCGCCGTCGCCGGTGCCGCCGGTGAAATTCCTGTCGGTACCCGTCGTCGCCAGCGGCGGACGCGTGCTCGGCGTGCTGGCGTTCTTCCGCGGACCGAAGGCGGCGGGGTTCACGGAGCGGCAGCAGTATCTCGCCGGTCATCTCGCGCGCCAGGTCATCCAGCTCGTCGAGTCGCAGTTCGACCTGATGACCGGGCTGCCGACTCGCGCCGCGCTCGAGCAGTCGTTCGACGGACTGTGCCGCGGCAAACCCGACGCGAACCGCTCCATCCTGTACTTCGACATCGACGAACTGCACGTCTGCAACGAGACGCACGGCTTCGAGCTCGGCGACGAATTGATCGTGCGCGTCGCGCAGGTGCTGACGGCCGGCCTGCTGCCGGACCACCGCCTCGTCGCGCGCATCTCGGCCGACAGTTTCGCGGCCATCATCGACGACACGGATCCGCGCGATGCGGCGCCGCTGGCGGCGAAGCTGCAGGAGGCGGTGCGCGCGATCCGCATCGGGCCGGCGACGGAGCCGTTGAAGGTGTCGGTGAGCTGCGGTGTTGCGGCGATTGTCGACATGCCGAAAGGATTCGCGCGCGCGCTGGCGGCGGCGGAGCTCGCCTGCAAGACGGCGAAGGACCGCGGCCGCGACCGCGTCGAGGTCTACGCCTGCGAAGACTCGAGCATGATGCGCCGGCACGACGACGTGATCCTCGTCGGCCAGTTGCGCGAGGCGATCCGCGCCGAACGGCTGGTGTTGTTCGCGCAGCCGATCGTCGCGCTGAAAGGCGAGCGGCCGGTGTGCGGATTCGAGGTGCTGCTGCGCATGCGCAACGAGGACGGCACGATGACGCCGCCGGCCACGTTCATGTCGGCGGCGCAACGTTACCAGCTGCTGCCGCAGATCGATCGTTACGTCCTGCGCCGCGCGCTCGAGATCGCGATCCCGTATCGCGGGCTGTTGCGCGAGATGAAGGCCAGCATCTCGGTGAACGTCTCCGGCCAGTCGATCGGCGACGAATCCTTCGTCGACTACATGCTGAAGACGGTGCGCGAGTCGCAGATCCCGCCGGGACTCATCACCTGCGAGATCACCGAGCAGACCGCGGTGTCGAGTCTCGCGAAGGCGGGGCAGATGATGGCGAAGCTGCGCGCCGCCGGTTGCGGCGTGGCGCTGGACGACTTCGGCGTCGGCGCCAACACGTTCGCGTACCTCAAGGGCCTGCCGGCGACGCGGCTGAAGATCGACGGCAGCTTCGTGAAGGACATGCTGACCAATCGCAAATCCGCGGCGATGGTGCAGAGCCTGGTGGCGCTGGCGAAGCAGTTCGACCTCGAGACGGTCGGCGAATACGTGGAGAACGACGACCTGGCGCGCAAGCTGCAGGAGATCGGCGTCGAGTACGGGCAGGGCTATCACTTCGGCCGGCCCGAGGACATGGAGACGGTTCTCCGGCGCCTGCGCGACGACGAGTCGAAACGGCTGCGGACGCTGTGGCTGGAAAGCTGAGTGTTAGACTGACGCCCATGTTCGACGGCCGCGACACCATCGTCATCGACGACAAGCTGGCATACGAGGACCTGCTGCCGGTCCGCTGGCGGCAAGAACCTGCCGCGCCCGCCGACGTACAGGCCACGCACTTCGCCGAGCGCAACCTCCGCGTGCTCCAGGCCTGCGACGCGCTCGAGGAGCACGGCCAGCTCGACAAGAAGAAGGCGGACGACGATTCCCCGCATTCCGCCGACATCATGCGGCTCGACTTCAAGCTGAACGTGCTGCTCGATCTTGTCGGACAATTGTTGGCGCAGTCCCAGCCGCGGCCGCAATCCACGCAGATCCGCTTCAACGCGATGGGTGCGACGTGGAAATCAGGGGAACCCTTGCGTGTCGGCACGTACGGAATACTGGAAATCACATTGCGCGACGTCATCGTGCAGCCGCTGCACCTGCCGGCCGAGGTCGTCGCGGGTGCCGACGCGGGATTCGTGCGTGTCAGATTCCTCTCACTCGGCGAGACCGTCGCCGATCACATCGAGAAACTCGTCTTCCGCCGGCATCGACGCAAGATCGCCGGCGCGCGCCAACAAACAACAAGACGTTAGAAGTACCTAGATTCCTCGGGAAAACTCACTAAGGGTTTCACCCTGACAACGCTCGCACTTCACGATCGCGCGCGAAAGTTGTTAGGCCGGGCTACACAAATGAATTGCGCGTCACGCTTTCCTCCTCAAGTTCGCGCAAAGATAATTGCGAGAGAGGAGTTGTCGTGCAGCAAATCGAAGCCATCGGTACGTCGTGCGAATCGAGCGCGCGCGGCGCCGAAGACAGAAAGGGTTCGAGCGTTCGTGACCTCGAGGGAGTGCAACTCCCGACGGGCGCGTCGCCGGCGGTCGTCGCCGTCAACCGGCTCATCCAGCAGGTTGCGCCGTACGATTCGACGGTCCTCATCCTAGGGGAATCCGGTACTGGCAAGGAGATCGCGGCCCGCGCGATCCATGCGGCAAGCCCGCGCCGCCAGCGTCCCTTCGTCGCCGTCAACTGCGGCGCCATTCCCGCCGAGCTGCTCGAGAGCGAGTTGTTCGGTCACGAGAAGGGCTCCTTCACCGGCGCCATCACCTCGCGCAAGGGCCGGTTCGAGATCGCCGAGGGCGGCACGCTGTTCCTCGACGAGATCGGCGACATGAGCCTGCCGATGCAGGTGAAACTGCTGCGCGTCCTGCAGGAGCGCATCTACGAGCGCGTCGGCAGCAATTCCTCGTCCGAGTGCGACGTGCGCATCATCGCCGCCACGCACCGGAACCTCGAAGAATCCATCGTGCGCGGCACCTTCCGCGGCGACCTGTTCTATCGCCTCAACGTATTCCCCATCGAGATGCCCACGCTGGCGAACCGCATCGAGGATCTGCCGGCGCTGATCGCGGACTTCACCACGCAGTGCGCGAGCCGCGGCCGTCCGCGCCTGGTGCTGTTGCCGGAGACGATGTCCGCGCTCCAGAACTACGCCTGGCCGGGCAACATCCGCGAGCTGTCGAATCTCATCGAGCGGCTCGCGATCCTCTGCCCGGAGCGGCCCGTCGGCATCGGCGATCTGCCGCCGCGTTACCGCCCGGCCGACTGGACCGCGCCGTCGCTGCAGCAGGTGATGGCTCAGGAAGTGCCGCAGCTGCTGGCCTCGATGGCCGGCACCGACGAGAACGACGACGACGACACGCTGCCCTCCGGCGTGTGGAACATCGGCGACGAGACGCTGACGCGCCTGCCGGAGAACGGCGTCGACCTGCGCGCGCATCTCACGCACATCGAGCGCACGTTGATCAGCCAGGCGCTCGAGCGTTCGGGCGGCACCGTCGCGCACGCGGCGCGGCTGCTGTCGCTGCGCCGGACGACGCTGGTCGAGAAGTTGCGCAAGCTCGGCATGGCTTCCGGACAGGAAGCGCTCTAGTCAATTCCTAATGGGGACAGTCCCCATTTCCTAGCAAAAGGGGACAGTCCTCTTCTGCCGGGACGGAAATCTTTTGCCTCGCGGATGAGGACAGTCCCCTTTTGCCAGCAAACGGGGACCGTCCGCCGGCAATCCGGGAAAGGAGCAGCGTCAATGTGCCGTCACTCGTGTGATGAGCGTCACGCGAAACGGGCCGGCACGGCACTTGCACTGCAATTCGTGGCCGCATCGGCCAAGAGGAGTCGAGGTTCAGATGAGCAACGGAATTCTTAACGAGGCGCTCGAGCCCGTCGCCGTGGACAACTCGTCCCGGTTGATCGTGGACCTGGCGCGTCGCGTGGCCGGCACCGATTGCACGGTGCTGATCGTCGGCGAGTCGGGCACGGGAAAAGAAGTGCTGGCGCGACTGATCCACCGGGCGAGTCCGCGCGTGACGAAACCGTTCGTCGCCGTGAACTGCGCCGCCATCCCCGAGAACATGCTCGAGGCGATGTTGTTCGGTTACGAGAAGGGTTCGTTCACCGGCGCGCATGCCGCGCATGCCGGCAAGTTCGAACAGGCCCAGGGTGGCACGCTGCTGCTCGACGAGATCACCGAGATGCCGCTGGCACTGCAGGCCAAGCTGCTGCGCGTGTTGCAGGAACGCGAGGTCGAACGCATCGGCGGGAGCGCGCCGACGCCGATCGACGTGCGCGTCATCGCGACCACGAACCGCACGCTGCGCACGGAAGTGGCGAGCGGCCGGTTCCGCGAGGATCTGTACTACCGCCTCAACGTCTTCCCCCTCGCGCTGAATCCGCTGCGCGAACGCCGCGACGACATCCTGCCGCTGGCGACCCATCTTCTTCAGCAACGCGCCCGACCGGGCCAGCGCATCCCCGCGCTGTCGGCCGACGCCGCACACCTGCTGCTGACGTATGCCTGGCCCGGCAACGTGCGCGAGCTCGACAACCTGCTGCAACGCGCGCTGGTGCTCGTCGAAGGCTCCGTCATCGAAGCCGAGCACATCCTGTTCGAGAAGCAACCGACGAAGCTCGAAGCCGTCGCCGCCGGCGCACCCGCGCTGGCCGAGACCCTCGAGCGCGCCGAACGCGACGTGATCCTCGAGGCGCTGCGCGCCGCGCACGGCTCGCGCCGCGAAGTCGCGGAGAAGCTCGGGATCAGCCCGCGCACGCTGCGCTACAAGCTGGCGCGCATCCGCAATGCCGGCATCGACGTGCCTGCCGCCTGAATGTAGCTAGTCCGGAGATCCAGCTATGAGCAACCTGGAAATCGACCGCGTCCTCGCGCAGATCCGCAGCATCTCGTCGGCCACTCGCGCGGGGGCCGCCGGGCCCGCCGCGGGCGCGGCCGGCAAGGTGGCGGGCGCCGACAACGGCTTCGCCAAGCTGTTGAAGCAGGGCATCGACAGCGTGAACTCCACGCAGCTCAAGGCGAACGACGTCGCGAACAAGTTCGAACGCGGTGTCCCCGGTGTCGAGCTGCCGCAGGTGATGCTCGAGATGCAGAAGGCGAACGTGTCGTTCCGCGCGCTGACCGAAGTGCGCAACAAGTTCGTCGAGGCGTACCGCGAAATCATGAACATGCCGCTGTGATGAGTGAAGTGAGGAAGACGTAAATGGCCGAAGTCGCCAACCTGGGTCCGCAGCGTGTGATCACCGGTCTGAAGCCGCTGATCCTGCTCGTGGGTGTCGCCGCCGCGATCGCCGCGGGCGTCGGCGTGATGTTGTGGTCCGTCGGACCCACCTACAGCCTGTTGTATTCCAATCTCGCAGGCGAGGACGCCGCGCAGATCGCGCAGGCGCTCGACAGCGCGCGCATCCCGTACAAGCTCGAGGACGGCGGCGGTTCGATCAGCGTGCCGTCGGAACAGATCGCGGCCGCGCGACTCAAGCTCGCGGCGCAGGGCCTGCCGGAAGGCGGTGGCGGCGTCAACGCGATGACCAAGGATCCGGGCTTCGGCGTCAGCGCATTCATGGAGAGCGCGCGCTACCAGCACGCGCTCGAGACCGAGCTCGCGCGCACGATCGCCTCGCTGCAGAACGTGCAGGGCGCGCGCGTGCACCTGGCGATGCCGCGTCAGTCGGCGTTCGTCGGCGATCGCAAGCCGGGCTCCGCGTCCGTGTTCCTGCAGTTGAAGGCCGGCCGTCGTCTCGACGACGAGCAGGTGCAGTCGATCGCGAATCTCGTCGCGTCGAGCGTGCCGGAGATGCTGGCCTCGCAGGTGACGGTCGTCGACCAGGCCGGCCGCCTGTTGTCCGCGCCGAACACCGACGGCGATCTCGCCGTGCGCGACAAGATGTTCGAGCTCGCGCACCGCCTCGAAGAGAACTATGCGAACCGCATCCAGGAGCTGCTGACGCCGCTCGTCGGCCCGGGCCGCGTGCGCGCGCAGGTCGTCGCGCAGGTCGAGATGTCGACCACCGAACAGACGCGCGAGCAGTACAACCCGCAGAGCCAGGTCGTACGCAGCGAATCCACGTCCGAAGAGGCCGCGAAGAACGGCGCCGGCAACGCCGGCGGCGTGCCGGGCGCGCTGACCAACCAGCCGCCGACGCCGGGCGTCGCGTTGCCGCCGGGCGCGAGCCCGCAGGTGGCGCAGTCCGGTGCGACGCCGCCGGGTGCCGCCGGGGCGGCCGCAACCACGCCCAATAACGCCGCGTCGACGCAGGTCAACGGCCCGGATTCCACGTCGCGCCAGTCGACGAAGAACTACGAGATCGATCGCACGATGGCGTACACGCGCTCGCCGGCGGGCACGCTCAAACGCCTGTCGGTCGCCGTGCTGATCGACAACCTGCGCGTGACCGACAAGGACGGCAAGACCACCGAGACGCCGCTGCCGCAGGAACAGCTCGACCGCCTGACCGCCTTGGTCAAGGACGCCGTGGGCTTCGATACTGCTCGTGGTGATACGGTAAACCTCGTGAACTCCTCGTTCCTCGGCACGCCGCCGATCGAAGAGGGCGAGCTCGAGTCGATCCCGATCTGGGAGAAGGGCTGGGCGCAGAACCTCGCCAAGATCCTGGCCGGCGTGATCGTGCTGCTGATCATCGTGTTCAGCGTGCTGAAGCCACTGACCAAGGGACTCATCAACGCGGCGAAGACGCCGGCGCTGCGCGGTGGCGCGCTGGCCGCGGCCAGCGTCGCGGCGAACGGGCAGGCGCTGCCGCCGCCCGAAGCGCCGGGCATAGCCTACGAACAGCAGGTCGCGCAGGCACGCGGCCTCGTGTCGCAGGATCCGAAGCGCAGCGCGCAGGTCGTGAAGGCGTGGGTGTCGGCCGATGAGTGACGCACCGGCCGCGCCGCGCGGCCCGCTCGAACGGGCCGCCATCCTGCTGCTGACGCTCGGCGAGAGCGAAGCGGCCGAGATCCTCAAGCACATGGAGCCGAAGGACGTGCAGTCGCTCGGCCGCACGATGGCGGAGCTCAGCAACGTGTCGCGCGACGAAGTGCGCAGCGTGCTCACGGATTTCACGACGTCGCTCGAGAGCCAGACCTCGGTCGGCGTCGGCAGCGACGAGTTCGTTCGCAAGGTGCTGGTCAGCGCGCTCGGCGACGAGAAGGCGGCCAGCCTCATCGACCGCATGGCGCTCGGCGGCAAGCGCAAGGGCCTGGAAGCGCTGAAGTGGATGGACGCGAAGGCCATCGCGGAGCTCGTGCGCAACGAACATCCGCAGATCATCGCGATCGTGCTGTCCTATCTCGATCCCGACCAGTCCGCCGAAGTGCTGGCGAATTTTCCGGCGGAAGTTCGCGCCGATCTCGTCATGCGCGTCGCGACGCTCGAGGGCGTGCAGCCGTCGGCGCTGGCCGAGCTCGACGACATGATGGAGAAACAATTCGCGCTGGCCGGCGGCGGCGGCAAGAGCTCGTCGCTCGGCGGCCTCAAGGTCGCGGCCGAGATGGTCAACCTGCTCGATTCGTCGGTCGGCGCCACGCTGATGACCGACATCGGCAAGACCGACGAACGGCTGTCGCAGAGCATCCAGGACCTGATGTTCATCTTCGATGACCTCGTCGAGGTCGACGACCGCGGCATGCAGGAACTGCTGCGCCAGGTGCCGGCGGACAAACTATTGATCGCGCTGAAGGGCGTCGACGAGAACTTCAAGACGAAGGTCTTCAAGAACATGTCGCAGCGCGCGGCCGAGATGCTGAAGTCCGACCTCGAATCCAAGGGCCCCGTGCGCCTCGCGGACGTCGAGGCCGCGCAGAAGGAGATCCTGCTCGCGGCGCGCAAGCTCGCCGACGCCGGCACGATCAACCTGGGCGGCAAGGGCGACGAGTATGTCTGATGTCTCGCGCTGGGACCTTCCGTCGGTCGAAGGTGCGCCGTTGCCACGTCCCGGACAGAAGGGCGTCAACGTCATGCACCTCACGATCGTGGAACGCGAGGCGTGGGACCACGGATTCAAGGACGGTCACGCCGAAGGCGTGCGCAAGGGCGAGCAGGAGCTGCGCGCGCGCATCGCCGAGGTGGACGTCAAGCTGGCGGCGCTCGATGCGATCATGGGCACGCTGGCGAAACCGCTCGACGATCTCGATCAGCAGGTCGAGGAAGAGCTGACGCGGCTGGCGCTGACCGTCGCGAAGCACCTCGTGCGGCGCGAGCTGAAGATAGACCCGACCCAGATCATCGGCATCATCCGCCACACGGTCAGCCTGCTGCCGCTGTCGGCGCGCAAGATCAAGATCCACCTGCATCCCGACGACGCGGCGATCGTGCGCGAGAAGCTCGCGCCGAGCTCCGGCGAACAGGAATGGCAGCTGGCCGAAGACCCGTTGATGGCGCGCGGCGGCTGTCGCCTCAGCGCCGAGAATTCCAGCGTCGACGCGCGTTTCGAAACGCAGGTCGCCGCGGCCCTGTCCGGCCTGCTCGGCGACGAGCGCGCGGAGCGCCTGCCGGAAGAGGGTGAAACCAAATGACGCTGACCGCGGAACTGCGCGCCGCGCGCGCGCTCGGCTGGCGCGAACGCATGGCCCGCCAGGTGGAACGCGCGCAGGCGCTGCCGCCGCCGGCCGTCGAAGGCTCGCTGACCCGCATGGTGGGGCTCACGCTGGAAGCGTCTGGCTGCCAGGCCGCGGTCGGCGACGTCTGCGATCTGCTGAACGGCGACGGCTCGAAGGTCGAAGCCGAGGTCGTCGGGTTCTCCGGCGACAAACTGTTCCTGATGCCCACCGGCGAAGTGCACGGCCTCGCGCCGAGCGCGCGCGTCGTGCCGCGGCAACGCGCCGGCAGCGTCGGCGTCGGGCCGGGGTTGTTAGGGCGCATCATCGACGGCACCGGCACGCCGCTCGACGGGCTCGGCCCGATCCAGTCTGCCGAGCGCGCCAAGCTGCTCGGCAAGTCGATCAATCCGCTGGCGCGCCACCCGATCGACACGCCGCTCGACGTCGGCGTGCGCTCGATCAATTCGCTGCTGACGGTCGGCCGCGGCCAGCGCATCGGTCTCTTCGCCGGCTCCGGCGTCGGCAAGTCGGTGCTGCTGGGCATGATGGCGCGGTACACGTCCGCCGACGTCATCGTCGTCGGGCTGATCGGCGAGCGTGGCCGCGAGGTGAAGGAATTCGTCGAACGCATCCTCGGGCCCGAGGGCCGGCGGCGTTCGGTGGTCGTCGCGTCGCCGGCGGACAATCCGCCGCTGATCCGCCTGCATGGCGCCTGGCTGGCGACGTCGATCGCCGAGTATTTCCGGGACCGCGGCCTATCCGTCCTGTTGATCATGGACAGTCTGACGCGCTTCGCGCAGGCGCAGCGCGAGATCGGCCTCGCCATCGGCGAAGCGCCGGCGACCAAGGGTTATCCACCGTCCGTGTTCGCGCGCCTGCCGGCGCTGGTCGAACGCGCCGGCAATGGCGATTCCGGCAAGGGCTCGATCACCGCGTTCTACACGGTGCTCACCGAGGGCGACGACCAGCAGGATCCGATCGCGGATTCGGCACGCGCGATCCTCGACGGCCACATCGTGCTATCGCGGCGCATCGCCGAGAGCGGGCAGTACCCGGCCGTCGACGTCGAGGCGTCGATCAGCCGCGTGATGCACGAGATCATCCCCGGCGAACACGCCGAGCTCGCGCGCCGCTTCCGGCAGACGCTGGGCATCTACCAGCAGAACCGCGATCTCATCAACATCGGCGCCTACCAGAAGGGCAGCGATGCGCGCATCGACCAGGCCATCGAGCTGTGGCCGGCGATGCAGAAATTCCTCACGCAGCAGATCCACGAACGCGTCGGCCACGCCGACGCCGTGAACCAGCTGCGGCAGTTGTTCGCCAACGCGCCGGCGCCGGGAGTCCGTCAATGAAGCGTTCCGAACGACTCGACGTGGTCCAGCAGGTGACGTCGCGCAACGAGCGCGAGCATGCGGAGCGCGTGGCGGCCGCGCAGCGCCACCTGCAGGAGATGGAAGACAAACATTCGGCGCTGGAGAAATACCGCGGCGAATACGAGGCCGGATTCGCCGCGCGCTCGCGCGCCGGGTTCGGCGCCGCCGGCGTGCGCGATTTCCAGGCTTTCCTGGCGCGGCTCGGCGAGGCGTTGAACGCGCAGGCGCAACTGGTGGAGCAGGCGCGCGTGGCCCTCGAGGCCGTGCGCTCGCAATGGCGGGAGGCCGCGCAGCGGGCCCACGTCGTGGATTCGCTGGCCGAACGCTGGCAGTCCGAAGAGACGCGCGCGGAGAACCGCCGCGAGCAGAACGATACCGATGAGTTGTCGTCGCAACGCGCGGCGACACGGGAGCAGACGAAGTGATGCCGGCCGCGAACCTACTGTCACTGGCAAGCAACGGGGCGCCGACGGCGCCCACGACCGGCGGCACGCCGGCCGCGACGTCCGGCGCCGCGCCGGCCACGGGCCTGGGAACCGCGTTCGACGCGATCCTCATGCTCGAGGAACTCGCCGCCTCGGCGGTCGACGCCGGTGTCGACGCGGGCTCCGCGGAGCTGGGCACCGACGCCGAGATTCCGGCGGACGACCTCGACGGCGAGGACAACATCGAGGACCTCGACGATCCGCTGGCGTTTCTCGCCGGCCTGATGTCGATCGCGCCGCCGCCGACGCAGAACGCGGGCGACAAGGGCGACCAGGGTTCGGAGCAGGGAGGCGGCGAGTCGGGTAGTTCGGGGCACGCGGTGGCGGCGATCGCCATGACGCTGACCGACGGCTCGGGCGGCCCCATCCTCACGGACGGCGTCGACGCCACGAAGACGGGCGCGAAGTCCGGCGACGACGCCGCGGCCGCGAAACTGCTGGCGGCGCAGGCCGCGCTGACGGGGCTGGATGCGGGGCAGGGCAAGGACAAGGGCGATGTCGCCGTGTCGGCCCGTGCGCTCGACCTGATCCACCAGGCGGGGCGCGCCGTGAACACGGTGGACCACGCGCCGATCGCCACCCATGCGCGCGATCCGCGCTGGGCCGAGGAATTCAACACACGCATCGCGATGATGGTCGGCAAGGCCGAATCGGTGGCGGCGCTGTCGCTGACGCCGGTGGATCTCGGGCCGGTCGAGGTCAACATCACGGTGAAGGATTCGCAGGCGTCGATCCAGTTCGGCGCCGCGCAGGCGGAAACGCGACAGCTGATCGAAGCGTCGCTGCCGAAGCTGCGCGAGCTGCTGGCGGCGCAGGGGTTCAACCTGACGGATGCGAGCGTCTCTCAGGGATTCTCGCGGCAGCCGCAGAAGGCGCAGGCGCCGTCGATTCCGCGGCCGGGCGGCGATGGCGGCGACGAAGTGACGCCGGTGGCTGGGCGCGCGATTCAGCTGAATCGGTTGCTGGACACTTACGCCTGAGAGGTGGTGTCAGAGGGGCGTAACAGGCATAACTTTCCGAGCGATCCCGCGAACGTCGGCGACGCGGTGAAAGTTATGCCTGTTACG